>JAEXZY010000038.1 GCA_023404955.1 Actinomycetes bacterium
TCACCGGAAGTGCCTTTCTGACCTGGACTGATTAGTGCGTAGAGAACACCAATCTTCCCAGTTCAAAGGGCACTTTCCTCATTCCGACACCCTGCGACCAGCCGATACATCGGTGGATCGAGGCTAAACCTTGGCTGAAGAGAAAAGAGTTGGAAGAGCTGGACTCTCATCCCAACGTGCTGGAAATGATCAAAACGGTACAGCCACTGCTATCCCCGCTGCAGAAACAGCTAGACGAGCTGTTGTATCCCAATCTTGCCGAGGATGCTGAGACCGTGCGCGAACTAGTCGGACGGTTCGAGGGCCGCAGAGGGTCGTACTACCTCCAAACCGGTCCCGGCTTCACACGACGACGGTCAGCACCGCCGATGACAGAACTTGAGCCCCGCGTCCTGCACTACGCCCAATTTGTCTACACCTCCGAGACTGGAGCAATCGTGAGGCCAGAAGTCGTTCGATCAGGTGCGTACTCCACGATCCTCTATAGCTAGCCGCTGGCCGGCCGCCATCGTTGCGAAACGTCCGTCAGCCGACGGCTGACGCGACGCTGACGCGGCGACGGAAATCGTGGGCAGTCGCCCAGGTGTTCGACACCGAAATGCCCTCTACCAGCACTTTCTCGGTGCCCCCAGTCGGACTCGAACCGACACTTGGCGGATTTTAAGTCCGCTGCCTCTGCCAATTGGGCTATGGGGGCTTTGCAGCTCAGAGCGTACTTTAGGCCGTATCAGCCTTCCTCTGACGTCCTGAATACCGCAGTGATACCGCAGTGCTGTCTATAGCCTTACCCAGCGCGTCTGCCACACCGCTCAAATCGTCGTTGAGTAGGTGCCCATAACGGTCGAGCGTCATGGCCGCCGTTGCATGCCCCAGGAGTCTCTGCACGACCTTGACGTTAGCGCCTGCACTGATCGCCAGTGACGCCGTGGTGTGCCTGAGGCCGTGAGGTACCAGCCCTTCGATGCCGACGTCTTCACACGCGTTGTCGAATGCCCAGCGGTACTCACCGAGTGGCAGGAACCCGCCCTTCCGACTAGGAAACACCAGCGCGTTCGGATCGGCAGGCAACTCAGCCTTGAGTTTCTTCCAGACAGGTTCGGGCACGGGCACGTGGCGATCCCGCTTCGTCTTGGTCGTCGACTCCACGATGCCCTTACCAGTGACCGCGGTTGCCGACGAGCGCACCGTCAGCACCCGATCCCCCACATGCCTGCGTCTCAACGCAACGGCTTCGCCGAACCGCAGCCCGCAGTACCCCAGGACCAGCGTCAGCGTCTCGAACCGATCAGCAGCCTTCGCCAGCATTAGGAGCTCGGCATGGGTCAGATAGCGCCGCTCACGCTCGCCTTGCTCGGGAAGATCTTCGTCCCGCTTGATCTCGAACGCGACGTTCTTCGCCACCTTGCCAGTCCGTTGGGCGTACTTCAGGACAGCGCCTACCAGCTGATGAGCTTGGGTGATCCGACTTGCCGACAGGCCGGTTCCGCGTTGCCCGCCGTCGACTGACAGCGCCCCTAGCCACGTTGAATATGATTCATAGTCAATCCTTTTCAGCTGAACACTTTCCCACTTCGGCAGCACCACAGTGTCGAGCAACGAGCGATATCCGGCAACGGTTTTCGGCTTGCGGTGCTGTTTGGTGGCGAACCACTGCTCGGCCACCGATCCGAAAGTCTCCGCACTCTTCCGCGGATCGACATACTCGCCGCGCTGCACATCGGCGGTCAGCCCATTTAGGTAGGCCTGCGCATCCGGCTTACGCTGGAAACTCTTGGTGCGCTCGGCTCCACTGGCGTCAACCCACCTGACACGCCATCGCGACACCTTGCCATATACCGCAGACCGCTCAGTGCGCATCGCGCCGTCCGGCGCCTTGACTCGTTTGTGCCAGCGGTCGTCAATTCCCGCTCGCTCGTTTCGAGTCGTCATACGCTGAAAGTACCGCAGTACTCCGCTCCCCCCATCCGCTTCGTTGTCTGGAGGCCGGACTATGAGCCCGCCGAAGACGTCACGACCCCCGAGACGTTGAAAAACTCTTCTTCAAGCGAATGTGGCTGTGGTCGTGGACAGACCGTCAAGTAACCAGTCACTGTTGGCTCAGGCGAACCGACCATAGCTGAGGAGGAATTTGATGGATCTGCTAGGAGCGAAGGAAGTTTCGGACATCACTGGAGTTCCGATGGGAACGCTGAGGTACTGGCGGCATTCGAATATTGGGCCGGCGAGTTTCACCTTGGGACGCCGAGTCGTTTATCGGAGGGCCGAGGTATTGCGCTGGATATCGGAGCGAGAGAGCGCAACCCGCCGCGGAGGCGGCGACGCCGCTTAGTGCCTGCGCACGAAAAAGACCTCGGGGACTAGCCGAGGCCTTCGTTCGAACCACCCGATCACGCCACACGGAAGTTCCTCATGAGACTAGCGCAGCATGCCCATAAGCGACAGCACCACGGGCAGGAAACCCCTTGAGCGGCAGGGGGGAGGGGGACAAGAAGTCAGTCGCGGCACGCTTAGTCGATATGGCCCGGGAACGCTATGTTCTCGGAGTCTCCAAGGACGGCGAACCATTTGGCGCCGAACGCAGTCGACCCCACCTCGCGATACTCCTGCGTGGTGGGAGGGCTGGCCTACGGGCAGATCTCGCCGCTCGCTACTTCACCGAGACCGGTGCGGTCGCCGGGGGCCAAGCACTTACCGACGCCACACTGATTTTGGAAGGTCTGGCGGCCACGCAGGCACCCGACAAGTTGAACCTACGCGTTGCCGACCACCACGGGACGATCTACATCGACACCGGAGATCCAAACGGTCAAGTAATCAAAGTCTGCGACGGAAGGTGGTCGATGGCTCCCACTGCGCCGGTGCGGTTCCTCCGAAATACGAAGCTGACGGGGGCGATGCCGGCACCAAGCTCCCGCGGGGATGTGACGAAGCTCTGGGAGTTCGTCAATGTCGCCGTTGAGGACCGCCCAGTTCTTCTCGCGTTCCTAGTAGCTGCTTTGGTTCAGTGCGACGTCCCGCATCCGGTACTAGCCCTGTTTGGCGAGCAAGGTAGCGCTAAAACGACATCGACACGGAGCTTGGTCGAACTCATCGATCCTTCGCCCGCCCCCTTTCGTCAGGCGCCGCGGGACGCGGACTCATGGGCGGTTGCCGCGTCTGGATCGTGGGTCGTTGCTCTGGACAACCTGTCGGCCATCCCGCCGTGGCTGTCGGACTCGTTATGCCGCGCTGCGACAGGCGACGCCATGGTGAAACGGTCTCTATACACCGATGCCGATCTGGCTGTCATCAAGTTTCGTCGATGCGTGATTATTAACGGAATCGACGTCGGCGCCATCCGACCCGATCTGGCAGAGCGGCTAGCGATAGTCGAGCTGCGACGCATCGACCCCAGAATGCGACAGTCAGAGGCCGAGATGCGACAGCGGTGGGAAACAGCTCTACCAGGTATTTTTGGCGGACTACTTGACTTGGCTGCCTCCGTTCACCATCGGTTGGAGACCATCAAAGTTGAGGACTCGCCCAGGATGGCGGACTTCTGTCGCACGCTGGCGGCCGTGGACGAGATCTTGTCGACTAATGGCGTACGCCGGTACATGTCGCGCGCCAATCAGTTGTCTGAGGACAGTTTGTCCGTCGACCCGTTTATCGAACAGCTTCGCTCGCGGACATTAGAACCTGCTGTTGGTCAATCCGGCACTGATTTGCTGATGCTACTCACACCGGTCAACGACGACTGGCAACGACCGAGGGACTGGCCGAAGAACGGTCGCGACGTTTCTGGGCTGCTGCGTAGGCACGCACCCGCTCTACGCAACCTCGGATGGGTGATCGAAGATGATGGCGCGCGCAACCGCAGGAACGTACTGCTGTGGACAATCTATCCGCCGTACAAAGATGTTGTGGCTCAGCGAGCCTCGCAACCCTCGCGTCTCTCGCTTACGCAAATCAGCGAGAACGCGAACTTCGACCGGAGTCAGCAGAAAGTTTTGAATGCCGACGCGAAGGCTGGCGAGGGTCGCACGGCGGCAGCGTCGTGACCGTGCGCTGTGGTGCAGGGAATCAGGTGCCCAGATAGTTGATCGCATACCGTTTTATCCGGTCTGATGATGCGTCAATACCGGCGAAGCGTCGACGTGTGGCAGCTCGCCTCGGTGGGTCGGCTGGGTCCTAGAGCTCATCCTGAATCGGCAGCAGCAGGGCGATGGCGTGACCATCCTCCGCCCGGATTTCGAATGAATCCCCCCGTTCGACGCTCAAGAGCACTTCGTCGAAGTTCTCTAGGAGGTCCTGCATTGCAATGATCTTCACGATTGGTCCAAGAGTATGAGTTCACCGGTTACATGCCCGAGAGCAGTGAAGCACCGTGAGGCCAAAGACTGCCGCAGGCGCCACTCTCGCATTCGGCCTTGTATCAGCTGGCGGAGCAGGTCAGGGCGTGGGAGGGCTCCAAACTTCCTTGACTGCTCTGCAATCCGCGACAGCTTGCGGGTCTACGACCTCGATGTCGCGAAGCACGGAATCACAATCACCCAAGGAGCACCCATGATCGGTCAGTGCCTTCATCCAACTCACCAGCACGGTCATTGAACGAGTTCCATCCTCGGAAGATCCGGTAGCCCACGCACGACCAAACGTGGCGGCCGCACTGTCGAGAAACGCTCTGTGCACCACCCGATATGCTTTGTCGAACTCCGATCGAGCCATCCAACCGTACGCAACTAGTTGCGGCACACCGATTTCGCGTTCGATGACGCTTGGGCTCGCAAGGCGAAGGGCAGCGCTCCACTGTTCACGAGCGGTAGCCGGGTATCCGTGTGGCGAAGTGGGCTGAAGCATCAGCAGGTACCGACCGCCTTCCGAGTAATCGGCCCGTCGCCAATCTGGGTCTCGCCCGGGCACCGCTATAGCCGGGGGCGCATGCAGGGTCGTGCGGTCCCAGGTCGGCGGCGGAGGCTGTAGCGAAGCAATTGCGCACACTCTTTTTAGTGCTGAGCTGAGCTGTCTCAGCCTGTTCGCGTAGTCCAGCAGGGGATAACTCTTTAGTGAGGTGTAGTTGCCGCACAGCTCAACCCCAGTTTGAACGTGGAACTCGCGCGTCCAGGCACATGCTTGATCGACGACGTTCGCCAGATACGTATGCTGCCGCGCGAGCTCGGCGCGCCAAGCTTCGCCATCTACCTCCTGAGGCAGCGAATCCATTGTCAGGATGAACCGCCTGCAGCGTCGAAAATTGCAGTGATCCAGCCGGTTCCCCGACTGTCGAGGTAGGCATGTGCTGCGGCGTAGATCATGTCTTCCAGCGGCAGGTCCGCCTGCATTGCCCCACAGTTGTCGTCAGCTATCCACCCCAGGACCACCTCAAGCGCCCGGCAAATAAGCCATTGCCCCCTGTACTCTGCACAGACGGTGTCAGTGCGTTCATCTTCCCAACCCGGCTGCACCATTCCGGTGCTGAACCATTGCTGCTGAACCGCTTCGGCGAAACGGGCGCGGTCCGAAGCGTCTACTCTGCCGTCTGCTGCAGCCGGCCATACCGAGTCGAAGTTCGGCGGAATTCGGGGGCCACCGTCGGCGACGATCGCAAGGCGCGCGTCGGAAACGATTGCTTCCGTGACCAGTTTGGCGGCTCGCTGGGTAAGCCCTCTGGCACGAAGTTGCGCTACACGCTCGAAAAGGTCGGGGTACTCCCGCTCCAATCGGTGCGGAGTATTCGCGTTGGCGATAGCGTCCCGTTTTCCGATTGAGGCGGGCATGGACATGCCGGAGCAGGTGGCCCATTCAGTACCCCAGCGTTGCGCGGCAGTCATGAGCGCTGTTACGTCAGACCAGGTGGTCGCTGCAGCGGCTAAGCGCCAGCCAGCCGGCTCCGCGGCCTTAACTTCTGCGAAGGCGATCAGTGTCGCAGCCGGATCGAGATTTCCGATCCATCGGCTACGAAAGCCCTCTCCAATAGCTTGGTCAGACCAGAGCATCCGCACGCCCCTAGGGACCACAATCCCCGCGGGGACGTAGCCCGCACCGTGATGTGTCAGCACCACAACATGCCGATCGCCAGCCGCTGAATACATCAGGCCGACGGCCCACAGTGCGAAGGTTCGGCAGGATTCGGTGGCGTACAACAGTTCCCACGCCAACCGTTTAACCGTCTGTAGATCGCTCGACTCGTTGCGCCGCCGTTCCAAGTCCCGGGCCGCCGCGGCCGCTACCCGGGACGGCAGCGTCGCGGCGGGAGTTGTCAACGCTGCCGTCGCGACCGATGCGGCGGCAGGCGCCATTGAGGTGTGAGCGCCGCCCATCAATGGGACAGCACCGGCGGACGGTGGAACTGCGGCCGGAACTGAAGGCGGCGGACCCATCGGCCCCGGGGGCAGCAAGGGTGCTGAAACCGCTGGATAGGGATTAGTACTCGACACTACCTGCGGCCCGGCAATAGACGCTGGCACGGCACCCGTGGTCGCTCCTATTGACGGATGCCAGATTCCACTCGGAGATGCCGCCGGCTGCGCCGGCGTCGCAGTGGCTACGACAGCAGGAAAGCTAGTCGTCTGAGCGCCGGTGACCGATGACAGCGGCGCAGGACCACTTGCAGGCATGACCCCTTGCAGCGCGACAGCAGGAGACGGCGATGCAGATACTGCCGGTCGTACCAAACCCGACTGCGACATTCCTCCAGTGCCCGATCCCGGTAGCGGCGATGCCGAACTTCCGAACGCGGCCAACGAGCCTATGGATGAGGAACTTCCTGGTCCGGCGAGGCCTACCCCACTGCTTCCGATGTCACCAACCGCGGCTACGGACGCAGGACTGGCGCTCTGCGCCGGGGGGTGCGGTGACAGCGTTGAAGGACCAGGGGTAGGCCCGGTGCTGACTCGCGGCGCAGTGTTACCAGACCTGGATTCGGCATCAGACGGGTCTGGCACCGAAAGACGAGGCTGCGCATCACCGGTCTCCACTGCTGCCTCGGGTGGACGCTCAGGCGATTCGTCGGATCGCTTATCGGTCGACCGATCGTCATCGCCCGTACTAAACGGATCGCCGTTCGGGGGTCCCTCCGGCAGAGGCGTAAATCCCTGGACGAATTGCACAGTTAGAGCGCGGATCTCATCGGCGGCCCCTACTGCGATTCCTCGCGCCCGCGCGGCAGCACTAGTAATGATGTTGATAGCCGTGGGACTTCTGCTCGGCACGTGTGCCAGTTGTTGATGTGCCTCAGCATCAATCGTGTCAATCATCAGCTCAGCACTCATCTGGATCCCCGCAACACTCTGCATCAGATCAGCGGCAGCCTTATCCGCGTCCGCCTTATCGTCGGCCCGAACCTGAATACGCCTGTAGGCAGCGTGCATTGCTTCGAAACCATTTGACTGCGCCACACCGACAACCTGCAAGCCGTGCAAGGCGACCCGGTGAGCATCTACTGCAGCCGCAGTCGCCACTGCCAGACGACGTTGAGCAGCAGCCCGTCCTTCAGATTGCTCGCGGGTGACCGGCCATACATCAGGCGCCACGATGAAGCGTGAATAGCTACGAGCGGGTGGTGAAGCGGCCATTAGCCGACCCCCGTTGCTTTGCATGCACTTTCAGCGGCCCGCAGGGCACTCGAGTACTGATCAACCATGTCGTTGGAAACGGAGGCGGGTTCACGGCGCAAATCTGCGTCGACCACAGCCACGATCGACCGCCGGACATCAGCGAGCGCATCAACAATTTCTCGTGGTACGCCTGGACCTAGCCGGGTGGCCATATAGTTCAACTCCGCACCCACCGCGCTGAAGTAGTAGCCCTGCACCCCCAGGCTTTGTGATGACTCCCAGTCATTGGCCCGGTCGACGCGATCGATGAAGGCGCCACGCGCAATCCCAACACCGCTCTTGAAGTTCCTCAGGCCAACACACGCCTCAATTGCCGCGTCGTGCTTTTCTGAGGGCTCCGCAGCAGACGTGGACGAGGTCGACGGCCTTATCGCGTGTTCAGACTGCCCACGTGGGAAGATATTGAGACTTACAGCGAGTGACATGATGGCAACGACGGTGCTAACGACCGCGAGGTAGAACGCCAGCTTGCTCACAGTCACTCCGCCACGGATCGAAGCTGTGTCGCGTTCAGTTCATCCACGACAACAAGGGAATTAACTGCTGCGGCCGCTGCAGTGCTCAATGCTTCAACCCGCAGAAGAAGCCCCGCCGCGTGACCCTGCTGGGCAGCGATAGAAGTGAAGTCTGCGAGGCCGGCTGCGGCGTCGATGATGGACAGCCTGCCGCTAGCGATTGGACCGGCCGGTTCAACAGACGCGGCGTCTGAACCGGCCACGCCAGCTGCCGCAATTCCGCCCCACGCGGTGGCCGGTTGCAGATCTAGACGCTCCACGACTCATAAACTACCGCTTCGCACAGACACTTCGCCACAGCTGAGCACACATTCGTTCAGCGGATAATCCCAGTTCAGTGGGCTGATCTGCACTTTCAAGCAAACAGGACACTGCCAGCCGCGTCATGTCCAGAACGTTTGATTCCAGCCAAACTCTCATATGTCAGGATCAGTCACGCTGGTATTGATGCCGCCGCCTGTTTGCATGGCCAGCCATGCCCCATCAAGTGAAGGCGGAACACGACATGCTTAGCATCTGACGGGGTAGCGCCGAGCCAGGGTACGCGTTAACTCCTATTTGGATAGACCACTTTGCCGAGTTCTCGGGCGGCCTCAAATGTGCTGCGGTCCAACTCTTTACGCCGTGCCCGCTCAGCCACACTCGACAATAGTATTTTCATGGCATCCGCGTTCTGGAGCGCGAATTCTACTGCGTCGCATGCGGAACGAATTACCGGAGCGGTGGCACCGTGTTGTTGTGTACTCGATGCACTTCGGACGGCAGCACGAGGAACCTCGACGATGCGAATCGGTTCTCCGTGCCGCTGTGCTGCTGTACGCGCCGCCGAGGCGTCTCTGCGGCACGTGTCAGAGCAATAGCGACGCGGACGCCCCCGCCGGGAAGTGACTTCGGGATCCAGCATGACCGCATCGCAACGGACGCACCGATTCGGATCGGATGTCGGGTAGTTGTCCGCTGCGATCGGTTGATGATGGTCAACGCCAACTGCGCTATGGCTCCCCAAACTTGCGCCGTTTGCGCTTAGAGCCGCGGCGTTTCGAGACTCCGTTGCACGCTGCGCGCCGCCCTCGTCAGCACGCGCTCTGCGAAGGACATTTTGGAGGTCGCGAACCTCGACCTCCGCAAGAGTAGCGATCGACGCGATCGTCTGACCGCGGTCCCTCATCCGCCCGGTAACCGTTTGCAGGTTGACAAAGTGACTCACACGCTTGCGGGCTGCGTCCATGCGCACGTTTTCATTCACTTGATCGAGGCGATCACTCTCCCAAGTGTCAACGGCGCGCAGCCGCTGGAGCAGCACACGAACCGAGGCGGCATCGTCTACGTTGGCACGTTCAAGGCTCGCGCGTTTCTCGTTCGCCCTGCGCTGCGCTTCCACCGCACGCTTGCGCGCCCGCAACTTCCCACTTCCGCTCATAGACGCAAACGTAGGACGGGCCGCGCGCTATCGTCCACCACCGCAGCCACATTCGCGAGCAACTAGGGCTGGCTGGTCGGAATGTCCGAACTGCCTACGATGCCACCGCGCCGTCTACGCAGGGAGAGTCGGTTACTCCACCAGTCAGCGGCAAGCCGATTAACCGTCAGTCGTCGACGGTTGTTCGCCCTCACGGCGGCTTATGTAGTTGCCCCGCGCCGCGCGCCTCTCTGCGTCGGCGGCATCAGCGTTGAACGTGGCGGCGAACTCTGAGTACTTGACGTCGAGCAGGTGCTCGTCAGGCGGCGCCGGTTGCACGGCGGCTAAATTGGTGAGGGCGTAGTAGGCGTAGCGGCTGTCGAGACGGTTTTCCGGCACCAAGGTGATTAGCCGTGGCGTGAGGCCGCACTCGGCCGCCAAGTTCCAAAACTCTTCGATGGTGAAGGTGGTGGTCGATGCGAGGTTTCGGTCGTAGGCTGTCCCGGCGAAGCCGCGGGTCCGACGATCGCTGGTGTGGTACTTGATTTGGACCAGCGCCATGCCTCCGGGGGCCAACACGGTGCGGGCGATTTTAAGGATGGCCCTTACCGCGTTCGCGCCCGTCGTTAGCTCGATCACGTATAGACACAGGAAGACATCGCAGCTGCCCGCCAATCCGACGGTGGCTTGTTCGGGGCAGGCAAGGTCGATGCGCCGTGTCTCGACGGGTGTCGTGCACGTCGCGCGGACTTGTCGGACGCATTCGTCGAGGTTTTCTTGGGAGATGTCGGCGGCGATGAACCGCTGCGCATGGGGGGCGAAAGCCACGGCATTAGCCCCGCCGCCGGCGCCCCACTCCATCACCGTGTTCGGGCTGGGCGAATTAAGGGCTCGGGCGAAGGTTTCATAGATCTTCCAGTGGTCAACACCAACCTCCAGCCAGGCTTGATCACCGATTCCGCTGCGCCAGTGTGAGTTCGCTTCCCAGGCCGATCCAGTGGGCTCAGACCAGTAGCGGGCGGCTTGCCCGGCGATCCGGTTCCGGAATCGCCGCCTTCCCGCTGCTGCCAGCGCTGCTGCCAGGATTCGCTCGCCTCGCACTGCCACGTCGATACCTCCGGCCAAGGACTTGTTTCCGGTTGGGCTGACAGTAACCGGCCTTCCCTGGACGTGGCCGCCTTCGACGCCGGACGGACCCCGCACCAGTCGCCGCAGTCTAGGACTCGATGATCATCCCGCCGATTGGAACGGGTGTCGCGTCCACACCAGTCAGCTAGGCAACCGGGCGCCGACGATCGCTAGCGGCACACCACTGCGCCTCCAGTGACACCTCCGGGCAGCTTGTGGGCCAGCCAGCGCGGGGCCGGTGGCTGAGCGGGCAAGGAATCCTCGGACAGCTATCTGGAGGCTGTTGGCGCTGCTAGAGGGCACGACATTGTGCGGCGCTGAACCCGCGGTGGTGCGCGCATCTGCAATGATCGAGCGAGCGGCATTGTGCAAGGAGGGGGCCATGGCGAGGTCTGACCTGGTGATTGATCTGGTCGAGGCGCAGCAGCGTGGCGACGTCGCCCGCTTTCGCATGCTGGTGGAGGCGATCATCGCCGAGGAGCGCAACAATCAGCACCATCTTGTGGCTGATCGTCTGTCCGAATTGATCACCACTGCCGGTGCTCGCAGCCTGCTCGCCCGTGATGACACCGCCCGCCAGGTCGCTGATCTGGTCACCGAAATTGTGCCTAAGCGGCGATTGTCAGAGGTGCATTTGGCGCCTGCCGTCACGGCGGCGGTGACCGAGATCATCGAGGAGCATCACCGTAGCGAGCTTCTCCGCAGCCACGGCCTGGAACCGCGTAACCGCATCCTTTTGGAAGGTCCGCCTGGTAACGGTAAAACCTCGCTTGCTGAAGCGTTGGCAGCGGAGTTGATGGTGCCGTTCTACGCCGTGCGTTACGAGGGAGTTGTATCTAGCTTTCTTGGAGAGACAACGAGTCGAATCGATCACGTTTTCGAGTTCGCAAGGACTCGGCGCTGCGTGCTCTTTTTCGACGAGTTCGACACCATCGCCAAGGAGCGCTCCGACGCGCACGAAACCGGCGAAATCAAGCGCGTCGTTTCGACGTTGCTACTACAGATCGATCGCTTGCCCTCCCATGTGGTCGCCGTCTGCGCGACCAATCATGGCGAACTGCTCGACCGCGCGGCATGGCGCCGCTTTCAGGTGCGGTTAATACTGCCTCCCCCGTCGCGCGTACAGGCCACGGCTTTTCTCGAGCAGCTGCGTATGCAGCTCGGCGGGAACCTCGGTATGGCGCCGCGCACCCTCGCCGACAAGCTCGCCGGCGCCAGCTACGCCGACATTGAGGAGTTCGCGCTGGATGTCATACGGCGCTATGTGTTGTCGCTACCCGATGGCCGTGTCGAGGATGTGGTGCGCGAACGGCTCAAGCAGCGCAACGCCATGAGGGAGATGTGACCTCTGTCCTCCGGCGCCCCGCACGGTGACGCGCGCTGTCCCGTCGACACTCTGAGCCGTTTCCGGACGCGAACAGCGACGTGCGCTACTGCCGCATCGGCGAGGTCTCAAGAGGAGCCGGTGTTGGTTATCGCCAAACGGCGGTGGTTGAGACTCGCAGACGAAGGGTCGCATCGAGCCATCTACGTAGGACGGCAGTAGTTGATGACGAATGAATCTCGGTCGTATTGAGATGTGGCCTCATGCAGCCAGTGTCGGGGGTGGCGCTGTCATCCTGGTTCGGTGGCGCCTAGGACAGCGAAGAAGACCGACAGCCGGTTAGCGGCTCGGCTTGCCGCGCTCGCCTCACTAGGTGCTTCTGTCATCCATTTCGCCGTCGTTCCCGCCCACTGGCAGGAATGGATGCCAGCGGGACTGTTTTTCGCTGCCATCGCGCTGTTCCAACTGTTGTGGGCGCGGCTAGTACTCACCCGTACCACCACCCCGGTGCTAGCTCTTGGCATCTTGGTCAACCTTGCCGTTATTGCGCTTTGGTCCGTGTCGAGAACCGCGGGAGCGCCGCTCGGGCCCCACGCCGGTCAAGCCGAACTGATCCAAGCCGCGGACCTATGCGCGTTGCTGCTTCAGATCTATGTCGTCATGGGCGCTGGCTGGGTCTGGCACCGCGGCCTTCAAGGAGAACCGGTGCCCGCCTTCGGCAGTGCCATGGTGCTCCTGGGCGCGATTGGGATCGTCACGTTGGCGTCCACAGTGGGCGCTGCCTCTGGTCTACGGCACGGCCACCACGCCCCAGCCGGCGCTGAAGCAGGGGCTCATCACCACGGACCTGGTGCAGAGCAGACTGACGACCATCACAGCCATCCTGAACCATCCCCTGCAGCGCCCGCTGGGGAGCCCGCCTCCGATGATCACGGAACCGGTGCAGAACACGTCGACGACCATCACAATTACGATTTGGAGCCGACGTCTTCCCCGCCTGCCGTGCGCCCAGTCGAAGCTCCTGCACCAGGCGCTGGCTCTGGCGGCGCGCCTGAGCAGGCTACGCCCGTGCCCATCAGCGAGCCGCTTCCAGCGGCGACGCCGCTAGACGACCACCAAGACCACGACCATGTGCATTGACCTACGTCTGTATGGCCAATCCACGGCCTGACGGCTAGTTTCCGCCCGTCAGGTCTGCCCGCCCGATGGCGTCGCCCGGATGACGCACGATGTCGAGGGCCGACATTCCGATGCCGTAGGTGGATAACCATCGCCTCGGCCGGACTGCGATGAAGCACAGCTCAGCACTCTGAGAGACGATGCGCTCCTCGGCGGCGAGAATGCGACGGAGAAACCAGTCCGCGTGGAATGCCCCTCGCGCGTCGGCGTTTTCGTGGTTCAGTATTGTGGCCGACCCCGCAAACTGCACAGCTGCCGGCGGCATCATGGGGAGAAAGCGGTGCGGCACGGGAATGACGAAGGCTACCTGTGGGCGTCGTCGAATGTTTTTAACCTTGACGTTCGTAGTACGGGTCGTGATGTACAACGTCAGGTTTGTGCCTTCACCGGCCGCTGCGTACGTGACGGCCGTCGCGTGGGGGTTGCCGCTGCTATCGAGCGTCGACAGGGTGCCGAACGACCGTCGTCGAATCGAATTTTCGACAGTGGCGAGGTCGGTCACTGGTGCTCCTTCCTCCGCTTCCCCGGCTCCGATTGGGTGGCTTGTCGCTCAGCTACACGCCGTCTACGGCGCATCCGAAGGTACCGGCGGTCGACGGATAATTGAGAATTCGACCGGCGACTGCATTTGCTTTCTTCGTGCGAAGCTCCACATGGTTGGGAGCGGCGATTCGAACTTCACATGGTCGCCGGATGCTCCACATGGTGGGCCGTCCCCTAACGGTTGAGAACGGCGCGGGTGCTCGCCTCGGGCGTCAAATCGAGGCGGCGCAGAAGTTGCGCGTTGAGCGCGACGACGATCGTTGACAGTGACATGAGGATGGCGCCGACCGACATGGGCAGCACGATGCCGATGGGTGCCAGCACACCAGCAGCCAGGGGCACAGAGATGAGGTTGTACCCGGCGCCCCACCAGAGATTCTGTTTCATCTTGCGGTAGCTGGCGCGGGACAGCTCGATGACCGACAGCACCGAGCGGGGGTCGGAACTGGCCAGGATGACACCGGCGGAAGCGATGGCGACGTCAGTGCCGGCACCGATGGCGATGCCGACATCGGCCTGCGCCAAGGCGGGGGCATCGTTGACTCCATCGCCGACCATGGCAACCTTCTTGCCCTCGTGTTGCAGGGCAGCAACTTTCGACGCCTTGTCTTCGGGGCGCACCCCCGCGAACACCCGGTCGATGCCCAGCTGGTGGCCGACACTATTGGCGACGGCTTCGGCGTCGCCGGTGATCATGACGACTTGCACGCCAAGCTTGTGAAGCGCATCGACGGCTTCGCGGGATTCGGGGCGGATCTCGTCGGCCGAGCGCAGGCCGCCGAGCACCTCTCCGTCGCGGATGACGTGCAGAATGATGGCGCCTTCGCCGCGCCACGCGGTGGCCGCGGGGACCTCCTGGGCGCCGACTTCTTCGAGAAGTCGGGGGCCGCCCACTCGGATTTCGTGCCCGTCGACCGTCGCAGTCACACCGACGGCAGGAGAGGACGAGAAGCCGCTGGCGCGCGGCACCGTTAATCCCCTATCCTCGGCGGCTTTCACGATGGCCCGCGCCAGGGGGTGTTCACTGTCGGTCTCGGCGGCGGCGGCGAGCGCGAGCACGATGTCGCCGTCGTCGTCTCCGGTCGCCTCGACGGCGGTGACGGTGGGTTCGCCTTTCGTCAGGGTGCCGGTCTTGTCGAACAGCACGGCGTCGACAGTGCGCATACCTTCCAGGGCCAGCCGATCTTTGATCAAGACGCCGCCTCTGGCGGCGCGTTCGGTGGCGATGGACACGACCAGTGGTATCGCCAGGCCCAGCGCATGAGGGCAGGCGATGACCAGCACGGTGATCGCTCTTACCACCGAGGCATCGGGATTGCCGACGATTGTCCATGCCGCCGCGGTGATCGCGGCGGTGATCAGGGCGAACCAGAACAGCCAGCCGGCGGCCTTGTCAGCAAGGCGCTGGGCACGCGAGGACGAATTCTGCGCTTCGGTGACTAGGCGTTGGATGCCTGCTAGGGCGGTGTCGTCGCCGGTGGCGGTGATCTCGACCCGAAGCCCGGAATCGGTGGCGACGGTGCCGGCTGTGACGGGATCCCCGACGCCGCGGGTAACGGGCCGGGATTCGCCGGTCACCATGGACTCGTCCATGTCGGCGCGTCCGTCGACGATCTTGCCGTCGGCAGGGATGCTGCCGCCGGGTCGGACTACAACGACATCGCCGACGTGCAGGTCGGTCGGCGAGACGGTGACGGTGCGGTCGCCGTCGATCTTCTCGGCTTCGTCGGGAAGTAGTGCGGCCAGTGAGTCCAGCGCTGAGGTGGTCTGGGCCAGCGAGCGCATTTCTACCCAGTGGCCGAGCAGCATGATGACGATGAGAAGGGCGAGTTCCCACCAGAATTCCAGCTCGTGGTGGAGCAGGCCCAAGCTCGCGCCCCAGGACGCGAAAAAGGCGACGGTGATCGCCAGTCCGATCAGGAGCATCATTCCTGGTTTGCGGGAACGGACCTCGTTCAGCGCACCGGTGAGGAAGGGGCGGCCACCGACGACGTACATCACTGTCCCGAGCAGGGGCGCGATCCAGCGTGCGCCGGGGAAGTCGGGGACGTCGTAACCGAGCAGCATCGCGAACATGGTCGAGAACGCGACGACCGGTATGGCGATGATCAGGTTGATCCAGAAGAGCTTGCGGAATTGGGCCACGTGGTCACCGCCGTGGCCGCTATGGCCAGTGTGGCCGGTGTGATTGTCATGGCCGTGGTGTTCGCCGTGTGGGTGGGTGTCAGGGTGTGCGCTGGGGAATTGGTGGTGGGCGTGCCCGCCAGGGTGGGATGTTGCTACGCCGTGGTCATCGCGGTTTGTCATGTTCTTTCCTTAGGGGACTTCGCGTTTCAGTCGACGCGCATTGATGATGTGGGTGTTAGGAACGCACCAAGCGGGCGATGGCTTCAGAGGCTTCTGTGAGTTTGGCGTCAGCGGCCGGTCCGCCGGTGGCGGCGGCGTCACGGACGCAGTGGCGAAGATGGTCGTCAAGCAGTGCCAGCGCGACGCCTTGGAGGGCTTTGGTGAGCGCGTCTGTTTGGGTCAGGATGTCGATGCAGTACCGCTCCTCTTCGATCATTCTGCTGATGCCGCGGGCTTGGCCTTCGATGCGCTTCAACCGCTTGAGGTATTTGTCTTTATCGGTGATGTAGCCGTGGTGGGTGGTGCCTGTTGAGGGGCAGTGCCTGGTGTTGTCGGCGTGGGTCATGACGCTTTCCTTGTGCGTGGTGGTGACTAACTTCGGGTGCCCGGCGAGGAGTGCGCGACGAGGGTCGCGGTCATGCGGCGGAGGCATACTTGTCGGGGTCGCGGTCGAAACGTGGTCCGCATCCCTTGCAGCAGAACCAGTAACGCCGACCGCGATAGTCACGGAATAGTCCCGCCGCTTCGGCGACCGTCTTGTTCACCGGCGTGCCGGGCATCACGGGGCAGGTGGTCTCGTTCTGCGATCCGAGGTCAAGCAGGTTCCTCGCCGTAGGGTCGATGGGTGAGGTATCGATTTTGTCGGCTGCGCCGCTGCAGCAGCAGGCTGACGTGCGGTTCTGATTCTCGGACATTGGTTCTCCTCACAGGTGGCGGTGATTTAACTGGTGGTGTCGGCGGAAGTGGTTTTGAAGCGGCGCAGGCGCAGGCTGTTGCCCACCACGAAGACGCTGGAGAATGCCATTGCGGCTCCGGCCAGCATCGGATTGAGCATGCCCAGTGCTGCGACGGGGATCGCTGCGACGTTGTAGGCGAACGCCCAGAACAGGTTGGTTTTGATCGTCGACAGTGTTTCGCGGGACAGCCTGATCGCGTCAACGGCGCTGCGCAGATCACCGCGCACCAGGGTGATGTCGGAGGCCTCGATGGCGACGTCGGTGCCGGTGCCCATCGCCAGACCGAGGTCGGCTTGGGCGAGGGCGGGCGCGTCGTTGACTCCGTCGCCGACCATGGCGACCGTCTTGCCTTCGGCTTGGAGGCGTGCGATGACGTCAACCTTGCCTTCGGGCATGACTTCGGCGATGACGTCGTCGATGCCGACTTCGGCGGCGATCTGTCGAGCGACGGCTTGGTTGTCGCCGGTGAGCAACACGGGGGTCAGCCCGATGTCACGCATCTGCGAGATTGCCTGTGCGCTCGTCGATTTCACGGTGTCAGCGATGACGAGTACACCGCGCGCCTGCCCGTCCCACCCGACCGCTACCACGGTCTTTCCCTGGGCTTGCGCGCGGGCCTTGGCGTGGGACAGATCCGGGCTGAGGTGTTGCGCCCAGTCGGACAGCAGTGATTCGCGCCCAACGATGACGGCGTGTCCATCCACGATGCCGTGGACGCCTTTACCTTCGACATTCGCGAAGTCCTCCGGAACGGGCAGGGCCTGGAGTTCCTCGGCCGCCGCGGCGGCGACGGCTTGGGCGATGGGGTGCTCGGAGGCGTTCTCCAGGGCGCCGGCCAGTCGAAGCAGCTCCGCGCGTTCGGTTTCCGGCGCTGTGATGACATCGACCAGCGTCATTTTGCCGGTGGTGACGGTTCCGGTCTTATCCAGCACCACGGTGTCAACCTTGCGGGTGGATTCGAGCACCTCGGGACCTTTGATCAGCACGCCGATTTGTGCGCCGCGACCGGTGCCCACCAGCAGGGCGGTGGGCGTGGCCAGCCCGAGGGCGCAGGGGCAGGCGATGACGAGGACCGCGACCGCTGCGGTGAACGCGGCGGCGACTGAGAATCCCGCGCCCAGCCAGGCGCCGAGGGTGATCACGGCGATAGCGATGACGATCGGTACGAAGACGCCGGAAATGCGATCGGCCAGGCGTTGCACTTCGGCCTTGCCGGTCTGGGCGCGTTCGACCAGCTGGGCCATCTGCGCGAGCTGGGTGTCCGAGCCGACGCGAGTGGCCTGCACCACCAGCCGACCGCCGGCGTTGACGGTGGCACCGACCACGGTGTCGCCGGTAGCGACTTCCACGGGTACCGCTTCGCCGGTCAGCATCGAGGCGTCGACAGCCGAGGAACCGGACACCACCACGCCGTCGGTGGCGATCTTCTCCCCCGGGCGCACGATGAACTCGTCGCCAACCACGAGTTCTTCGATGGCGATCTTGGTTTCCGTCCCGTCGCGCAGGACGGATACGTCTTTGGCGCCTAGGTCGAGTAGGGCTCGTAGTGCCGCTCCGGCCTGCCGTTTGGACCGCTTCTCGAAGTAGCGTCCGGCCAGGATGAACGTGGTTACGCCGGCGGCGACTTCGAGGTAGATGTTGGCGGCGCCATGCGACGGCGCCAGGGTGAACGCGAAGGGATGCTTCATACCCGGCGTGCCGGCGCTGCCCAGAAACAGCGCATACAGCGACCACAGGAACGCTGACACGGTGCCCAGCGAAATGAGCGTATCCATGGTCGCGGTGCCGTGTCGCAGGTTGGCCCAGGCGGCCCGGTGGAATGGCCATGCTGCCCACACGACGACGGGGGCCGCCAGCGTGAGCGACGCCCACTGCCAGTACGTGAACTGCAGCGCCGGGATCATCGCCATCGCGACGACCGGCACCGTCAGGACGGCCGAGGCCCTCAGGCGGTGCCGCAGCGAGGCCAGTTCGGGGTCGGCGGTGTCCGCGGCGTGCGGGGTGTCACCGGATGCGTCGGAGGGCATCGGCGTGCGCGGTGTCGGGAGCGCGGCGGTGTAGCCCGTCTTCTCCACCTCGGCGATCAGCAGCGCCGGATCGTATCCGTCAGGCACCGTGACGGTGGCCTTTTCCGTCGCGTAATTGACTGTCGCGGCCACGCCGTCGAGCTTGTTGAGCTTGCGCTCGATGCGGTTGGCGCAGGAGGCGCAGGTCATTCCCCCGATGCGAAGTTCCACACTCGGGCCAGACACCGGTGTCGATGTCGTCATGAAGCCACTGCCTTTCAGTTTCTGATTCGGACGGGATAGCTCAGTGCCCGCCGGCATGGCCGGCGTCACGCGATGGCTCTGGCGCGGGCTCGTTGGTGCCACCGGGTGCGGCGTCGACGACGAAGCTGGCGGTGTGCACGGTGTCCTGGACTTTGAAGTCGAGGTAGAGCAGGTAGCGCCCCGCTGTGGGTGCGGTTGCCGCGAACGACACCGCAGGCCCACCGGTGCCGCCCGGTACCGGCTCGGCCCCCTCAGGGTGCACATGTAGATACGCCAGGTCTCCCTCACGCAAGGCGACGAGATGGCCGTAAGCCCCCAGGTAGGGCTGCAAGGTCATCACCGGCCGGCCGTCGCGCGTGACTGTCGCGGTGAGTTGGTGGGAGACGCCCGCGGTGAGTGCACCGTCCAGTTTCACGGTGTATCCGGCGATGTCATCCACGGTGCGTGTGGCACTCGCCACCGCCGGGACGAACGCGCCGGCCACCTGCACGGTTCGGGTGAGGGTGAGTTTGGCGCTGCCCGCCCCTGCGGGTTGGAAGTCGGCGAACACGCGGTAGGTGCCGGCGGCGTTCCACGTCCACGGCGTTGACCACGTGCCGGTGGCCGCGTCCAGCCTTGGGTGTACATGGGCGAAGTGCTGGCCGTCGGAACGGACCACGATGAGGTGCAGTTGCTTGTCGTGCACGGTCGCGTAGTCCAGCAGCGGCGTGCCGCCCGGGTCGACGATGGTGAAGCTCATCGTTCCCCGATCGTTGGGTGCGCTGGGGGACCGCACCGGGCTCAGGACGTATCCGTCTTCGGCCAACGACAACCCCGGCGGGTCGGCGAAGGGATCGACTGGCGACGCCTGCTCGGTCGGCGGCGCGCTGTGATCCGCTGCAGCATCGGAAGTTTGGGTCTGGGGAGATGTCGCCGCGGTATCAGGGACGACCGCTGCGGCGGTGACGTATGCAGCCGTGAACGCCACTGCCAGTCCGGCGCCAAACGCTGTCAATCGTCCCGCGGCGTTCATGCGACACGCACCGCCGAGTAGCCGGCCTCGTCGACGGCGTTGAGGATCTGCGCGTCGTCGACGGGACGGCTCGACGTCACGATCAGGGTGCCGGTTTTGGCGCTAACTTCGACGTCTTCAACTCCGGCGACCTCGCTGACCTCTTCGCGCACCGACAGCTCGCAATGTCCGCAAGTCATTCCTGTGACGGCGTACGTGCTCGTGCTCATCACCAATCTCCTATCCTCGACGGGTGTAGATACCCCTACCGGGTATACGTAAGAGAGCATATACCCCTTGGGGGTATGCTTCAAGGGTTACTTTCCGGGGTCATTGGTTTGGTGTCGACGCGCGTAGCGCTATCCCGGAACGACGGGAGGGATCAGTTGGTGGTGCGCGCGTTGCACGTCGGAGATGATGGCTGGCCCCTCATGGGGGAGGTCGTCGGGCGCGGCGAACTGATCATCATGCTTCATGGTGGGGGTCCGGATCACTACAGCATGCGACCGCTTGCTGACCGGCTCGCTGGCCGGTATCGCGTTGCGTTGCCTGACATTCGAGGGTACGGAGCATCGCGTTGTCCCGACCCGACGTTGCACCGATGGGATCAGTACGTCAGCGACGTCATTGCGATCGTTCACGCGCTCGATGACACCTGCGCCCACCTTGTCGGCGCCGGACTGGGCGGCACCATCGTTTTGCGGACGTGCCTCCAGCACCCCCGTATCGCCCGGTCGGCGGTGGTCATCAGTGCTGAAGCGATAGAGGACGATGCGGACAAAGCCGCAGACACCGATCTGATGGATCGTTTCGCCGAGCATGCCCGTTCCCGCGGTCTGCAGGCCGCCTGGGAATTGTTCATTCCTGATCTTCAGCCGCTGATCGCCAACCTGGTCGCTGAGGCTATTCCGCGCGCTGACGCCCACAGTGCGGCGGCCGCGGCGTCAATCGGTCATGACCGCGCCTTTGCAACGGTCGAGGACCTCCGGCGCATCGACACTGCGACGCTCGTCATCGCCGGCGACGACATCCGTCACCCCGAGTGCTTGGCCCACAGCCTCGCCGATGTCCTTCCACGAGGGGTCCTCGCCGAAGTTTCGATGTCCCGCCAATTCGTCAACGCTGAGGACATGGCACACGCTTTCGGCCCAGCGATCGAGAACTTCCTTCGCAGAACATCGGACCGGGACACTCGGGTCCATAAAGACTAGGCACTAAGGACGGCGGCAGCAGTGAGGGGCCTCACGCTCCGGCGGCAAGCCGCTCGGGGGCAGCCTGTCGCGGTGCTGTCAGCCGCAGCAGGACTTTCCCTCGCCGGCCTTGCCTGAGCGGCGCCCACTAGTGACACGACCCACCGCGCACAAAGCGATGCATTTGGCGATCGACCGTGCGGTCTGGCTTTGCACGAGCTGCCGAAATCTTTCTTGTACGCTCACCAGCGATACGCCTTCCAGTCGTCGGGCTACCCGCCCCGGGTGATACAACGAAGGTACCCCTGAGGGGTATACGGTACAAGGGCAGCCCGAGCTAGGCGCGGCGGTGGGTGACTGGCCCACGGCGCATATCCTGCATTACCCGTGGCGGCGGATGGCTCCACGCCTGATTCGATGTTCCCCGTTGCTGGCGCCGCGGTAAGTCGATTAATGGAAGGCCGTAGCATCGATTCGTGGCGATGATGCGGGATGGCGGTGGTATCACCGGTGAACCGCACTGGGGCGGGACTGCACTGCTGCGACCTGGGGTGTTGGCGTTCACCGGATCGATTGGCACCACCGACCTACACGCCCACCATGCCGTCCAGATTGTCACCGCAACAACACCTTTCACGATGCGTGACGAGCACGGCAACCAGCATCGCGGCACCAAGGTGGTCGTGCCCGCCGATGCGCCACACCGAGTCGAAGTCGGCGCGCCGGAGGGCACCGTAGTGTTCTTGGAACCGGAGTCTGCCCCAGGGCGCTCGGCGCACCTGCGCGCGCTTCGGTCCGGCTGGACTGTTGCTCCGGTGTTGACGTTCACCCGCCGACGTCCGTTGGCCGTCGTGGTCGACGAGCTGATCGATGTCCGTTCTCATTGAATCTGGGGCACATTTACTAGTCTGACCTGCATTGCCCCAGATTGGATGAGAATTTCGATCGCGACGTTTCTCATTGAATCTGGGGCTACCCTGCTTCCGCGCCCGGCTGCGAGCGCAGCAGGGTAGCCGGAATGGTCTCCTGTCGATTCCGTTGGCTCGGGTACGTCTTCGGTATAACTACTGTGATCGTGTCTCTCGTGACACACGATCATGATTCTGTGGTGCGCTCGCTCGTGTTGGTAGTTCGGGTGCCGGCTGCGGCCTTTGAGCACCTTGGCCACCGCCCGTTTTAGATTGTCATAGCGGATACGGGCCGGGACATCACCAAAGTGGTTGAACGCCAACACATGCCGATGCAGGAGCGCCTCCTGGCCCTGAGTGGTGAAGTTGCTCCGAGCTAGAGGGCGAACGCTCCGCCTTTGATGAGGATGAGGGCCCCGATTGTGATCAGTGCAACGGGCAGAACGATGTGGCCCCAGCGTGAGAGTGCTTTGGCGATGATCGGGTGGGAGGCGAAATATCGGCCGGCCGCGCACCAGATGGCCACACCGATGAGGAACACGATGATGTAAACACCGATGGTGGCGATCGTTGAGACGGCGAAGATCGGAACGTACACGCCGATGTTGTCGCCGCCGTTGGCGAAGGTGATGACTGCGACCTGCCAGGTGCCAGGCGTCAACAGTGTTGCGGGATCATCGGTCGGCGCCGGTTGGGTGCGGCGATCCCGCCAGGCCAGCCATGCCGCCCGCAGCCCCAACACGATGGGCAGCAGCCCGAAGTACGGCAGTGCGGCTGGAGGAAGCAGCGTGGCACCCAGGAGTGCGCCGCCGACCGAAACTGCCAAGATGGCGGTGAAGCCGAGGTACTGACCGGCGGTCACTCGGATGGCTGCGCCACGATGACCGGGCGCCTGGCCGAACATCACCGCGAGGACCACGATGTCGTCGATATTGGTGATGGCGAAGGTGGCGATCGCCTGAACGAGTGTGGCTGGGCTCAGCACGGCCAATGCGACCAGCTTCGAGTGAAATCCCACCGCATCGGGTGAGCCTACTGCTCAGCAGGCCCCGCGCTCCCGCGCACCAACGACCTCCAGTGGGGCGGAAATTCATGACGACTGCCGGGGTCAACGGACTTGACGAAATACATGCCTCCGGTGCCACGGAGGTGGCTCCTAGAGGTATCGACATACGTCATCGGCGCTGCATGATTCCGGGTCGACGCTTTCGGCGCCCTGCCGCAGCCGGGCGATGGTCTCGCGCAGTGCCACCAGTGCGCTGATCTGCTCGTCGAGGTCGGTCAGTCGGATGTCGAGCAGGTCGCGCACGTGCGTGCACGGCGCGTGGCCGCTGTCACGGATGTCGAGGATCTGCCGAATCTGGGCGAGGCTGAACCCGGCGGCCTGTCCCCGTCGGATGAAGCCGACCCGGGCGATCGTGTCGGCGGCATAGTCGCGATACCCCGCCGGGGAACGTTCGGCGGGCGGGAGCAGGCCTTCGTCTTCGTAGTAGCGCAGCGTCGCGGTGGTGGCCCCGGTCGCCTCGGCGAGCTTCCCGATTCTCACGATGTCTCCTCAGAACACTTGACCTTCAAGCCTACTTGAAGGTCAAGGATGGGTGCATGAGTCAGGGATTGGACCTCGCGGTCATCGGTTCCGGCGGCGCGGCGATGGCCGCGGCGATCCGCGCTACCGCGCTCGGCAAGTCCGTCGTCATGATCGAGCGCGGCATCTTCGGTGGCACGTGTGTCAACACCGGCTGCGTGCCGTCAAAGGCCCTGATCGCAGCGGCCGAGGCCCGGCATACCGCAGCCGACACTGCCCGGTTCCCGGGGATCGCCACCACGGCCGGCCCGGTGGACATGGCGGCCCTGATCGCCGGCACGCACGATCTGGTGGAGTCGCTGCGCTCAGAGAAGTACCTCAACGTGGCCGAATCGTATGGCTGGCAGCGCATTCAGGGCCAAGCGCGGTTCGCCGGAACCCCGGACGCGCCCGTCATCGAGGTCGGCGATGCCACCATCGAGGCCGAGCACTACCTGATCGCCACCGGCGCGAACCCAGTCATCCCGCCCGCATTCGAGGGCGTCGCCTACCTGACCTCGACCACCGCGATGGAAGTCACCGAGGTCCCGGAGTCGCTGCTGGTGATCGGCGGCGGCTACGTCGCGTTGGAGCAGGCGCAACTGTTCGCCCGGCTCGGGTCAACGGTGACGGTGCTGGTCCGCTCCACGCTGGCATCGAAGGAAGAGCCGGAAGTCGGCATGGCGCTGCTGGAGGTGTTCGCCGACGACGGCATCCGGGTGGTGCGCCGCGCCACGGTGAGCGAGGTCGAGCAGGCCGACGATCAGGTCACGGTCACCGCGACCATCACCGGCGGAACGCAGCAGTTCCGTGCCGCGAAAGTCCTCGTCGCCACCGGCCGCCGTCCGAACACCGACGGCCTGAATCTCGAAGCGGTGCAGGTCAAAACCGGCGAGAACAACGAGGTCGTGGTGAGCGACGGGCTGCAGTCGTCGAACCCACGGATCTGGGCGGCCGGCGACGTGACCGGGCACCGCGAGTTCGTCTACGTCGCCGCCCATCACGGCGCGATGGTCGCCGACAACATCTTCACCGACGCCGGCCGCAGGGTCGACTACCGCCATCTGCCCCGCGTGACGTTCACCAGCCCCGCGGTCGGTGCGGCCGGGACGACCGAGGCCGAGCTCCTCGCCGCCGGGACACGGTGCGACTGCCGGGTGCTGCCGCTAAAACATGTGCCGCGTGCGGTGGTCAACCGAGACACCCGCGGTTTCATCAAACTCGTCGCCGACGCCGGCACCGGCCGCATCCACGGCATCACCGCCGTCGCCAAGGATGCTGGCGAGATCGCCGCCGCCGCGGTCTACATCCTCGACGCCGCGATGACCGTCGACCAGGTCGCCGGGTCCTGGGCCCCGTATCTGACCATGGCCGAAGGCATCAAAATCGCCGCCCAGTCCTTCAGCGCCGATATGTCCCGACTGTCCTGCTGCGCATCCTGACGCATGGCTCACTCGAAAGGTTCCTGATGCCCAATTTCCTTGACCGCCTGACCATTCCGGAAGAGTCCGGGCTCGACCCGACGATGCTGGTGCCGTTGCTGCGGCTGCTCGCCGCCGGCGAGCCGGTCACCGTGGAGGCGCTCGCCGCGGCCGTCGGCCTCCCGGTTGACGAGGTGACCCGGCGTCTGGCCGCGGTACCCGACACCGAATACGACGAGCAGGGCCGCATCGTCGGCCAGGGCCTGACCCTGCGCCCGACCCGCCACCGATTCACCGTGGCCGGCCAAGAGCTCTACACCTGGTGCGCCCTGGACACCCTCATCTTTCCCACCATCCTGGACCGGCCCGCCAGCATCGAATCCGAATCACCCGTCAGCGGGCACCCGATCAGGGTCTCGGTCGGCGAAAACGGTGTCACCAGCGTGCAGCCCGAGACCGCGGTGGTCTCGCTGGTCAACCCCGACGACCTCACCTCGATCCGGTCCTCATTCTGCAACCAGGTGCACTACTTCACCTGCGCGCAGGACGCCGCGCCGTGGCTCGCCGAGCACCCCGAAGGTCAGATCGTCAGCGTCGCTGAGGCCCACCAACTCGGCGCAGCCCTGACCACACAAATCCTTACCCAGCTCCATACCCCGCCAACTGCCCACCCCGGCTGCTGCAGCTGACCAGCCGCACCCAACCTGATGAGGAGAAATCAATGAATCAACGTCCACGAAGAAATCCCGTGCTGCTGGGTGCGGCAGCGGTGCTGGTGACGGCCCTGTGTTGCGCCGCGCCAGTCCTGATCGCCGGCGGCGCGCTCGCCGCCGTGTGTGGACTGCTCGAGAATCCATGGGTCATCGGGGCAGCCGTCGCGCTGCTGCTGGCGGCTGTGGTCGCCTTCGCCCGCCGCGGTCAACGCGGCGATCACTGCTGTCCCGCCGACAGCCATTCACCCGCGACGCACACGCTCGACGACCTGACGAAAGGAAGCATCGACAATGTCTGAAACGCGTTCGTTTACACCCCACAGGTGGGCGGGCGTTACGGCTGTGATGCTGGCAGCGGGCGCGCTGACCGCGTGCGGCCAATCGGCCACAACCAGCAATCCGACCTCACCGCCACACGCCAACGCCACAACCCAGGCGACGGCGGCGACACTGACCACGGTGGACGGCAAAACCGTCGAACTGCCCGCTGCCGCCCCGACCGCGATCCTGTTCTTCTCCTACGGGTGCGGCGAATGCGTCGGCGGCGGTAAATCCCTGGCCGCTGCTCGGGCGGCCGTGGAGAAAGCCAGAGGCAGCGCCAAGTTCCTAGCCGTCGACATCGTCCCCACCGAGAAACCCGCCGATGTTCGCCACTTCCTGGACCAGATCGGCGGCACCAGCCTGCCCGCGGTCGTCGATACTAACGGGGCCCTGACCAGCCGCTACCAGGTGACCGCGCCGACCACCGCCCTCGTCATCGACCCGTCCGGGCAGATCAGCTACCGCGGCCACGCCCCGTCCCAGGATCAGATCCTGGCCGCCCTCGGCAGCAGCGCCGCACGGTGAACCTGCTCGCGCTCGCGTTTACCGCTGGCATGCTCGCCCCGGTCAACCCCTGCGGGTTCGCGCTGCTACCGGCGTGGATCACCGGCACCATCGCCACCGGCGGCACCGATGCGGTGCTCGTGCGGCTGGCCCGGGCACTGCGCACCGGGGCCGTCCTGACCATCGGGTTCACCGGCACCCTCACCCTCGCCGGTATCGCGATCAGTGCCGGTGCCCGGACCCTGGTGACGGCTGCTCCCTGGCTCGGGATCACGATCGGGCTCACCCTGGCCATCTTGGGCGGCTTCATGCTCACCGGCCGCACCATCGGTCTGCGTATGCCTGCCCGGACGCGTCATCGGCCGGACTCCCCAACAGCCGGTGGTGTGCTCGCGGCCGGAATCGGCTACGCCCTGGCGTCACTGTCCTGCACCTTCGGGGTACTGCTCGCGGTGATCGCCCAGGCCCAGGCCACCAGCGGATGGGGCGGTCTGCTGGCAGTGTTCACCGCATACACAGCCGGTGCCGCCACCATCTTGATGCTGGTCAGCGTCGGCACCGCCATCGCCGGCACGGCCCTGACCCGGCATCTGGGTATCCTCGCCCGCCACGGGACCCGCGTCACCGCCGTTGTCCTCATCGCCACCGGCGCCTACCTCGCGTGGTACTGGCTGCCCGCGGCCACCGGGCACACCGCCAGCGGCGGCAACCTGCTCACCGGCTGGTCGGCCACCGCGACCGGATGGCTGCAGGACCACGCCCTCCCGGCCAGCGTCATTGCCGCCTTCGCTGTGGTGGTCAGCGCGGTGGCCGCGTGCTGGACCACCCACCGCCGGCCAATCACCGGCAAGCAGCGCCGCCGGTGATGATTCACCGGCCGATACACCCAGCCAGATACCACTGTCCCTAACGATTAGAAAGCCGATAGATACAACCGTCGGACACAGTCAGATGCACACCACAAGTGCCTTACTGATAAGGCACATTCAAGACTGCCGACCCCTAAGCGCGACACGCCAGTTCTGCGCCGTCTGAGCGTGTCGTCAATACGGCAGTGGCGAATAGGCGTCGGTACTGCGCCCATTGCTCGACGGGGGTGGCGTCGGCATGGTGGGCGCCGGTGCGTTCGTTGATGCGGTCGAGCAGTAGCGTCGGCCAGGCGGGTTCCGTTGGCGTCCTGGGCTGTTCAACCCGAGGGCGAGCTGTGAGCAATGTTGCGGCTACGGCGATCACATCGGGGTAGGCCACCACGTGCGCTTCTAGGCCATTCTGCAGAATCCCCGCCGCCACGTGACGCTCTGCGTGAGCCCAGAAGACCAGGATGTGGCGGGCGTCGCCCAAGGCGTCATGAAGGTCGACCTCTGAATACTGACGGGCCAAGCGCCGATGCGTGCGCCCGGCACTGAGCACCGTGGGCCGGTCACGAAGATCCACCTGGTCGTCAAGAACGCGCGTTGGTGAACCGATCCAGCGTCGGTGACGGTGGCATACGGAGACATGTGCAGGCAGGTAGCAGTAGACGGGTTCGTGTATTCCCTTGCGTGCCATACATCTTTGACACAAAGGGCGGCGGAGATATTGCTTGAGCGCGGTGGGGTCGCCAGCAAGCCCGCAGAGACGGGACCGGATTACCTGCTCAGGTTGGCCGCTGACGACGGCCAACCAGTCCGGTCGCGGCCGGGCTGCGCATGATTCGGCGACATGGCCGCGCAGTGTGGAGACGCCGATATGGTTGGCGCGGGCCAGCCTGTCGATGTAGGACGATACGGCTTCCCAACGGAACGGTGCGATCGTTCGCGGGAGCCGCTGGTGTGGCACCGCTCATCCTGATCGGTCTGCCCGTCAACGTCGCCTCCCTGCTCGCAATCGCGGTGGCGATCCAGCTGCTGCTGCAGCACTCCAACGCCGACTACCGCGTGGGCCCCGCCAAGCACGTCTTGGCTCTCAACGAAGGCCACCGCTTCCATCACCTCAAGTGGGCCGGCATCGGCGACGTCAACTTCGGGCTGTTCACCCTGGTCTGGGACCACCTCATGCGCACCTACTCCTATAACCCCACCCGCCGATTCGACTCCACCCAGCTCGGCATGGCCGCACACCCCGACTACCCCACCGCGTACGGGCGGCAGCTGATACACCCCTTCACCCCCGCCGGAGGGTGCAGCCTCAAGTCCACCACCGCGACGAAGGACCCCACCGCGACGAGACCGACACCGGAGCAGGGCTGAGAGGGACCAGCGTCTAGCGCTCCCGGACCGTGATTGCCTCAAGCGTTCCCGATCAGCCCAGAACGCGTACTAGACCCATAGCCTTCTACGTGGCCTATTGCGCGCCACGGTCCGACGATCGACGAACAAAGGATCGGCAGCCCGTTCGGCGCCTGCCAGAGCTAGCCGGATGCCATGTCGGGCAGACCAGTGCGCAAGTCTGCGTCTTTACTGAATCTTCATCGAAGGACTAAGAAAGCCAAATGACGCATCAGCACACTTGAACCATATCCGTGAACGGTGCACCGCCGCCCGCGAACGGCTGTCGCGGCGCACGCAGTGCCCGCTCATCAGCGATGTCAACATTCGGATACGGAGACCACACTGATGCCGCAGGCGACTTGCCTCCCACCGTTTCGCAGGACGGCGCAGTGGCTGCGGACGGCCGTCCTGGCGATGGCGGTGCTGCTGATCGCGGCCGCGTGCAGCTCGTCGCCGGCCGCCGCGCCCCAGCCCGAGGTCATCACTGATAAAGGCACCCCGTTCGCCGACCTGCTAGTGCCCAAATTGCAGGCGTCGGTGACCGACGGAGCGATCGGTGTCGCGGTGGACTCCCCTGTTACCGTGTCCGCCGGTGACGGCGTTCTCGGCCAAGTCTCGTTGACCAACGAAGCCGGCGATCTCGTCGACGGACAGCTCAGCCCCGATGGCGTGTCCTGGTCGTCTGCCGAGCCGCTGGGCTACAACAAGCAGTACACCCTTCATGCCCAGGCCCTTGGACTGGGCGGCGCGACCACTACGACAGCGACCTTCGAAACCCACTCGCCCGACAACTTAACGATGCCCTACGTCCTGCCCAACGACGGCGAGACGGTTGGCGTGGGCCAACCCATCGCGATCCGCTTCGATGAAAACATCACCGACCGGATTGCGGCGCAGCAAGCGATCAACGTGACCACCACCCCCCCGGTCGAGGGAGCCTTCTACTGGCTCAATAATCGCGAAGTACGTTGGCGCCCAGCCGAATACTGGAAACCGGGAACAACAGTAGAGGTGGCGGTCAACGCCTACGGCGTCAACTTCGGTGACGGGCTGTTCGGTCAGGATGACGTCACTACCCGGTTCACCATCGGTGACGAGGTCATCGCCACCGCCGATGACGCCACCAAAACGATGACTGTGCGGCGCAATGGTCAGATCGTCAAGACCATGCCCATCTCCATGGGTAAAGCCAAGACCCCGACCGATAACGGCGCCTACATCATCGGAGATCGTTACTCGTTTCTGGTGATGGATTCGTCCACCTACGGAGTCCCGGTCAACTCTCCTGACGGATACCGCACCGAGGTGGAGTGGGCGACCCAGATGTCCTACAGCGGGATCTACGTGCACTCTGCACCGTGGTCGGTGGGCAGCCAAGGCATCGCCAATGTCAGCCACGGATGCCTCAACGTCAATCCGGCCAACGCCCGTTGGTTCTACGACAACACCCGACGCGGCGACATCGTTGAGGTCATCAACACCACCGGCCCCACGCTGTCGGGGACAGACGGTTTAGGTGACTGGAACATCCCTTGGGATCAGTGGAAAGCCGGCAACGCCAACCTCTGAAACACAGAGCAGAAGCGGAGACTCACAACCGCCGCCTCCCAGTCACCTCGTGGCACCAGTTACGCGTGTCAGCAGGACGTCTCGCATCCACCGAACCGGGTTGCGAACTGCCGAGCGTCACCCGAGCATCGCGCGCCGTGGGGCCCACGCAGCACAGGTAGCGCAGCCCTTTCCGCTACGACACCTTTGGTTTGCCGTCCTCAGGTAACGGCGTTTTCACATGTCCGGACCACCGACTATTTCGTAGTCCCGGCATCGACGACCGACACTGTCAAACACCCATTCGCAAAAGCCATTAGCAATTCCAGCCGCCGAAATTCCAGCACTGTAATTATGTTGCGGGTGTTACTGATGAGGCATATGTGAGTTAGGCTGATCTACGTATTCGCTACGTACATCGTTGCTGCACAGTACGGAACGCTCTGCTTCGCCTTCTTTGGCGAAACCAATCACCGGCGCTCCGACAGCCGAAAGAAAGAACGCCATATGGAACCGATGGCCCGATGCGCCCGCCCGGAGGAAGGCCGCGTATCTGCGTCCGGCTTTCGCCTGACTGGGGTGATCGTTGCCGTCGTCGCGACGGTACTTTTGGCGTGCACCCCAGCAGCCTCCGCCGAGCCGACAGGCGGTCCGTGGGATCCACTCCTGCCCAAGATCCCCAGTGCGGGAGCGCCCGGCGATCCGGTTGCCATCGCCAACGCGTCCTTGCAGGCGACGGCCGTTGCCACCCAGACTGCGATGGATTTGGGGCGTAGCTTCCTGGGCAGTCTCGGACTCGTCAGTCCCGCGGCAAGCCCCCAAACGAGCGTCCGCGGCAACCGTCTCTACGGTGCCCAGGCGATCGAATACGTTATCCGCAGGGCAGGAACGCAGATCGGCGTTCCCTACTCCTGGGGAGGGGGCAGCCTCACCGGCCCTAGTCGCGGTGTCGACCAAGGCGCAGGCACCGTCGGTTTCGACTGCTCAGGACTGACACGATTCGCCTTCGCCGGCGTCGGAGTACTGTTGCCGCGATGGTCCGGCGACCAGTACAACGCTGGCCGCAAGGTACCTCCCGCGCAAGCTAAACGCGGTGACCTCCTGTTCTGGGGGCCCGGCGGAAGCCAACACGAAGCGATCTACCTCGGCGGCGGAAAAATGATCGAGGCGCAACAAACCGGCGTTCCCATCAAGATTTCACCGGTGCGTACCGCCGGGATGACACCCTACGTCATACGGATTATCGAGACCTGACCCCGAACGCTTCCGCCAACAGCTTCCTCCCGCCAAAAGCCTTGTCCGCACCGGGTAACGGTTCAGCCGGCCAGACAGTAGCCGATGCCGCGGACCGTCCGGACATAGCGCGGACAAGACGGGGCGTCACCGAGCTTGCGACGTAGATTGCCGATGTGCACGCCCAGTGCCGACCGCCCGCCGGGCTGCGTCGCCCCCCAAAGGACTTCCTGAAGTCGTCGGCACGTCACGGGCTCCCCTGGATCATCGGACAAAACCCGAAGGATCGCGAACTCCGTTCGAGTCAGCGATATGACGTTGCCGCGCTGATAGACCCGCCGGACCCCCACGTCGATCACCAGATCGTCGACGTGGCGTCGCTGGGCGCCGCCGTCCTCGCTGCGTTGGTGAGAATGCCTGAGTGTCTGCCGTATTCGCGTGTTGAGTATGTCGCGGGAGCCGATGGGAACCACTCCGACGCGCGATATCAGTGGCGCCATCTCTGTGTCGGCGAGCGCGACGACGCCGCAATGGGCGGCCTGGCGAACACGGTCAAGGACGACGGCGCCGTGCGCGGATGATCCCAGGCACACCACCACCACGTCGGGGTCATCGTCGCGCACCGCGGTGAGCGCTGCAGCATCTGAGCGTGCGACGTCGACGGCGAACTCTTCGGCGCGCAGGGTGCCGGCCAACATGTCGGCGTAGATGCGCCGAGGTTCAACCAGCAGAACGCGAATGCGCCCAGCAGCTATCGCCGGAGAGGCAACGCTGCCCGAAGCGGGGTGCGGCTCGATGGTCGTGGCAGTCTCCTTGCCAGCGTGGGCCATTCACGGCGTGAAGGTGTCCGCGCGGATGCTGGAACCAGCATATCGCCATCTACGTAGCTACTACGTAGATGGCGATATGGGGTGTCGGGCATGTTCGCGTCTTCGGGTGTTCAGCGGGGGGTTTGCGCGCCAGAGGATGTCAGCTGTTCGGGTTGAAGTCGGCCCCGTCGGTCCAGCCGGAACAAGGCCGCTGCGGAGGCCAGCCCGATTGCCGACAGCAGAACCCACAGCAGCCAGGGTTGCCCGAGATCTCGGGCGGCCTGCATCAGCGAGCCGGTGGCCAGATTGCCAACAAGAATGCCGACTCCGACGATGGTGTTGTAGAAGCCGTAGTGCGTTCCGATGAGACGGTTGTTGGCCAATGAGACGACGGTGTCCATCTCGAACGGGAAGACGGCCGCCGACCCGACCGCCAGCACCGCCGTGGCGACGAGTAGCGCGGTCGCGGCGGCGACTCTGCCTGCCCTGGTGTCATCGGGCAGCACGATCAGCGGCAAAAACGACGCCGCGAGGATCAGCATGCCGATCACCAGGGAGCGGCCGGCGCCCCAGCGGTGGGCGAACCATCGTGTGATCCGCATCTGGCCGAGGACAGCAACCAGACCCGAGACCACGAAGATCATGGCGGTGACAACGGAATCGTTGCGCGGAAACAGGTCTCGCGCCTGAAGCGGCAATGCCAGATAGACCTGGAATGACAAAACATACGACCCGATCATGGCCGCCGCGAAGAGCAGAAAGGAGCGGTTGGCCGCTACTGTTCGCCAGTCCTGCAGCACCGATGTCTTCTCATCAGGTGTCCCCGCGGCGCGGTGGGGCAATGCTAAGAGTTGGGCCACGGTCAGCGCTGCGAACACGACCGCTGCGGCGGCAGCTGTCATTCGGAAATCGACGAACATCAAGGCCAGCCCGACAAGGGGTCCGGCCAGAATGCCCGCCTGATAGAACACGTTGAACACCGCGAAGGCTTCCACGCGCCGTGGGCCCGCGTCGGCCGCCAGATAGGCGCGCACCGCAGGATTGAACAGGGCGCCGGCGAAGCCGGTTGCTGCCGAGGCGATCAGAACCGCCGGCAGCGATTCAGCGAAGACGAGCAGGCCGAATCCTGCTGTCCGGAGGACACATCCGCAGACGATGAGCGGTTTGTAGCCCAGCCGGTCTGCCAGAGTGCCGCCGATGAGAAACATGCCTTGCTGGGAGAAGTTACGAACACCCAGCACCAGGCCGATGGCCCACGCGGCCAGCCCCAACGGGCCGGCGAGGTAGCCGGCCAGGTAAGGCATGAGCATGTAAAAGCCCAGGTTGATGCCGAATTGGTTGATCATCAGCATCCGGCTGGGCCAACCAAAGCTGCGGAAGGCTGACAGCAGGGTCATCGTGACTGCACCTCGGTGGGGTCGACAACGGTGGTGCATCGCGTCCACGCCGTGACTGTCTGGGTCATCGGGTCCTCAATGGTGGCGGGATGCCTCGGGGGCGCTGCGTCGAGCAGGCCGTGGGCGCGGCAGTAGTCGTCGTTGTAGATGGTGTCGAAGTAGCGTTGCGGGCCGTCCGGGAAGATCGCTGCGACAGTGGCTCCGGCAGGGCTATTGCGTGCGACCCAGCCTGCAACTAGGGCGACCGCACCGACGCTCCAGCCGCCACTGGCGTAGTGGGTGGCCGCCAGGGTGCGGCATGCCCACACCGACTCCGCGGGGGCAACCCAATGCACTTCGTTGAACGCTTGGTAGTCGACGTTGCCGGGATAGATGCTCGATCCCAGGCCTCGCATGAGCCGAGAAGCCGCGGGCTGGCCGAAGATCGTCGAGCCCACCGTGTCGACGCCGATCAGCCGCAGCTGCGGGTTAAATTCTCGGAGGACGCGTGCGACGCCGGCCGAGTGGCCTCCGGTGCCCACCGAGCACACCAGGACATCAACGGCGCCGAGTTGTTCGTTCAGTTCCAACGCGAGCCCGCGGTAGGCCTCGACGTTATCGGGGTTGCTGTATTGATCGGGATGCCACGCGCGCGGGTCGGTGGCCAAGATCTTCTGCACGCGGTCACGGCGAGCCTGCTGCCAGCCTCCCTGTGGGTGCGGTTCAGTGACCAATTCGATGTCGGCGCCGAATGCGGCGAGCATATTCTGAATGATCGGCTCCATCCCGGGGTCGGTGACCAAGGTGACGGGGTGCCCGTAGACCGTTCCGGCTAGTGCGAGACCCAATCCCAGCGTCCCGCTGGTGGATTCAACGATGCGGGCGCCGGGGGTAAGTGCCCCGCGGGAGCGGGCGCGTTCGACCATGTGTAGCGCGGGTCGGTCTTTCATTCCTCCCGGGTTGAAGCCTTCGAGTTTGGCCCAAAAGCCCCGCTCTTCTGACGTGAACGGTGCGCCGATTCTCAAGACAGGGGTCTGGCCGACCATGGTGGCCGGCCGCTCGTTGCGGCCGCGTTGTGGCTGTGCCGATCGGGTGTGGGAAGTGCGTGCATGGCGGATTGGCAGGGCAGGATTCATCGATGAATGTCGCTTCTGTGAGGCCGCGACGAAGCACGGCGACTGACGGCAGGTAGCGGTCACCGGCCACCGTCGAAGACGACGGGGCCTGACGCTAGCCGATCAGCGGCGCGCGATACACAGGTGGGCGAGCACGTCGCGGCCGGTGCGCAGGGCGCGGGCGTTCCGTGGTGGACCGCGGATAGGCGCCTTCGCCGCCTGGCACCACAGCAGCGGAAGTACAGCCACGACGAGGCCCAACGCGAGCGCGATCAGGGAGACCGTTCCCCGCGGCAGGATCGCTTCGGCCAGGGTGTCGGGCGTGCACTCGGCGTCGGGTTGGGAGAGGTGGGGGTGGTCGAGCTCGACAGACATCGGCGCGCCGACCGCACTGGCGGCCAGGGTGTGCGGTCCGTGCGTAGGTGCCGCATTCACGCCGGGCAGTGCCCACTCGGCTCCGACGATGACGGTCCAGAACGCGATCAACGCCGCGACGATGGCGCGGCGGCGTTGCCCAGAGTTCGCGTCGAAGTACTTCACGATGTTGCCGACTGTAGCAGCGGATCGGCGAATTCAGGCTCGGCCCCCTAGCCGATGCCGGGTTGTGATCAGAGCGCGACCGCCGTTGCGCCGAGCCATCCGGCCGTTCCGTCGCACGATCGACTTCGCCCGATGCCCTTGCGAAAACGCCCTTTTGGAGGTTCCGCGAAGGAGATACAACAGATCGTTGCGCTGCTTGTACCGCAGATCATCTACGGTTTTACTACGTAGATAATTTGCGCTCTATCGGCCCGCGCGCCAAGCGGTGTTTCCTTTGCTGGCGGCCTACGCGCATTGGCTCCACCTGCGGAACGTGCGGCGGGCGTTGAGGCGCTAGTGGTGGCAGAGCACCTGGATGAGGGCGGGTGTGGCGAGCATGGCGGTGATCGCGGCTGCCAGGCAGATGCGGTGGCGCCATCGCACGTGCCGGCGTGTGGGGGTGAGCAGGCGCTGCGCTCGCGCGATGACCGCTGTTCCCGCCGCGGCGAGGCCTTCCCGTGCAGGCGGGTGTTCTCCGGCCAGAGCAGATAATCCAGCCAACAGCGGATGCGTGCCGACGCGGCGCACGGCGGTGTCGTCAGCGCACATCTCCAGCAGTTCACCCACACGATGAGGGGCCGTCGCGAAAAGCGGAAGCCGCGGCAGTGTGCCCCCCAAAGCGCGGAGCGCCATGAGGATGTGGTGGTGGCGCCCTGAGATGTGCGCGTTTTCATGCGCCAGAACCGCTTTGAGCTGTGATCGGTTCAACGACTTCATCGCCGCGGAGGTGACGATGATGGCGTTCGGGCGTCCGACCACGCAGTAGGCAGCAGGCCGGTCGGCCTCCACGACCACCACATTGGGATGGTCGGTGGGTCGGCCGACGATCCGCGCGGCACGCGCGTGCTCGTGACTTCGCGCCCGCAGCCGCGACAAGCAGCGACCGATCCGCATTACGACGAACCCTGACGTCAGGGTTCCTACCGCGATGAGAACAACGGAACCGATTCGTCCGGCCATGGGGGTGTGCTCGGAGAAGCCAAACAGCTCCAGGCACAGCGTCACGACCGCGCCCGTACGAATACTGTCCGTCGTTGCGCCGATGACCATGATCAGCGCGACGAGCCACGCCGTCAGCGTCGCGGCGACGGTGGCCAGCCAGGCGGCCACTCCCATATGGGGGCTGATGCCGTGACGGGTCATCCGCGTCAGGACCGGTGGCGCCCACCAGGCCAGCGCGCTGCCGTAGAGGAGCAGCCACAGCGCGGCGGTCATCACCGACGCCCCTTGCGCAGAGCCGCCTTCAATTGAGCGGACTGCTCGGCGTTCATCTGCTCAACAAAGAACGCCAGCACCGCATCTGTATCCCCGCCGGCGTCGAACGCGGCCTTCATCAAACGCGCGGAACGCTCCTCGCGGCTCATGGACGCCTGATACACGTACGCTTTCCCATCGCGCTGACGTTGCAACCAGCGCTTGCGGTACAGGTTGTCCATCGTCGACATCACGGTGGTGTACGCGATCTGCCGCCGTTGAGAGATCTCGTCGAAAACCTCACGCACCGTGACAGGCTCGGCGTAATCCCACACGCAATCCATGACCACCGCTTCGAGGTCGCCGAATCCTCGCTGTTCCATTTGCGCCTCTCCCGCTCTCCGCGACGAGCTGGCCTCCTCGCGCCCCGAGCTCTTCAGCCCCCAATGTAGCCGCCGAGCTGGGAAAAGCCGCGATACGCCTCACCTCGACCGCATAGGGCCAGCATCTGCACTACCGGCCGCGGCGCGTGAAACTAGCGCCCGTGGCGCACAGTCGTAACCGACCTGAGACTGTGACAGACGTTCCTCCTGATACCAAAGTGATGTACGTTCCGTCTACGTACTATCGTGCTACGTACTTAGCTCGGTAGTAGGAGCGCCGCGGGTGCCGTTCGGCTTCGATGCGCGGCTCGACAACGCTCACCCCAGCTGAGGAGATTCGATGCGGCGCCTCACTTCTTTTCTGAGTCTCTTCGCATTAATGCCGGCACTGGTGCTCAGCGCCCCGGGTACCGCTGTTGCCGGGCATGACGGCAGCCCCGACCGCGACGACGTTCCCTCATTGGTTGCGGCGGTCGCCGAAGCGAACCAGCGGATGGCCGACGTCGGTAGCGACATCCAGATCAAGCAAGAGGGCGTCAACCGTGCCCTGGTCGAAATCGCGGCCACTCGCGACACCCTCGCGCAGGCCCGACGCGACGTTGTTGCCAGCGACCAAGCCCTTACCGCCAGCCAACACGCGATCGAGGCCGCACAACACCGTTTTGACCGCTTCGCCGCGTCGACCTATATGAACGGGCCGTCGGGTGCGTTGCCGCTGGCACAAAGTCCCGAGGAGATCCTGGCCGGGGCCTCGACCCAGCAGACCCTCACCATCAGCTTCCAGCGGGTCCACGACGACCTCTTGCGTCGGCAGACCGATCAGGCCAACAAGCTTTCTGCTGCGACGGCAGCGCGGGCGCGCGCCGAGAGCGCCGCCGCAGACGCCCAACGCCGGCAAGACGACGCGGTAGCCGCACTCCGGGACGCCCAGCAGACGTTTACCGCACAGCGACGCGAGGTCGAACGGCTCGCTACCGAACGCGACTCCGCTCAAGCTCGACTGGAAGCTGCCCGACCGGTGGCGGCGACAGCCGCCGCGCCCAGTGCGGCGCAACCCGGCACTGTGCCGGTATCCGGCGCTCCCTGGGACCGCGGCACCACGTCGCCGGGGGGCGCCACCGAGGGGGGCCTGTGGGACACCACGCTGCCGATGGTGCCCAGCGCTAACGTGGCCGGCGACCCGGTGGCCATCATCAATGCCGTCCTCAAGATCATGGCGACCTCGGCGCAGCTGACGGCCGACATGGGCCGCAAGTTCCTCACCAAACTCGGCATTCTGTCTCCAGTCACCGCCGCCGCAGATCCCGGCATCACCAACGGACGCATCCCCCGCCTCTACGGCCGCCAGGCCTCAGAGTTCGTGATTCGCCGCGCCATGTCACAACTGGGCGTGCCTTACTCCTGGGGCGGCGGCAACGCCAACGGCCCGTCACGAGGCATCGACCAGGGCGCCAACACCGTGGGTTTCGACTGTTCGGGCCTGATGCTGTATGCCTTCGCCGGCGTCGGCATCAAACTCGACCACTACTCCGAGTCGCAATACAACGCAGGCCGCAAGATCCCCTCGTCACAGATGCGACGCGGTGACCTCATCTTTTACGGCCCCAACGCCAGCCAGCACGAAGCGATGTATCTGGGCGACGGCATGATGATCGAAGCCCCCTACACCGGGTCGGTCGTCAAGATCTCGCCCGTGCGCACCTCCGGCATGACGCCCTACGTCACCCGCTTGATCGAATATTGACGTCGCCGCGATGCCGCGCAGGTGGACCGGTCAGTGCGCCGCGGTGCGGCCCCTGCGAATCGGCCTCCTCGGGCACGTCAGGCCGCCCCGAACGACGCGGCCAGCGAGAGGCGTTAAATAGCGCCGTCGCGCCGGCGATCGCAGCCGCCCACAGCACCACGACCACGGCACACAGGATCAGCCACGCTTGCCACCCGAGACTGTTCGGGCACACGTCCATCAGCCAACGCATGTCAGGCCCTCCTCACAGTGAGCCTCACCCCACCGCAGGAGGAAAACGGTATGAGTCGTGTGAAGATCTGCTGAAGATCGAGCCGCCCGGTCAGCCATACCTGGTTACGGGCGCACCAGCAGGCACCATATGGACATGCAGCACCACCACCTGGGCGCGCCTGAGAGCGCGAAGGGATACCGCGCGCTGGTCGTCGACGACGAACTCCCCCTGGCCGAAGTGGTGGCCAGCTATCTCGAACGCGAGCAGTTCGAAGCCGTCGTCGCCGGCAACGGTGTCGACGCAATCGCCGTCGCACGCGACCTGGATCCCGATGTCGTCATCCTTGACCTCGGCCTACCCGGCATCGACGGACTCGAGGTCTGCCGGCAATTGCGGACCTTCTCCGACGCCTACGTCGTCATGCTCACCGCCCGTGACACCGAACTGGATACCGTGCTCGGCCTCACCGTCGGCGCCGACGACTACATCACTAAACCCTTCAGTCCCCGCGAGCTGGTCGCGCGCATCCGCGCCATGCTGCGGCGACCCCGCATCCTGCAAACAGCCGCCGCACCCGCCGAACGAGAGACAGCCCCGCCGCGCCGCTTCGGCGCACTGAGCATCAACGTCGCCGCCCGCGAGGTACATATCGACGACGAACTAATCCTGTTGACCCGCACCGAATTCGACATTCTCGAAGCCCTGTCCGCGCGGCCAGGAATCGTGCTGAGCCGCCGACAACTTCTCGAAATAATCCGCGACGAACCCTGGGTCGGCAACGAACACCTCGTCGACGTCCACATCGGACACTTACGACGCAAACTCGGCGACGACGCCGCACGCCCCCGCTACATCGCCACGGTTCGAGGTGTCGGATACCGGATGGGAACCGGACAGTGACTCCCCCACCTACGTCGACCCCTCGCCGGCGTCGACGGCCGGGCCGTCCCGGTATCGGCCTGCGACTCCTGGCGGCCCAAGCCATCGTGCTGGCGGCCGGAGCGGCGACGACCGCGGTGGTCGCTGCCGTGGTCGGCCCACCGCTGTTCCGCGAACACCTCCACCGTGCCGGTGTCCCGATGGACTCCCTGGAAGAAGTCCACGCCGAAGAGGCCTACGGCTACGCAACGGTGATCTCCATCGGAGGCGCTTTAGCGGTGTCAGCACTGGCCGCCCTCGCGGTCAGCTTCTACGTCAGTCGACGCCTCCAACGGTCCATCACCGAAGTCGCCGCCGCGGCCACCGATGTCGCTGAAGGGAACTACGACATCCGCGTGTCACCGCCGCGCCTCGGCGATGACTTCGACGCCCTCGCAACCGCATTCAACCAAATGGCCTCCCGGCTTCAAGCCGTCGATTCGACACGACAGCAACTGTTCGGAGACCTCGCGCACGAGATCCGCACACCCGTGGCAGTACTCGAGGCCTACATCGAGGCACTCGAAGACGGCGTGCGCTCCCTGACACCCCAGACAGCAGCCATGCTGCGCGACCAAACCCGTCGGCTGGTGCGATTCTCCGATGACGTCGCCGCGCTGGCGAAGGCCGAGGAAAGTGCGGTGTCTATGTCCTACGCCTCCCTCGACGTGGACCGCCTAACCCGCCAGTGCGTCGCAGCAGCACAAGAACGCTATAACGCCAAGGGGGTCGGACTGCACGTACACCTCCCGCAACCGCTACCGCCGCTTTGGGCCGACGAACAACGACTGTCTCAAGTGTTGGGGAACCTGCTGGAGAATGCGCTACGGCACACACCGCCCGGCGGGTCGGTACACCTTCACTGTCTTCGTGACGGCGACCAGGTAAAAATCGCTGTCGCTGACACCGGAGAAGGGATCACCGCCGAGCACGTCACCCGAGTGTTCGAACGGTTCTACCGGGCAGACACCGCCCGCGACCGCGAGCATGGCGGCGCCGGTATCGGGCTCGCCATAGCCAAAGCGCTCATCGAAGCGCACGGCGGATCGATCTCGGTAGCCAGTGCTGGACCCGGCGCCGGCGCAACATTCACCATCGCCCTGCCCATCACCCCGATACGCAGCGAACACCACCCTGCGACGGCTGACTCAGCGCGTCGCTGACTAGTGCCCTCTCCGCGCTACTTGTCCAACATTCCCTGCATCGTGTCGATCTCTGCTTGCTGCGAAGACACGATATTGCGCGCCATCTCGACTGCCGCCGGGAACTGGCCGTTGTCAACTTCCTGCTGCGCCATCATGATCGCGCCCTTGTGATGCTCGATCATCTGGGTCAAGAAGAGTCGGCTAGCCTCGGCGCCCTGCGCGTTCTGCAGTGCAGCCATATCGGCTTCCGACATCATGCCCATACCGCCGCCGCTCATACCCGGCATATCACCCATGTCTTCGCTGGGCATTTGATGGCCAGGCATGTCATGACCGGGCATTGCGGCGGTGCTGGGGGCCGTCGTCGACGAGGACACTCCCCAGTCCTGCAGCCAGCCCTGCATCTGTTCAATCTCAGGACCCTGAGCGTTCTTGATCTCGTTGGCGAGTGACACTACTTCAGGATCAACTCCCTGCTTGCCGAGCAGCATGTCGCTCATCTCGATCGCCTGCTGATGATGAGGGATCATGCCCTGAGCGAACGTCACATCAGCATCGTTATGGGCAGCGTCACTGCTCGCAGCACTGGGCGAAGCCGACGCCGACGCTGCTGCCGAGGTGGTGCTCGACGACGATGACTGAGACTCGTTCGTTGCATTCGAACAGCCGCTGACAAACAGGGCCGACGCCGCAAGCGCCGCAAGCCCGAATCCAAAACGCTTGTGCTGCATCGCACATCCTTCCTCGAACATCTTCGTGACACCATGCGTCCACACGGCAAGCCCTTGCGCCGCCGCACCCCAGCCTCAGCAATCCGAGTATGGGTCGGTTCGTGATCCGATGAAGATTTGATGAAGACGACTCCCCCGGTCTGTCACTCGCGGTCGCGCCACCCGAGGCGCAGCCACCTCACGCACCGCCCACCTACTATTGAACTACGTAGATCTCGTGACCGGAAGGTGTCCGTGTGCTGATCCGCAACCTTTTCGCCATCGCCCTGACCGGGGCTCTGGCCGCGGCCTGTTCGTCGAACGCCCCTGAAAGCCCGCCACCCGCCGTCGTGCCGGGCATGGTGCACATCCACGGCCTCGGCATCAACCCATCTGACGACAAGCTCTACGTCGCAACTCATTACGGCCTCTACACCGTTGAGCAAGATCAGGCGCCACAACGAGTCGGTGAGCTCTCGCAGGACTTCATGGGCTTCACCGTCGCCGGCCCCGACGAATTCCTGGCTAGCGGCCACCCCGACCCCGCCGATCGCCAACAACCGCCCCACCTCGGCCTGATCAAAAGCAGCGACGCCGGCCAGTCCTGGGAACCTCTGTCATTGCACGGTAGCGCCGACTTCCACGCGCTCAAATACCGCCACGGACGGGTCTACGGTCACGACAGTCAATCCGGCACCGTGATGGTTAGTTTTGATCAGCGGTCCTGGCAACAGCGCGCAGAAGTCCCCGCCGTCGACCTCGCAATATCACCGGATGCCCCGGATGAGATCCTCGCGACAGCACGCCAAGGGCTGCTCCGAAGCACCGACGGGGCGAGGACGTTCAGCGCAGTCACCGGTGCGCCGGCACTGCTGTTCATCAGCTGGCCCGACCGCGGTCCCCTGCTCGGCGCCGACCTCGAAGGACGGCTGTACACCAGCGCCGACGACGGGCAGACCTGGCAGCCGGGCCACTCGCTCAACAACAAACCCCAGGCCCTGCTCGCCGCGGGCAACGGTCAGGTCTACATCGCCACTGATACCGCCATCTACACCTCAACCGACAACGGTGCCACGGTGAACGTCCTCACCGCTGTGGAATAGACGGCTGGCACCCGAAACCCCACGCAATACCGCACCAACGCATCTGAGGAGCCGCAATGCCGGATGACCACCTTCTCATCACCGATGGCGCCACCATCGCCTACCAGCTCAGCGGCCCACCCAACACGGTGCCAGTCGGCTATGGGCACGGCGTGCTCATGAGCCGGCAGATCGTGCGCGGCCTGGGCATCTTCGACATCGACACTATCGCCGAGGGCCGCCGTCTAATCACCTACGACCAACGCGGACACGGCGCATCACGGGGCCGACCAGAACCCGAGGACTATCGCTTCGAGCAGGCAGCCAACGATCTCCTGCGCGTCCTGGACGCGGCCGGCCTCGATGAACCCATCGATTTCGCCGGATCCTCGCTCGGAGCCGCTGCAGCACTGCACGCCGCCCTCAACGCTCCTCGCCGATTCAGGCGGCTGGCACTGGTGATCCCTCCCGTCGCCTGGGAAACAGGGCCCGATCAACTGCGCCAGTGGTACTTCGACACCGCCGACCTCATCGACTCCATTGGAACAACCGCTTGGCGACAACAATGGGCCGAAGCTCCCCCACTGCCGATCTTCGCCAACTACCGGCACGGCAAATTCGAACCCGGCGTCGACGACGATGTGGTCTCCGCCGCGCTGCGCGGAGTCGGCTCCTCCGATCTACCCGACCCCAATCGGCTGACCTCCATCCGCCAGCCCACCTTGGTGCTGGCCTGGGACACCGACCCCTTGCATCCCATCTCCACCGCCGAGCGCCTCGCTGAGCTGATCCCCGACTCGACGCTGCACGTCGCTCACACCATCGACGAGATCCGCAAGTGGACGGAAATCACCAGCCGTTTCTTCAACGATTGACGCAGCGCCGCGGCGGCGGCCTAGTACCGCCGCACGTTGTGAATCGGTGCCGACGAGATCGGCGCCACTTTCACCGGCGTTCCGTACGTCGACGCGTGCACCATCAACCCGTCGCCGATGTAAATCCCCGCGTGAGACACGTCAGCATAGAAGGTCACGATGTCGCCGGGCTGAACGTCTGAAAGCGCCACCGGCTGCCCGCCCTGCGCAAGCGCCTGACTCGACCGAGGCAACGACTTGCCGTTCTGCAGAAACGCCCACTTAATCAGCCCAGAGCAGTCGAACGCATCCGGACCGGTGGCTCCCCACGAATAAGGCGACCCCACCCGTGTCAGCGCCGCCTGGACCACCGCAACACCGTTCCCCGAGGAGGCCCCGCCCGCCGGGCCCGGCATAGCAACGATGCTCGGATCGCTCACCGGCGGAGTCGACGGCAAAGGAGGCGGCGCGGGGCCAGGGTCAGCCAGAATCGCTCGCTGATCAGGCGTCAAAGAGTCGTAGCGGGCCTGCACAGCAGCAATCTGTTCCGCCATCCGACGCTGTTTGGCCTCCAGGTCGGTCCGCACTGCCGCCGCCTCATCGGCCGCACTCCGTGCTTGGGCTGCCGACTTCGCAGACCGCTCTGCAGTTGCCGCGGCCCGCGCACTGGCCGACCGGAACGCAGCCATCTGCACAGTCAGCTCCGACGCAACCGTCTTCTGGACTGCCAGCTGATCGATCAGATCCTGAGGGGACGTCGCCGTCAACGCCGCCGCCAAGGTATCCGTGCGCCCACCCATGTAGGCAGCCGCGGCCAACCTGTCGACTGCAGCCTGATACCTCACCAGATCGGCCGCCGCTGCATCCGCGGCCATGCGATCCGAATCCGCCCCCTTCTCCGCAACCTGCTGCGCTGCGAGCTTCTCGTCAAGGTCGATTTGCGCCGTGTGAATCTGCTCGGTGGTCTGCTCCGCCAGACGCGACAATTCAGTCAGTTCGGCAAGCGCATCAGCCGCCGGATCAGCGCGCACATCGGTTGCCAAAAGCGCAGCAAAAACGCCGAAAGCCACCAAAATGCAGACGAACCGTCTACCCAACGCGCGCGGCAGGACCGCAAGCACAGATGAAGTCACAACAGCGAAAACCTTCGGCAAAGTAAGCAAGTACGTACTAGACACGTAGGTCACGGTTAGGTTACGAGGCCAGGCAGCCGCTGTCCAGCCGGGCCTTGCGAAACAACCGGTCCATCCACTGAGGCCGGAACGGGCCCTGAAATCCGGTGACCTGTGTCCTCGCCACTCGAAGCGAACCGCCCAGCATCCCCGAATAGCACGGCGTGGCACATCCGATACAGGGGCGATGACGAGGACACCCGGCAGGCACCATCCGCGCCACCCGGCCAACCACGCGACCGTTCTGGCCAACGGCAGGTGCTACGAGAGCTCAGAAGAATGCGATCGCACCCATCAAACGCGGCAAGGCAACTCTCGCTTACCTCAGGCATTCTTGCCCGCCGCGTCGAGCAGTCACTTTCGAGCTTGCGCGTTGAGCGACACGCCGCGCGTCGATCTCACCGGCCACGGCCACGGCCGATCGGGCAGCACCGCATCTGCTGGGCCGCACGCCGGAGTTTCTGCGCCGCCCGTGTGGTTAGACGCCAACACGGTGCTGTCGTCCCGCGACGCGGTACTCCTGCAGCGCGGCTAAGCGCCCGCGCGCGACACCACCGCCGCACACCCTTTCAGCCCCCCAGCTCGGCACTGCGACACCACGCGCCAGACCATCCAGCTCGCCGCACCCGGTCCCACACGCACCGGCTCCAGGGGCCCTAACGTATGTCACCACAGCGTGGCCTGATGACCGAGCAGCGCCGCCTGCACAACAGCCGCGTCCCACCATGGCGCACCGCCTCACGCAGCGTCGCCGACCGTTCCCGTCGAATGCCGCGACCGTCGAGGCGTCGCACCGCATATCGGCCGCCGCCGCGACGCATCCGCGCCATCCGCTCCATGTTGTCACCCTGCGGGCCGACCGACGTGCTGATGGGGTTCTGTCGCCGCCGAGATCTTGACGCACACCGGTTGTCGCATTCGTGGAGCCCGAGCACCCCAGCGGCCACCACACCGGACACGATCGCCAACGCGTAGCGGTGCGGGCGAACGCACAGTCCTGAACGCTCGCGGGTCGGGTAGAGCTGACCGTAGCCATCGGCGCCGATCGCGCCGGTCCAGATGTTGCAGTCCGAAGCCGCTGGGCCGCAGACGACATGGCTGTGAAGGCGCGTGATCTCGGCAGCGTGCACACGCTGATCAACAACCAGCTGTCCCGCGCTTCAGATGGCCGTTGAACCTATTCGCCGGCACTGACATTCAGCGCGGCCACCGCGGCCCGCTCCACTGGTGCTGTAACCCTGCTCCCGGGTGTTCCCGTTACCGCTGCGCAGCCCCTGCCACGTCGAGCGCTCCCCACCGCGTGGGGCAGACCTGGTGTAGTCGGACGCACAGGCCGGTTCGCAGCACCAGGGGCGCGACCGGCGCGTGCGTCAGCGGCCCGACCGGCGTAACGGCGCACCTCCATGACGGCCCACGCACCCGCCGACCCCCGGCACCCTGGCTGTGCGCATCGTCGTGCACCACCGGCCTCAATGCACCGTTGCGCAGTGCGTCACGCCGAGGCTGCGTCCGCCGGAGGCTGGCCAGCGTTGGCGGCAATCCCCTGGGCGGTCGAGTCGGACAATGCCTCCAGACCTTGTGCATGTGAACCATTCCCGGCGGTCCGCTTCTCGGATTTCGGAGCATGCCGTGCCATGGTGCGGACGATCCCGATTCCGACGTCGGTCCGTGCGGCGATGGTCGTCAGCGTCTCACCACGGCCCTGCATACGTGCGACCGCCGCGCCGGCCTTGGCCCGATGGCCGGCCACCCGCTTGGCCGCTTCTGCGTCGACCTGCGCGCGCAGCTGGGCCAAGCGCTCCGTCTTCCACGTTTCGGCTTCGGCGACCTTGCCGACCGCGACGAGAAAGTCTGCGGCGTCATCGATGTTCGCCTTATCCCGCGCGGCGCGTTCCTCGTTGGCGCGTCGGGTCGCTTCGCGTGCCCGGCGCCTGGCTTCCACCTTGGACGTTGCTGCTGTCATGGTCGCCGACAGTAGAAGGTTCACCGGCGACCGGGCCACCACCGCAGCCACATTCGCCTCTCACCAATTTTTTCGCCTTCACCGCATCCGTCTACCGCCAGTCACTTCCACCGCGCCCGTAGCCCGCGTCCCTCACCACCGCGCACCGCCCACTCAGCTCCCAGCCGTACGACCCCCTTCCGTCGCCCCACCGCAGACCACACACCTCTTGCACTCCGGGCCTGAAGGTCGCGAATCAACCTGAAGTTGACGCGTATATCTGGCGCATGGGACCAGCGCCGGATGCGCTTCATTGAACCACTTTCGTGTTCCTCCTGGTAGACGGATTTCGCTCGCAGGTGTGGTAACTTGCGGTTGTCATTGACAACTCTAAGTTGACGATAGATGGAGGTTCTCTTGTGAGCGTTCCGGGGTCGGCGCACTTGGTTCTTGCCTCGGGCGTGGTTCACCTGGACGAGGCCAGCGCAGTCTTCGAAGCGATGCTGTCTGGGTGGGGTCGTCAACAGGCGTCTCGGCTACTCGCTGCTGAGGCCACGATCGAGCCGCGGCTGGCGTTGGTGCGGCGGTTCGCAGAGTTCGCCGGGGCGCCTCCGTGGGACTGGACTGCCGGCGATGTCGAAGACTTCACGGCCGCTTTGATGTCGGGCCCGGAACGCAAAGCACCGTCGACCATTCGCGGCTATCACATGTCGTTGCGGATGTTCTGCGACTACCTACTCGATAGCCGCTACGGTTGGATCGCGCAATGCGAGAACAGGTTCGGACGGATCCCATCGCAGGTCTGTCACGACTACAACACCGCCGCGCATCTGGTCGACTACGAGGGCAAGCCCGCGCGTCGCCCGTTCACCTACGACGAACTGGAAACATTGTTCGATTTCCTCGATGATCGCGTCGATGTTCTCGCTCGGTCCAGGAACAAAGGCGCGTTCGCGGCGCTGCGCGACGCACAGATGATCAAGACGGCCTACGCCTTCGGTTTACGCCGCCGCGAGCTGTGCTATCTCGATCTCGCCGACCTGCGTCCGAACTCGCGGATGCCGGCCTGGGGCACGTTCGGCGCCGTCCACGTTCGCTACGCCAAATCACGTCGCGGCAGCTCTCCCAGGCGTCGCACCGTGCTCGCCGTTCCGGAGTTCGACTGGGTGATCGACGGACTGCGCCAATGGGTCGACCACGGCCGCCCACTCCTCAGCCCCGGGAACCGTCAAGAGCTCTGGCTGACCGAGCGTCGACGGCGCGTGGCGACCAAGACCATGGATAGGCGATTCGCCGTCGCACGGGTGCAAGCGGGACTGCCTGCCGAGCTCACCTTGCACTGCCTGCGGCACTCCTATGTCACCCATCTGATCGAGTTCGGTTATCCGGAGCGGTTCGTCACCGAACAGGTGGGGCACTCGTATGCCTCGACCACCGCGATCTATACCTCGGTGTCCGACGACTTCAAGACCAAAACACTGCAGGCGGCGCTGCGCCGCGTCTACGGATCATCCACGACGACAGGTGAAGGCGGAGATGAGCACTAGGACCGTGCTGCGGTGGAACCTGCGTCAGCTGATGGCCCAGAACGGAATGTTCGCCACCACCGACCTTGTCGCACCGCTGCACGAGCGTGGCGTGGAGATCTCCCGACAGATGGTGCACCGGATCGCGACCAAGCCCCCGCAGCGCATCAATCTCGACCTGCTCGCCGCCCTCTGCGACATCTTGTCGTGCACGCCCAACGACCTGCTCGAGCTCGTCGCCGAACAAGTCCGTGAGGCGCCCGCGGTCAACGACAGCGGACCCGGCATCGGCGACCTGCGACCCATCCGCGCCACCATCCGCCGCCCCCACGACAACCAGTGACTCAGCGGGCCTGCTGGGAGTGTGCAAGCACCATCCGGCTAACCCCACTGACGCACGGGCGTCGCATCTGTGTCGCATGCCGTCGCAGACGGCACTATCACCCCGAGAAATGCCCGCGGTGTGAGACCGTGCGGCCACTGGCGTGGCAGCTCGACGATGCCATCGTGTGCGCCTCCTGCGCCGGTGTCGCATCGATCTTCACCTGCAGCGAATGCGGCCGCGAAGAACACCCCTACGGGTTCTACCGATGCGCCCGCTGCTTCCTACGCGAGCGCCTCACCGAGCTGCTCACCGACCCGATCAGCGGCACGATTCATCACCGACTACGGCCCGTGTTCGACGAACTGATCAACGCCGACCGCCCACAGACGGTGCTCTGGTGGCTGCGAAAGAAGCCCGGTACCGGCCCGCAGCTCCTTCGCGACATGGCCTGCGGAACGCGTGAAATCAGCCACGACACCTTCAGCGATCTTCCCTCGGACCGAGCCCACGATTACTTGCGCAGCCTCCTGGTCGCGGTCGGCGTTCTGGGCCCGATCGACATCCGCGTCGAACGGATGCTGCCCTGGATCGAGGACGTTGTAGCCGAGCTTCCGGCCGAAGACGCCGCCATCGTTCGCCGATTCGCGCATTGGCATGTACTGCGCCAGATGCGCAAGGCCTCCCACGAGAACCGGCTGACGAGATCGATGACCGATGCCTGCCGTCGTCGCGTCCGCGTGGCGATTCAGTTCATGGCGTTTCTGCACACCCACGACGCCACTCCGGCGACAGCGACACAGGAGATGCTGGAGCGCTACCAGGCGCTCCACCGGAGGCCGCTCACTGCCGAGTACGCCTTCCTCGTCTGGCTACGCCAATCCCGCATCAACACCACACTGAGGGTCACCGATCCGCCACGGTCACCTCCCTCGGTAACCGTCTCGGATTCCCAGCGGTGGGCCGCCGTCGGGCGGCTGCTGCACGACGACACAATCCGCCGCAAAACCCGCATCGCGGGACTGCTCACATTGTTGTTCGCCCAACCTCTTTCGCGCATCGTCGCCCTGCGATCAAGCCAAATCTCGATCTCCGACGATCACGCCGTGCATGTCGTCTTCGCCGCCATCCCCATCCAAATGCCTCCCCTACTCGACGACCTCATCCGCGAGCATCTGGAGCAGCAATGCGAAAGCCGCTACACCCCATCCCATACGGGCTGGCTGTTCCCCGGCCGACTTCCCGGCACCCACCTGTCCACCGAGAACATCCGCACCCAGCTCGTCGCGGTCGGGGTGAAACCCTACGAACATCGCAAAGCCGCCCTCTTCCAGCTCGCCAGCGACATGCCCGCACCCGTGCTGGCCGAACTGCTCGCGATCACCACCAAGAACGCAGCCGCCTGGGCCAAACTCGCCGCCCGCGACTGGACCGATTACGTCACCGAACGCGGCAGATCAATGCCGCATCGAAGGCGGAGCTAACTCGCAACAGCGATGTCGTAACCACTCCATGCCGCCGAGGCCACGATTCGCCTGCTCTCGTCAAAGTTGTTCTTTGTCAATCCTCCTCGCCACAAGTCAAGCAATCGAGAAACGGGTTCAAGCAGTTGCGCGCCCTCAAGCGTCTGAGACGCCGAACCGCGGGTGACCTGCACTTCGGGTAGCTCACTACCCTGCTGCGAGTCTCCGCACCTCGCTGTGGAACGGAAACCAGCGTACGGCCTCGCCGATGATGGCGACGAATGGTCCTTCGATGCCATCACCGACGCGATTTGCGAGAGGCGAAAAGGGCCCGAAGACCAGCCGGCTCGACATTGTGATTTCGTTGTGCCTAGCGAGCTGAGCGCGCCGGGCGGCCCGTCTTCTTGGTGGCGATGTTCGATTTTATGGCGTCGCTGTCGGTGTTGCGGTGGGCGGCGAGAAAGTCATCGACGATGTTCGCGCAGTCATTGTGAGTGATAGTGCGAAGCCCGGTCATTCGGGCGAAGGCGAGTGGTCCGACGAGTTGGCAAAGCGCCAGTTCCTGGTCGAAGTCGTTGAGTTCGGCTTGAGCTTTTGGGCTGGTGAGTACGGCGTCAAATGGTTGACGATATTGATCGACAACTCGGGTCCGTAGCGCCCCGGATGTGTGGCGGTCTTCCGCTTGGGCATTGGAGCCGGTGGGCCCCAATGAGAGCCACGCGAGTGTCGTGACATGCAGCGGTGCGTCGTTGAAAAGGGCGGCTTGGCGGCTGAGCAATTCGATCAGCTGCTCACGGAGGGGTCCGCTGGTCGGTGCCGGAGTGGTCACTTGTGGAAGTAGGCGTTCGAACGTGGCTGCCAGTAAATGCGACGAACTGTGGAAGTGGCGGTACAGCGTGGTTCGGGCCACTTTGGATGCTTTGGTGACGGCATCGATAGTGACCGCTTCCACCCCACCGGTGCTCAGTAGCGTTGCCGCAGCATCCAGCAGCCGGGTGCGTGACCGGATGAGCCGAGGGTCCACGTCGTCGTCAGGGACGGGCACTGCCTGACTGTCGCTCACTCGTTCACCTCGGCGGTCGATCTTCACGCGATGCTGTCACGGCAGTCTAGCAGTGTGGTACTAACGGTAGCGCAGCGAAACCGATCGTATTGGAGGGTGACGGTGCCCGAAAGCCTGTTGCCGCCCGAGCGGCTGCCCTCGCACACCACGACATGCATGGGTTGCGGCCCGGACAACCCCCACGGACTGCGGTTGGTGGTGCATCGTAGCGGCGACGCGGTGTACACCGATGTGACGTTCGATGAGCGCCATATCGGGGCCCCGGGCCTGGCCCATGGCGGGGCAGTGGCCGCGGCATGTGATGACGTCCTGGGCTTCACGTTGTGGATCGCCGGAACCCCGGCGGTGACCCGCACCCTGACGGTCGAATATTTGCGGCCGGTGCCGCTGCATCAGACCCACCGGATTACTGCCCACATCGTCTCTCGTGAAGGGCGGGCGCTGCATGTCACGGCGACAGGCACGGGTGAGGGTGGGATCGCCCGCTTCACCGCCAGTGCAGTGTTCATTGTCGTCAGCCCTGAGCACTTCGCCGCACACGGCGATGTCAGCGCTTTCGGCGATCTTCTGGAGCAGTTCTCGCGCCGCGGCGGCCTCGACCCGGAGCCGTCATGACTGTCCCTCAGGCGCGCAGCCACGGGAAAACCCCGCCTTCGGAAGCGAACTCGGTCGCTGCAGAGAAGCGAGCCGCTAACGCGTCGCGTTCACGCGCGTCCGCACGGCGCCGGGAGACCATTCTTGATGCAGCTTTGGTCGTGGCCGCGGCGGGTGGTTACGAGGCGGTTCAGATGCGGACAGTTGCCGAGCGGGTCGGCATCGCCGTCGGCACGCTTTACCGCTATTTCCCGGCGAAAACCCACTTGCTGGTGGCAGCGCTGACGCGCGAGTTCCGTCGACTCGACTCGGCCGGGGACTGGGCGAGTGGTGAGGGCACACCGCTGGAACGGCTCGAACGGCTCACCGCACATCTGCATGACCGCTGGCAGCGCGACCCATGGCTGACGACGGCCATGACACGGGCCTTCGCAGTCGCAGATACCCGCGCCGCCGCGGAACTCGACCGCGCGGCCGATGAGATCCAGATCCTGCTGGCCCGCACGCTCAGGGGCGGCGAGCCCACTCCTACCGATCTGCACGTGGCTGGGATCATCTCCGACATCTGGCTGGCCAACCTCGTGGCCTTCAGCGGCCACCGCGCGACAGCCGCCGACACCCGCGACCGCATTGACCGAGCCACCAGGCGCGTCGTGACCAGCGCTGCTAGGCCAGCCGTCTACCGGTAACGATACTGCTGGTATCGCAGCGATACTTGGCGTACTCTTTGGGGATACGGCTCAACGATGCGTCGAAAAGAGACTGCCATGTACACCCAATGGATCGAAAACCTTGTCGTACAACGCCTCTCGCTGCACGGCGGCCTGGTTCTGGATTTCGATGATTACAACGAAATCGTCATCTCCTGCCCCCTACTATTGACGCTTCCTGCCGTCGGCACCTACCCCATCGAGGCGGTGCGTATTGACCCCCTCAGGATCGCGACCCACGAACGCCCGCTGCTGAACCTCGCCGGCGCACTGTGCACCCAGGCCTGGTCCAGCGACGATGGAGGGCTACACCTGAGCTTCTCGCGCGGACATCGCATCGATGTCGATCCCGACGCTGAACAGACAGCGTGGGAGCTCTATGGCATGCGCCACGGCTACATGGCCTGTCTACCTCAAGGACGGGTACGCGTGGTCCGCCATGACCTCCCCGACACCGACGACGCCAACATCGTCAACAGCGTCAGGCAATCATCGGCGGGGTCGGCGCGGCAGACCCACTAATCCGGCCGCGGACACTGCGACGGGTCGACTTGGGCGGCAATACGTGGATCAGGTTGAACGTGGACAGGACCGCCCTGGCGACATCGAGGCGGGCGAGCATTCCCGGATGATGCTGTCGAGGTTTTGTTGCACGCGTTCGGCAGTGATGCCGACCGATGGTGAATACAGCATGATGTGGTCGAGGACGCCGTTGTACCGTCTCAATTGTTCACGGACCTCGTGCGCCGTCCCGGCGACACCCATGGCGTCGATCATCTCCTCGGACACAGCGGCGAACATCGCCGGGAAATCGCGCTGGGCGAATGCTTGCCGGATGGCTCGGCCTTCGCTGGCGAAGCCGTTCACATCGAGTACCGTCTCGTAGGATTTGACCGAGGAGTAGAACGCAATCTGCTGCGCCAGTTCGCGCCTGGCGACCTCGGCGTCGTCGTGGATGGCGCACATCACCATGGAAATGATTTCCACGTCATTGGGGTCGCGGCCGGTGTGCGCGGCGCCCCTGGCGATAGCGGGCCGGACGACCTCTTCGACGTAGGTGGTTGTGAACAGCGGATGTCCGGCTAGGCCGTCGGCCACCCGCCCGGCCGCCTCGCACATCCGGGGCCGGACACCGGCAGTGACGATCGGGATCGGCCTGCTGGAGGGTCCCACGTCGCCGGTCGGGGTGAGATTCATTCTGTAGAAACGGCCCTCGTGATGGATCGGGCCTTCATGCAGGTTCCATATCCGGCGCAGCAGCATCACGAGTTCTTCCATCCGCAGGGCGGGTGCGGAGGTGTCGGGCACGCCGTGCCAGTCGCCCATCATCCGTTTGGTGCCGTTGCCGATGCCGAGTACCAGTCGTCCGTTGGAGAGTTCGTCGAGGTCGCGCGCCTCGGTGGCCAGCACCAGGGGGCTTCGGCCGACGCCGTAGAGAATGGAGGAACCGATCCGACAGTTCTGGGTGCTGTTGGCCATCGCGGCCATGGAGATCGATCCGGACCGAGAATAGAACTCCGAGGCCCATACGGCGTCGAACCCGGCCGCATCAGCGGCCTGGGCGGTCTGGGCCAGTGACTTCAGATCCGCGCCGAGAACCGACAGGCCGTAGGTGCTCATGACTGGTCTCCTGTGCGCGGGCGCAGCCCGTCGAACATGACGGCGCTGAGGGTGCTGGCGACCACCGTCTCGTCGAGGTGGTTATCGGTGACCAGGTACATGAGTGCATTGATGGTGACCGCGCCGAACAGCGCAATCGACGTCGATCGCGCATCGGGCTGAGCGACGAGGGATCCGTCGCGGGCCCCTTCGATGAGCAGGGTTTCGACGGGTTGTTGGTAGGCGGTATTGATCATCTCGGCGATAGCCGGCATGCGGGCCGCTCGTCCCAATTCGCCGATGAGTGCACGGCATACCGCTGGCCGCTGCGCCATTGCCCGCAGTTGTGCGCGGATCACGAGTTCGAGGCGTTCGGCACCGGTGCCGCCGGTGTGCACGATCGCGGTCACAGCATCGAAGATGTCCTTGAGGAGGTCTTCGAGCAGGAAAGCAAGGATGTCCTCTTTACCGGCGAAGTAGTAGTACAGCGTCGCTTTCGGCACACCGGTCACCGCGGCGACGTCTTCGATCTTGGAGTCGTTGAGCCCCTTCTCGGCGAACAAGTCCGCCGCGGCGGGAAGCCGGTCAGAGATCTGACGTGGAATCTTGCGCATTGCCCCCCTGTCCCGTTCGGCCGGTTTAGACTGCGAGTCTAAACCGTCGTTACTTTGGTGGTCGGAGGTCTTGGTGGTCTCGGTGCAAATTCGTTACGACCCGTTCGACGCCTCGATTCTCAACGACCCCTATCCGACGTATCGGTCGTTGCGTGACACGGCTCCGGTGTACCGCGCCGAGGAATCCCATACCTGGGTGTTGAGCCGGCACGCCGACGTCCAGGCCGCAGCACTGGATCACGGCACGTACTCCTCGGTGGACGGCATCTTCCCCACCCCACCGGGATCGGACTTCATCGGCTCGTTCCTGCCGATGATGATCGTGATGGACCCTCCGCGCCACGACCAGTTGCGTGCCCTGGTGAGCCGGGCGTTCACTCCCCGGCGGGTGGCCGGGCTGCAGGGCGCCATCACACAGATGGCCGCGGAGTTGTTCGAGCGCCTCGACGAGGGCTCTGGTTCGGCGGACTTCGTGACCGACTTCGCCGCGATCCTGCCCGCCGCGGTGATCGCCGATCTACTGGGCATTCCCGCCACCGATCGTGATCAGTTCCGATTGTGGTCGAGCCAACTGGTCCAGGTCGACGTCAACCACGGACAAACCACCGACGCACTGACCGCCGCCACCTCGATCTACGCCTACTTCACCGACTTCCTCGCCGACCGCCGCCAAACCCCCCGCGAGGACATGATGTCGGCGTTGGCGAACGCCACAGTCGACGGGATCAGACTGACCGACGAGGAAGTCCTCGGCTTCTGCGCGCTGCTGCTCGTCGCGGGCTACGAGACCACCACCAATCTGCTGGGGAACTCCGCGGTCGTGCTGGCCCAGCATCGGCAGACCCGCCGACGCCTGGCCGCCGATCGAACACTATTGGGGCCGGCAGTTGAGGAGTTGCTGCGCTACGACTCACCGGCACAGGGACTTTCACGAACCCTGACCCGCGACGTCACACTGCACGACACGACCATGCGTCAAGGTGAGAAGGTGCTGCTGCTGTTCGGGTCGGCCAACCGCGACGAGCGCGCCTTCCCCGATCCTGACGTGTTCGACATCGAGCGCACCAGTGAGCACCAGGTCGCCTTCGGTCGCGGCATCCACTTCTGTCTGGGCGCGGCACTGGCGCGGATGGAGGCCCGCATCGCTCTGGATGCTCTGTTGGACAAGGTGCCCGACTGGGAGGTCGATCTTGAATCGGCGCGGCGGCTGCGGTCCGGACCGATCCGCGGCTACACATCGCTGCCCATCACTTGGACCACACCGGTCTAGCCCGTGCCCCTCCTCGACGACGCGTCGTGTGCATCACCGCGCGGCCAGGTTCTTCATCGCCGTCGATATCGAGCACTCCGCCGCGCACGGCGACCTCGGCGCATTCGGCGACATGCTCAAACGATTCGCGGGCTCGAACGGTGATCGACCCATGACCGGACAGGAGAAAGGGGCATGGTGGTGGCAGTGACATTCGCGCACTTCGATGAGCAGATCGCCGACCAGCTGCTCAGATCGCCGAACACAGCAGGTGGACTGTCGAGGTTTCTGAGCTTTCGGCACACCGAACTCGCCGCCGGTCGGCTGGTGGCAGAGATGGAAACCCGTGCCGAACTGCTCACACCCTTCGGCACCCTGCACGGCGGATGTCTATCGGCGATGGTCGACCACTGTCTCGGAGTCGTGTTCTACCCCGTCATTCCGGCCGGATCATGGGTCGCCACCACCGAATTCAAGCTAAACCTGCTGCGACCCGTGTCCACCGGTGTGTGTGTCGCCGTCACCGACATCGTGTCGCTGGGCAAGCGCAGTGGAGTGGCGCGCATCGACATTAGCAACGGCGACAAAGCCGTCTGCGTAGCCCAGGGCACGGTCACGATCGTGAACGCCGCGGGCAACGCACTATGAAGGCGCTTGCTGCCGGGCCCACGCTTCGGGCGGACGACGATCTCGCCAGGAAGGTGTCATGACCTCCGCCGTGCAGCATCGGGTCCGAACCCAGGACGGGATCGCCCTGGCTGCGGACTGCTACGGCCACGATGACGCCCGTCCCGTCGTGCTGCTCCTGCACGGCGGCGGCCAGAACCGGCACGCGTGGAGCACTTCAGCGCGTCGCCTCCACGCATGCGGATACACAGTCGTCGCCTACGACACCCGCGGTCACGGCGACAGCGACTGGGACCCAGCCGGCAGGTACGACATCGAGCGACTCGCGACCGATCTTCTCGCCGTGCGCGAGCACTTCAGCGCCTATACCGCCCCTGCGGTCGTAGGTGCATCCCTTGGGGGCATGACCGTGCTCGGCACGCATCTGTTGACATCCGGGGCGTCGTGGGCGGCGGTCGTCCTGGTCGACGTCACCCCGCGACTTGAATTCCAGGGCGCCCGTCGCGTGGTGACGTTCATGGCCGCACATCCCGATGGCTTTAGCACCCTCTCTGACGCCGCAGAGGTGATCGCCGCGTACAACCCCCATCGCTCGCGCCCGGCCAACGTCGACGGCCTGCGCAAGGTGCTACGGCAGCGTCACGACGGCCGCTGGATCTGGCGGTGGGACCCGGCATTCATTCACTCCAACTTCGACTTTCTCCGCGACGAATCGACCACGGGAACGGAGCAATTCGACGCAATCAGCCACCTGCTGATCGACGGAGCCCGACGGGTCAATGCCCCAACACTTCTCGTAAGGGGCCTCTTGTCCGACGTGGTCTCCCAAGCCACCGTCGACGAGTTCAAGCAACTGGTTCCCCACGCCGAGACCGTCGACGTATCCGGCACCGGACACATGATCGCCGGCGACGACAACGACGCCTTCGGCTGCGCCGTCACCGAGTTCCTCGGCCGGAACCTCCTGTAGGTCGCGACGTTGGTCGAGCACCATCGATCGGCCAGTAGTCAGAACCGATCTTGACTTCACAGCGCGCGAAGCGGAGCCCATGAAGTGTTCTTCGGTTAAGGCCGACTTTGAACTGTGCCGGGCTCTGGTCGAGCTAGACGCCACTACGCACTTGCTGGCCACCATCGGCGTCGAAGAGTTCCTTGGTCCAGCGTTCGAGGATTTCTGCGCTGTCCCAGTCGTCGGGATGAAATCCGGCGCGGGTGTAGGAGCGAAAGCGCGCAATTGCTGCTGGGCTGAATAGCGGGTTATGACGGAAGGCTCGAAGGCTGCGCAGCAAGCGCACCGGGTTGTAGGCGGAACGGTCACCAGCCAGAGAGCGGGTGGTCTGGATGACCAACTCGCTGAACAAGAGGAGGCTGGCGATCCGCATCCCCCAGACCCTGGTGCGTTCGCTTCCACCGACCGTCTCGTAGACATCGAAAGCAACGGCCTTATGCTCGCATTCTTCCAGTGCGTGCCAGAGCAGAATAGGCCGCACTTCGGTGTCGCCGATCAGTTCTTGAGCTTCGTCGCTGGTGAGAATGATCTCGGCGAATGTCGCCGTGTAGTGCTCGAGGGCGGCCGTCACAGCCAGGCGCATCTTGGGAGAAAAACGCTTCTCAAGTCGGCCAACCAGCTTCTTGACATGCCGATCGATCCCCTCGGTGGGATAGCCCATTGCTTGAAGCCGATCGTTGAGCAGCCGATGCTGGTGTCGGTGGGTGGCCTCTTGTGCGATAAACCCCTTGACCGCCTCCTTGAGGTCAGCGTCGCTGATGTGGTCCCGGTACTCGCGGACTGACCGGATAAAGAAGTCTTCGCCTTCGGGGAACGTGGCCGACAAGGTGGACACAAAGTGGCTCATCACCAAGTCGCCATCAACGAAGTGCTGCCGACTGGTCCCAGCAGGCATATCGAATCGAACACGGCGGGGCTTCGGGACGACCCGTGCGGTGGGCCGTGTGGACGAATCGTCGCTCATGTTGTTCTCCCATTCGCCAAGGACGCGCTGTCAATCTGACTCTAAGCCTTGTCAGAATTAGATGGCAAGCTATCCACGTGGTTTCGGCGCGGGTGTATAGCGGAATGTCCGCCGAGGAGCGTCACCGGAACCGGCGCACCCGTCTCATCGAGGCCGCAACGGAGTTGATCGGCACGCGCGGCGTTGCCGCCGCCACTGTGACTGCCGTCTGCGCTGAATCGGGTGTCACGTCACGGTACTTCTACCAGCACTTCTCCGACCGAGACGCACTCCTGCGGGCTGTCTACCAGCAGCTCTATGCCACCTTCCAGGAGGTGATAGTCGACGCGATCCCCGATGCCGGCGAGCCACCGGAGGTATTGGCGTACGCGCCAATCCGCAGGCTGGTCGGCATGATCGACAACGACCCGCGGCTGGGTCGGATCCTGTTCGTGGAATCTGCAACCGAGCCGCTGCTCCGAGAGCTACGCAGCGAACTAATGGCAGGTTTCACCGACCTTGTCTTGCGCGAAGCCAGACTTCACCTCGACATCGCCGACTCTGCCGTGGGGGTTGCCCATTTGGCTTCGACCTTGGGCGTGGGAGGGCTATTCGAAGTCTTGCGCCGCCGACTCGACGGAGAACTGGAATTCACCACAGATGAACTCGTTCAGCACTGCGCAGGTTTCCTGGGCAGCCTAGGCAATTACGTGCTGCTGCAGAACACGGGCCAGTCGGCCACAACCGAAGCGCAAACCTAGAGCTAGCGGCCCCGCTACGCGATGTGGCCGTGCGTGCGCCCGACGACCAACGTCCGAGAACAGCAACAGCAAGACCCTGAACGGCATCCAAGGCCAGTGTCGTCGACTTACAGCGTCAGCCCTGGCTTCCAGAAACCCACTGAGTGTTCGATCATTCCTCTGCCCACTGCGACCGTCGGCCCGGTCCCGACTCGATAGCGGTCGCCGGCCCCTTCGCCAGCCGCGCGCTTTGCGCGGCCTGGCGACGACGGCCCCGCCACCACTTGCACTACATGCGGTAGCGTAGCGATACCGATAGTATCGCTACGATTCGCTACTAGTGGAGGCCCAGTGACCGACGGCACTGCAGATTCCCCAGGCCAGGCCACGCGCCGTGGCCAGCGGGACAACGGATCCCCCAACCCGGCCGAAACCCGCGAGTACAGCGAACGGTTGGCAGCGCTAGCCCGATTCACCCTCCGACACAAAGCGCTGGTCATCGGGGTATGGCTAGGCGCCGCGGTCGTCCTCGCGTTGCTGTTCCCCCAGCTAGAAACCGTGGTGCGCCAACAGTCGGTGGACCTCATCCCTCGCGATGCGCCGTCCTTGCAGACGGTTGACCGCATGAGCGCCGCTTTCGGCGAAGAAGGCTCAAAAACCATGGTGTTCGTCGCCATGGAAGACCCCAATGGCTTGACTCCGACTGCACGGCAGCGCTACGGCGAACTCGTGCGCCGGTTGCAGGGCGAAGGCAACCACGTCCTGCTGGTGCAGGACCTACTGTCCGATCCGATTACCGAAGCCCAGGCAGTCAGCGCCGACCGCAAAGCTTGGTACCTGCCCGTAGGTGTCACCGGCACCCTCGGAGACCCCACGGCCGCCGAATCGGTAAACGCGGTGCGCAACATCGCCGCCGAGGTCTTCACCGGCTCGACCACGACTGTGCAAGTGACGGGACCACCGGCAACCTTCAGCGACATGATCGCATCCGCCGAGCACGACCTGCTGCTGATCTCAATCGCTACCGCGGGCGTGATCGCCCTGATCCTGCTGATCGTCTACCGGTCGGTGTTCACCGCGCTGTTACCGCTGCTAGTAATCGGGTTGAGCCTGGCAGTCGGGCGCGGCGTGCTGTCCGCCCTCGGCGAGATGGGCATGCCCGTCTCCCAGTTCACCGTCGCCTTCATGACTGCGATCCTGCTCGGCGCGGGAACCGACTACACCGTATTTCTGATCAGCCGATACCACGAACAGCGCCGCGCCCAAGTACCCGCCGATCAGGCCGTCATCCACGCCACCGCCAGCATCGGGCGCGTCATCCTCGCCTCCGCCGCCACCGTCGCACTCGCGTTCCTGGCCATGGTCTTCGCGCGGCTCAGCGTCTTCGCCGCCCTTGGCCCCGCGTGTGCCATCGCCGTACTGTTCGGATTTCTGGCCACCGTAACCCTGCTGCCACCGGTGCTGTCGCTAGCCGCCAAACGCGGCATCGGTGAACCCAAACCCGATCGCACCCGCCGCTACTGGAACAGCGTCGCCGTCGCCGTGGTCCGCCGTCCCGTGCCACTACTCATCGTCAGCCTGGTCATCTTGCTCGCCCTGTCGGCAGCGGCAGCAACCATCAAAATCAGCTACGACGACCGCAAGGGCCAACCAGACACCACGGCCAGCAACCTGGGCTACCACCTGCTGGACCGCCACTTCCGCAAAGACGTCGTCATCAGCGAATTCCTCGTCGTGGAAAATCCGACCGACATGCGGACCGGCAAAGGACTGGCCGATCTTGACGAGATGGCCTCCCGCGTCTCCCAGATCCCCGGCGTCACCAAGGTTTCCGGAGTCACCCGCCCCACCGGAGAGCGCCTCGACCAAGCAGAACTGGCCTGGCAGAACGGCCAGATCGGCGACAAAATGGCCGGCGCCGTCGCCGAGGGCAACTCCCGCAAGGACGACCTCACCAAACTCACCGACGGCGCCGACCAGCTCGCCGACGGCCTCGCCCAACTCGACAGCACCGTGCGCACCGCCTTCACACCACTAGCCGGAATCCTCACCCAAGCCCAATCCGCAGGAACTCAGGTCAACCAATTCCGGCCGCTGCTGCAACAACTTTCCGCCACTGCCCCCGCCGTCGACCAAGCCATCCAATCCGGCCCAGGACTACGACCGCTGGCCAACCAAGCCCAAAACGCAATCACTCAACTCGACCCACTCGTCGGCGCCCTCAACACCTCACCCTGGTGCGCCACCACCCCACAATGCGCCCAAATCCGCAACCAGGTCCAGATCCTGGTCACTCTGCGCGACAACGGATTCTTCAACCAAATCGCCGACCTCGGGGACCGCTACGATCCCGCCACCAATGCCACCGTTGGTGGCACCCTCGCCAACGTCCAGAACGCAGTCGCCTCACTGGACAAGGCATTCGGAGCCCTGGGTGACCCCGCCGACCTGACCACAAATCTCCGCCGATTGCAGGACGGAATCGGACAGCTGGCCTCCGGCGCCCAAGCACTCGCCACCGGCGTCCGCACCCTCGCCGACAGCAACATCGAAATGCTGTCCGGCATGAGCCAGATCGCCACCCAACTACAGAACTCCTCGCGCGCAGCGGCCGACTCCGACTCCTCGAGCGGTTTCTACCTGCCCGCCAACGCATTCGAGAACCGGCAATTCACCGACGTCGCCGAACAATTCCTCTCACCGGACGGCAAAACAGCGCGGTTCATGATCGAAAGCAGCCACGACCCATACAGCGTTGAAGCCATGGACCTCGCCAGCCGCATCACCGACACCGCCAACACCGCACGACCCAACACGTCACTCGCCGACGCCACCGTGTCCGTAGCCGGCTTCCCCGCCGTCAACTCCGATATCCAACGACTCCTCTGGGCCGACTTCGCACAACTAGCCATCGCCACCATCATCATCGTCGGCGTCATCCTGGTCCTACTACTGCGCGCACTCCTAGCACCGCTCTACCTACTAGGCACCGTCGTGCTCAACTACCTCGCATCACTCGGCATCGGCGTCGTAGTCTTCCAATGGGGACTGGGCCACGAAATCGCCTGGCCCGTACCGCTGCTGGCGTTCATCATCCTCGTCGCCGTCGGCGCCGACTACAACATGCTGCTCGTCTCACGGCTCCGCGAAGAATCCGGAACCAACATCCGCGTCGGCGTCCTGCGCACCGTGGCAAACACCGGAGCCGTCATCACCTCCGCTGGCCTCATATTCGCCGCCAGCATGTTCGGCCTCATGGTCGGCTCAGTCGCCATCATGATCCAAGCCGGCCTCATCATCGGCTTCGGGCTGCTGCTCGACACCTTCCTCGTGCGCACCCTCACCGTGCCCGCCATCGCCACACTCCTACGCGAAGCCAGCTGGTGGCCCACCAAAGCAACAAACCCGCGACCCGGTCAGACCAACCCAGGAGGCATTAAGGACGCACCTCACGTGCTGGTCCAGGAGAGGTGAAAAGCGAACAGAGCAATACCCGGCGCTACATGCCGACCAGCGTGAAGGCGTATTCACCCCGAATGAATACGACCCCTGCGCCGGTACAGTCGGCCGGTTATCGACGGACGATATTCGGAACGCCGCCAAGCCGGCGCGTCGCGGCCTCCCCACGGCGCGAGGATGGCGAGGACCCCCGACGTCAGACATCTTTGGTAGGAGACGCTCGATTTGCCATCGCGAAAGGCGCACACTGGCAGTCGATGTTCTATACCTGCCGGTGCACCTCAAGGCGTCCGCTGTCTGACATATTCAAAAACCGGTGGTGGCGTTGGCGTCTGAATCATGCTCAGCCTCCGACGCTCATGCTCGACGCGCCGCTTTTCGGTGGAAGAAGCCGAGAAGCGAAGCAGCCTGGCGGGCCGTTGGAAGGCTCCGTTTCCTTGGCGACGGTGGCCAAACCTCGAACACCTCGACGCGTGCGCGCGGGGCTGCGGAACTGAGCGTGATGACACCATTCGGGCTCGCCCTGCTCCAATAACGCGCCAAAATTGGGCCGCTAAAGACTGTGGCTCGGATAGCGAAAGTTGTTGCGGGGAGACCATCGCTACGAAGCGTTGCGCCGCGAAACTGACTCCCCAGACGGAAGTTCTCCGCTACTTCGTCCGCAGGTTCAGATTCAACGCCCCGCACGGGCAGCGCAGAGCGTCTTCACGGCCTGGTGAACCGCTGACGTAGAGCCACCCGCCACAAGCGCTGTTCGTACATTTGAACAGTTTCAGAAAGTCTTTGCAGGCCGCGACCACCGGAGCGAAGTCCGCCTTCGACATCGAGGCCCAATCATTGTTATGCACCAAGGCGTTGATAGCCCAATTCTCTTCATCCTGCGCAAGCATCGCCTGTTGGCGGGCCGCTTTGAGGTCTTCAACTTGTTGCTTGCCAGCTTGGTTGTTCCATTTATCGGCCGAACTCCCAGCTTTCTTGAGCAGGTCTCCATGGCGACCCTTGGCCGCCGAAAACAAGGCGCCAAGTTCGTAATTGTTATCGGGTCGGTAGATCACCTTGCCCTGCAGCGCGGCGACGATATCTGCCATCGACGCTTCGAGGTTACGGCGGAGCTTATGAGCTGCACCGGGCACATCATCGTCAGCGAGGTCAGCGTCAATCTGCGTCCAGAGATCTTCGCCCTGGCCATACACCGGACCGCGATCGACGGTCCAGCCGTGGAATCGGGCGTGGGCCTTTGACCCGATGAGCCCTGAGGACTGCATTTGCCTGGCCCAGACTTCGTCGTGGGTGGTCAGGATGAACTGAACGTCCGGAAAAACGTCCTTGAGCAGACTGCAGAACTGGCGTCGGTGATTGGTGTCGACGGAGGTAACTACGTCATCCAGTACGGCTAAGCGGAAGTCGTCGTGCAGTAGCTGCCTGATGAGTGCCAGATACAGACACACTCCCATACCGTCTTGATGGCCCTCGCTGTGATAGGCCATTGGAGGAAACATGCCCAGTCCGTAGAAATCGACTTCGAGATCCAGCTTCCCGGCCGACGGAGCCAAACCAGCCTTGAACGACGACTCATCGTCTGCGTTGATGCGGCGGTAATAGTCACTGAAGTCGTGTTCCACGGTGGTGTAAAGCCTGGTCAGCTCGGTGTCTGCCACGTCGTTGTAAATTTCGTAGACCGCCTTGGCGGTGCTGTGGGCTGCGCTTGCTTTGATGTGTGTGGCCCGGGCCTGGCGCAGCCGGGTCCACCGTTCATGAGCGACTGTCAGGGCACTGCGAGCGTTGGCGGTGGCGCTCTGGTCTGGCAGCGCCTCGATATCTTGCCGCACCCCGGCAAGCAGGGCCGTCAACCCAGGGGGAAGGGCTAATGGGTTGGCGCCGACTCGCGTCGCCTGTTCACGGATGGTCGTTAGATGGTCCAGTACGGCGGCGAAAGCGGCCAGATCGGCTAGCCAGTCGACAAGCACAGCTTGGTCGTCGTTACGTCCCACCTTCAGCGCATGGGGTTGGGCGGCGCGAATCAACGCCTCTGCCCGTTGCACCTGCCCCTTCAACCGCGCTGCCGCAAGCAGAATCCGACGCTCCAGCGTCTTGGCCGCCTCCGAGCGCGACAGCTTGCCCTGCAGGTGCAGCCGGAGCGTCTCGGCGTCCTCCCATGGCTGATCGCACAATGGGCACGCGGCCTCGGTGACCAGGGGCAGCCCAGCCTCGATGAGCTCGCGATGGGTGAGGGCGTGGAGAATGCTCGGGTCGTCCTCCAGTTCGGCCAAAGCCTGCGCCAGGTCCAGGGCGGCGTTATCTAACTCTGGGTGATCCGTAGCGAAGGCGCTCAGCTCGTTGACATCTTGGAGTGCGGAAGCTTTGTTGAAGGAGGAATGCTCACCGGCAACCTGAGCCCCGACGGTTAAGTCGGTGTCGGGCTGCAGCGAGTCCAGCGGCGCAATCCCGAGGACCTGACGATGCTGATTGACTGCGCCGAGGACCTGCGATTCCAGCAGCGTTGTGAGATCGAGATGACGGCGCAAGGCGTCCTCAGCGTTGCCAACCTCGGTTGTCGCCTGTTTTTCGTCACTGGCGGACCTAGCCATCGCGGTCCGCAAGAGCCGGCGAGTCTCGTCGATGCGGTCGAGCTTCAGCAGCGCTTGCACTTCCTGAGCGCGCTTACCCGGCTCGGTGTACACATACTTGATGACCTCGCGCCGCGACAAAATCAGCTCGGGATGCTGGGCAGCCCAATCCACTGCGGAATGCAGTTCGGGGGTGTCGGGCTCCAGCTTGTAGGTTGCGGCAGTCTTCACGCACCTCGTCAGCACGCCGGTCTGGCCACTCGCGCTGTCCACGATCGTCAGTGCCACCGATGCGGCGGCAGGGTTGTCGCGTTGGTGCACGTGCGGGCCGTGTTTGGCCAAGCTGACTCCACCGGTGCCCGCGCCGCTCAGTCGAGCAACGGAGCCTGTTAGCGCGAAGTCGATCGCGTCGACGACGCCACTCTTGCCAGAGCCATTTGGCCCGGCAACGACGAACGACTGGCCATCTAGTCGCAAATCCAGCAACCGGATGCCGCGAAACTCTTCAACGTGAATGGCTTTAATCTGGATCACGCGCGTCGGTCGCCGGTCTCTTCGGCAAACAACGCGACCAGTACGTCAGCCTTGGGCAACTTGTCGGCACCGAGTAACGCGCCCAGCTGTGCTGCGACCGCCGCGGGCACCACCTCGTCGACCTCGTTCAGGCGCTGCGTAAAGGTGCGCAGCACCTCAGACTCGATTCGAGACACTCGACCCCCTGCCAACGGTTTACCCCGCCTCCCCAGCGGTTCGATCACCGTAGCGTCAATTTCAGCAAACATGCAGCGTGTTCGCTAACAGCAAACCTCGGGAGGATCTCCCTGCTTGCCGGCCGGTTTAGATACGACGCAACAGACCTTCCGCCTGTGCGGCAGTCTGCATTGCTTAAAGAAGGCGCGCCGGGGTTTGCCACGCCGGGAGTCGACTATCAACACGGGTGTCGGTACCACTGCATATGGTCGTCACGTGCCCAGCGAACTCGTGAACGAAACCGTCGGCCGCCTCGCCCGCCGCAAGCCGATCCGCGCGGAGGCCGAGACCCAGGCGGACATCTACATGCTGCTGACCACCGCCGGTCTCGGACTCGATCCGGACGACGTTGTGAAGATCGAATCCCAGGTCGCTGACGGCACACGACGGCGTATCGATATCGAGGCCGGGCACGTCGTGATCGAGGTGAAGAAGGACCTCACCGTCGGCAACCTCGCTGACTACGAACAGCAGCTCGCCGGCTACGTTCAACAGCGGCACAAAGAGCTGGGCACACGCTACGTCGGCATTCTCACCGACGGCACCGGTTGGATGCTCTACAACCTGGAAGGCGACGCTCTCGTCTTCGTCTCCGAGCTGGTCCTGAACCCCAGCGCACCCGACGTCGCTCAGCTTCTTGTCTGGCTGGAATCGGTGATGGCGACACGGGAGCAGATCAAACCAACCCCGCAGGAGATCCAGGACCGGTTGGGTGCCGACTCCCCGGGCCACCGGCTCGACCACGCTTCTCTGGCCGCGCTTTTCGAGGCTAACGTCGACGACCCGGAGGTGAAGCTCAAGCGAGAACTGTGGGCAAAGCTGCTGCGCACCGCGTTCGGCAAGAACTTCGTCGACGACCCAAACCTATTCATCAACCACACACTGCTGGTGATCACCGCTGAGTTGATCGCCCACGCAGCGGTCGGCTGGGACGTATCTCCCAGCGGTGGCCTGTCGCCGATGCAACTGACATCCGGGTCGGAGTTTCAACAGGCTCAAATCCACGGCGTCGTCGAGGCAGACTTTTTTGACTGGGTGGTGCAAGTCAAGGGCGGGCAGGAGTTCGTCGTCGAACTCGGCAGGCGCATCGCACGGTTCGACTGGACAAAGGTTGAACACGACGTGCTGAAGATCCTCTACGAATCGGTAATCGCCCCCACCGAGCGCCGCCGGCTGGGCGAGTACTACACGCCGGACTGGCTCGCCGACCGTGTCGTCGAAGCGACCGTGACCGACCCCCTAGGCTCTCGGGTGGCAGACCCGAGCTGCGGCTCCGGGACATTCCTGTTCCACGCCATCCGGCGCTACCTCGAGACCGCGGAGAAGTCGGGAACGCCAACGGCGACAGCGGTGCACGAGGTAACTGCGAATGTGATCGGCATGGACGTTCACCCGGTCGCGGTGACCCTCGCCAGGGTCACCTACGTCCTGGCGATCGGATTAAATCGGCTCCGAGACGATGACAGGGGTCCCATCGCGATCCCTGTGTATCTGGGTGACTCGATGCAGTGGGAGCAGAGCCGGGACCTCATCGGAGGCGTGGACCGGGTGACCATCAGTACCGAAGGGGACTCCATCATCGCCGGCGGAGGCGGTGTCCTGTTCGGTGACGATCTGGTCTTCCCGCGCAGCATCCTCGGTGACGCCGGCCGGTTCGACCGCCTGGTGTCGGAGATGGCCGACAACGCGCTCGACTCAACGAACAAGAGGAACGGGACGCTGATTGACCCGATCCTCAAGCGCTTTAAGGTGACCGCTGAGGAGGCAGAGGTTCTCAGCGCCACCTTCGCGACCATGCGGGCGCTGCACAAGTCGGGCAAGGACCACATCTGGGGTTACTACGTCCGCAACCTCATCCGCCCCCTGTGGCTCGCCGAGCCGGACAACCGCGTCGACGTACTCGTAGGAAATCCGCCGTGGCTGGCGTACGCAAAGATGACCGTCACAATGCAGGAGAACTACAAGAAGCTCGCCAAGCCGCGCAATCTGCTCACCGGCGGCCTAGGCGCGGCCAGCCGCGACCTGTCCACGCTGTTCGTCGTACGGGCTGTGGAGCTGTACCTCCGCCCCGGCGGCGCGTTCTCGTTTGTGATGCCCTACGGCATCCTGACGCGCAAGCCACATACCGGATTCCGCACTGGCAAGTGGATGACGAGGAACTCCGAGCACCTCGCCGTCAAATTCGGGCTCAGCTGGGACCTCGCACACGCAACCACCGGATTCCCCATGGTGTCTTGCGTCATCCACGGCGAGAGGTCCTCGTCAGCGACTCCGATCGACGCTGAGACCGTAACGTGGACGGGATACCTTGCACGACCAGACATTCCGTGGGACGAAGCGAAGGACAAGATCACCGTCAGCTCCGGCACCGTCGCTGCGCACGATGCCGGAGCGGTGCGCCCGGAGTCCCCGTACAAGTCGCAGTTCCGGCAGGGCGCCGTGCTCGCTCCCCAGATGGCACTGTTTGTACGCGAGGCTCTGGCAGGTCCACTGGGCGCGGGCGCGGGCCGCGTTTCGGTGTCATCGAACCGAAGCGTCTACGAGCCCGAACGGTGGAAACAGTTGCCGGCGATCACCGCCACAGTCGAGACCAAGTTCGTTCGGCCAACGTATCTGGGCCTGACCACGCTTCCGTTCCGCACTCTGGAGCCGCGCCGAACACTACTCGCGATCAGTGACGACGGGGTGTTGGAGGAAGCGGCAGTCGTTGACCACCCGGGACTGAAGTCGTGGTGGGACCAAGCTGAGAAAGCGTGGGCCGAGAATAAGTCCGAGTCCGACGCAGGGACGCTGCTGGACCGCATCGATTTCCACGGGCAACTGTCCGCGCAGCTGCCGCCCGCAGCGGTCAGAGTGATCTACACTAAGACCGGGAACAGACTCGCCGCAGCGGTCGTAAGGGATCCACGGGCCATTATCGACTTCTCCCTCTACTGGACGGCCGTCGCGACTGAGTCAGAAGCGAGCTACCTCTGCGCCATTCTGAACTCGGGGACCGTGTTGGAGCGAGTAAAGCCGCTGCAAGCCCTGGGCTTATACGGAGCCCGGCACTTCGATAAGTATGTATTCCTAGTCCCGTTCCCGGAGTACGACAACACCATCGATCTGCACCTGCAGTTGGCGAAGCTCGGCGCCGCGGCCGAGAAACTCGCCGCTGAGGTCGATGTGTCCTCGGCTCGGACGTTCCAGGCTGCGCGGAAGTTGGTCGATAAAGCTCTGAAAGACGCCGGTATCGCAGCCAAGATCAACGCTGCGGTGGCGGAATTGGTCCCTATGGCCGCTATTTCGCTATAACGACTGCCGTCCCAGTGGGAGGCGATGCGCCGCCCTGTTGGCGGGCGGGCCGAGAGCCGCCCGCGAGATACCGCAGGAGATACCGCAGTGCTTTCATTCGCCCTCATCGGCCGCCAACGCGACCAACAACATATTCGCAGGTCGAGGTCGTTCATCCAGCAGCTGCCGAATGAGTCAAACACAACAAACGCCCAGTTCAGAGGATTTTAAGTCCGCTGCCTCTGCCAATTGGGCTATGGGGGCGTGGGCGTGATCCTACGGGCGCACCCGCCCGGGACCGCGCCCCACTACCACCAAAGATCACGTTGCCCCGATCCGTGGCGTCCTACGTCCAGATGCGCGATGATGCCGCGCATGCATCGCCTCACTGGTGTCCTCTGCGCGCTCGCCCTCGTCCCCGCGGCCATGACCGCCTGCGCCCCGGCCGACGAGCAGCCCGCCGCCTCATCGTCCGCGTCGGCGAGCGCCGACACCTGCACCAAGGACAACCTCGCGACGCTGAAGCCGGGCACCTTCACCGTGGCCACCGACCAACCGGCCTACGCGCCCTGGTTCTCCGATGACGACCCCGCCAACGGCAAGGGCTTCGAATCGGCCGTCGCCTACGCCGTCGCGGGCGAGCTCGGCTACGCCAAGGAGAACGTCGCCTGGATCCGCGTCCCGTTCAACGCTGCAATCGCGCCCGGGCCTAAGCAGTTCGACGCCGATCTCAACGAGTTCTCCATCACCGACGAACGCAAGCAGGCCGTCGACTTCTCCTCCCCCTACTACGACGTCACCCAGACCGTCGTCGCGCTGAAGTCCTCTCCCGCAGCCAATGTCACCACCGTCGACGGCCTCGAGGGGCTCAAGCTCGGCGCGCAGGTGGGCTCCACCAGCTACACCGCCGCCCAGAAGATCGACCCCGGCGTCGCCGTGTTCAACAACAACGACGACGCCAAAGCCGCGCTCGCCAACGGCCAGATCGACGGCCTCGTCGTCGACCTGCCCACCGCCTTCCAGATCCAGGCCGAGCTGACCGACGGCAAGATCGTCGGGCAGCTGCCGGCCGGCTCGGACAAGCCCGAACAGTTCGGCATCGTCCTCGACAAGGGCAGCCCGCTGACGGCGTGCGTGTCCCGCGCCGTCGACCAACTCCGTGACCGCGGCGAGCTCGCGGGGCTGCAGAAGACGTGGCTCGCTCAGGCGGGGAACGCACCGGTCCTGTCGTGACCACCGTCGGCATCGACCGCGTCGCCTACCGGCAGGCGCGGGCGCGCCGCTCGACGCTGGTGGCGCTGCTGTCGACGGTCGTGTTCGCCGCGGTGCTGCTGTTCGCGGTCACCTCGGCGCCGGGCTGGCCGCGGGTGCGCGACTCCTTCTTCAACCTGCGCATCGGCTGGGACAGCCTGCCCGCCCTGCTGTCCGGGCTGTGGCTGAACATCCGCGTGCTCATCGTCTGCCAGATCCTCGTGCTCATCGTCGGGCTCACCCTCGCCGCGCTGCGCACCCTGCGCGGACCCGTCTGGTTTCCGTTGCGCGCCTTGGCCACCGGCTACGTCGACCTGTTCCGCGGACTGCCCCTGCTCATCTGCCTCTACCTCGTCGGCTTCGGCCTGCCCGGTCTACGCCTCACCGGCCTACCCACCAGCCCCGTGGTCCTCGGCGGTCTCGCACTGGTGCTGGTGTACTCGGCCTACGTCGCCGAGGTCCTGCGGGCCGGCATCGAATCGGTGCATCCGTCGCAGTTCGCCGCGGCACGGTCGTTGGGCCTCACCTACCGCCAGACCATGCGCCTGGTGGTCCTCCCCCAGGCCACCCGCCGGGTCACCCCCGCGTTGCTCAACGACTTCGTGGCGCTCCAGAAAGACTGCGGGCTCATCTCCGTGCTCGGTGCCGTCGATGCCGTGCGCGCCGCGCAGATTCAGTCCGCCACCACCTACAACTTCACCCCGTACGTGGTGGCCGGCCTGTTGTTCGTCGCGCTCGCGGTACCGTCGGCGCGGTTGGCCGACTGGGTGGCCCGCCGCTCCGCGACGCGGCAGGGCGCGCTGTGACCCCGCTGCTCCAAATCCAGGGCCTGGTCAAGGCGTATCACGACCGCACCGTGCTGGTCGGTGTCGATCTCGACGTGAACGAGCACGAAGTCGTGGTGCTCATCGGGGCGTCCGGCTCGGGCAAGTCGACGCTGCTGCGCTGCGTCGACCTGCTTGAGGACATCGACGACGGTCGAATCCTGTTGAACGGACGTGACATCAGCGATCCGCGCATCAACGCCGAAGAAGCACGCCAGGCCGTCGGCATGGTCTTCCAGTCGTTCAACCTGTTCCCGCACATGACCGCGCTCGGCAACGTCGCCCTCGCCCCGCGCGTCGTCCACGGCGACAGCCGCCGCGACGCCGAGCAACGGGCCCGCGCACTCCTGGCCCGCGTCGGCCTGGAGTCACACGCCGAGTCGTATCCCGACAAACTCTCCGGCGGCCAACAGCAGCGCGTGGCCATCGCCCGCGCACTGGCCTACGAGCCCAAACTGCTGTTGCTCGACGAGATCACCAGCGCACTGGACCCCGAACTCGTCGGCGAGGTACTCACACTGGTCGGTGAGCTCGCGGCGTCGGGGGCGACCATCATGATGGCCACCCACGAAATGGCCTTCGCCCGCGACGTGGCCGACCGGGTGTGCTTCCTCGACGGTGGTCAGATCGTCGAATCAGGCTCTGCCGCCGACGTATTGGACAGCCCACGGGAGGAGCGGACGCGACAGTTCCTGCAGCGCTTCACCGCCGGCCGCTGAGCACTAGCTCGTCGGCGGCTCGAAGGGCACGTCGGGATGATCACGGTGCCATTCGATGTTCTTCCGCACGACTTTGCGGTGCCGGAACGTGATCCACGCGAACCCGGCAGCGGCGAGAACCACGGCCAGGATCACGGCGATCACCCCGGTGGTCCGCGACCCGTTGGCGAACGAGAACAGGCCGATGACCAGGGACAGCACTCCGAGTCCGATACCGATGAGACCCAGGGCGTTCTTGCCCGCCTTCATCGTCTCGCCGGAGTACTGGCGATAGGTCCGGGAGTGGTCGACGGGATCTTTCGATGTATCTGGCATGTGCGCTCCTCTCACAGTCTGGGCGTCACTCGACGGGCGGGTACGGGGACTGCCGTAGCGCCCGGGCGAGGTGCGCGGCGTTACGCGCGACCATGGCATTGGTCGACGCGGTGGCCTCGGGCACCTCATCGAGTTCTTTGTAGTCAGTGGAATTCATAGCGGGACCATTCCAGTAGGTCGATCCCTGCGCAGGAATGGTGTACCCGATGTCGTTGAGCGACTGGAACATGTCCGCGGCGATCTTGTGTGCGCCGTCCTCGTTGCCGACCACCGCGACGATCGCCACCTTGCCGAACATCGCCGGCCGGCCCTGCTCGTCCTTGTTCGACAGTTCGGCGTCCAACCGCTCCAGCACACGCTGTGCGACCGACGAGGCGTGGCCCACCCAGGTGGGCGTGCTCAGCAGCAGGATGTCCGCGTCGAGGAGCTTCGTCCGGATCTGCGGCCACTGGTCGCTGTCGCCCATGTCGGCCTCGGTGCCGGGTGCGATGTTGTAGTCCACGCAGCGGACCGACTCGCAGGCCACGTCCTGCGTACCGAGCATGTCGAACACGTGCTGCGCGATCAACTCGCTGCTCGACTCCGCCGGACTCGGTTTCAGGCTGCACACCAGCGCGAGGGCGCGCAGCGATGTATCACTTTCAGCCATGGTCGAGCGATACCCGAGGCCCTACCCGCCAAACGGCCGACGCTCACCGGTCACAACTCAGTCATCGTTGGTGTGGGTTTGGTTCCTGGCCGTCCGGGCATGCCGTGCGGACCCGATCAGGAGGAAGCATGAGCAATCCGGAGTCCGAGAAGGCCGAATCCGACGTCGAGCCCGATCCCAAGGTGGCCGGCTCACGCGCCAGCGAAGACGACGACGACGACCAGGCCGAGGGCCCCTACGTGGGGCGCGCGGGATCGGACGACGACATCGACACCCAGGAGTCCGGCGCCGAGGCGCGGGCCCAGCAGGACTAACGCGTCCCGACGCGCACGACGTGCTCGGCGATCTGCGCGTACACCCGTTCCGTGACGGCCGCGGCCCCGCTCATGATGTTGTAACCGTGATCCACGCCGGCCACCTCGATGTAGTCCACCAGCGACCCCGCCGCGGCCAGCCTGTCGGCGTACCACCGCGCCTCGTCGCGCAGCCGGTCGTACTCCGCGGTCACCACCACCGCGGGCGCGATACCGACGATGTCGTCGGCGTTGGCGCCCCAGGCGGGCGAGACCAACCGGTCGCGGCGCCGGGACCGGTCCGGGGTGTAAGCATTGTCGAACACCTGCCCCATCCACGGCTTCATCACCGCCCGCGCACCGAGGGGTGACGGCTTGTCCCCCACCGCGGTGACGAGGTCCAGCGGCGGGTAGTGCAACACCTGCAATCCGATCTGCGGACCGTCGTTCTCGAGTGCCTGGCGCGCTGCCGCGGCGGCGAGGTTTCCGCCTGCGCTCTGCCCGCCCACCGACAACCGTGCAGAGTCCCACTCTCGCGCCGCATCGGCGGCCCAGCACACAACGTCGTAGATCTGTTCTGCCGCAACGGGAAAGCGATGTCGCGGGGCGAGCAGGTAGTCGGTGTTGACGACCACGACGCCCGCCGCCTCGGCCAGATACCGGCACCATGGATCGTCCTGCTCGCGGTGGCCCACCACGAATCCCCCACCGTGGATGTTGACGTACACCGGCGGACGATGCACCCGCGGGTCCGGCCGATACACGGTCGCGGCAACCGGACCGTGCCGGGTGGGAACGCTGACCAGCGACGTCCGCCCCGCGATGTCGGGAAACCGCACCGCCGACTTCGGGGCGGGGTTGATCGTCGCAGCGAACAATCGCGCCAGCGGATCGGTGAACAGATGATGCACGATGAGTCCTTCCAGTCAGGCCGCCGCGAATCCGCCGTCGACGGACAGGATTGCGCCGTGGATGTTGGAGGCGTGAAGTCCGGCGAGGAACAGGACCGCGTCGGCCACCTCGTCGATGGTGCTCATCCGGTGCGACGGTACCCGGGCCAGCACCGGATTGACTGCGTCACCGAACTCCACCATGCGGTCGGTGGCGATCGGGCCGGGCGCCACCGCGTTCACCCGCACACCCGACGGCCCGTACTCGTCGGCCCACGATTTCGTCAGTAGGTGCACACTTGCCTTGGTCGCACCGTAGAGCGCTGAGCCCGAGGCGCCGAACAGTCCGCTGATCGAACCGATGTTCACGATGGCACCGTGGCCTCGCTGCGCCATTGCCGGCGCGAGGCGGCCCGTCAGCAGGAACGGAGCGGTGACGCTCACGGCGAAGGCGTCGTTGATCTCCTGCGCGGTCACGTCCGCCGTCGGCGCCGGAAACACCAGTGTGGCAACGTTGTTGACGAGGATGTCGGGCACCCCGCCGAGCGCCTCGATGGCTCCGGACGCCACCTCCGCAGCCGCCCGTGCGGGGTCAGCGAAGTCGGCAACGATGAAATCGGCTCGTCCGCCCGAGGACCGGATGCGCGCGACGACCTCCTCACCGCGGCTGCGGGTCCGTCCGGTGATCACGACGTGCGCGCCGGCGGCCGCCAATGTCGCCGCGATACCGGCACCCAAGCCTGACGTCGAGCCGGTCACCACAGCGGTGCGGCCGATCAGGTCGGTTGATGTGGTCATGGTGTTTCTCATTTCTCTCGTGTCACTGTCGGACCACGTCGGCGATCGCCGACGCGAAGTCGCGGGGCGCTTCCTGCGGCACGTTGTGACCGATGCCGTCGAGGACGCGATGCTGGTAGCGGCCGGTGTAGAGCTTTCGGTAGGCGGCGCCGCTCTTGGCGGGGCCGTCGAAGTCGGAGCTGATCGTGATGGTGGGCACGGTGATCGCCGGCATGGCGGCCAGGCGCCGTTCATCGTCGTCGTACCGGGCTTCTCCCTCCGCCAGGCTGAGGCGCCACCGGTAGTTGTGGATGACGATGTCGACATGATCGGGATTGGTGAATGCGGCAGCCGACAGGTCGTAGGTGGAGTCGTCGAAGTGCCACAGCGGGGAGGCGTTGCGCCAGATGAGTTCGTTGAATTCCGCTGTGTTCTGGCGATATCCGCGCTCACCGCGCTCCGTGGCGAAGTAGTACTGATACCACCAGCCGTACTCGGCCTGCGGTGGGAGCGGCGCCAGGTTGGCTTCGCGGTTGACGATGATGTAGCCGCTGACCGCGACCAGCCCCGCGCATCGGTTCGGCCACAGTGCGGCAACGACATTGGCGGTGCGCCCGCCCCAGTCATACCCGCCGAGGATGGCCGAGGGAATGTTCAGCGCATCCATCAGCGCGATGACGTCATGCGCCAGCGCGGCCTGCTGTCCGTTGCGCACGGTGCGATCGGACAGGAAGCGGGTGCTGCCGAAGCCACGCAGATACGGCACGATGACGCGGAAACCCTGCCCGGCCAGGGTCGCGGTCACGTCGGCGTAGCTGTGGATGTCGTAGGGCCACCCGTGCAACAGGATGACGGGTTGACCGTCTCGCGGGCCCGCGTCGACGTAGCCGACGTCGAGATCGCCGGCGGCGATCTGCCGGACGGGACCGAGCACGTGGGCCGGGGCGGATGGCGGGGTCGCAGCCGCCGGGGTCGACGAACACGCGGCCAGGGTGGCCGCCCCCGCCGCGGCCGTCATCAGGAATCCGAACTGCCGCCTGCTCACACCGTCGCTCATGCATCCATGACAGCTCAGTCCAGCCATCAATGCCAACGATCGTTATTGATCATGCTCATCTATAGAACAGATATGTTGGCGGTATGGAGTTCCGTCAGCTCGAACACTTCCTCGCCGTCGCCGGCGAGATGAGCTTCACGCGCGCCGCCGAACGCGCGCACGTTGTGCAGTCGGCGCTGTCGACGTCGGTGGCCAAGCTGGAACGCGAACTCGGGGTGCCCCTGTTCGACCGCTCCCGCCAGCAGATCAGCCTCACCCCGGCCGGAGAACGATTCCAGGCTCACGCCCACGATGTGCTGCGCGCCGGCAGGGTAGCCGTGGACTCCGTCGGGGAGTTCCGCGGGATGCTGATGGGCACCGTCGAATTCGGATCACTCATCGCGTTCGGTCCGCTGGACGTCGCGCGGGCTCTCGGCGAGTTCCATCGCCGACATCCCCATGTTCGACTTCGGTTGCGGCTGAGTCAGACCGGCGCTTCGTCGTATCTGTCCGCGCTGCTCGAGGGGTCACTGGACCTCGCGCTGGTGTCGGTGCCGGACCGCTTCCCCGCGCCATTGACACTGACGAAGCTGTTCGACGATCCGCTCGTGTTCGTCTGCCGCGACGATCATGCGGTCGCGGGTCGGCGACACGTGTCGGTCGACGACCTGAGCGAGGAGGATCTGGTCGGATTTCCTCCGGGGTTCGGTCTGCGCCGCCTCGTCGACGATGCATTCCATGCCGTCGGGCGCCAGGCACGCACGCTCTACGAGGTGCCGGCCGGTTTCCACGCCGTCGCCGATCTGGTGCACAACGGCCTCGGCACCGCGTTCATGCCGCGGTCGGAGGCGTCGCGCTTTCCCGCCCTGCGGATGGTGGACCTCACCGAGCAAGTGCTGTGGACGGTCTACTTGGCGTCAGCGGACGGAGCGCGCATGACACCGCCCGCCGCGCGCTTGGCTCAGATTCTGCTCGACGCGGCGGGCGTCTAGCTCAGTGGTTGCGCAGCTCTGAGATGAGCTTGTCCTTGGTGAGCCGCGAATAGCCGCTCAAACCCAGCTCTTTGGCGCGCTGCTTCAACTCCCCGACGCTCCAGTCGTCGTAGGAACCCGAGCGGCCGCCCTTGCGGCCGACCGCAGAGGCGCCGCGCGCCGCAGCGGCGTTGGCGATGCGGGCCGACTTCTCTTTCGAGTTCCCCTCACGACGGAGATCCTCGTACATCTTCTCGTTCTTGATCGATGAGTTCGGCATCGTGCGAACCTCCTCCGACGTCGTCAATGACGATAGGTTTTCCGCGCGCGTCAGCCGCCAAACACGTCACTTGCCCTTCGCGACCCGACGGATCAGCTGGCGCGTGGCCTTCTCCATCAACTCCTGGGCCTTGTCGAGGTCACGCATCGTCTCGGCCCGCTTGACCGCCGCAGCGATGGTCAGCCCGTTCTCGTATCCGGCGACCACCCTCGGATCGACGTAGGAGGCCCGCGCGACGGCGGGCGTGTTCCCCAACTCGCCGGACACCTCCTTCATCACCGCCGACGTCTCGCGCTTGATCGCGGTCTTCGACGTGGGCGGCTTCGCGGCAGCGAACGCCGTCGCGGCCAGCACGGTGCCGTGCCAGGTCCGCAGATCCTTGACCGTGAACTCCTCACCGACGATCTCTTTGAACCGCGCATTCAGATCGTCGGCCTTGACGTCGACCCAGCCACTGTTTCCGCTGCGGCACACCAGGAGTCGCTCGGTGCGCTCGGTGCGGCGCATCAACGACCGCACCGCGCGCACCACCTCGGGATCGTCGATCTCAACTGTGCGCTGGACCCCGCTTTTGGCCGGATAGTCGAACTCGACCGCGTTCTTCTTCACCGTGACGTGTTCACACAGCAGAGTCGCCAGACCGTAGTGCTCGAAATCCTCGGCCGACTGCTCGCCGCCGGCCCGAAAATATCCCCGGTCCAGCAGCTGTAGGGCCAGCGCGAGCACGCGATCACGGGTCAATCCGCGGCCGGCCAGATCCCGCGCGATGCGGGATCGCCACTCCGGCAACCGCGTCGAGAGCTCGAGCACCCGGTCGAACTTCTCCTCGGCCCGTTCCTGCTGCCAGCGCTCGTGGTAGAGATACTGGCGCCGGCCCGCCGCGTCGACGCCGACGGCCTGGATGTGCCCGTTCGGCCGTGGGCTGATCCACACGTTCTTCCACGCCGGCGGGATCACCAGGTCCTTGATCCGCTGAGCGGTGTCGGGGTCGGCCAGCAGCTCCCCATCGGGCCCGTAGTAGGCGAAGCCCTTGCCGCGCCGCTTCCGGACGATCCCGGGCGTATCCAGTTTGCTTCGCGCGAGCCGCATCGTGACGCACCCCTTGTTGCCGAACCAGTTGCAGCGCGGGATACCCGCTCAGGGTTGCAGCATCACCTTGACCGCACCGTCCTGCTTCTTCTGGAAGATTTCGTAGGCGTGCGGCGCCTGATCGAGCGGCAGCACGTGTGTCGCGAACGAGTCGACACCCAACGGATCGGCATCGGTCAACAGCGGCATGATGTCATCGACCCACTTCTTGACGTTGGCCTGACCCATCCGCAACTGAATCTGCTTGTCGAACAACGTCAGCATCGGCATCGGGTCGGCCATGCCGCCGTACACGCCGCTGAGTGAGATCGTGCCGCCCCGGCGCACGCAGTCGATCGCCGAGTACAGCGCGCCGAGCCGGTCGACGCCGGCCTTCTGCATGAACGGTTTCGCGACGAAGTCGGGCAGGAACGCCGCGGCCGTCTGTGCAGCCTGCGCGACGGGCGAGCCGTGCGCTTCCATCCCCACCGCGTCGATGACCGAATCGGTGCCCCGGCCATCGGTGAGGTCTCGCACGGCGTCACCCACCGAGCCGCTGAGCCCGGCCATGTCGATGGTCTCGATGCCCCGCGCCGCGGCCCGTGCCAGGCGCTCCGGCACGAGGTCGACCGCGATCACCCGGTGCCCGAGGTGGGTGGCGATGCGCGCTGCCATATCACCGATCGGACCCAGACCGAGGACGGTCACCGAACCGCCGTCGGGGATGCCGGCGTAGGCGACGCCCTGCCAGGCGGTGGGCAGCACGTCGGACAGGTAGACGAACCGCGAATCCGGGGGTCCATCAGACACTTTGATGTGGGTGAACTGAGCCTGCGGGATCCGCAGGTACTCGGCCTGACCGCCAGGCACCTGCCCGTACAGCTCGGAGTAGCCGAACAGCGCCGCACCCATCCCCTGATCGCGCACCTGCGTGGTCTCACACTGTGTGTACAACGTTCGATCGCACATGAAGCAGCTCCCGCAGGAGATCTGGAACGGCACCACGACACGGTCGCCGACCGTGAGATTCTGCACGCCCGAACCCACCTCGCGCACCACGCCCATCGCCTCGTGGCCGAGGATGTCCCCGGTGCTCATGAACGCCCCGAGCACTTCGTAGAGGTGCAGGTCCGAGCCGCAGATGTTGGTGGACGTCACCTCGATGATCGCGTCCGTCGGTTCCTCGATGCGGGGGTCGTCCACGGTGTCGACGCGCACGTCGCGCCGGCCGTGCCATGTCACTGCCTTCATGACGCTTGCCGTACCCGGGCGGGTGCGGTTGAAACGCGCTCAGCCCGGTAGGGTTTCGCCGCCGATCGGGGCGAGCACCTCGCCGCTGTAGTAGGACGAGAGCCGGCCCGCGGCGAAGAACACGTACGACGGCGCGATCTCGTCGGGCTGGGCTGCCCGGCCCATCGGGACCTGTTCCCCGAACGACTCGACCTTTTCGGCCGGCATCGTCGCCGGGATCAGCGGTGTCCAGACCGGGCCGGGTGCAACGCAATTGACTCTGATGTTGCGTTCGGCGAGCGACTGCGCCAGCGAATACGTCAGTGCGATCACCGCGCCCTTGGTCGCCGAGTAGTCGATGAGCGATTTGTTGCCGCGCAACCCGTTGATCGAGCCGGTGTTGATGATCGCCGAACCGTCGGGCAGGTGCGTAAGTGCCGCCTTGGTGACGTGGAAGAAGCTGTCGATGTTGACCGCGAAGGTGCGTCGCCACTGCTCGTCGCTGATCTCTGTCAGATCGGACACCGGTGACTGGAAGGCGACGTTGTTGACGACGATGTCCAGTCCGCCGAGTTGGGTGACGGTCTCCTCGACCACGGAGCGGCAGTGCGCGGGATCGGCCAGATCACCGGGCAGCTGGATTGCCTGCCGGCCCGCCGCCTCGACGAGTGACACCGTGTGCGCGGCGTCCTCGCGTTCGGAGAGATAGGCGATCGCGACGTCGGCACCCTCCTTGGCGAATGCCACCGCGACCGCCCGCCCGATACCGGAGTCACCGCCGGTGATCAATGCCCGCTTGCCCTCGAGCAGTCCGGTACCGACGTAGTCGTCCATCTCGTCGCGCGGCCGGTCGGCCATGTCGGCTGTGTCGCCGGGGTAGGGAATCACACCGTCGGGCATCGCGTCTCCTGAAGCTCATCTGCTGTCAGGGCGTCGACGTACCCGTGGCCGGGGCCGCGAAACTAGGGACCGGTGCGCCGCATCCCGAGCGGTAGCACCACCCAGAACGAGGCGAACAGCAGCAGCGCCACCGCGCCCGCCACCAGAGCTGCTTTGAGCCCGGCAACGGCGTCGAAGATGATGACCGTCATCCCGGTGACCGCGACGCCGAGGAGCAGCAGACCCGTGTATGCGCACCGATGCGCGGCGGTGACCAACGTCTCGAGGCGATGGCGCCGGAACAGCACACGATGCATACCGACCGGGGCGATCAGCAGCGCCGTGGAGAGCACCGACGCGCTCACCGTCGCCAGATAGACCACCTGCATCTTCTCCCCCAGCATCGTGAACCGCTGCTGGAACGGCAGCGTCAGCAAGAACCCGGTGAGCAGTTGCACGCCCGTCTGCACGACCCGCAGCTCCTGCAGCAGGCTGGCCCAATTACGGTCCAGCCGTTCGGTTTCCGTCTCGTTCCGGGCGCGCCGATCCCATCCGCCGTCGTCATCGAGGGGCTGCCCGCTCACCCGTCGATCTTCGCATCCGCGCATGCGCGTCGCACGGAGTTTGGGCGCGGCAGGCTCGGGTAATCAGCGACCCATGAGCAGGCTGTCGAGGAAGTTGTACGCCCCCCTGTCGGTGGCCACCGGTGTCGGCGGCGGCCTGTTGGCCGGTCAGATCTTCGGCCAGATCTGGAAGCGGGTCGGCCAGGACGATCCCGAACCCCCCGACCCCAAGGACCTCAGCTACTCGACCAAGTCGGTGCTGATCGCCGGCGCCATCCAGGGTCTGATCGTCGGCTTGGTTCGAGCGAGCCTGCAGCGGGCCGGCGCTCGCGGCTACATGGCGTTGACCAACGAGCCGCCGCCGGGCTGAGCAGCGAACTCATAGTCTTTCCACAGCCACCGATAGGCATGTTCTTAATCGGCGGTCGGACCGTGGAAGCATGTCTCGCTCGATCGACACCCGGCTGCTCGGGTGTGCAGCTGTCCTCGCGCTTCCCGCCAGCCTCGCGGTGATGTTGATGGCGACTCCCGGCGCGGTGTCACCGCTCTTGTACTGGACGGTGTCGACGTTCGCGTTGGTGATTGCTCTGGCAGTGCTCGTCGTCGGTGAATGCGCCTGGGAGAACACCGTCGCAGAAGCACAGGCCGCCGGGCTGGTGGCCAGCGAACCCGGCCACTGACCTACGACGGGCCGAGCATCACCGACGGGCGGGGCAGACGCCACCGCGCGCATACGTCGGACAGCGCGCCGTCCACCTCCGCCGCCACGGCATCGCTGACCTCTGACTCGCCGTAGATCCAGTCGGACGAGTCGCCGCCCGTCAGACTGATCCGCGCCAGCGCCAACCCGCAGGTTCGCAGGATCGCGGTGCGGCACAGCAACCGTTCGGCAGCCATCCCCCACTCCACCGCGCCAGCAGAATCGTCGACATCGGCATGCAGTCCGACGACCTGTAGCCGGCGCTCGCCGATCACGGCGGGACCGCGATCGTCGAGGTAGACCGCGATGCCGGGATGGTCGATCGCAGACAGAACATCGATGTGCCGTTCGGTACTGACCACGAACCGCGTCACCCCGGCCGCCACCGCCGCCCGGATCAGCGACGTCGTCGCGTCGCAGCGCAGCACGACGTGTTCGGCCCCGATGCCTCGGTACCCGGTCTGCTCGAGCTCGTCGATCCCCGCCACGGTCACGGTGAGGCCGTGGTTCCGCACCCAGCCGGCCACCGCCGGATCGCGTAATGCTCCCGCCGGCACACTGCATGTGGACATCGGCAGCCGGCGCCGCACACTGCGGATCGACGACGGCAGGTGGTGGGCGGGACGGGGAACGTCGACAACGGCCATGTCCCTGGTCTACGCCGCCACGGGCCGCCCGAGCGCAATCCTTGCGACATCCTGACGGGTGCGGGCCGATCTTTGACGCCGAGCAGACACACACTCGAGCTTTTTGGGCCCTCAGAGCTCGAGTTCGCGACTGCTCGGCGGGAAAACTAGCGGGCCGGGATCTCGTTGGCGAGGTCGATCAGCCTGGCGCGCACCAACTCTGGCTGCTCGTCGAGGATGAAGTGGCCGCCGTCGACCAGCTCCAACGTGTAGTCATCGGCACGGGCGGTCTCCGCCGCGGCCAGCGACGGGTGAATGGCCGTGTCGTCCTTGCCGAACAGTGCGCGAGTGGGGACCGTCGACCAGCGCCGCTCCGGGTTGCGCGCGCCCTCCCGCGCCTCGCGCAACAGGAACGTCCGGTAGGTGTCCCGGGCGGTCCGCGCCACCATCGGGTCCCGGAACGCGTCGGCGTAGACCCGCGCCGTCTCCCGGTCGACCTTCGGCGCCGCGACGCCGAAGATCACCCGCTCCAGATACGGCGTGCGCCGCTGCAGCGGCACCCCGATCGACGCGACGAACGGCTGGTAGAGCAGAAAGCGCCACAGATGTGGCGCCAGCGCCTTCGCCGACACCCACGGGTGCGGGATGTTGAGCACCAGGTACCCGTCGATGCGCTCGGGCACCCGCAGCGCCAGCAGATGGCCGATGTAGCCGCCCCAGTCGTGACCGACCAACAGCACGTGCTCCAGACCCATCGCGTCCATCAGCGCCACCAGATCGCTGACCACGTCCTCCTTGGCCCACTTGTGCGGCGCCGGGCCCGACCAGCCGTAACCGGGCAGATCGGGCGCGATGATCCGCAGACCGGGCGGCGGATCGGCCAGCAGGTCGCGATACGCCCAGTGGTGCTGGGGCCAGCCGTGCAGCGCGAGGACCGGCCTGCCGTCCTCCGGACCTGCCTCGGTGACGTGAAAACGGACACCTCGCGCGGTCACGTGACTACGGCGGACCCCGGCGATCGGCGGGGGTTGGTTCGTCATGCCCCTGAGACTAACGGGGAGGGTTTACGGTGCTGATATGCCCGGGTACCGCGACCTGTTCGACGCCAGCATCACCGATCCCGAAGCCTTCTGGGCCGACGCGGCGACCGCCGTCACGTGGACTCGCGCGCCGCAGCGCATCCTCGACGACAGCCGGCCGCCGTTCTACCGATGGTTTCCCGACGCCGAACTCAACACCTGCGCCAACGCGCTGGATCGCCACGTCGAGGCGGGCCGCGGTGAGCAGGCCGCACTGATCTACGACTCCGCGGTCACCGACACCCAGCACACCTACACCTACCGCGAATTGACCGATCAGACTGCGCGATTCGCCGGTGCGCTGCGCGATCTCGGTGTCGGCCGCGGCGACCGGGTGATCATCTACATGCCGATGATTCCCGAGGCCGTGATCGCGATGCTGGCGTGTGCGCGGCTGGGCGCGGTGCACTCGGTGGTCTTCGGCGGCTTCGCGCCCCACGAGCTCGCCGTGCGCATCGACGACGTGCAACCCACCGTGATCGTCTCCGCGTCCTGCGGGATCGAGCCGACGCGCGTCGTCGAGTACAAGCCGATGCTCGACGCCGCGATCGGCATGTCGGAGCATCCGCCGCGGCATTGTGTTGTCGTGCAACGGGACCGGCACCGTTGCGAGCTCACCGAGGGCCGCGACGTGGACTGGGCCGACGCGATGGCGGCCTCGAGTCCCGTCGATCCGGTACCTGTGGCCGCGACCGAGCCGCTCTACGTGCTCTACACCTCGGGCACCACCGGCAAACCCAAGGGCATCGTGCGCGACAACGGCGGCCACGCAGTCGCGCTGCTGTGGAGCATGACGCACATCTACGACATCGCCCCCGGCGACGTGTTCTGGGCCGCCTCCGACGTGGGCTGGGTGGTCGGCCACTCCTACATCGTCTACGCCCCACTACTTCTCGGCGCGACAACCGTGCTCTACGAAGGCAAACCCGTCGGCACCCCGGACCCGGGCGCGTTCTGGCGGGTGATCTCCGAACACGGCGTCAAGGCGCTGTTCACCGCGCCCACCGCGATCCGCGCCATCCGCAAGGAGGACCCCGAGGGCAGCCACGCGGGCAGATACGACCTCTCGACGCTGAAATACCTGTTCCTGGCCGGCGAGCGCCTCGACCCCGACACGTATCACTGGGCCGCCGAGAAGCTCGCCGTGCCGGTGATCGACCACTGGTGGCAGACCGAGACCGGCTGGCCGATCGCCGCCAATCCGATGGGGACAGAAGCACTTCCGATCAAGGCGGGCTCGCCGACGGTCCCGATGCCCGGCTTCGACGTGCACATCCTGCGCGAAGACGGCCACGACTGCGCCCCCGACCAGGAAGGCGCCATCTGCATCCGGCTGCCGCTGCCGCCGGGCACCCTGCCGACGCTGTGGCGCGCCGACGACCGCTACCAGCAGTCGTACCTGACCGAGTACCCCGGCTACTACCTCACCGGCGACGGCGGCCACATCGACACCGACGGCTACCTGTTCGTGATGGGACGCATCGACGACGTCATCAACGTCGCCGGGCACCGACTGTCCACCGGTGCCATCGAAGAGGTGCTTGCCACCCATCCCGCGGTCGCCGAATGCGCGGTGATCGGGGTACCCGACGAGATCAAGGGGCAGGCGCCACGCGGGCTGGTGGTCGTCAAGGCGGGCGCCTCCACCGACGGGCTGGCCGCCGAACTGGTGCAGCTGGTGCGTGACGAGATCGGGGCCGTCGCCGCGTTCCGGCTCGTCGACGTCGTCCCCGCGTTGCCGAAGACCCGGTCGGGCAAGATCCTGCGCAAGACGATGCGCGGGCTGGCCACCGGCCGCGACGAACCCGTCCCGTCGACGATCGAGGACCCGACCGTGCTGGAGAAGCTGGGGCCGATCCTGCGCCCGTGAGGGGTGTTATGCCGGCGCCGAGCGGGGTATCTCTCCAGCACGCACGTCAATTTGACGACGGGAAGGAGGACCGCATGGCGCAGGCCCCGAAATACATGGCGGTGCAGGGCGCGGCGCTGATCGTCGCGGTCGCGCTGACCGTCATCGGAGTGCTCGGATTCATCCCGGGCATCACCTCCGGGGTCGACCGGCTGAGCTGGGCCGGTCAGCAGTCCGGCGCGATGCTGTTCGGCATGTTCCTGGTCTCGGTGCTACTCAACGTCGTGCACATCGTGGTGGGCCTCGCGGGGTTCGCCGGTGCGCGCAGCTACGCCGCCGCCCGCGCCTATCTGCTCGGCGGCGGGCTGATCTATCTGGGGCTGTGGCTCTACGGGCTATTGGTCGAACGCGGCAGCAACGCCCACGTCATTCCGCTCAACGGCGCCGACAACTGGCTGCACGCCGGCGTCGGAGCCGTGATGGTCCTGCTCGCCGTCACGCTGGCCGGTCAGCACGACCCGACCAAGCGCCGGTCGCGGGTACGGCGCGCCGCCAGCCACTGAGTGCCGCGAGTGCACGCTTTCTGACGGATTTCGGCCGATTTCCGTCACAAACCGTGCGTTCGGCGCCCATCACCCGGCAATAGACAGCGCGATCCCGTCGAGAATGTCGTGCTCGCTGACCAGCAGCCGGTCGATGCCGGCGCGCTCTCCCAAGACCGCGGCCAACTCCGTCACGATTAGCGCCCCGCCGCCGATCACGTCGACCCGGCCCTCGTGCATCGGACCCAGCACGGCGCGCTGGGCGCGCGTCATCGCCAGCAGGTCCGCACACACCGGCAGCAGATCGTCGAAGCTCACCGACGACAGGTGGATCGCGTCGGAGTCGTACGTCGTCATCTTGCGCGCCAGCGCGGCCAGTGTGGTCATCGTCCCGGCCACACCCACCCACGTGCGGGCCTGCTGCACCGGCACCACCGACAGCACCGTGGCCAGCGCCTCGCGCACCACCGCGCGCGCCGCCTCGATCTCCTCGGCGGTGGGCGGATCGGAGTGCAGGCACCGCTCGGTCAACCGCACGCACCCGATGTCCGCCGAGTACGCGGCCGCCACGTCGTCGGAGCCGAGTACCACCTCGGTCGAGCCGCCACCGAGATCGACCACCACGAAAGGTGCTGCCGCGGCATCCAATTCACCGACCGCACCGAGGAACGACAGCCGCGCCTCCTGCTCTCCGGTGATCACCTCGGCCACCGCCCCGGGCACCACCGCGCCGAGCACCTCGGAGGTCATCGCGAAGAACTCGTCGCGATTGCCGGCGTCCCGAGCAGCCGACGTCGCCACCATCCGGACCGCGGACACCTCGTGATCGCGCATCAGCGCGGCATAGGCCTCGAGCGCCGCGCGGGTCCGGGCCAGCGCCTCGGGCGCGAACTCGCCGGTCGCGTCCACCCCCTGCCCCAGCCGAACGATCCGCATCTCGCGGTGCACGTCCGTGAGCCGCCCGTCAGTGGCGTCGGCGATCAGCAGGCGGATCGAATTGGTTCCGCAGTCCACCGCGGCCACCCTGGCACTCATGTCCACACCTCCGGATCGAGAATGCCTGCCATCTCCGGCTCGACCGCCAGCAGCGCCAGCGCCTCGTCGCCGAACGGATTGACGCCGGGCCCCTTGGCCAGCGCGTGGGCGATCACCACGTGCAGACACTTGACCCGGTCGGGCATGCCGCCGCCGGAAAACGTCGTGCCCAGCGGCTCGATCGCATCGCGCTCCGCCAGATACGACTCATGCGCGCGACGGTAGGCGGCGGCCAACTCGGGGTCCTCGGCCAGTCGCTGCGTCATGTCCCGCATCAGGCCCGAGGATTCGAGCCGGCTCGCCGCGGCCGTCAGTACCGGGTGCGTCAGGTAGTACAGCGTCGGGAACGGGGTGCCGTCGGGCAGCTTCGGCGCCGTCTTCACCACGGCGGGGTCCCCGTCCGGGCAGCGGTAGGCGATCTCGAGGACACCGCGCGGCTCACGGCCCAATTGCCGCGCGACGATCTCGAGGTCCGTCGGCTCAACCACCGGGTGCCGCAGGGGGAGGCGGAGGTGGCGGCTCCGCGGGAGGTGCAATGGGTGTCGTCGGCGAAATGCCATGCGGCGCATCCGCAATGGTGTGCCACAGTGCCGTGTACCAGGGATCAGAGCTCGCCGCCGGGCCCGCGCCCTTTGGCGCATCCCCCGGCTGCGTGGCGCCGGCCGGCAACTGCACCTGGTAGGGGATCTCCCCCGGCATCACGAAGCCCAGCCGTTCGCGCGCCTGCGCGGCGATGAACACCGGGTCGGCCAACTTGGCCTTCTGCGCCTCCAGATCGGCGATCTGATCGCGCAATTGGAATTCCGACGCCTGCAGCTGCTTCATCTCGGTGCGCTGGCTGAAGTAGGTGCGCACCGGCCCGGCGATGGTCAGCGTCAACACGCAGACCACTGCGGCGAGGACGGCGGCCCGCCGCGCCGTGGAACCGAACCGCTGATCGGCCGACGCCTGCATCGACGCAGCGATGGACGCCCGGATCGACGTGCCGGGAGTGTCCTGCTCCGGCGCTGCTGCCTCGGCACCATCTGGACCCTCGATCGCCCGCGGTTCCACCGCGGCGCGTTCACGACGGCCCGACGTCGCACCGGGCTTGGCCCGCCCGGGCTTACCCGGCCCGGCGGGCCGAGAGGTGCGCCGCCGAGGATCGGGCCGTTTCGCTTCGGGCACAGGCTATTTCGCTCCGCCTTCGAATCGCGGGAAGGCCAGGTCGCCGGCGTAGCGCGCCGCGTCGCCGAGCTCTTCCTCGATGCGCAGCAGCTGGTTGTACTTGGCGACGCGCTCACTGCGCGCCGGGGCACCGGTCTTGATCTGGCCGCTACCAACGGCCACCGCGAGGTCGGCGATCGTGGTGTCCTCAGTCTCGCCGCTGCGGTGGCTCATCATCGTCTTGTAGCCGGCGTTGTGCGCCAGCGACACCGCATCCAGCGTCTCGGTCAGCGTGCCGATCTGGTTCACCTTGACCAGCAACGCGTTGGCGGCGCCACGCTCGATACCGTCCTCGAGCCGCTCGGGGTTGGTCACGAACAGGTCGTCACCGACCAGCTGCACCCGGTCACCGATCGCGGTGGTCAGCGCGACCCAGCCGTCCCAGTCGTCCTCCGACAGCGGGTCCTCGATGGACACCAGCGGGTAGGCGCCGATCAGCTGCTCGTAGAAGGCCGCCATCTGCTCGGCGGTGCGGGTCTCCTTCTCGAACGCATAACCGGTGCCCTCGGTGTAGAACTCGGTTGCCGCCACGTCGAGCGCGAGCGCCACGTCGCTGCCGACGGTCAGCCCGGCCGCCTCGATGGCGGTACCGATCAGATCCAGGGCCGCCTTGGTGCCCGGCAGGTCCGGCGCGAAGCCGCCCTCGTCACCCAGACCGGTCGCCAGGCCCTGCTTCTTGAGCACCGACTTCAGCGCGTGGTAGACCTCCGCGCCCCAGCGCAGCGCCTCCTTGAACGACGGGGCGCCGATGGGCGCGATCATGAACTCCTGGACGTCGACGCCGGTGTCGGCGTGTGCGCCGCCGTTGATGATGTTCATCATCGGCACCGGCAGGATGTGCGCGTTCGGGCCGCCGACGTAACGGAACAGCGGCAGCGCGGCGCTGTCGGCGGCGGCCTTGGCCACAGCCAGCGAGACACCGAGGATCGCGTTGGCGCCCAGCCGGGACTTGTCCGGCGTGCCGTCCAGATCGACGAGCGCCTGATCGACGAGGCGCTGCTCGTCGGCGCCGAGGCCGATGACGGCGGGCCCGATCTCGTCGAGCACCGCCTCGACCGCCTTCTGCACGCCCTTGCCGAGGTAGCGGGAACCGCCGTCGCGCAGCTCCACGGCCTCGTGCTCACCGGTGGAGGCACCCGACGGGACGGCGGCACGGGCGACCGTGCCGTCCAGCAGACCCACCTCCACCTCGACCGTCGGGTTGCCCCGGGAGTCGAGGATCTCGCGGGCTCCGACCTGCTCGATGATGGGCACTACTGCCTCCTTGCTAGATCCGGGGTCCTTACGGGCGTGACAATCAGCACTGAGCCTAGAGGTTCTCAGAGCGGGTGTCCTTCGGCGTACGCAGTCGCCCAGTCCCGCACGGTCCGGGCGTACTGATCCGAGTGGTTGTAGGCGTGCAGCGCGTCCATCCAGCCGCGCGGTGTGGCGAGGTCCTTGCCGCTCCAGCACAGGTAGCCCGCGGCCGACAGGGCCGCATCGTCGATGTTGTCGGCGCTGATCTTGCCGTCGTTGTTGGCGTCGACGCCGTAGAGCCGCCACGTCTCGGGGATGAACTGCATCGGCCCCATCGCGCGCGCGAACGGCTCGTCACCTTTCTCCTCGGTGGCCGGGTCGTGGCTGACCGAGTCGTGGTCGAGGATCTCGAGGTTGCCGCCCGTGCCGTCGAGCAGCACCCCACGAATCGGCGGCGTGACATCGCCGTTGGGGCTGATCACCGCCCCCCGGTATGTGCCGTGGTGGCTCTCCACCTGTCCGATACCCGCCAAGGTCGTCCACTTCAGATGGCAGTCGGGGTTCTCGACGTCGGCCACGCGCGCGGCATAGGCGTAGGCCTCCAGCGCGGTCACCGGGATGCCGAGCGCCGGGGCGCGCGCGGCCGCCCAGCCGTGCAGCGCATCGGCCGGCCGGCCCTTGGCGTAGGTGTCGATCTGCGGCACCGCATCTCCGGGCGGGGGTGGCACGCCTTCTGGAATCGGGTTGCCGAGCTGCCACGAACAGCTGGCGGCCAGGAGCAGCGCCGCAGCGGCGATCACGGCCACGGTTCGCAGCCAACGCACCCGTGTCACCGGACTCCTCAACGCCTTCTGGGTCGCCCTCTGCTGCGGCCCTCGGTCTTAGCCATGCTGCCACGCACCTGAGGACTTGAGACCCATCCCGGGCCCGACACAGGCGGTGTACATTCATCAGCGCATCACCAACCAAGGTGAGCCGAACCTTCCTTTGGCTAGCCAAGGCTGAACGACGAGGACCCCGCGATGAGCATGAGCACCGATCTGCCGGTCAGCATGCACACGGCCACCCTGGCGGCCTCGCCCGACGTGACCTCCCAGCTGTTCGGCAGCGGGCTGATCGGGCTGCGCGAGGGGTTGGAAGCCGCGATCGTCGTCTCGATCCTGGTCGCCTTCCTGGTCAAATCCGACCGCCGCGACGCTCTCAGATGGGTGTGGCTGGGAGTCGGCGCCGCACTCGCGATGACGATCACCGTCTTCCTCGTCATCCAATTCGGCGAGAACACGATCACGGGCCTGGCGGCCGAAGCCATCGCCGGCGTGGCCTCCCTGGTTGCCGTCGTCATCGTCACCACGATGGTTCTCTGGATGCGACGCGCGGCCGCCGGTATGTCCAGTGGGCTGCGCAGCGACATGGCGAAAGCCCTCGAGACCGGCCCCCTGGCCGTCGCCTTGCTGGCGTTCTTCGCCGTCGGTCGCGAAGGCGTCGAGACCGCTCTTTTCATGGTCGGGTACGCCGAAGCGACGTCGAACTGGCCGCTGGTCGGACTGATCATCGGCGTGCTGATCGCCGGCGCCATCGCCTACGGCATGTACCGCGGCGCGCTGAGCATCAACCTCGCGAAGTTCTTCACCTACACGGGCGTGTTCCTGATCGTCGTCGCCGCCGGCATCCTGTCCTACGGCATCGGCGCGCTGCAGACGGTCGGTTGGCTGCCCGGCCTGGGCACCAAGGCCTTCGACATCTCCGCGTGGTTCAACTGGTCGTCCTGGTACGGCGAAGTGGTGCAGGGCGTCTTCAACGTGACCCCGACACCGACCGTGCTGCAGCTGATCGGCTGGCTCGCCTACCTCGTCGTCGTCCTCACCCTGTTCCTTCGTCCTACAGCGGCGCCCACCCGGTCGGCGCCCACCTCTCCCCTCCCCGACCCCGAAAGGTCCACCACGTGAAGGTCTTCCCGTCTGTCGCCGTCCTGAGCACGGCCGTAGCCGCCCTGGCGCTGAGTGGCTGCCAGGCCAAAGAGGAGCCGGCCAACGCCGCCGAGGGCACCGACGCGCCGGCACAGATCACCGTCAACGCCTCCGACGGCTCCTGCGAGCTCTCCGGCACCGAGGGCAAGACCGGCGCCAACACCTTCGTGGTCACCAACAACGGCAACAAGGTCACCGAGTTCTATGTCTACGGCGAGGGCGAGCGGGTGATGGGTGAGGTCGAGAACATCTCCCCCGGGCTGCAGCGCAAACTCATCGTTCAGCTCACCCAGCCGGGCACCTACCAGACCGCGTGCAAGCCGGGCATGATCGGCGACGGCATCCGGGCGGACTACACCGTGAGCGGCGACGCCGTCGAGGTCGACACCGAAGGCAAGTTCAAAGAGGCCGCCGACAGCTACAAGCGCTACATCAACAGCCAGACCGACGCCTTGATCCCGGCCGTCGAATCGTTCGTCGCCGCGATCAAGGCCGGCAACATCGAGGCGGCCAAGGCGCAATACCCGGTGTCGCGCACCTATTACGAGCGCATCGAGCCCGTCGCGGAGTCGTTCCCCAACGACCTCGACCCGCGCATCGACCTGCGCGAAGCCGACCTCGAGCCGGGACAGAAGTGGACCGGTTTCCACCGCCTCGAGAAGGACCTGTGGGTCAGCGGCCTGCAGCCCGACACCAATGCGATCGCCGACCAGCTGGTCGCCGACGTCAAGGAACTCGACGCCGGGGTGAAGGCGCCCGATTACACGATCGACTCCACCCAGATCGCCGGCGGCGCACAGGGTCTGCTCGACGAGATCGCCACCAGCAAGATCAGCGGCGAAGAGGACATCTTCAGCCATACCGACCTGTGGGACTTCAACGCCAACCTGCAGGGCTCCCAGACGGCGGTCGCCTCGGTGCGGCCGATCCTCGACGAGCGCAACCCCGACCTCGGCAAGCGCGTGGACCAGCGGTTCGCCGAGGCCGAGAAGCTGCTCGAGCAGTACCGCCAGGGCGACGGGTTCGTCAGCTACGACACCGTGACCGAACCCCAGCGCCAGGAGCTCTCCCGGGCGATCGACGCGCTGAGCAAAGAAGTGAGCCAGGTGCAAGGTGTCATCGCACCCCAATGAGCCTGTGCCGCCGGGTGATTCGACTCGGCCAGGGCTGAGCAGGCGCAAGCTGTTCGGCGCTGCCGGGGTCGGCGCCGCGGTGGTCGGTGCGGCGGGTGCGGGAGCGTTCGCCGGCCGGGCGACGGCGGCGCAGCCGGCCAACCACCTGAACACCGCGGTACCGTTCCGCGGCGAGCACCAGGCGGGCATCATCACCGAGGCCCAGGACCGGATGCACTTCGCGACGTTCGACGTGACGACGAACAGCCGCGACGACGTCATCAAGATGCTCGCCGACTGGACCGAGATGGCCGAGCGGATGACGCAGGGGGAGGAAGCGTTCCCCAACGGTGCCACCGGCCAGAATCCGTACTCGCCGCCGAGTGACACCGGCGAGGCGCTCGGCCTGCCCCCGTCTCAGCTGACGCTGACGATCGGGTTCGGCCCGTCGTTCTTCGTCAAGGACGGCGTCGACCGGTTCCGGATCGCCGACAAGAAGCCCGCACAGCTGGTCGATCTGCCCAAGTTTCCGAACGAGAAGATCGACCCGGCCCGCAGCGGCGGCGACATCGTCGTGCAGGCCTGCGCGAACGATCCGCAGGTCGCGGTCCACGCGGTCCGCAACCTGGCGCGGATCGGCTTCGGCACCGTCGCGGTGCGCTACTCGCAGCTGGGCTTCGGTCGCACCTCGTCGACCACCCGCGATCAGTCCACCCCACGAAACCTGTTCGGTTTCAAGGACGGAACGGCCAACCTGCGGTCCGACGAGACCGACAAGCTGAACCAGTTCGTGTGGGTCGGCGACGGCGACGGCCCCGCCTGGCTGACAGGCGGCAGTTACCTGGTGGCCCGCCGTATCCGGATGAGGATCGAGCAGTGGGACCGCACCACGCTGCTCGAGCAGGAACGCGTCATCGGCCGGCAGAAGGGCAGCGGCGCGCCGATGGGGCTGTCCGACGAGTTCGAGGAACTCAACTTTTCGCTCAAAGACAAGAAGAACAAGCCGATGATCGACGAGCTCGCCCATGTGCGGTTGGCGTCGAAGGAGAACCTCGGCGGCATCGAGATCCTGCGGCGTGGCTACAACTTCACCGACGGCTCCGACGGGTTCGGCCATCTCGACGCCGGGCTCTTCTTCATCGCGTTCGTGCGCGACCCGATCACGCAGTTCGTGCCGATGCAGAACGCGATCTCGCGCAGCGATGCGATGAACGAGTACGTGACGCCGACGAGTTCGGCGGTGTTCGCGTGCCCGCCGGGCATCCGCGAGGGCGACACCTCGACGTTCTGGGGTTCGACGCTGTTCGAGTAGGCGCTGAGCCTCGGCGTGGTCAGCCCCGCTGGTCCTCGTCCGCCTGTGCGGAATCGTCGGTGGGGGCGTCCTGGGGCTCGTCGACGACCTCGTGCGGCCAGTGGGCACGCCACTCATCGGCGCTGATCACCCCGCGCGGGCTACCGTCGAGCTCCTCAGCGACATCCTCTGACCGCCGGGCGGCACTGGCTGCGCGCTCCGCCGCTCGCACGTCCGCCATGAACTCCAGAACCGCTGTGCGCAGGCCGTTTTCGGCGTCGTAGTCGGCGCTGACGGTGATCCACGTGAGCGCATCGGGGACCAGGTCGGCCGGGAAGCCGGCTCCCTCGGCGCGGGCGAGCACCTTCTGCGCCAGCGCCAGCGCCGGCTGAGCGGTGGGAATGTCGTCCATGATCGACTCGCGGGCCGACTTCTCCAGCGCCTTGCGCGCTTCCCACTGCGCCAGCTGGTCCTCCAGAGAGATCGACTCACCGGCCAGCACCGCGGGCACCCGATTGCCGAGCTTGCGCACCAGCGCGTCGGCCACGTCGTCGATACCGAACGCGCCCTCGGTCGCGTCCTCGGCGATCCGCGCGTGAAAAAGCACCTGCAGCAACACGTCCCCGAGCTCATCACGCAGTTCGGTCAGGTCACCGCCGTGCACCGCGTCGAACAGCTCGTAGGTCTCCTCGAGCAGATAGCGCCGTAGAGAGTCATGGGTCTGCTCGCTCTCCCACGGACCGGCGGTGCGCAGCTTGTCCATCATCGCGACCGCGTCCACCAGGTGTTCCCCCGGTTGCGGAGCCGGCGCGGAGATCACCCGCTCGCCGGCGGCGATCCGTGCGGCGACCGACGGATGCTCCCGGTCGGACGACAGCAGCGTCGGCGCCGGATCACCGCTGTAGGCGGGGCGCGCCGACGGCAGTGACCACGGCACCTTGACCGGCATCTCCTCGGTGTACTGCACGTCACCGGCCAGCAGATCGATCGCCTCGATCGGCACCAGCGACGGGCGGCGCGGATCCACCAGCACGACCGTCATGCGCCCCCTCCGAACTTCGTGATGTCGACCGGCGCCTGCCCGTCGCCGGCGATGGCCACCAGCAGACCCGCCACGAATGCGATCAGCTCGAGATCGCGGATGCGCGGCGCCCCGACCCCACTGCCTGCCCGCGGGATCGGCACCTGCACGACCGATGTGGTGGCCCGGTAGCTGGCGCTGGCGTAGAGCCGCTTGAGACGCAACTGCGCCGAATCGGGCAGCGTCAGCGGCGCTATACGCACCGTCGATCCCGACGGGGCCCCGACCTCGGTCACCCCGAAAGCCCGCGCCAGCAGCCGCAGCCGGGCCACCGCGACCAGCAGCAGGGCCGGCTCGGGCAGCGGTCCGTACCGGTCGATGAGCTCCTCGATCACCGAGTCGACCGCCGCATCGTCGGCGGCAGCGGCCAGCCGGCGGTATGCCTCCAGCCGCAGCCGGTCACTACCGATGTAATCCGGTGGCAGATGCGCGTCGACCGGCAGATCGATTCGGACTTCCTTCGGCTCTTCCGGTGCGAGAACGGTTTTCCCGTCCGCCGCCGCGCGGTAAGCCTCGACGGCCTCGCCGACGAGCCGAACGTACAGATCGAATCCCACGCCCGCCACATGGCCGGACTGCTCGGCGCCCAGCACGTTACCCGCGCCGCGGATCTCGAGATCCTTCATCGCGACCGCCATACCCGCACCGAGGTCGTTGTTCTGCGCGATCGTCGCAAGCCGGTCATAGGCGGTCTCGGTCAGCGGAACCTCCGGCGGATACAAGAAATACGCGTACCCACGCTCGCGGGAACGCCCGACCCGGCCCCGCAACTGGTGCAGCTGCGACAGACCGAACGTGTCCGCCCGCTCGACGATCAGCGTGTTGGCGTTCGAGATGTCCAGGCCCGTTTCGACGATCGTCGTACACACCAGGATGTCGAACTCGCGGTTCCAGAACCCCTCGACCGTCTTCTCCAGCTGCTCCTCGGGCATCTGCCCGTGCGCGACCACCACCCGCGCCTCGGGCACCATCTGGCGCACCCTCGCGGCGGCCTGATCGATCGAGCGCACCCGGTTGTGGATGTAGAACGCCTGACCGTCGCGCAGCATCTCGCGGCGCAGTGCCGCGGCGACCTGCTTGTCGTCGTGCGGGCCGACATAGGTCAGCACCGGATAGCGCTCCTCGGGCGGGGTGAGGATCGTCGACATCTCGCGAATCCCGGCCAGGCTCATCTCCAGCGTGCGAGGAATCGGCGTCGCGCTCATCGTCAGCACGTCGACGTGGGTGCGCATCGACTTGATGTGCTCCTTGTGCTCGACGCCGAAGCGCTGCTCCTCGTCGACGATGACCAGACCGAGGTCCTTCCACGTCACGCCGGTCTGCAGCAGGCGGTGGGTGCCGATCACGATGTCGACCGAGCCGTCCTTCATGCCCTCCATCACGGCTTTGGACTCGGCTCCAGAGGTGAAGCGCGACAAGCCTTTCACCGTGACCGGGAAGCCGGCCATACGCGCGCTGAACGTCTGCAGGTGCTGATCGGCCAGCAGCGTCGTCGGCACCAGCACCGCGACTTGCTTACCGTCCTGCACCGCCTTGAACGCCGCACGCACCGCGATCTCGGTCTTGCCGTAGCCGACGTCGCCGCAGATCACCCGGTCCATCGGGACGGGTTTCTCCATGTCGGACTTCACCTCGGTGATCGCGGTGAGCTGATCCATCGTCTCGGTGAAGCCGAACGCGTCTTCCATCTCGACCTGCCACGGGGTGTCCGGGGCGAACGCGTGCCCGGGCGAGGCCTGCCGCTTGGCGTACAGCGTGACCAGTTCCGCGGCGATCTCCCGAACCGCCCGGCGCGCTTTGGTTTTCGTGTTCGCCCAGTCGCTACCACCGAGCTTGGAGAGCGTGGGCGCCTCGCCACCGACATAGCGGGACAACTGATCCAGCGAGTCCATCGGCACGTAGAGCCGATCGGACCCGCCACCGCGCTTCGACGACGCGTACTCCAACACCAGGTACTCGCGCCGGGCGCCGCCCACCACCCGCTCGGTCATCTCGACGAACCGGCCGATGCCGTGCTGGTCGTGCACCACCAGATCGCCGGCGGTCAGCGCCAGCGGGTCGACGACGTTGCGCCGCTTGGCCGCCAGCTTCTTGCCTTCGGTGGCCGCGACGCGGTTGCCCGTCAGATCGGCCTCGGTGATCACCACCAGGTTCGCGCCGGGCAGTACGACACCGTCGTGCAGCGGGCCCTTGAGCACCCCGACCACGCCTTCGCGTGGCACGGCGCCGGGCTCGAGAATCGTTGCGGGCGTGTCGGCGTCGCCGAGCTGCTCGACCACCCGCATGCAGGTTCCGGTGCCCGGGGTGACCACGACGCCGTAACCGCCGGTGAGGACGTGGGCTCGCAGCATCGCGAATATCTCGGAGAGGTTGTGCTGCTGACCCCGCGCCGAGGGCGCGGGCCGGATGTCCAGCCGCACCGGCTCGTCGGCGCCACTGTCGAGCTGACTCAGCGTCCACCACGGGTGGCCACCCGCCCGCGCGGCGTCACGGCTCTCGTCGAAGGGGACGAATCCCGACGCGCCGAGGGCCTCCAGGTCGATCGGCGCGTCACCGCCCACGGCGGCCGTCGACCACGACGCCTCCAAGAACTCACGCCCCGTCTTGATCAGATCGGCGGCGCGGCTGCGCACCTTTTCCGGATCGCAGATCAGCAGCGCCGTGCCCGCCGGCAGCAGCGAGGGCAACGTCACCAGACCGCCCGGCTTCAGCAGCGGCAGCAGCGCCTCCATCCCGTCGACGGGGATGCCCTCGGCGAGCTTGGCCAGCATCTCGGGCACGCTGCCCGGCACCCCGTTCTCCACCACCGGGTGCTCGGCGGACAGCACCGCGGCCCGCTCCCGCACCTCGGCGGTCAGCAACACCTCGCGGCAGGACACCGCGATCACCGTCGCGACGTCGATCTCCGGGATGGACCGCTGATCGGCGACGGCGAACATGCGCATCTCCGAGACCTCGTCGCCCCAGAACTCCACGCGCACCGGATGCTCGGCCGTCGGCGGGAAGATATCGAGGATGCCGCCGCGCACGGCGAACTCGCCGCGCTTGGCCACCATGTCCACGCGGGTGTAGGCCAGGTCGACAAGACGCGCGACCGTGCCGTCGAAGTCCGACTCCTCGCCGACGGTCAACGTCACCGGCTCGACTGCGGCCAGGTCCGGCGCCATCGGCTGCAGCAGCGAGCGCGCCGTCGTCACCAGAACCCGCAGCGGCGGGCCCAGCCGCTCGTCGTCGGGGTGGGTGAGCCGGCGCAGCACCATCATCCGGGCGCCGACGGTGTCGACGCCGGGTGAGAGCCGCTCGTGCGGCAGCGTCTCCCACGACGGGAACATCGCGACCGCATCGCCGAACACGCCTTTCAGTTCGGCGGTCAGGTCATCGGCTTCGCGGCCGGTCGCGGTGACGGCGAGCACCGGGCCGGCCTGGGCGAGCGCGGCAGTGGCGAACAGCCGGGCGCTGGCCGGGCCGACGAGATCGAGATCGGCGGGCCGGTCGGCGGCGCGGCGCGTGACGTCCTGCAGAGAGGGATCGCGCAGTGCCAGGTCGACGAGGCCCGCGATCGGGGTGTGGACATGAAGGGTCCCCGATGCGGTCATGATGAGCTCCATCGTAGGCCCCGACCGCGCGATGGCCGAACCGACCGAACCCGAAACGGCGGGCTACTCTCCCCGCAGCTGCGGGTCGGCCTCGAGATGGGTCAGCCCGTTCCACATCAGGTTCACCAGATGCGCGGCCACCACCTCCTTCTTCGGCTCACGGGTGTCGAGCCACCACTGCGCCGACATCGACACCGAACCGACGAGTGCCTGCGCGTAGAGCGGGGCCAGGTCGGGATCGAGACCGCGGCGCGAGAAATCCCCGGCCAGGATCGACGACACCTGGTTGACGGCGTCGTTGAGCAGCGTCGAGTAGGTGCCCGCCGTGATGCTCGCCGGGGAATCGCGGATGAGGATGCGGAACCCGTCGGTGTGCTCTTCGACGTAGGTCAACAGCGCCAACGCGACCCGCTCCAGGCGTACGCGGGAGCGGTTGTTGGTCAGCGACGAGGTGATGCCGTCGAGGAGCGCTGACATCTCGCGGTCCACCACGACGGCGTAGAGCCCCTCCTTGCCGCCGAAGTGCTCGTACACCACGGGCTTCGAGACGTTGGCCCGCAGCGCGATCTCCTCGATCGAAGTGCCGTCGAAACCCCGCTCGGCGAACAGCGACTTCGCGATCTCGATCAGCTGCTGGCGACGCTCACTGCCGGTCATCCGGGCGCGCGGGGCGCGGACATCCTTGTCGGGAGCTGGCACGCCGTTCAGGGTAAACCGCGCCATCCCCGCGTACCGTCAAGCTCCGTGATCACGCTGGATCGGCTGATCAACGTTCTCGGCGGGTACGGCGTCCGCTGGCACGCCGGCTCGGCGGACCGCTCGACCGAGCTGCGCAGCGTCGTGCTGCCCGAGACCGTCGACGGCCGCACAGTGCCCGGCGACGTGCTGCTCGCCGTGGGCGCGACGTCGGCCGGCGAGGCGGTGGGGTGGGCCACCGCGGCCGGTGCGGTCGCCGTGCTGACCCGCAGTCACGACACCGACACCGACGCGACCGGCGACATCGCGGTCCTCGTGGTCGACGCGGCGGTGCCGTGGAGCGACATCGCCGCGATCGTCTACGGCCTCGTCCTGGAGGGCCGGGAGACGGAGTCCGGCCGCGGGCCGACCGATCTGTTCGCGGTCGCCGACAGCCTGGCCGCCGCGGTGGGCGGTGCGGTGGTGATCGAGGACCGCCGCTCGCAGGTGCTGGCGTTCTCCCGGGATCAGCGCGACGCCGATCCGCCGCGCGTCGCGACGATCCTGACCCGGCAGGCGTCGGCCGACGTGCGCGAGATCTTCGCCGAACACGGCGTGTTCGCACACCTGACGAGCTCCGATGAGCCGATGTTCGTCCCCGCCGACCCGGACACCGGGCGGACCGGGCGCATGGTGGTGGCGGTGCGCTCGGGCAGGGACCTGCTCGGTTCGGTGTGGGTGTCCTGCCCGGAGCCGTTGACCGGGGCGGGGCGCCGAGCGCTCGCCGACGGGGCGCACACCGTCGCTCTGCACCTGCTGCGCTCCCGCGCGAGCGCGGATCTGGAACGTCAGGTCGAGTCGGAGCTGGTGATCCGGCTGCTCGACGGCACACCCGACGCGGCAACACTTGCCAGCCGACTCGGGTTACCGCCCGCGGAGCTGCGGGTGGTGGCGCTGCGCGCGCACGAGCGCGGCCGCAGGCACGCGGCGCTCCTGCAGGCCTTCGAGCAGGCGACTGCCGGTTTCGGCTGGTCCCGCCCGTCGCGCAGCGCGCTCGCCGACACCACCGTCTACACCGTGCTCGCCGCCGACGAGGCGGCGGTCGCCCGGGCCTGGGTGGACGCGCTGGTCACCGCGCTGCCGCCGCAGCTGCGCGTGCAGGCCGGGATCAGCGCACCGGCCGCCGTCGGTGACCTCGCTGCGGCACGCACCGAGGCCGACGAGTGCCTCGCGCTGCAGGAGAGCACCGGCGCCACCGTCGCACCGGCCTACGACGAATCCTGGAACGACGTCGTGCTGCAACGCCTGCGATCGGCCGCAGGCGCCGGCCGCAATCCGCACCGCGGGGCGGTTGCCGAACTGCGGGCCCACGACGCGGCGCAGGGCACCGCGTACGAGGCGACATTGCGGGCCTGGCTGCAGGAGCGCGGCGACCCGGCTCGCACCGCGGCGCGGCTGGGCGTGCACGAGAACACGGTCCGCTACCGCATGCGACGGATGGCCGAGCTGACCGATCTGCACCTCGACGACGCCGAGAAGCGATTCGCGATGATGGTCGAACTCGCCGTACGCGACTGACCGGCTTGTCGCAGCGCGACAATTCGGCGCCGCCTGATTGTCCCCGCAGTACAACACCCCACCGCCCGTCTCGACCGACCATGAAGTCGTCGGTCATCGAGCGAGGAGGGTGTCATGTGGGCCAGGTCAGGGATGGACGGCGGTCCCCGATCTGTGGTGGTCGTCGGCGCGGGCATCGTCGGCCTGTCGACGGCATGGTTTCTGCAGGAGCGGGGCGTCGACGTGGCGGTCGTCGACCGCACCGGAGTGGCCGCGGGCGCGTCGTGGGGTAACGCCGGCTGGGTCTCGCCGGCGCTGACCACGCCGCTGAACTCGCCGTCCGTGCTGCGCGAGGGGCTGCACGCATTGGCCGACCCCGCGGCGCCGCTGCACATTCCCCTGCGGGCGGACACCGCGCTGGCGCGCTTCCTGATGCGGTTCGCCGCGCACTGCCGTCCCGGCGCATTCCAGCGTGCCGCGCAAGCCAGCGCGGTACTCAACGACGAGGCGATCGAGACGTTCGACGTGCTGGTCGCCAACGGCGTCGACGCGCCCGTGACCGATACGTCGATCGCGGTCGCGTTCCGCGACGCCGAGCGAGCGGCCGCATTCGGCCGCGAGCTGCGGACCTGGCTGGGCGATCGGCCGACGACGGTCGACGTGCTGACCGGCCCCGAAGTGCGCGACCGGGTGCCTCTGGCGGCGCCGGCCGTCGCGACCGTGGTCGACATCGCCGGCCAGCGCTTCGTCGACCCCGGCCGCTTCACCACCGCGCTGGGCCGGGCCGTCACCGAGCGGGGCGCCGCGCTGCACACCGGGGAGGTCGTCGGCGTCTCCCCCGACGGCGGCGGGGTGCAGGTGCATCTGCGCGGGGCCGGGCCGCTGCGGGCCGACGCCGCGGTCGTCGCCACAGGCGCGTGGCTGCCGGCGCTGACGGGCCGCCGGGTGCGGGTGGCGCTGCAGGCCGGACGCGGCTACTCGTTCACCGTGCCGGTGGATCGGCCCCTGCCGGGGCCCATCTACCTACCCGAAGCGCGGGTGGCGTGCACGCCGTACCGCGGCGGGCTGCGCGTCGCCGGGACGATGGAGTTCCGTCGCCCGGACGAGCCGCTGTCGCTGCCGCGGGTCGACGCGATCGTCGCGGCCGCGGCGCCGCTGCTCGACGGCGTCCGCTGGCACGAGCGCACCGACGTCTGGGTCGGTCCGCGCCCGGTGACCGACGACGGCATCCCGCTGATCGGCCAGCTCGACCGCGAGGTTTTCGTGGCGGGCGGGCACGGCATGTGGGGGCTGGCACACGGCCCCGCCACCGGACGTCTCCTCGCCGAACGGATCGTCACGGGCAAGGTGCCCGAGGCCGCGCGGGCCTTCGATCCGCTGCGCAGACGCTGACTCACCCCCGGTCGTCAGGGGCGGTGCCGTGACCCGCCCCTGACGACGAGCCCTGTGGGCAGGACCAGGAAAAGACTCCGAAAGGACCCCTCATGACCACCGTCTGGATGACCCCGCATGCCCGTACCGCGCTGGAAGCCGAGCTGGCCGAGCTGCTGTCCGTGCCGCGTTCCGGAACCGACCGCACCGGCGACGTCGTCGACGCCTGGCTCGCGCGCAAGCAGCGCATCCGCGACATCCATGAACTGCTCAGCCGATCCGTGCACACCGAGGCGCCGCCCGACGACGGCGTCGCCGAGCCGGGCATGGTGCTCACCGTCCGCTTCGACGACTCGGACGAGACGGAGACCTTCCTCCTCGGCACGCTCGGTACGACCGACGACGAGCTCGACGTCTACACCGCCGCGTCGCCCCTGGGCAGCGCGCTGCTCGGCGCCACACCGGGCAGCCGCCGGACGTATCGACTGCCGACGGGCCGCACCGCGTCGGTCACCCTGCTGGCGGCTGTTCCGTTCGGTCTGCACCACCACGCCATGGGCTAAAGTCGCACGCGTATCTCGTCACCGATCCGTCGTGGTGTAATCGGCAGCACCTCTGATTTTGGTTCAGATAGTTCAGGTTCGAGTCCTGGCGACGGAGCGACGAGTTCAATCGCGAGTGTGCGAACTGATACGGCGCAGCCGGCGTGTCCCGGATGAACCTGCACAGTCGACAGGCAGGAGCCGCGATGACGCGTGACGCAGCCGTCCTCATTCTCGCCGCGGGAGCCGGCACCCGGATGAAGTCCGACACCCCCAAGGTGCTGCACACCCTCGGCGGGCGCAGCATGCTGGCCCACGCCATACATGCCGTCGCCGGGGTCGACCCGACGCATCTGGTGGCCATCGTCGGGAAGGATCGCGAACGCGTCGCTCCGGCCGCGCTGCAGATCGGCGAGGCGCTCGGCCGCCGCGTCGAGATCGCGGTGCAGGAGGAGCAGCGCGGCACCGGCCACGCCGTCGGCTGCGGACTCGCGGCTCTGCCGACCGACTTCACCGGTGTCGTCGTCGTCACCTCCGGCGACGTGCCACTGCTGAACTCCCACACCCTCGATGCGCTGATCGCCGCGCACATCGCCGCCGGAGCCGCGGCCAGCGTGCTGACGACGACGCTGGCC
>JAEXZY010000048.1 GCA_023404955.1 Actinomycetes bacterium
TTCTGCGCCCACCCGACGACGAGAGGGATGACACTGACGCGCCGGCCGATCCGGTCGGCGAGGCTGACGCCTGCCCGCCATCCTCGACGGCCGACCCGTCAGAACCCGGCGGACCCGCACCACCCGATGGCGAAGCCGCGTGACAGCGGCGTCTGAATTGCGCGCGCCGGGCGGTCAGAACTGGCTGGCACCCCCGTCGACGTACACCTCCGAGCCCGTCATGTAGGAACTCGCGTCGGAGGCGAGGAAGGCGACAACCGCGCCGATCTCCTCGGCGCGGGCGCGACGCTTCACCGGTACGGTCGAGGTCAAGTCGGACAGCGCGTCGTCGGCACCCGCGAAAAGGTCTGCAAGACCGGGCGTTTCGGTGAGACCCGGTGCGACGACGTTGACGCGGATCTTGCGGTCGAGGAGTTCTGCCGCCCATGTGCGACCCAGCGAGCGGATCGCGGCCTTCGACGCGGCGTAGACGCTCGCGCCGGGGGCCGCCTTCACGTCGGCGTTGGAACCGCACAGGATGATCGATGCACCCTCGCGCAAGAACGGAAGTGCCGCCTGCACAGCGAAGATCACTCCGCCGACATTGGTGTCGAAGATCTTTCTGTGGTGCTCCCAGGTGAGTGTTCCCAACGTCGCGAACTCGTTGATGCCGGCGTTGGCGAAGACGACGTCCAAGTGGCGTCCTGAGGCCTCGATGGCTGCCGCCAACCCCTCGAGATCTTCGGGCGCGGTGACATCAGCGCGCACAGGAGTCGCCTGTGCCGAGCCAATTTTCGCGGCGGCCTCGTCGAGTGCGTCCTGGCGGCGTCCGACCAGGAACACGTGGGCGCCCTCATTCGCGAGCGCGCGTGCTCCGGCAAGGCCGATCCCGGATGTCGCTCCGGTGACGAGTGCGGTCTTCCCAGCAAGGTTCGGCATTGGCCCTCCAGTTTTGTACCGATCGGTCGAAGCCGACCATACCAGTTCTATACCGAACGGTAAAAAACAGGGAGCCAGGATTAGACTCGGCCGTATGAGCGCAGAGCAACGGCACGCCGGCGGCCGCCCGCGAGCCTTTGACGAAAATCAAGCGCTCGATGCGGCCATCGATGTGTTCTGGCGCCTCGGCTACGAGGGCGCATCCCTGGCCGAGCTCACCCAGGCGATGGGTATCAACAAGCCGAGCCTGTACGCGGTGTACGGCAGCAAGGAAGACCTCTTCGTTCGCGCGCTCGAGCGCTATCGGCAGTGCTATCACGGACATCTGAGTCAGTTGCTCGCGCAGCCCACCGCCTACGGCGTGCTGGAGGCATATCTCCGCGACACCGCCAAGGCTGTGCGGGCCGGCAGCGCGCCCGGATGCCTGTCCATCCACGGCGGCATCTCCTGCGGGCCGAACAACGCCCACATACCCCAGATGCTCGCCGAATACCGCCACGGTATCGAAGAGGCGATTGCGAAAGCGCTTGCAGCTACCGACGATGCAGCCGACATCGATGCCGACTCACTGGCAGGGTATGCCGTGACGATCGGGCAGGGCCTTGCGGTTGACGCTGCCGCAGGGGTTCCGCAAGGCCGGCTCAACGCCGCCGTCGACGTGGCGCTGGCCGGCCTCGCGGCAACACTCAAGTCCGGTCAGTAGCAGGACTATTCAGGGAAATCGGCACTGCGCGAGAGCTTCTCGCCAGACCGGATATCGGCCAGCGCACCCTCGAGCGTGTCGACCACCGCATCGAAGCCACCGTTGCCGAGAATCAGCCGTCGCGGCGGCGGGTTCTGAGCCATCGCCGCGATCACAGCACGGGCTCCGCGACGCGGATCGCCGGGCTGCACGCCGTCCATCTCGACGAACGTCGCCTTCACCTGTTCGAGCATGTCGCGATACTCCGGAACAGGTTCCGCCACAGGCTCATCCGCGAAGCCCGCGTATGCGTTGGTGCGGAACGCCCCTGGCTCGACCGCCAACACCGAGATGCCCTGTCCAGCGACCTCGTCACGAAGCGTCTCCGTGACCGCTTCGATGGCGAACTTGGTCGCGCTGTAGTAGCCGAATCCGGGTGCCGCGACCAGGCCGGCCACCGAGGACACGTTGACGATCCACCCGCTGCCGCGTGCCCGCATTCCCGGCAGCACTGCGCGCGTCACCGACAGCACCGCGAAGAAGTTCAGCTCGAACATGGCGCGCACCGTCGACTCGTCCATCGCTTCGATCGAACCGAACCAGCCACGGCCGGCGTTGTTGACCACGACGTCGATGCCGCCGAACTGCTCCTCGACGGTCTGAACTGCCTGCCGCACCTGAGCGGCATCGGTCACATCGAGTTCCACGACGAGAGCGCGGTCGCCGTACTGCTCGGCCCACGCCGCGAGCTCATGCGGTCGCCGCGAGGTGAGCGCCACACGGTCGCCCGTCTCGAGCGCTGCCTCTGCGAACGCCACCCCGAGCCCACCCGGCGTGCCTCCTGTGATGAACCAGCGCCGCGTCATGGCTCGATCACCACCCGGCTGATCAACTGGCCGTCCAGCGTGAACCGGTAGTGCAGGTCGGCCACTCCACCGGGGAAGTTGCCCTCGAGGTGCTGCCCGACGTCGACGCTGGAGCCGAGCACTGTCGCGCCGGTGAACTTCGTCGTGTAGGTGTATTCGCTGGCCGCAGTCGCGATCCAGGTCCCGATCGCGTCACGTCCCTTGTAGTCGTGGCCCTCGTCGGTCACCACGGCATCGGTGGTCAGCGTGTCCAGCGCAGGCTCCACCTGGCGGGCATCGAGCGCGGTCATGAACGTTCTGATGGTGTCAGGGAGTGCGTCCCATGGTGTTGTTGTCATGCCACGACGGTGGGCCCTCCCCTTGGGGCAAGGTCAAGCCTCAGTTCCGACGTTGACCTTGCCCCTACGGGAACGTCGACAATCGTCGTGGGCTGTTCACGGACGCAGAGGAGGATGCGATGGGCGTGCAGGTCTCGATCGGCGATTTCTCGTTGATGACCAGTCTGAGCCGGAAAGCGCTTCGGCACTATCACGACCTCGGCATACTCGAGCCCGCTCACATCGACCCCCACACCGGTTACCGCTTCTACGACACCAGCCAGGTGGATCACGCCCACATCATCCGGCGCTTCCGCTCGCTCGGGATGTCCATCCCCGACATCAAAGCGCTGCTGAGCACCGAGGACGCCGCGGCCCGGACCGAGATCATCACGACTCACCTCGAGCAGATGGAGCGGCAGCTACAGCAGACGCGCGACACCGTCAGCGCGCTGCGTGAGTTGCTCGCACCCGTGCACACGGCCGCCGTCGAGTTACGCCAAGAACCGGCGCTCGCAGTGTGGTCGATCAGCGCGACCATCGACATCGACCATATCGACACCTGGTTCGTGACGACGCTGACCACGCTCGGCGACGCATTGGCAACTGCCGCGGGCGGACATGACGCTCCCGTGTACGGCGGCCTTTACGAGCGATCGCTGTTCAGTGATTCCCGCGGTGAGGCCACGCTGTTCATCCCTGCACCGCCGAATGCCCCGGTGCCGCTGGGCATCCGAGCCCATGTCCTTCCCGAGGCCGACTACGCCGTGCTGACGCATTCAGGTGATCACGAGGGCATCGACCGCAGCTATGCGGCCCTAGGCAAGTACGCCAACGAACAGTTGATCAGCGACCAGGGGCCGACGCGCGAACACTATCTCGGCGGTTCGCTCTCCGAGCCCACGCATTTCGAAGCGACCGAGATCTGCTGGCCGATCTTCCGCACCGCGTCACCGACCGGGTGAGCCTCTATTGGGCGAGGTGACGCAGACCGGCCTCGGCCAGTAGCTCGTAGGCACCACTGCCCACCATGCGCACCGTGCGAGCCGCCACGCGCCACCCGTCGTCGGTACGCGTCAGCGACCACACATTGACTCCGACGCGGTGAACGCGGAACCCCTGCGAGTCACCGTGATTGGGCAGGTGTCGGACCTCGCCGTGCGAATCCGGTGTCAGGAGCGCAATGTAGGAGATTGCGGTGGCCGAATCGCCGTCGAGGTCGACAAGAGGCAGATTCCCGAAATGGGCGAGGCCGGCCTGGATCGCTTCGGTGTGCTCGGCACGGCCCAGCACCTCGGCCATCGCTTCTCGATCGTGCGGTTCGTCGCCGTTACCGCGGTCGACGACGACGTCCTCGGCGTAGAACGCATCGACGGGGGCGCGCTCGCCGGTGTCTCCGGTCAGTGGGTGAGTGGCCAGCAGGTTGTATATCTGCAGCCGATCTTCGACCGCACGCAGCCGCTCTTCAAGGGATGGCAATGATGACTCCTTCGCTCGGCCTCCAGCCAGCATGCCGCGCAGTGCCGGCCGGGCGCTATGGTCAGGCTCGATGAACACTCGAGCGTTCTTCGCGTTGCAGACAGACGACGCCGGGCGCGAGCTCTTCGCGCCCACCGACTGGGCGCGCGGCCCATGGGGTGACACCATCAGCGGCAACTATCTCGGTGGACTGCTGGGCCTCATCGGCGAGCGTGATCTCTCCGAACAGACAGCGGGTATGCACCCGGCCCGGTTCACCGTCGACCTGATGCGGCCCGCGGCGATGACACCCGTGTCCGTCACCACCGACGTCGTGCGCGCGGGGCGTCGACTCCTTTTGGCGGACATCGTGATGACTCAGGACGGCAGGCCGATCGCTCGAGCCAGTCTTCTCTATCTGCGCCCGGGTGAGCAGCCGTCGGCGCCGCGCTGGTCGGCCGAGGTGACCATGCCGCCGTTGCCGGCGATGCCCGCGACGATTCCCGACAGTGCGCCGATGCTGATGTTCACCGCCGGGCGTGATGACGCGGCGCCCGGCGGCGGTCTGGCGGCGTGGGCGCACAGCGGCCCGAAGTACGTGTGGTTTCACGACGTGCTGCCGATCGTCGATGCGCTGGCCAAGACACCGTTCGGGTCTGCGGCCATGGCGGGTGATGTGGCGAGCTCGCTCACGGGCTTCGGCCAGGACGGCCTACCGTTCATCAACGCCGACTACACGGTGTCTCTGAGCCGCCTTCCGCGCGGGCCTTTCATCGGTCTGGCCGCCCTGACGCACCACAGCCATGACGGGATCTCAACGGGGACGGCGCTTCTCGTCGATGAGGCCGGCCCGATCGGAACAGCCTCTGCCACGGCGTTGGTCAATCCTGGCTTCGCTCCTCCGACACTCCCGCTGCCCTGACGGTTTGTCACTGGCTACTGCCGAAGCAGTGGCGCGCTGCGGTAACTCCACATGCCTATCGAACTGAAGGCGTCGCGGTAGATCGAGAGAAGCTCATCGGGGGTCGGGGTGGCGAGGTCGGCGAGGGGCTTGTCGGCACTTCCACTGCCCGAGAACGGGAAGTCTCGACCCAGGGTGTCGGCGGCGGCCAGTTGGAACACCGTCAGCGCACGACGAATATGACTGGCCGAACTGATGATCAGCGCGTGGGTCGCTCGTACGCTGGCCAGCACTTCTACGCCGTAGGAAGCGTTCTCGACGGTGGAGCGCGCGAAATTCTCGTCGTGAATGCGATCGGCCGCGACGCCGTTGTTGATCAACCACTCCTTCATCGACTCGCCTTCGGTGCGACCGGACTGCTCGACCCCGCCGGTGACGATGATGGGAGCGGTCGGCCAATGCTCTGCAGCAGCCTTCGTCTGCTGCAGGCGAGCGATCAGGATGTCGTCCATCGACCCGTCCTCGCGCAGCGCATAACCGAGCGTCACGATGGCGAGCCCGGGCTCCGGCAGCGCCGGCAGAGCGTCGGTCAGTGGTGTCGAGACCTTCTGGTCGATCGTCGCGAACATCGCGTTCAACTGCTCAGCACGTGCAGGATCCAACGCGCGGATCTGATCGACGTAGCGGTCGGTGTCGGCTCGCCGACCGAGATAGCGCGACCAACCCGCCAGATATGACTGTGCGTCAACATCATTGGGTGCCGTGGTGAGTGCCGTCGTGTAGAGCGCGAGCGCGGCGTCGACGTCTTTGCGGGCGATCTGCGCGGACGCGGCACTGAAGAGAAGATCGTTGCGGTAGGGAGCGAGCTCGTGTGCCTGCGTCAACCGGTCAGCGACGATCTGCATGTTGTCGGCTGTTTTGTCGGTGTTCCCGGCCGACGACGTTCTGGCCGGTGCGTCGAAGGCGTCTTCTGCCTCGTCCAGCAGTTTCTCGACGCGGTCGTGCGTGCTTGCGTTCCCCGCCGAACTCGCCTGCGTCTCCGACGCCGACGCCGACGCCGACGCCGACGCCGATGTCGAGGACGTGGCCGGCTCTGCGCGGTCGTTGGCGCAGGCCGCGCCGCCGAGAGCGACGGCGACGGCGACGGCGGTGGTCAGCGCGCGGCGCACGGATGAATGGTTCATGGACGACGTCCCCCTGGCGATCGGCTGTGACAACCACCGTAGGCGATCGAGCACCTGACGCTCACTGCCATGCGGTCAGCGGCAGGCCAACCAATCCTCGAGTCGCGTGGTGCCCAGTTCGGCGTCGTCACCCGTGACGAGCGTCGTGTGGTCGATCGCCAAGCCGCTGTAGGTGGCTGACGGATCCTCGATGACGTCGAGCGGTCGGCCCCGCCGACGCAGAACGGTGCGGGCCATGTCGGCGAAGGACATCTTCTGCGGACCCCCGACCTGATGAACGACATTGAGCGGACCACCCACTGCCATGCGGGCCAGGATCGCTGTGACTTCGCCTGAGTCGACGGGCTGGATCAACGCCATGGGCGCGCGGACGACGTCGTCGGCGATGAGCGACTCGGTGATGGGTTCGGCGAGTTCGTGGAACTGGGTCGCGCGCACAACCGTCCACGGAATGCCCGCGTTCGCCGCCGCGTGCTCCTGCGCCAACTTGCCACGGATGTAACCGGATTGGGCGGCCATCACGTCTGTCCCGACGATCGACAGGACGACGTAGTGGCCGACGCCGGCCCTGGCCGCTGCGGCCGACAGGTTGGCGGAAGCCCGTTCGAAGAACTCCTGGGCGGAATCGTCCGGCGTCGCGGAGTTGCTCACGTCGACGACGACGTCCGCGCCGGCCAGGGCGTCCTCGAGGCCGTCGCCGGTGAGCAGGTCCGTACCCGACGCGCGGGACGCCGGGATGACCTCGTGGCCGCTGTCGCCGAGCAGGGGGACGAGTTGGCGACCGATCAGGCCGGTGGCGCCGACGACTGTGATCCTCTTCGGGGTTTCGATGGGCACACGTCCCACGGTGCCAGCGGGCGATCGCTGGACACCCCTGGAAATTCCGTAGTTCTCCGAGGACCCTGCGCGCCCAGAGCTCTCTTGACATGCAAGTGACGGCTTGCCTAACGTGTCGGAAGTGGGAGATGTCTTCAAGGCCCTGGCTGATCCCACACGACGGACGATCCTCGACGAGCTGACCGACCGGAACGGTCAGACATTGTTCGAGATCTGCGCGCGGCTGGCGTCCAAGCACGGCCTCGGCTCGTCGCGACAGGCGATCTCGCAGCACCTCGACGTTCTCGAAGCCGCAGGCCTCGTGACGACACGACGTGAGGGCCGGTTCAAGTACCACGACATCGACACGACGCCACTGGAACCGATCGTCGAGCGGTGGCTCGACGGCAAGTTCACCGACATCGACAGGAAGGCTCCGCCGTGAGGATCACCCTGACCAGCGTGTTCGTCAACGACCAAGAGAAGGCGCTGACGTTCTACACGGAAGTGCTTGGCTTCCAGGCCAAGCACGACATCCCGATGGGTGAGCACCGGTGGATCACCGTGGTGTCCCCGCAGGAGCCCGACGGCACCGAGGTGGTCCTCGAACCCGACGGCCACCCCGCGGTGAAGCCGTTCAGGGAAGCGCTCGTCGCCGACGGTATCCCGTTCACCGCTTTCGCAGTCGACGACGTCGGCGCGGAGTACGAGCGGCTCCGCGCGCTCGGGGTCTACTTCACGCAGAAGCCGACGAACATGGGACCGGTCACCACGGCGGTACTCGACGACACGTGCGGCAACCTCATCCAAATTCAGCAGATGAATTAGGGCCATCGGCATTGCGATCGAGCGGGACTTGACGAACAGTTGAAGTCTCGACGAGAAGGGACAGCCGATGGCCACGAACAGCGACGGCGCGAGCCGCGAACCCCGCCCCGACGAGGCCGAAGAGAACGCGTTCTTTCCCTCCGCGTATTCGCTGACGCAATACGTTCCGCCCCGTACGGATTTCGACGGCGTCGAGCATCGGGGCGCCTATACCGAGGGCCGATGGAAGATCTTGGCGATAGCCACCGAGGAACGCTACGTGCTGTGCAAGAACGGGAAGATGTTCTCCACCGGCAACCATCCGGTGGAAACCCTTCTGCCGCTTGTACACCTGATGGAGTCGGGATTCGAGGTCGACGTCGCGACCGTCGCCGGCTACCCGGCGAAGCTGGAGTGGTGGGCGATGCCGGCCGAGGACGAGGCCGTCCGGCAGGCCTACGAAACATTGAAGCCGAAACTCAAGCAGCCGAAGAAACTCTCCGATGTCGTTGCCGATGAGCTCGGCGAGGACTCCGATTACCTCGCGGTGTTCATCCCCGGCGGGCACGGAGCGCTCGTCGGCTTGCCCGACGCCGACGCGGTGGCGCAGACCCTGGACTGGGTGCTGGACCATGACAGATACATCGTCACCTTGTGCCATGGCCCTGCCGCGCTGCTGGCGGTCGGCCGGGACGGTCGTCAGTCACCGTTCGCGGGCTACTCGATGTGTGTGTTTCCCGACGCCCTCGACGAGGGAGCCAACGTCGACATGGGCTACATCCCCGGACATCTGCAGTGGCTGTTGGCGGAGTCGCTGCAAGCGCAGGGCATCACGGTGCTCAACGACGACATGACGGGCCGGGTGCATCAAGACCGCAAGCTACTCAGCGGAGACAGTCCGCTGGCGGCGAACAACCTCGGTCTACTCGCCGCCGATGTTCTGGTGAAGGCGGTTCGCGGCGAGAGCTGAACTCGCCCCCAACTCGAAGGAGACGGTCATGTCCGTTCAGTACCTATCGCCCGAAGGTCTCACGGAGCACGTTCCCTACCATCATGTCGCCGTCGGAACCGGCACCCGGCACGTGCACGTGAGCGGGCAGATCGCCCGCACAGCAGACGGAACCCCGGTTGCGACAGGCGATCTCGCGGGCCAGGTGGCGGAATACCGCCGGCGTCCCTCATCGGGGTGGACTATCTGTTCGAGCCCGACGTGCTCGTCGAGGTCGAGGCGACAGCGATCCTGGACTGAGCGGGGCGCGAGGTCCGCCGGACGTCGCGCGGATTGACCCCTCGGACCCGCTTGAACGCCGCACTGAACGCGAACGGATCCGCATAGCCGACCGACCGGCCCACCTGAGCGATCGACAGCGCGGGATCGTCGGTCAGCCGGTCGACCGCCAGAGCCATCCGCCAGTGTGTGAGATAGGTCAGCGGCGCTTCGCCCATCAGCTCGGAGAACCGCTTGGCCAGCGTCGACCGGGACACCCCGATGCGTTCGGCCAGATTCGCCACCGTCCACGGTGCCGCGGGATCATCGTGCAACAGGCGCAGCGCGTCGCCGACGACCGGATCGCGCTGCGCCGCCCACCAGGCCGGCGGTTCGCCGCCGGGCCGGTCGAACCAGCCGCGGACGGTGCACACCAGCATCCAGTCGAGCAGCCGGTCGAGCACTACCTGCTGTCCTGGCACGTCGACAGCGATTTCCTCGGCGAGATGATCGAGGATGGCGTCGCCGGTCCCTCCGGCGCTGACATGCAAGACAACCGGTAGGGCGTCGAGCAGCCGGTGACTGATCTCGCCGCGCACGGGGTAGGCGCCCACGATCAATGTGGTGGCGCCGTCCGCTTTTCCACCATCCGTCCAGCCCAGGCGATGCCGGGTTCCGCCCTGCTCCGGTGTCGCGCAGAACTCACCGCAGGCCAGCGGTTCAGCTGCCGTGTCGAGCGTGTCGACGAACGTGAAGGTACCCGGGCCGCGCACCACCACCGTGTCGTGGGAATCGATGCGTTGCGGCATGCCCTCCTCGGGCACGATCCATCCGCCCCCGCCGAGGGCGGCGCACAGTGTCAGCGGCGCGCCGTCGACGAAGTGCAGGGCCCACGGCGGCGTCAGGAGGGAACTGCCGAACAGCGACCCGTGCGCGCGCACACCGCGGAACATGTCGCCGAAGGCATCCATGCCGTCGAGGTTAGACGATCACCAAGGTATTCCGGACAGATACCCATGTACTCGTCCGATCTGGTCATGTTGGCTCTATCTCATGAACGATGCGAAGACTCTGGTTCTCGGTGCGACCGGCAAGTCCGGACGACGGGTTGCCGCCCGGCTGCGCCTGCAAGGCGTGCCCGTCCACGCCGTGTCGCGGCGCAGCGACATGCCCTTCGACTGGGCCGCGCCGGACGACTGGGACGCCGTGTTGACCGGCGTCACGAGCGTGTACGTAGTCGCGCCGTCGGTCCCCGGGCCGGTCCACGAATTCGTCGCGCGTGCTGCGGCTGCAGGCGTGCAGCATGTGGTCCTGCTGTCCGGGCGCGGGGCCGACGACTGGGGCGACTCGACGTTCGGTCGTGACATGCGCGATGCCGAGGACGCGGTGCGTGCGTCCGACATCTCATGGACGTTCCTGCGCCCCAACAACTTCGCGCAGAACTTCGACGAGGAACTCTGGCACGCCCCGCTGCTCGACGGTGAACTGGCCCTACCCATCGGTGATGTCGGTGAGCCGTTCATCGATCTGGAAGACGTGGCCGACGTCGCGGCTCAGGTGCTGATCCAACCGGACCGGCACATCGGCCGCGTCTACGAGCTGACGGGCCCACGGTCCATCACGTTCGCCGAAGCCGTCGCTCTGATCTCCCGTGCGTCCGGACGGCCGATGTCCTATCGGAGGATCACTGCCGCCGAGTATGCCGATGCGCTCGTGACTCAGGGACTCGACCGGACCGACGCCGAGCACGTCACGGAGATGTTCGTTCTGATGGAGCGCGGTCTCATCGCGGGCACCACCGACGACGTTGCCGCTGTCCTCGGGCGCCCGGCGAGAGCCTTCGAGGATTATGTTCTGCGCGTTGCTGTTACAGGAGCGTGGCTGCGATGACTGCACTGACCGACACTGACCTGGAACTGCTGCGGCGCCCGCTCTACGGATTCCTGTCCACCGCCGAGGGGCCACGGCCTCCGCAGCCGCGACCCGTCTGGTTCGAGGTGACCGACGGCGGCGCCATTCAGCTGTTCAGCGCACCGGACACCGTGCGTACCCGCCGATTGCGCAGGGACCCGCGCGCGTCGCTCGTGGTGACCGCCCCCGTCGGGGAGCGTGAACGGTGGGTGGCGGTGGCCGGCCCTGTGACGGTGCACGACGACGGCGCCCGTGCCGTGCTCGACCGACTCGCCGAGCGCTACTGGGATCTCGGGGATCCCCGTCGCGCAGATGATCTCGCGGCCATGCAACGTGACCCGTGGGTGCGGATCGTCATCCATCCGGAGACAGTCCACCGTTACGCGATGTGAACTGCTGTCACGCCCCAGCGGACGCCAGCTCACCGGCGAACAACCGGGCCCGTGCCGCGGTGTACTCCGCGCTCAACCGCGCGACCAGGTCTGCCGTCGGGACCACGTCTCGGATGGGGCCGATTCCCTGTCCGGCGCCCCAGATGTCCTTCCACGCCTTGGCATCGGTGTTTCCACCAGAGCCGAAGTTCATCGTCGACGGATCGGATTCGGGGAGGTTTTCGGGATCCAGACCCGCGGCTTCGATGGAACCGCGCAGATAATTGCCGTGCACACCCGTGAAGAGGTTCGAGTACACGATGTCGTCGGCTCCGCTGGCGGCGACCATCTGCTTGTAGGCAGGCTCGGTGCGCGCTTCCGTCGTGGCCAGGAACGCGGACCCGATGTAGGCGAGATCGGCTCCGGCGGCCTGGGCCGCCAGGATCGAGCGACCGTGTCCGATGGCGCCGGAGAGCAGCAACGGCCCGTCGAACCATGCGCGGATCTCTTGCACGAGAGCGAATGGCGAGATGGTTCCGGCATGCCCGCCCGCCCCGGCAGCCACGGCGATGAGCCCGTCGGCGCCCTTGTCGATGGCCTTGTGCGCAAACCTGTCGTTGATGACGTCGTGCAGCACGATGCCGCCGTAGGAGTGGATGGCGTCGTTGACGTCGGTGCGGGCACCCAGGGACGTGATCACGATCGGCACCTTGTGCTCGACACAGGCTTGAACGTCTTCTTCCAGGCGCTCATTGGATTTGTGCACGATCTGGTTGACGGCGAAGGGGGCGGTCACGAGTTCGGGATGCTCGCGGCGACGTTCGTCCAACGCGGCGGAGATCTGCGCCAGCCACTCGTGCAGCACCGAAGCCGGGCGGGCGTTGAGTGCGGGGAACGATCCGACCACGCCGGCACTGCACTGCGCGATGACGAGTTCCGGTCCGGAACACAGGAACAGCGGGGCCGCGACGGCGGGTAGGGCGAGGTTGTCGCGCAAGAGGTCGGGAAGGGTCATGGGTTGATCACTTTCGCTCGGGCGCCACGGTGTGGAGGGGAGGCAGGGCGGTGGATCGGCGGCCCCCGGGACGTGAGGGCGCCAGTTCGTCTGCGGTCTCGGCGATCTCGCGCCAGAACGCGATCGACGCCTTCTCGATCATCTGGCCCGCGCGCAATGTCGCCAGGGGATAGCCGAGATCGGGACGATCCTGATAGCGGCGCTGCAGATCGGTGTAATACGCCAATCGCGCTTTGCGTTCCACGATTTGGTTCTCGGCGAGTTCGCGCATGCTCGCCGGGTCGGCGAGCTCGCCGAAGTGGAGTTTGAGCAGCGCTTCGTCGTGGAGTTCGGAGGGCTGCGAGGTGCCGGGGTCCCGCAACCACAGCCGCAGGCACTCGAGACCTTCGCCGGTGATCGTGAAGAACTGCCGCCGCCGCCCCCCGTCTTCGGTCTCGGACCGCAACAGTCCGCGGTCCTCCAACCGGCGCGGTTCGCGGTAGAGCGTGGCGTGCTGCAGCGGCCACAAATAGGCGATCGACTCGGCAACGTACTGCTTGAGCTGATACGAGGTCGTCGGACCGCGCACTGCGATCACGCCCAACACCACGTAGGACAGATGGCTGAGGCGCGATCCCTCGGACATGGTGCCGACCGTATCATTGATACGGTCGCTCGGGCCAGCGCAGTGCACCCATGGGTTCGTGGAGGGCGGGACGATCGGGCTTCCCACTTCAGATTAAGCGAGGGTACGGGGCTTGTGGCAAGACCCCGGTCGTGCGGCATCCTGGCCCGGCCCCGTACCCCACCGCAAGGATGTTGCCTGTGTCTCGATCGCCCGTCCACGGCCCGTTCTTCCATGGCACGATCGCTGATCTGACGGAAGGCGACCTGCTCACCGCGGGCAGGCCGTCGAACTACCGTCCCGAGATCGTGATGAACCACATCTACTTCACCGCTCGGGTCGACGGTGCCGGACTGGCGGCGGAGATCGCCGCGGAACTGGCCGGCGGCACGGCCGCGCCCCGGGTCTACGAGGTCGAACCGACGGGGGAGTTCGAGGACGACCCGAACGTGACCGACAAGAAGTTCCCCGGAAACCCGACCCGCTCCTACCGCAGCACCGCCCCGCTGCGGGTGATCGCCGAGGTGACGGAGTGGCAGCGGTTGACACCGGAGCAGCTGCAGATGTGGCGGGAGCGGCTGGCTGTGCTGCTCTCCGATGACGGCGGAGAGATCATCAACTGAACGGCGTTGCCGTCGACTAGACATCCTGGAACGCAGTTCGTAGCCTTTCCCGGGACCATCTCCCAGCCGCCCCGCCACTCTCGAGAACAAGGGATCGTGACAATCCGTATGCGCCACGCCTCTCGGGGAACGCTCAGCGGTATCGCGGGCGCTCTGCTCGTGGCGGCGACGATCTGCACCGCGTACGCGGACCCCGCCGACGAGGCGTTGGCCAGGCTCAACGAGCTCTCTGCGCAGGCCGTCCACAGCCGCGAGGCCGTCACGGCGGCTCAGCGCGACGCCGACACGAAACAGGCCGAGCTCGTCACCGCCGATGACCGCCGACGCGTGGACCAGGCTGCGCTGGACGCCGCGAACACCCAGCTCGCGCCTCTTCAGGACGCGGTGGATCGCCTCGCGGCGATGACGTACATGAGTGGCGGCGACAGTCAGATGGCGACGGTGTTCACCGCGTCCTCCCCGCAACGCCTCATCGAGCGGCTGTCTCTCCAGCACGTGATGGACGCGACCACGGCCGCTCGTCTGCAGGCCTATCGGCAGACGCGCGAACAGGCGCAAACCGCTGCCCGCGCCTCCGAGCGCTCGGCCGCTGATGCCCGCGCCGCAGCCGAGCGCGCCGCCGCGATCCGCGCGGAGCTACAGGCCAAGTGGCAGGACCTTCTGCGCCGGATCGCCGCCGCGGAGGCGCAGTACGCGGCGCTGACGCCGCAGCAGCAAGCCGTCATCGACGCGGCAGTCCCGCCGCCACCACCGGCCGCGCCCCCGGGGCCGCAGAACCCCGCCGTCGTCGCGATGCCGGCTCTGCCGCCCGGCGACCTCGCACCTCCGCAGGTTCCTGACGCCCTGCCCGTCGGCGTCGCCAATGAAGCTGGCCTGCAACCCAATACGGTGCTCGTCGCACGAGCCGTCAGCGCCCAGTTCCCGCAGATCTCCACCATCGACGGGGTGCGGCCCGACTCGAAGCCGTGGCATCCGCGAGGCCTCGCCATCGACATCATGATCCCCAACCCCGACAGCCCCGAGGGCATCGCGCTCGGCGACCAGATCCGCGCATTCGCGCTCGCCAACGCGGGCCGCTTCGGGTTGCAGGACGTGATCTGGCGTGGCACCTACTCCACACCGGCCGGACCGCAGGCGTCCGGCTACGGGCACTACGACCACGTGCACATCACCACCACGCCGCGCGGCTGACCGACTTGTCGGACGTGCCGCGCATGCTGGCGGCATCCACGACTGAAGGCGTCAGTGCTCGGGCTGCGCACAGAATGGCCGGATACGGCTGCCTGACGACCAGCCGCCCGTCAGGAGGTGGCGTCGATCCCGGTCACCGTGATGGCGAAGGGGCCCTGCTGCTTGTCGAGGATGTAGACCGCGACCTGGCCGATGGTCGACGGGTCGAGCAGCCGCGGAGCATCGGGTGCTGGGTCCAGACGCATGCCGACCGGTTCGAAATTCGCGACGGGCAGCGCGTAGCTTCGTGCCACACCGGCGTCGGTCCGGAATCGCTGGATGTAGGACCACTCTTGCCCGGCAACGCCGGCCTTCAGCACGTACGTCTTGCCGTCGCCGGTGGCCCGCACATTCAGCGCCGTCGCACCTGCGGCTCTCTGCCCTATGCCGGGGTCCTCCGGACTGCGAGCCGAGGCGAAGCCACCGTTGTTCTCCAACGACAGCGTGCCGGAGAACTCCAGACCGTCCCCACTGAACGCGACCCGTGAGGTGGACTTGCCGCCCATGACCGGGTCGTTGACCGTGATCCAGCCGGCCACCGCGCCGGCGTCACCGAGTTCGATCAGGCTCGTCACCCGCCCGCCCGGCATGGGCGTCGTGTCGTCGGCGCTTGCCGGCCGTCCACACGCGGCGACCAGCAGCGCCGAGACCGTGAGCGCGACCCCGATCAGCCACCGACGCCGCGGCACGTCAGCATTCCCCGGCGCTGGAGCTCATCTCACGGCTTCGCATGGGCATGCCGTCGATCACCGAGAACACGACCTTCAGATCTGGAACCTCGTCGGTGCGCCACTTTTCACCGCCGTCCTTGCCGACCAGCACCACCGCGAAAGCATCCGGCGCGACGCCGTACCGCTGCCTCAGGCTCTCAGCTTCAACCGGGTCCATCTCCGCGCCGTCGAGCGTGCTGCTGCCGCCGGCCACCACCGCGGCGAGCACCATGTCGCGGTCGGCGAATGCGCACCGGGCGTCGTCGATGCTGCGGAGTGTTTCGGTCAGACGTGGATCGTTTCCAGAGGGTGCGAAGACCAGGAGCGGACGATGCTTCCACAGGTGATCGCCGAGACCGTCGGCCCAAGCCGACGCCGAACCGATGACGGCACTGATCATCACCAGGGCGGCGGCGAACACCGACCGCACCACACTGCGCTGTCGAGCCATAGTGCCTCCCGATGGTACCGACGCACCGGGAGGTGCGGCTGTGCGCAGCGATCGCGCTCGCCGGCGCGACCCAGAACCGATTGTGCACAATTGAGCTGTGTGCGATAAAGTTCGCCCATGCCCGGTCCCCGCCTCGACGAGCAGTTGTGCTTCGCGCTGTACTCGGCGTCGCGCGCGGTGACCGCTGCCTATCGACCGCTCCTGGAGGAACTCGAGCTGACCTATCCGCAGTACTTGGTGCTCATGGTGCTGTGGGAAGAAGAACCGTGCACAGTCGGCCATCTCGGCGACCGCCTTCACCTCGACTCGGGCACCCTGTCGCCTCTCTTGAAGCGTCTGGAGTCGGCCGGTCTGGTGCACCGGCAGCGCAGCACTGCCGACGAGCGGCGCGTCGAGATCTCCCTGACGGCCGAGGGTCGCGCGTTGGAAGAACGCGCGGCGTGCATCCCGGATCGACTGCTCGGGTCGAACGAGTCGGCCGCCGCAGATCTCGCAGCATTGCGGGACGCCCTGCATCTGATCACCGCCGACCTCCATGCGCGCACACCCGACTGAACCAAGCGCCGACGACGAAAGGTCACCAGTGTCCGATCTGCCGCCGCCCCCACCCACCACGCGCGCGCGGACCATCGCGCGCCTGGTGCTCGCTGGGGCGATGATCTTCGCCGGGCTCAGCCACTTGTTCTGGGCGCGTGAGGAATTCCAGGCCCAGGTGCCCAAGTGGGTGCCGATGGACGCCGACGGCGTCGTGATGGCCTCCGGCGGTGTCGAGATCACACTGGGCGTCGGTCTGGCGCTGCTCAGGCGGGATCGCGTTCTGGTCGGCCGGCTGTTGGCTGCGTTCTTCGTGCTCGTCTTCCCGGGCAACATCGCGCAGTTCGTCAACCAGGCAGACGGCTTCGGACTCAACACAGACACCAGCCGCTTCGTCCGACTGCTCTTCCAGCCCGTGCTGATCGCCTGGGCGTTGTGGGCTACGGGGATTCCGCGTCGCCGCTGAGCATCTGCTCGACGATTGCAACCGCCTCTCCTGCACCGAAAGCTCTCAGTCGGCTCAGGGGCATCGACGAGATCATCCTGAGCATGTCGGTGCCGAGGCTGTCGGCGGGTGCCATCTGCTGGAACTGTTGGAGTAGCCGCGGGCCGAGGGCGGGGTCGGACAGCAACTCGCCCAAGGTGGAATCGACCGTGAGCGGAGGGCGCGCGGGGTCTCCGGGGACATCGACATCGCTGACGCACAGGATGTTTCGGCTTGATCGGCCGACGCGCACGGTGCGCCGACCACCCTCCACCACCCATTGGCCGATGCGGTCGTCCCAGTGCGCGAGATCAGCGCGCGGAATGTGCAGCAGCATCGTCGCGCTGGCTCCGCGTTCCAGTTCGACGACGTCGAACGCCTTCAACTCCTGAGGCGGACGGCTGATGGCCGACTCTGGCGCCGACAGGTAGACCTGTACCACTTCTCGGCCATCGCGATCCCCGACGTTGGTCACCGTGAGAGCGACCGAAACACCTCTGCCGTCGGCGTCGACGCTCAGGTCGCTGTACCGGAAGTCGGTGTAGGACAGTCCGTGTCCGAACGGAAAGGTCACCTCGATGTCGCGGGCGTCGTAGCCTCGATAACCGACGAAGATGCCCTCGCCGTAGCGCACCTGTGAGTGCTCGCCGGGAAAGGTCAGGAAGGAGGGCGCGTCCTGTAGGCGTGCGGGCACCGTCTCGGCGAGCCTGCCCGATGGGTTGACGGCACCGAACAGCACGTCAGCGATCGCCGCGCCACCGCCCTGCCCGAGAAGCGCACCGTCGAGAATCGCTGTAGCACAACGGTTCACGTCAGTCGGCCGGATGACGCCGCCGTGCGAGAGTACCGCGACGGCGCGGGGCTGGACCGCGCAGACGGCCTTCAGCAGGTCGATCTGATCGTCGGCGAGGTCGATGTGGGTGCGGTCGTAGCCCTCGGACTCCTCCTGCTCGGAGAGGCCGAGGAACACCACGGCCACGTCGGCGGTACGAGCGGCAGAAACCGCGGCGTCACCGCCTTCGGCGTAGGTGACCTGTCCTCGGGCACGGGCGCGGATCTCGTCGAGCGGGATGTCCACTTCGGTTGCGTTGACATGCGAACTGCCGCCGCCCTGGTATCTGGGCTCCACGGCCAAATGACCGATCACGCAGAGCTTTTCGTGGGGTGCCAGGGGGAGGACGGCGCCGTCGTTCTTGAGCAGCACGATGCTGCGCGTCGCCGCCTCACGGGCCAGCGCGTGGTGGGCGCGCCGATCGACGGGCGCGTGCTCCGCGGCAGCTGCGCGTTGCAGCAGACGCACGACGCGGTCGGCACTTTCGTCGACGAGGGCTTCGTCGAGGCGGCCCTCGTATACGGCAGCGACGACGTCGCCGTCCATCGACGGGTCGCCGCCGGGCATGGCCAGGTCGAGGCCAGCCGCCAATGCCGCCACGCGATTGGCGACTGCGCCCCAGTCACTGACCACCAGACCGTCGAATCCCCATTCTCCGCGCAGGACGTCGGTCAGTAGCCAGCGATTCTCCGAGGCGTAGACGCCGTTTACCTTGTTGTACGCACACATCACGGTCCACGGGCGCGCGACGGTGACGACCCTCTCGAAGCTCTTCAGATAGATCTCGCGCAGCGCCCTGGCGTCGACCTGCGAGTCGGACCGCATCCTGTCTGTCTCGGTGTTGTTCGCTGCGAAATGCTTGACCGACGCGCCGACGCCGCGGTCCTGCAGCCCCTCGACCCACGCGGCACCGAGTTCGCCACTGAGCAGCGGATCTTCGGAGAAGTACTCGAAGTTGCGGCCGCAGCGCGGATCGCGCTTGATGTTGACGCCCGGACCGAGCACCACGCTGACCCCGAGTGCACGGGCCTCGTCGGCGATCGCCCCTCCGACCCGGTGGACGAGGTCGCGATCCCAACTCTGTGCCAATCCGGCCGCGGGTGGAAAGCACGTTGCGGGCGCGCTCGCACCCACGCCGAGGTGGTCGGCCGAGGCGTGCTGAACGCGAACGCCGTGCGGTCCATCGGTGAGGGTGATCGCCTGTAGTCCGTCGACGGTCTTGGTCTGCCAGAACGACGCGCCGCTCCCGAGCGCGGCCTTCACAGCGAGCGGCAGATCCGCGATGTGCGTGTCCATGCAAACGACGGTACGCAGACGCCGGCTCATCCCGCGGGCTTGACGGCCTCGATGATGTCGTGCGGCACGACGGAGAAGGTCCGGCCGGTGGGCCGCAGGCCCGCGGCGACGAGCAGCTCGTCGAACTCCTCCTTCGACCGCAGCCTGCCCCCGTCGCGCTGCGTCAACGTATGGAGATCGAGCAAGGGAGAGAACGGGTTCGGACGATTACGCGGCTGAAGGTACTCGACCACCAAGAGCGTGGCGCCGGCGGGCATGCTCGCCGCCACGGTTGCGAAGATCTTCGCGCAACGTTCGTCATCCCAGTCGTGTAGGACGTCTTTGAGGATGTAGACGTCGGCGGTGGCGTCGACGGATCGGAAGATGTCTCCCTCGACGCGCTCGATCCGGTCGGCTACGCCCCGCTCGGCCAGGAAGCGGCCCGCCTCGGCGATCATCGCGGGGCTGTCGACGAGGATTCCCCGCAGGTTCGCCTGCGTCTCGGTCACGAGCACCGACAGCAGCGTGCCGATGCCGCCGGCCACATCGCACACCACCGCACCCTGAGGCCAGGGGTACGCCCGGGCGATGCCGCGGGCGATCATGCTCGTCGCTTGCCGCATCGTCGCGGCGAAAATCTGTTCCTCATCGGGATGGGCGGCATACCAGTCCCACACCGACATTCCATGCACCAGCTCGAACGCACTCCGCCCGGTGCGCACGCTCGCGGCCAGGCCGCCCCAGGCGTCGACCGTCGACCGCATGCCCTTGTACCGCATCCACGCGCGCAGCGACGACGGATGGTCACTGCTGAGCACGGCGCCCATGCGGGTCAGGCGGGCTGCCCCCGTGCGTCGGTCCAGGGTGCACAACCCGCAGGCGACCGCTCCGCGCAGCAGGCGGTGGGTGGTCTCCGGATCGCAGTCGATCTGCGCAGCGACCTGCTGCGCGGTCATCGGCCCCGCCACGAGTACATCCGCGATGCCGAGTTCGGCGATACTGGCGGCGATCTGGACACCGGCGCTCCCCTCGCCGAGGTCGAGCATCGCGAACTGCGGCGGCACCAACGTGTCGGCGAAGCGCTTGAGCCCGCGCCGAAGCGCAAGGGTGGCCAGCACCACGGGCAGAGGCGTCGATGGCATCCGTGCAGGCTACTCGCGCCCTTGTGGATCAGCCGGGAGCCTGAGTGCACATGGTGCCTCGCGCGGCATTCACCAGCCCGGCGGCTTGAGCGGGGCTCGCGCCGTACCCGGCAGCCGTGGCATCGATGACCGCCTGCGCGGGCTGGCCCGTATACAACTGCCGGCAGGCCTGTTTCCCCGCCAGCAGAAGCTGGTCGTCGTTGCCGGGGAAGTTGCCCCGCACGCCGTTGAGGAAGGTCACCTCGTCGGGGCTCAGTGCGATGGGCCACGCCCCCGCGGGCGCCGTCGCGCCGTAGAGCAGGGCACCCGCGGCCACGCTGATGACGACCGTTCGCAGTCCACTCCGATGCATGTCCGCCTCCTGGCTCGGTGCTCTCCGGTCACCTCAGCGTAAGTCGCACGAGAGAGGGCCCACTGCAGCAATTTCGCCGCCGTCGTCGCGCCGATGCCGCGGGATAGCGGCTACGGCTGTGATTCCGGCCCGGGAGCAGCCTGGAATGATATTCCGCGATCAGCGGGGACCGAGGAGTTCGCCGCGGATGCTGCCGTGAATGGTGCGCGTGGCGACCAGACACCAGGTTGCGAGCAGGCACACGTAACCGATCGCCGCTGCGACGCGCAGGGCGGGCAGTCCGGTGTGCAGCGCCAGCTGCGTCGTGCCGGTGACGAACGTGCCGACGGGAAACGTCAAGCTCCACCACGTCAACGCGAACGGCATGCCGCGACGCAAGGTCCGCACCGTGAGCGACGTCGCCAGCACGATCCACAGCACGGCGAACCCCCACACCGGGACCCCGAAGAGCACGGCGAAGATCTGCAGGGCACCGGCGATCTGAGGGTCGACGGCCGCGGCTGCGTTGCCGCCCAGTAGCCCCGCCGCGGTGATGGACTGCCCCAGCGGACCGAGCACGATCCACAGCGTGGCGACCCGCGCGGTGCCGGAGGTGCCGTAGTGCACCAGCCTGCTCCAGATCATCGTGGTGATGATCAGCGCGGCGATCATCGACAGCCCGAACATCGCGAAGCAGGCGTACAGCATGGTGGCGCGGCCGGTCTCGCTTGCGATGTGCGGAATGAGCAGTGCCCCTGTCGCGGCCGACACCATCGGCGGAACGACCGGCATGAGCCAGCCACCGAATGCGGCATCGGGGCCGACGTCGTGCTGGGTGACCATCAGGAACGGAATGGTGGCCGCGGTGACGAGTCCGCCCGCCGTCCCGAGCGTCCACAGCACCCAGTCCAGCCGCAGGGCGGCTTCCGCGCCGATCAGGTCGCCACCGATCATGAGCGCTCCGGCACCGACGGTGAGCAGCGCCATCGGCGCGGCGCCGTAGAAGTGCGCCATCGCAGCATTCCGGGCATGACCGCGGGCGATGGCGGGATTCCGGACCCAGAACGAGCCGACCAGCACGACGAGCACCGTGAGTAGACAAGCGGCCAGCACCCAGACCACCTGGGCGAAGCCGCGCAATCCGGGCACCTGGACAGGGAGGCTCGCGGCGGCAGTGGCGACGATCCCGGTACCCATCACTGAGGCGAACCAGTTGGGGCCCACGTGGTGGAGTCCACGAGGGAGTGAGGGCGCGTCGATGGGTGTGAGGCGCGTGAGCGTCGATTGCTGCATGCCCGTCACGCTACGAGTGCCCGGACCTGGTGAACAGCGGCCAGGACACAAGCAATGTTTGTGAGCTGATCACTCGCTTCGATGGCGCCGGACGGCGGCGATGTGGCTCAGCAGGTCGCGCGCCGCGCCCGCGGGGGGAGTGCTGCCGCCCAGCCACACCGCCCGCAGTGCGCGGCGGAGGTCGAGGCCGGCCACCTCGACGGCACGCAGACGTCCCAGTTCCAGGTCGTCGGCGACGGCCAGCCTGCTCAACACCGCCGGCCCGGCCTGGGCGAGCACTGCGGCGCGGACCGCGGCCGCGCTGGACAGTTCCAGCGCGGGTGGGACCTGCTCGGCATCCGTGACACGCCGCAGCGCCATGCTCAGGAAATTCCTTGTCCCCGAGCCTTTCTCACGAGTGACCAGGGCGGTCGCCGCCACTTCGTCGGCAGGGACGGGGTGTGGCCGCCGGGCCCACCTGTGTGTCGGGGGCACCACGACCACCAGTTCGTCGTGGGCCACGGTGGTGCTGCGTAACGGCCGCGGCACCCCGGGGCTTTCGACGAATCCGAGATCGGCGTGATCGTCTCGGATGGCTGCGATCACCTGCTCGCTGTTGGCGGCGGTGAGGATGACGTCGGGCGGGGCCGACTGCTGCCGTGCGACGCTGTCACGCCAACTGACCAACCAGCGGGGCAGCAGTTGCTCGGCGATGGTCTGGCTCGCGGTGATGCGCAGCCGGGTCTTACTGTCGTCGCGCAGCGTTGCCAGGCCGGCATCGACCTCGTGCGCCACGGTGAGGAGGCGATCGGCCCACTGGGCGGCGACCGCACCCGCCGGAGTCAGCCGAGAGCCGGTCTTGCTGCGCAGGACCAGGCGCACCCCGGTCTGCCGTTCCAGCGCGGCGATGCGCGCGGACACGGCCTGCTGTGTCAGCCCGCAGTCGCGTCCGGCGCCGCTGAGGCTGCCGGTGCGGGCGATCGCGAGGAGAACCTCCAACGACGTGAGGTCGGGCATTCTCGCGCTCAGCTGCACATGGTCGACCTTAAGGGCGCTGCGCGGGCCCGGGGTAGACGCAGCTCCATGCGCCGGCGATCAGCTTCAGCAGGGTGGTGGCATCCTGTGGTCCGCTGGTAGTGCGCCAGACGACGTGCCCATCGGGGCGAGCGACCACCGCGCCGCCACTCGTGTCGAACAGCTGCAGTGTCGGGTCCGATGGATCGGCCGGTGTCAGCGCGACCACCGTCACCGGGACGGTGATCCCGGACCGGTCGAGAAACGTTGTCCACGAATCGATATCGGTGGTGAACACCGTCAACCCGATCGGTGCGAGGAGTTCGTGGCTCGAGCGAGGAGTCGAGTGTTCGTCGCAGAGTACGACGTGCGGTAGCCGGGCGCCCGGCTCCGTGCTCGGGTGGTATCGGGTGACGTCATCGTCGACGACCCGGAGACCGCGCCGCCGGGCGTCGTCGTGCCCGATGAGCGGGCTGTCGTAGGTGTAGCCGAACTCCAGGCCACTGGCCACGAAGTGTTCCAACTGATCGGGAACAACGGTGGCGATGTGCTGTCGTAACCCTCGGCTCTTGGGAGTGTCCCGCAACAGCGCTCGCGTGCGGGACGTCTGCAGTCGGGTCAGACCATCGGCGATGCTGCCGACCAACCGATCCGGCAGGCGCCCGGGCGGAAGTTTGGCCGCCAGCTCGGTGGCCTTATGGAGCGAACGGTTGGTGATGCCCAGGGGAGCGGTGACGTCGTCGAGCTTGAAGTGGTTGTGCACGCTCTGTTCGGCGAACCGGGCGATCACCGGACGCCGTTCGATCTCATAGGTGTCGAGGAGTGAGTCGGGTGCGCCATGGTGCACGACCGCCGCCAGCTTCCAGGCGAGGTTGTGTGCGTCCTGGACACCGCTGTTGAGACCGAAGCCGCCCGTGTGGGGAAAGCGGTGCGCTGCATCGCCGATCAGGATCAGCCGTCCGCTGCGGAACCGCTCGGCCATCTGCGAGGTCATCGTCCAGGTGCCCGTGCTGCGAATCGCGAAACGGTCGCTGCCCAGTACCGCAGGCAGGCGATCCTGCCAGAACGCGGCGCTGTCACGGGAGATCTGCTGGGCCGGGTGCAGGTACGGCGTCATCAGCACGTAGTCGTCGTCGGCGTGGGCGATCAGGACGCCGCTGAGCTGCGGGTGGTAGATCCACGTGAGCAGCGGCCGGTCGTGCCCGGCCGGGAAGAGGCCGGGGGCGTGGAAAAAGACGCTGCCCATGTTCGCCAGAACCGGTCCGGCCATGGCTATTCCGGCACCCTCCCGCAGGGCACTGTTCGCGCCGTCGGCGGCGATCACGAAGCGGGCATCGCTGGTCGACCGCGTTCTGTCGGCAGGTCCTTGCAGCAACAACTGGTCGTCGGTGTACCGGGCTCGCCACCCGCGCCGAAAATCGACCAGCGGCTCGGCCTCCACTGCCGCCCACAGTGCCGGCATCAGCAGGTGCTGACCGATGTGCGAGATCAGAAAGGCACTGTGCGAACGCACCTCAGCCAGCCGGTCGGGCTGTGACAGCAAGTCGATCTCGCCCAGTGCTTCGCGGTCGAGTCTGGTGCACCAGCGGATCACATTCACTGTGTCGATGGGCGGTGTGATCTCGGCGAGTGCCTGCACCAAGGGCGGGCAGGCCTGATTCCAGATCTCGAGAGTGCGGGCGTTGATGACGTGAGCGGCAGGGTGAAGTCGGGGCTCGGTGCGGTGCTCGACCACCGTGCTGGGGATGCCGTAACGAGCCAGCAGCAGAGCCTGCGTACATCCGGCGGCACCGGCGCCGACGATGACGACAGAGTCAGAAGCCATCAATCACAACGTCTTCCAGGTGATGGCCCGCTTGTTCGCTCGCGGCTTGGTGCCGGGCCGAGTCCCTGCGCCCGGCTCGAGGAGCTCGGATTCGGCCACGCCATTGCGCATCTGTTCGAGTAGCCAATCAGGGTCGATGTCGACGCCGATCGGATTCTCGGCGAATTCCGCGCTGGTGAAGTAGTTCGCGGTCTCTTCGGCTGTCGGGAAGTTCTCGGTCTGGAACTCCAGCCGAATTCCCTCGGGGTCCTCGTAGTAGATGCTGGTGGTGGGGCCGTGGTTGATCGTCCACACCGGCTTCACCCCAACGGCTTTGAGGCGTTCGTAGGTCAGCAGCAGTCTGCGTAGCGAGGTGAAGGTGAACGCCAGGTGGTCGATCCCGTAGGTCTTGCGTCGCAGCCGCGACAGCGGGAACACATGCTTCACCGGTGCAGGCAACTTCACAAGCGCGAGCCGGTGGCTTTCCTCGTCCCAGGTGAGGAAGGCGATCTGAGAATCCTCGTGGACCACGCGGGCCCCGAAGACCTTGGTGTACCAGTCGATCATCTCCGCCGTCCGGGCCGTTTTGACGACCCAGTGGGCGATGAAGTCCGGGGCGAGGCGGTCATCGGACGGCTGCGGTGGGGGTGCGTCGGCGATGTGGTCGGCCTCGGGGTCTCGCGGCTGGAGGGGACTGGGGGTGGCGCTCATGGTCATCGGCTCCTGGGGCTCGAGGGTGCGGTGATGGTGTTGCGCTGGGTCCCGAGATCCAACGTTCCGGCGGCGTTGCGGATGGAGGCGCTGACGACGTCGCCCGGCTTCAGAAATCCCTTGTTGCGGTTCTGCCTGATGAAGGCCGCCCACAGCTTGTCCTCGGGCAGCAGCGCGGTGGCGAGGCGGCGCACGATCGCCGGTGGCGATTTCGCGACCGATCCGTGCGGGGTTCCGGTGAGCACCACATCGCCGGGGCTGAGGTCGCAGAACTCCGTCAGTTCGGTCAGCGTCTCCGCGGGGCGGTACAGCATGTTCGCGGTGTTGTCGGTCTGTCGCAGCTCACCGTTGACGGCCAGGTGCAGGTCGAGGTCGTCGAGAAGAGGGAACTCGGCGGGTTCCAATACCGCCAAGACCGGTCCGAGTGGGCAGAACCCGCGATAGCTCTTGCCTTTGAGGAACTGTCCCTGCGGTAGTTGCACATCGCGCGCGGAGACATCGTTGGCGACAGTCACACCGAACACGTACTCGGGCAACGTCTGTTCGGTGATCACGGTCGGCGCGGTCACTGCCCGGCGCACGACCAGTGCCAGTTCGATCTCGTAGTCCAGCAGTTCGACGTGCGCGGGGCGGATGACGTCGGCGGTGGGGCCGGTGACTGCGGCGTCCGTCTTGTCGAAGAAAAGATTGAACGGGCGATGGTCCGGGTCCATGCCGGACTCGATCGCGTGCTGCCGATAGTTGGCTCCCTGGCAGATCACCCGGCACGGCGTGGTGATCGGGGAGAGGATCTCGACGCCGGAGACGGGCACGCGACCAGGCTGCTGCGCGGCCGCCGTCCAGTCGCCCTCGCCGTTCTCGATCAGGTCCTGGGTCCGTGGGTAGGTTCCCGACAGGGGTGCGATGACATCCCCGTCGAGCACACCCCACGCAGGGTCGGTGTCAGTGTCGGGGCGGTAGCGGATCAGGCGGACGACCATGTGACCAAGTCAAGCCGCGCATCGTCGCAGGGTTCTTGTACTCGAAGCTAGACAATCGACAGTTGTGCTGGATCTCAGTCCAAGGTAGGTGCGAGAACGGCGACGCCGAAGTGGTCGGCGAGCGTCAGCGCCACGTGCAGGTGAAGACGCCGGTCAGCGATGGGACGACCGCGCAGCTCCTCGGCCCGCCGAACCCGGTAGGCGACGGTGTTGCGGGCCACGTGCAGCTCGTCGGCAGCGCCGACCAGGCTGCGGTCGTGATCGAGGTAGCACGTGAGCGTTCTGCGCATCATCGTCGATGTTGCGTCGCGGCCGGCCAGCTCCCCGAGCTCGCGCAGCACGAAGTCCCGAGCGGTCGTCACGTCCGTGCTCAGCATCGACATCAGATCAATCTCGCGATAGGAGCACACCCGGCGTTCGCGCGTCGACATCGCAGCGACCCGGGCCGCCTCGAGCGCTTGTCGGTGACTCGTGCGAAAACCGTCGATGCCGCGCGCGGGCAGACCCGCGGCGATGTGCACATCTCGAACCTCGGGCAGATCCAGATCGTCGGATGGGGCCGTGCTGCGCGCCCCCCACGCCCACAGCTGGTGCGCGCCGACGGGAAGCACGAGCGTGCCCGTACATCCGGCAGCCGCCAGAACCTCGGCGGCGGCCGCCTGCAGGACCGACGGCTCGAGCGGCTCGATCCCGCGAGTGCTCACGATCGCCGCGATGTGCCAGCGACTCACGTCGTAACCGAGCACCCGGGTCGCTCGTTCGATCGGTACGGGGCTTCCGTCGAGGATCTGCTCGACGAGTTCCACGCGTCGCGCCGTCGAACCGGCCATCCACGTCTCCTGTGCGCGGGCGTATTCGCCAGCCATACCGTCGACGAGCAAGCCGACGATGTCGAGAACCACCTCGTTGATCCGTCTCATCTCGGCGAAGCGCTGCGCCGGCGGCACCACATGCTCTGCGGCGTCGAGCATCACCTCGACGGCCACCGTGTGCGCGACGTGGATGCTGCGCAGCATGTGTTCGACGCCGATGCCGCGCGCGACGACCTCGGTCGGTCCGGCCAGAACCTCGGACACTGCGGAGAAGGTCAGCTCGGTGTCGCGAGCCAGCGCTGTCAGTGTGCCGAGAGCGACTGCTTCGCAGCCGAGGCGCACCTCGTCGGCCACCACGCCGACCGCCAACTCCGGTATGGCGGCGGTGATCCGGTCCGCCATCCGTTGTCCGAGCTCGACCGCCCAGCCGGCCGGACCTGCACCGAGCAGGGCGGCGACCTCGTCGGCGCGGGCACGCAAGCGCGCTCCCTGTGGGTAGGACTGTGCGGCAACAGGTTCCAGTTCTTCGAGCCATGACCGCATCACCACGCCAGTGACCTCATCGAAGCATCGTCGCATTCCCTGACATGTCGGGGCCAGCGGCCGTCGGGCTCAGCGGCCCGGCGAGTCGACCCGCACCGGGTGAGCGAGTACGGACCGGTGCATGTACCCCAGCTCGTTCCACGGGGTGCGCTCCGGTTGAACGGTGCCGCGATTGTCGGTGGCGCGCACTCGCAGCACGTGCTCGCCCGGATCGGCCTCCCACCGGAACTGCCACCTGGCCCAGACACCCGCGGACCCGGGTGAGGTGATGGTGGCCGGCTGCCAATCGCCGCCGTCGATGCGGTAGTCGACAGCGGTGATCCACCCTTCGCCGGCATACGCGCGTCCACGGATCAGCTGCGGGCCGGCGACGAGCCTCGCGGGCCACGGGAGTTCGACGAGGCTGGACAGCGCCGGTTCGGTGATGGCCGGCCCCCGCGCGGGGCCGTCGGCGTCGTGGTCCGGACCGATCAGCACGTAATCGTCAGTGTTCCAGGGCGTGTACAGGTGGCGTGTACTGACCTCCAGGCGGCCGAGCCATTTGATGCTCGCCGCACCCAGCCAGCCGGACACCACGAGTCGGGCGGGAAAGCCGTGCGCGACTGGAAGGGGTTCGCCGTTCATGGCGATCGCCACGATCGTGTCGTCGGCGAGCGCCTTGGCCAGTGGCAAAGGCCTGCGGGCTCGGATCTCGTCCAGGGATTCCGGCATGACCTCGCACGCATCGTCGGTGAGGCCCGCCGGGGCGACCAGGTCGCGGAGCCGGACACCGGTCCATTCGGCGGTGCTGATGGCGCCTCGCCCCCACTGGGTGCCGTCGAACGTGTGCTGCACTTCCCGGCCGAACAGTTCCCGGCGGTTGCCCGCGCATTCGAGGGTCCTGACGATCGAGATCAGTGGAAACTCGTTGCGCAACTGGGCATACGAGTAGTCCAACGGATCGCGTACGCCGTCTCCCTCGACGCGCAGCGCCCACGTATGGGCATCGAGGCGAGGAGAGGGCGCATGACTGCGAATGAAGAAGCGGTCGTTGGGGGTGATGTCGCCGAGCATCTGCACCGGATTCGTCCCGTAGTCGAGCCCGGTCCCCGTGTCCTCCATCAGCTCTGCGGACGTCGGCTTCACCGCCGCGGATTCGCTCACGTCTGCACGATAGGCGCAATCGCTGATATGTGGGTGCATTGCCTGATCGGCAAATCATCTTGCTGATTCGATCGTGACGCGGGCACTCTGGGAGAGTGCCATCTGCCGACGACCGCAATCGACTTCTCGCACCTGCCGACCTCTACGAACGCACCGGCGAACCTCTGACCGCGCAATGTATTCCGCCGGCATTCGACATGGTAGGGGGTATCCCGTCCGGCGCCGAGGTGCTCGACCTGGCCTCCGGCCCCGGTGCATTGAGTGTCGCGGCTGCCGAACTCGGCGCGCGAGTGACAGCCGTTGACGTCTCGGAGGACATGGTGGCCCGGGTAGCGCAGAGGTTGGCTCCGTATCCAGGCTGTTCGGCGCTCGTGATGGACGCGCAAGACCCCTCGTTCGGTGACGACAGCTTCGACATCTCGTTCTCGATGTTCGGCGTCATCAACCTGCCCGACTGGAACAAGGCCTTACGCGAGATGGCGCGAGTGACGCGGCCCGGTGGCCACGTGTGCGTGAGTAGTTGGAAGGACCCGCGGACCGTGGCATCGGTGGGGTTGCTCGTGGAGGCGATGGCCGAAGTGTTCCCGGGCCGGGAGACGATCCCTGTTCCCGCGGGTGTACAGCTGGCAGCAGAGCCGGACGTGCTTCGAGAAGGGTTGTCTGAAGCGGGATTTCGCGACGTCACCGTGCAATCCGTCCAGGTTGTCTGGGAGGTTCCCTCCGTCGCGGGATTTCTCGCCCGGCTGGACGAGGCGTACGGGTTCATGCCGCTGTACCGCGACATGACGATCGACGAGCGTGACCGCCTGACGCCGGCGCTGCGGGTTGCGGCCCACCGGCGCGCCGGGTCCGATGGGACGTTGCGCGCGACGACGATCGCGCACCTCGCCGCCGGACGGGCGTGACGCGTCAGTCGGCTGGAGTCATGGGCGCGGGCCAATCGGCCGGCGCATCCGTCAGCGACGACAAGTCGGGGAGGGGGAGCGCGCACAGCGCTGCCGTCTGCTCGGCGGCGATGCCGAAGGTCCGCAAGAGGCTCTCGGCGATCTCGTCGACTGTGGCCTCGGCGTCGCGGTCGGGCTTCTCCCGCAACAGGGTCGCCAATCCGATCAGCGCGCCTCCGGCCAGTGCGAGCCCCACATCGGGATCGGTGACTGTGAATTGGCCGGCCTCCATGGCGGCGGCGATGTCGCGACGGGCTCGCGGCGACAGCCCGTGCTCGGAGAAGATCAGCGAGCCGGCGTTGGCGAGCAGCAGTGCCGCCTCTTGTGGCCGATGCCGAAACAGCCTGCCGGCGAGCCGGAATCGCGTGACGAAGGCTTCTGCCGGATCGGTGATCGATGCGGTGAACACGTCCAAGAGCGCGCCCATTTGGTCGAGGGCATCGGTCAAGGCAGCCTCGAACAGCTGCTCCTTGCTCTCGAAGTGGTTGTAGAACGACCCCATCCCGACATCTGCCGCCTGGGTGATCTCCAGGATCGGCACCGCGAGCTTGCCCTCGGCGATGAACCCCTGCGCCGCGCGCACCAACGCCGCACGGGTGCGCATCTTGCGGCGCTGGAGCCGGTTGACGGGCTGCTCGCCGCCCTCGCTGTCCGGCACGTCCATGAGCGCAGAGTATCAGCGGCGATCACAGTCCTGAGGATTTCGTCAGCGGGACTTGACGCGCGACAGGGAATCTTTCCGGGTCCTACCGGCTTAGGTTTGGACACGAGGCCGGAGCCGATCGGGCCGCTGACGAAATGAGATGGCGATGACGAGTTCCCTGTCGGGTAAACGAGCCCTGGTCACGGGCGGGTCGCGCGGGATCGGAGCGGAGATCGCGCGCCGCCTCGTCGCCGACGGCGCCGATGTGGCCTTCACCTATCACTCCTCGCCGGGGCCCGCACAGCAGCTGGCCGACGAGCTCACCGCAGAGGGCCGCACCGCGGTTGCGCTGCAGGCCGACAGCGCAGACCCGGCGGCGGTGACCGACGCCGTGCAGGCCGCGGCCTCGGCGCTCGGGGGTCTCGACATCCTGGTGAACAACGCCGGCATCGCCTATGGCGCACCGATCGAGGACTTCCCCCTCGAGGAATTCGACCGCCTCCTCGCGATCAACGTGCGCGGTGTCTTCGCCGCCACCAAGGCCGCCGTGCCACACCTCGGACAGGGCGGCCGCATCATCACGATCGGCAGTGTCAACGCCGACCGCGCACCGATGGGCGGGCTGTCCGGGTATGCGCTCACCAAAGCGGCCGTCGCCGGGTTCACCCGGGGACTCGTGCGGGAGCTCGCGCCGCGCGGAATCACCGTCAACACCATTCAGCCGGGCCCGGTGGCCACCGACATGAACCCCGAGCACGGCGGCCCGTTCTCCGATCAGGTGCGTCCGCTCATCGCCGTCGGTCGCTACGGACAACCGGCTGACATCGCCAGTGCGGTCGCGTATTTGGCGTCACCGGAGGCCAACTACGTCACCGGGGTGACGTGGAACATCGACGGTGGTTTCGTCATCTGATCGTGGTTGCGCGATAGGTTGCACCTATGCGTGACAAGGCACCGACTATTGGACAGGCTCCACCGCGCGGGGAAGGCTAGGCCGCAGCCGACCGTGGAGGACGCCCCGATATGACCGCCATAGGTATCGATGCCACCGGTACCCGCCAGGAGTTCGACAGCCTGGGCACCGTCGAGGTGCCCGCCGACCGCTACTGGGGCGCGCAGACCCAGCGTTCGCTGCAGCACTTCTCGATCGGCACCGATCGCATGCCGATCGAGGTGTACCACGCGTACGGGCTGGTGAAGAAGTCCTGCGCGCTGGTCAACGAGAAGGCCGGCCGGCTCGAGCCGAAGCTGGCGAAGGTGATCGTGCAGGCCGCCGACGAGGCGATTGCCGGCGAGCTGGACGACCATTTCCCGTTGTTCGTGTGGCAGACCGGTTCCGGGACGCAGAGCAACATGAATGTCAACGAGGTGCTGTCCAACCGCGCCATCCAATTGCTCGGCGGCCAGCTCGGATCGCAGGTGCCGGTCGGCCCCAACGACCACGTCAACATGGGACAGAGCAGTAACGACACGTTCCCGACGGCCATGCACATCGCCACGCTGGACGCCATCGACGACCATCTCGTGCCGCAGGTGCGCGCGCTGCACGACGAGATCGCCGCGAAGAGTGCGCAGTGGATGGACGTCGTGAAGATCGGCCGCACGCATCTCGAGGATGCGGTGCCGCTCAGCGTCGGGCAGGAATGGTCGGGGTGGGCCGCCCAGTTGCAGGCCTGCCTGAAGGACATCGACCATGCGCGCGCGGGCCTGCTCGAACTGGCGGTCGGCGGAACGGCGGTCGGCACCGGGCTGAACGCGCCGGCCGGCTTCGGCCAGGATGTCGCCGCGACACTGGCCGATCTCACCGGGAAGCCCTACGTCACAGCCCCGAACAAGTTCGCCGCGCTGGGCTCGCTCGACCCGATCGTGCGTGCCCACGCGGCGATGCGCGGGCTGGCAGTGGCGCTGATGAAGATCGCCAACGACATGCGGTGGCTGGCCTCGGGCCCCCGCTGCGGGCTCGGCGAACTGGTGCTGCCTGCCAACGAACCGGGGTCGTCGATCATGCCCGGAAAGGTGAACCCGACACAGTGCGAGGCCCTGGTGATGATCGCCATCCAGGTGATGGGCAACGACACCGCGGTGGCCTTGGCGGGCTCGCAGGGCAATTTCGAGTTGAACGCGATGCGCCCCGTCATCATCAACAACGTGCTGCACTCGATCCGCATCCTGGCCGACGGCTGCGGCAAGTTCCTCGAATTCTCCGTCTCCGGAACAACATTGAACGAGGAGCGGATCTCGCGATATGTCAGCACCAGCGCCATGCTGGTCACGGCTTTGAGCCCGGTCATCGGCTACCAGAACGCCGCACACATCGCCGAGGACGCCGTCGCCCGCGACATCACGCTGCGCGAGGCGGCGCTCGCATCGGGGAAAGTGACCGCCGAGCAGTTCGACTCGATCGTCGACCCCCACCAGATGATCGGCCGCGGCGTGGCCGGTGCCTGACGAATCAGACGATCACGCCGGTGCGCTGCAGACGATCTTGCGCGCAGCCATCCTGTTGCACGACAGCGGGCAATCGACTGCCATGACGCTGACGGCGGTGCGACGCCTTTCGCGCGGCCTGGGTCAGCCTGCCGAAATCATCCCCGGCTGGTCGACGCTGACGGTCTACGACCCGCGCACCGGCGGTGCCAACGCGGTCACCGGACAGACACGTCCCATCGCCGTCAACATGCGGCGGGTGGCCACCGTGATGCGGGCCGTCGACGACGCGGGGCGGCGGTCGGTGGATCGCCGCGAGATCGAGCAGGTGCTCGACGACGCCGCACGCCTGCCGCCCTCGTCGACCCTGGCCTTCGTCATGGCCTGTGGTCTGGGAGCGGCCGCACTGTCGATTGTGTTCGGGGTGACCGACCTTCGCGCTGTCGGCCTGATCTCCGCTGCCGCTGCACTGGGCGGTCTGCTGCGCCGACTGGTCGCCACCGTGACATCCGATGTGCTGCTGCCGATCTTCGGCGCCGCGGTGATCGCCGGGGCGGCCGGGGCTCTCGCCGGTGCCGTCGGACTGCAGGTGCCGGGTGGGTTGGTGGCGCTGTGTCCGGCCATGGTGATGGTGCCCGGCCCCCAGATCCTCATCGGCGCCATGGATCTGCTCGCGACGCGCATGCCGCTGGCGCTGGCGCGGCTGGGTTATGCGCTGCTGGTGCTCGCGGTGATCTCCGTCGGCATCATGATCGGGTTGCGCACGGGCGGTCAGGCGCTGCCGCTGACGTCGCCGCCGGCCGACGTGCCGCTCTCTCTCGACGTCCTGGCCGCGGGTGTGGCCGCCGCCTGCTATCCCGTCTTCTTCTCCATGCCGTACCGCCTGCTGGGCTGGCCGATCGTCGTCGGAATGGCGGCACACGCCCTGCATTGGGCGGTGATGACGTACTGGCACGCCAGTCTTCCCGTCGCCGCACTGTCGGCCTGTCTGCTGGCCGGTGCGGTGCTGACCCCGCTGGCCTATCTGAAGGGCATGCCGTTCGCCGCTGTCGGATTCGCGGCTGTCGTGGCACTGGTGCCCGGCATGTACGTGTTCCGGGCCGTCGCCGGCGCGGCCGAACTCGCCACCCACGCCACCGATCCGATCCTGCTCGCCGTCGTCAGCGACGGCATCACGGCCACGCTCACGGTGGCCGGGATGGCCGTCGGCTTGGCAGTGCCCTCCCGGGTGCGGGACTGGGTACTCGATCGCCGGCACCACGCCTAGCCATCCGGGCCTCGCAGTATCGGCGTCCCCTATGACCCCGTCGGCCAACAACTATTGGACAGGTTCGGCGCACCGCGGGAAGGGTGAAGAGGCCGGCTCGTCGAAGTGCCGCTCTCTCCCCGTCGTCGAGGAAAAAGGATGTCCTGTCGTGCCGTCACCAACCTTTTCCCGCGTGCCCGAGGCCTTGACCAACCCGGTCATCAATCGAGGCACCGCGTTCACCCGTGAAGAGCGCTCGACACATGGACTGTGCGGGCGATTGCCGGCGGGCGTACTCACCCTCGAGCAGCAGGCACAGCGTTTCTGGCGCCAGTTGTGCGAGCTCCCCAGCGATCTTGCGCGCAACTTGCTGCTCGAGCAGATGCACAACCGCAACGAGACGCTCTACTACCGCGTCATCCTCGACCACCTCGCCGCGCTGGTCCCTGTCGTCTACGCGCCGACGGTCGGGGACGCCATCGAGAATTACTCCGACGAATACCGCGGCCAGCGAGGCGCCTATCTCTCCATCGACCATCCCGACGAGATCGACGCCACCTTCGACACGTTCGGGCTCGGACCTGACGACGTGGACCTCATCGTGTGCAGCGACGCCGAGCAGATTCTCGGTATCGGAGACTGGGGCGTCAACGGCATGCAGATCGCCGTGGGCAAGCTCGCCATTTACACCGCGGGCGCAGGAATCGACCCTGGCCGCACCCTGGCCGTCAACCTCGACGTCGGCACCGACAACGCGCAGCTGCTCGGCGATCCGTTCTATCTGGGCAACAAGCACTCTCGGGTGCGCGGTCAGCGGTATGACGACTTCATCCAGAACTACATCGAAACGGCGCACCGTCGGTTCCCCAACGCCATGCTTCATTTCGAAGACTTCGGCCTGGACAACGCCCGCCGCATCCTCGACACCTACGCGGCCGACTACCCGGTGTTCAACGACGATGTCCAGGGAACCGGCGCGGTCGTGATGGCTGCCGTCTACTCCGGGCTGCGGATCACCGGTGCGGCGATGAAAGACCAGAGCATGATCGTGTTCGGCGCCGGCAGCGCCGGTGTCGGAATCGCCGACAACCTCCGTGATGCGATGATCGCGGACGGCGCATCCCGCGAACAGGCCTGTGCGAACATCTGGCTCGTGGATCGCCCCGGCCTCCTCTTCGACGACTCCGACGGGCTGCGAGACTTCCAGAAGCCCTACCTCAAGAGTCGCGAGCGCCTGGGTGTCGCGCCCGGGGCCACCGTGTCCCTCCTGGAAACCATCGGGCTGGCATCCCCGACGATCCTGCTGGGTACGTCCACGGTGCACGGCGCATTCGGCGAGGAGATCGTCGAAAAGCTCTGCGCGACAACAGAACGACCGATGATCTTCCCCATCTCCAACCCCACCTCGCGTATCGAGGGCATGCCGGCCGACATCCTGCGGTGGTCGCGAGGCCGCGCACTCGTCGCCGCAGGCATTCCGTCAGACCCCCTGGACTACGACGGCACGACCTACCACTTCGGCCAGGCCAACAATTTCCTGGTGTTTCCCGGCCTCGGTCTGGGCGTCACCCTGGCACGCGCCACCCGCGTCACCGACGCGATGCTGTTCGCCGCGGGCCGCGCGGTCGCCGCGCACCTCGACATCGATCAGCCCGGCGCCGCGCTGCTGCCGGACGTGACCGACATCCGGGAGGTGTCGGCCGCCGTCGCCGAGTCGGTGTATCACGCCGCACACACCGACGGGGTGGCGCGTGTGAGGCTCGATGATCCCAGGCGCGACATCGAAGCGGCCATGTGGCAGGCACGCTACGACCAGAGCGGCGCCGATGCCTGACACCGACGCCTTCGACCCGACTCGCCACCTACTGGTGCCGGCACGCACCTTCGATCAGTTGCAGATCGGTGAGGTGTTCCGCGCCCCGAGCCGCACCGTCACCGACGCGCACGCCTCGGCGTTCCAGGCGGTCTCCGCGGACAACCACCCGGTGCATTACGACGCGGAATGGGCTCGTGCACATGGACATTCCGCACCCGTGGTGTACGGCCTGCAGGTGCTGGCGTTCACCGCTCCCGGGGCCACCCTGTTCCCGCACGTCATCGGTGAGGTCTTCATCCGCTTCGCCGGCCTGTCGTGCAACTTCCTCGGCGAGGTCCATGCCGGTGACACCCTGTACTCCGCGCTGCGGATCGTCGAGCTCACCCCCGACGGTGCGCAGGGCCGGGTGACAGCGGAGGTGACCGTACACAATCAACGGGGCGAGCTGGTGCTGTCCGGGGAGCACGTCTACGTGCTGCAGCGCTGAACCGTCACCCCCCACCCTCGGCATGGCGGATACGGCCCGCGATGTCGTCACCGGTCAGGTCGGCGTGCAGGAACGCGGGCGTGGTCGGCAATCGGAGGTGCAGCTCCGACGCGGTGCTGATCGCGATGTGCCCGCTGCGGAGCGTGACGTCGAGGACGTGGCCACCCTTCGTACGGGTGTCGTCGAGGAAATGCAGATGGTATCCCGCCACCGCGATGCCCTGTTCAAATTCTGGTGTGCGGAAGCCGATCAGGACACCGCAGATGTCCTCGTATACCTGCTCGGCCTGTTCGTCGCTGGCTTGCGTGAGGGGAGGATAGGGCGGCGTCTGCGCTCTGACGGTGCGCGTCCGCACCGTGGCGAAGTTCCCGTCGACGCGCACAGCGTAGATCAGGTTGGTGCTCTCGAGCGTGGCGTCGATGCGCTCGAGCAGACCGTCGCGCGAGGTGTTGGTCTCGACGTCGATCGTGTGCGCGGTGTGGAAGCGTGTCACCGCGGCGAACGGTGTTCGTTCGGAAAGCTCTGCCACTGAGGCAGATCCGTCAGATCGCAAGCGATAGCACGTGCCGTCGACGATCACCATTTCGCCGTCGAGACGGTTGAAGGTTCCCAGCCCGAAGTCGCCGTGTCGGAGAAGCTCCGCAACGGTCAGGTCGCCGTCGTACACGCCGTCCAGCAGGGCGCCCATGGTCGAGGTCTGGAAGACCTCGGACGACGAGCTGTGGCGGCTGAGGACCGTCGCTGCCCAGGATGCGAGGTCGTGCAGACGTGATGCCGTCATGTAGGGCCTACTCGAACGCGTCGTCGTGGAGGTGGGCAGCGAGGTCGGTGTTGCGACTGTAGTCGACGACGACGTCGATCAGGCTCGGACCTTCCTCGGCGAGCGCACGGGACAGCACCGTGTGGAAATCCTCCATCGACGTCACGTGGTACCCTTTGGCGCCGAATGCGGCTGCGTAGGAGCAGATGTCGTAGTCACCCAGCTGAACCCCGGATTCACGGCCGTACTTGAGCATCTCTTGGAAGCCGACCATGTCGTAGGTGTTGTCGCGCAGCACGATGTGGGTGAACGTCAAGCCCAGGCGCGTGGCTGTTTCCAGCTCCTGGGCGGAGAACAGGAAGCCCCCGTCTCCCGACACGGAGACCACCGGTGTGCCGGGCCGCACGAGCGCCGCCGCCATGGCCCAGGGCAGGGCGACGCCGAGGGTCTGCTGCCCGTCGGAGAACAGCAGCCGACGCGGCTCGTACACCCGGAAGTGACGGGCCATGTAGATGTAGACCGACCCGATGTCGCAGGCGACGGTGGCGTCGTCGCCGAGGTGATCGCGCAGGGCGAGCACCACCGCGGCGGGGTTGAGCCCGACGCCGCTGCCGGGGTGGCTGCGCTCGTCGTCGTCTGTGGCGGCCAACGTCTTTCGGTGATCGGCGATGGCATCGACAAACGTGTCGGGCATCGTGAGCCCGTTCAGCTCAGACGTCAACTGCTCGACGGTGGCTGTGATGTCGCCACGCAGTTCCGCGGCTGGCTGGTAGTGCGCGTCGATGTCGGCCGGTCCCGAATCGATGTGCACCACGGTGCGGTGGGGGTCGCTGTTCCACAGGACGGGGTCGTACTCCACGGCGTCATAACCGACCGTGATCAAGACGTCTGCCGACGCGATCAGCACGTCGCCCGGCTGGTTCCGGAACAGTCCCACCCGTCCGACGTAGTGATTCTCCAGCTCGCGAGGTACCACACCGGCGGCTTGAAATGTCTCGACCACGGGCAACCCGGTCTCGCGGATCAAGCCACGCACTGCAGCGCACGCGTGCGGTGCAGCGCCCCGCGCACCGATGAGCAGCACGGGCCGCTGCGCGGAACGGATGAGCTCCGCAGCGCCGGCAATCGCCACCCGTGGCGCGGCGCCCAGCGAGGGCACCGGCGCAGGCGCCGTGACCGCGTGGGTGGTCGGCGAATTCTGCACGTCTGCAGGCAGCACCACGGCGGCGGCGCCCTGGGGCTCGGTCAGTGCGGCCCGGATGGCGTTGACGGTGGCCTCCGCGACGTTGTCGGCGTCGTTGACCTCAGCGGTGTGTTTGGTCACGGTCGCCAGCAGCGCCGCGGCGTTCATCGATTGGTGCGTGCGTTTGAGTCTGTCCGCCCGCGCGACCGCGCCACAGATCGCGACGACCGGATCCTGCTCGGTGTTGGCGGTCAGCAGTCCGGTGGCCAGATTCGCCGTGCCCGGTCCCGAGGTGACCAGCACGACGCCGGGCCGGCCGGTCAGGCGGCCCACGGCAGCGGCCATGAACGCGGCGTTCTGCTCGTGACGGCACACGACGACCTCCGGTCCGCCGTCGGCCAGGGCGTCATAGACCGCGTCGATCTTCGCGCCGGGCACGCCGAAGACATAGGGCACGCCGTGGTCGGTGAGGACATCGATGAGGCGCTGGGCGCTGCGGAGTGCAGGCTCGGTGGGCACGGCGAGGAGTCTGGCGCAGCACGGGAGGACCGTCCAATCGGAAGTGTCACACCCCGCGATAGGTCAGGGCTATGGAGCGGTGCCCGCCAAATTGGCCCACAGTTCGAGGAAGGCCCGCAGCGGCGCCGGCGCAGTGAGGTCGTTGCGCCAGATGAGCACCTTGTCGAAGCCGATGTGCGGGCTGATGCGACGGATGGCGAGGCTCGTGTCGCGCAGTGCGGGGTCCGAGCGAACACTCAGCGCGACTCCCAGACCCTGCGCAGCGAACGCCACCTGCAGCCGAGCGTCGTTGGCGGCGACGTTGGCCGATAGCACGACGCCCGCCTCGGCGGCGACCCGCTCGACGGCACCGCGCAGTGCACTGGTCAGTGGATAGGTGATCACCGGGTGAGTCACGATGTCGCGCAACGCAATCGGGTCGGCATCACCGAGCGGATAGACCGTCGGGTCGTACACCGCCACGACTTCGTCGGTGAACATCGGCGCGGCGCTGATCGTCGGCGGCAATCCGGCTGCCGGCCGGGCGATCACCGCGGCGTGCAGGCGGCTCTGCAGCACCATGTCCAGTAGCGGCGCGCTGGTCGCTTCGGCGACCTCGACGTCGATACCTGGATACTTCTGCCGCAGCTCGCCGAGGAGCGTGGGGATCGTGGTGTGTTCGACCCCGCCTCCCGTGCCGATCCGCAGCTCACCGCGCAGTAGGCCGGCGCGCGCCGAGAACTCCGCCTTCGCGTCGTTGGCGGCCCGCACGCATTCTCGCGCGAACGGCAGCAGCACCCGGCCGCCGTCGGTCAACACCGTGGTGCGCTGGGTGCGATCGAACAGCGACTCACCGAGTTCACGCTCCAGCCCCTGGATCTGGGCACTGATCGACGGCTGGGTGACGAAGCACTTCTGCGCGGCTCGGGTGAACGACTCCTCCTCGGCCACGGCGAGGAAGTACTCGAGCGTTCGCAACTCCATGCCGTGAAGAATGCCCGATGTCGGGGCCGGCGGCTCTATTCGACGATGCGGATCAGCTTCTTGTTCACGAATTCGTCCATGCCGAAGCGGCCGAGTTCACGTCCGAAGCCGGACCGCTTCACGCCACCGAAAGGCAACTCGGCACCTTCGGCGCCGACCGCGTTGACGAACACCATGCCCGCCTCGATCTTGTCGGCGACACGCTTTGCCTGCTCGCTGTCGGTGGTGAAGACGTAGGAGCCCAACCCGAAGGGGGTGTCGTTGGCCAGCTCGACCGCCTCCTGCTCGTCGGCCACCTTGTAGACCGATGCGACGGGTCCGAACAGCTCCTCGCGATAGTCGCGGGGCATGTCCGTGAGCACCCCCGGCGGGAAGTGGGCGCCGCTGCGCTCACCCTGGCTGGTCAGGTTGGCCCCGGCGTCGACGGCGCGCTTGACCTGATCCTCGAGGCGCTCCGCGGCGGCCACCGACGACAGCGGGGCCAGACCGTCTGCCTTGCCCAGCACCTTTTCGGTGAACTTGCCGAGGAATTCGTCGTAGACGTTTTCGGCGACGATGATGCGCTTGGCCGCGTTGCAGGCCTGGCCGGTGTTCTCGAACCGCCCGTCGACCGCGGCCTCCACGGTGGCGTCCAGGTCATCAGTCGACAGCACGATGAACGGGTCGGACCCACCGAGTTCGAGCACGACCTTCTTGAGGTTGCGGCCCGCGATCTCGGCGACGGCGGCGCCGGCCCGCTCGGAGCCGGTCAACGACACGCCCTGCACGCGGGGATCGGCGATCGCGTCGGCGATCTGCTCGTTGGTGGCGTAGACGTTGACGTAGGCACCCTCCGGGAAGCCCGCGTCGCGGAAGATCTTCTGCAGTGCCTCCGCCGATTCCGGACATTGCGGCGCGTGCTTGAGCACGATGGTGTTGCCGATGGTCAGGTTCGGTCCGGCGAAGCGGGCCACCTGGTAGTACGGGTAATTCCACGGCATGATGCCCAGCAGCACGCCCACCGAGCTGCGCCGGATCAGCGCGGAGCCGTCCCCTTCGAGAAGATCGATCGGCTCGTCGGCGAGGAACTTCTCGGCGTTGTCGGCGTAGTACGTGTAGATCGCCGCGCTGAACTCCACCTCGCCGACGGACTGGTCCAGCGGCTTGCCCATCTCGCGCTGGATGATGCGGGCGAGCTCGTCCTTGCGCTCCTCGTGCAGCTCGGCCACCCGCCGGATCAGCGCCGCCCGATCAGCGACCGACGACGTCTTCGACCACTCACGGTGCGCCGCGTCCGCAGCAGCGATCGCCTGCTCGATCTGCTCGTCGGTGGCCGTCGGGTATTCCTTGACCAACTCGCCGGTGGACGGGTCGACCACTGCGTACATAGACGTGCTCATCGACAGTTCGCTCCTCATGATCGGGCTCGGTACAGGCACCGCTCAAGCGGTGCGCCGCCAGTCTAGGTCGCGGTCTTCGGGGGCGTGTCGAGTTCGTCGGCGTCGGGAACCGCCTCGCCCATGTTGACCGACAGCGGGCGACGGAAGAGGCGTGTAAGCCACAGCAGCACAACGATTCCGATGGCGAACCAGATGATGCCGTAGCGCGTCGACTCCGGCGACAGGTACAGCCACAGCAACACGGTGGCCGCGACGCCGACGCCCGGCAGCACGATGTTGCGGAAGATCTGTCCCGCCCCGCTGACCTCGCGGCGTCGATACGCGAAGTAGACGATCACGGTCAGGTTCACCATCGTGAACGCGATCAGCGCACCGAAGTTGATCAGCGATGCGACGAAATCCAGGTTGAACGAGATCGCCAACAACGACACAACACCCACGAAAATGATCGCGTAGGACGGGGTCTGGAAGCTCGGATGCAGGTAGCCGAAGAACCGACCGACGGGCCCGCGACCGTTGCGCCCCATCACGTACAGCAAACGCGACACCGATGCGTGCGATGCCAAGCTGGACGCCACCGTGGCAGCGAACGCAGCTGCGGTCAGCAGGATCTTGAACAAGTGTCCGCCGACGTTGAACGCCACCTCCGGCAGCGCGCTGTTCTCCAGGGACTCCTGGCTGAAATTCGACACGTCCGGGAACAGCGACTGGGTGAAGAAGGCGGCGACGAAGAAGATCGCGCCGCCGATGAGCAGCGCCAGCAGGATCGCCTTCGGCACCGTCGAGGCGTCCTTGGCTTCCTCGGTGTACATCGTGATCGCGTCGAACCCGATGAACGAGAACGCCACGATCGTCGCTCCCGTGATGACCAGATTCAGATGCACGCCCTCGTGCCACAGCGGCTCGGTCGAGAACAACGTGCCGTTGCCCATCCCGTCCATCAACGACTTGGCGGCCAGGATCAGAAACACCCCGATCAGCACCACCTCGAACACCACCAGAAGCATGTTCACCCGGGACGTGTTCGTCATGCTGAACAGACACATGCCGGTGATTGCGGCGACGTACACGACGACGAAGATCCACTGCGGCGCGTCGGGGAAGAACGAGTACAGGTAGCTGCGAATGATCAGGGCGTTCACCAGCGGGAGCAGCAGGTAGTCCAGCAGGGCTGCCCACCCGATCAGGAACCCGAAGTTGGGGTGGATCGTCGCGGAGGTGTACGTGTACGCCGAACCGGCGGACGGGAACACCGTCGTCATCCGGCCGTAGCTGATCGCGGTGAAGGCCATGACCACCAGCGCGAAGACGTAGGCCGTCGGCACCACACCGCCGGTCTCGTCCGAGACGATGCCGAAGGTGTCGAACACGACCGTCGGGGTCATGTAGCCCAGGCCGAGGAAGACGATCGCCCACAGGCCCAGGGTGCGGGCCAGGACGGGAGAGCCCGAGGAGCCGGGGGCTGACTGAGTCATCGTGGCACCGCCATCTCGCTGGTGGAAAAACGTACTCACGGGGCTTACCACAACCTCGGCGGCTCTGTAGCGTGACCAGCCATGCGATATGTCGTCGGGTACGGTCCGCATCAACGCGGAGTCGACGGAGTGAACGTCGCGGCCACCCTGGCCCGCTCCTCGGGAGCCACGCTCGACCTGGTGTCGGTGCTGCCCAGCGACGCACCGACATTCCAGCGGTACTCGCCCGACCAGGCCTTCAACGCCGAGCTCGATGAGCAAGCCCGAGAATGGTTGCGCGACGGCCTGTCTCGCGTTCCCGACGACGTGCGCGCCGACAGCGTGGTGCAGCGCGCCGACTCGATCACCCAGGGGTTGCTCGACGCGGCCACCGACCCCGACCGCGGCGAGGCAGCGCTGATCGTGGTCGGCACCTATCACCGCGTCCGGAGCGGCCGGTTCGGTCTGGGCAGCCTGGCCGATGCGCTGCTGCATGCGTCCCCCGTGCCGGTCGCGCTCGCGCCGGCGCAGTACCAGGCGCACCCGGGGGTCTCCCGCATCACCTGTGCGGTCGGGCTGCGGCCCGGCAACGAGGTGCTGTTCGACAACGCCGTTCGGCTCGCGGGCGAGTGGCGGGTTCCGCTGCGCTTGATGTCGCTCGTGGCACTGGACGAGGACGCGAACGGCGATGGGGGCCAGTGGACCGAGGCCGCCGAGGAACACGCGGCCGCGCTGGTGGACGCGGCTGCGCAGCGACTGCCGGCGGAGTGCCCGGTGAGCAGCATCGTCGGTCGGGGCGATTCGCTCACCGATGCCGTCGAGGGTGTGGAGTTCTCCGACAGCGAGGTCGCGCTGGTGGGCTCGAGCCGGCTGGCCGCACCTCGGCGGCTGTTCCTCGGCCGGTCGGCCACCAAGATCCTGCGGGCCTTGCCGGTGCCGCTCATCGTTTGGCCGAGGGACTGACGCGCCGAATTCTCCGGCGAAAACCCCGGTGAGCGCTCATGCTGTTTATTGACGCTCAAGCAAAGGGTGGCAATGTCGGTCAGCGGTCGGTGTGTGGCGCAGTTCGTCGCTTTCCCCATCGCCTACGCGCTGGCAATTGTGGCAGGCCGTGCCACCCGGCTCGGTGGCGGCGAGATCTCGCTGGTATGGCCCGCCGCCGCGGTGGCCACCGTCTGGCTCCTCGCCACCCGTGAGTGTCGACGGCCGGAACGCCTCGCGCACGTCACGCTGTTGTTAATCCTCACTCTCGCGGTGAACCTGGCCACCGGTGCGTCCGTCCCGCTCGCGGCCTGGTTCGTGCCGGTGAATGCGTTGCTCGCGGCGGCCACCGTGGCGGTCCTGACTCACGGCGGCCGTGCGGCAACGCTGCGTGATCCGGCAGATCTCGCCCACCTCGTCGCAGCGGTCATCGTCGGGACCTGTGCCGCGGCGGTCCTGGCGGCTGGTTACTTCCGGATCGTCGACGGCGACGCCTTCGGCGAGACCTTCGCGCTGTTCGCTGTCCGCAACGGCGCCTCGACGCTGCTGGGCGTGGCCATCTGGCTGCGCGCCCGGGAAATCACCACGCAGCGTCCGCAGGTGAGCGCGCGCGGCCTCGCCGAAGCCCTCGCAGTGACCGGCACGGCCGTGGTGGCATTCGTGTACGCGTTCTGGCTCAACACCGGTGTGCCCATCGCCTTCATCGTGCTCGTGCCCGCGGTCTGGTTGGCGCTGCGCTACAGCACCACGGTGGCGACGGCGTTCCTTCTGGTCGCCGGTGCCTGGATCGTCGGCGCCACCCTGAGGGAACGCGGCGCGCTGATCGTGTCCGGCGTCGAGACGCGCGCACTACTCGCGCAGGCGATGGTCTGCAGTTTGACCATCGTCGTGCGGACCCTGGCGCTCTATCGCGACTCCCGCGCCCGGCTGATCGCCGAGCTCTCGTCCGCGCGAGACGCCGCGGCTCGCACCTCCGAATTATTGGGCGCTGTCCTCGACAGCATCCACGACAGCGTTCTGCTCACCGACGCCGACGGCGTCGCCGTGCTGCAGAACGCCCAGGCGGCGTCGTCGGGCAGTGTCGAGCACGTCGTACGCGCCTCTCGCGACAGCTCGTCGTCTGACGCCGAGCGGCGCGATCTGGTGGTGGAGGCGCAGAACCGAACAGTCGAATTGACCACCACCCCGCTGACTCGTCAGCCCGCCTTCACCGTCGTCGCGTTCCGTGATGTCACCGAGGAACGGCGCCACGCCGAGCAGCTCCGCGCTGCGCATGACCTCTTCGCGGGTGTGCTCGAAGCAGCCTCCGAGCAGGCGATCATCGGTACAGACGCGAACGGGGTCATCACGGTGTTCAACCACGGGGCGGAGCGGCTGCTGGGCTGGTCGGCAGACGAGATGATCGGGCGCACACCCATCGAGTTCCACGATGCGCACGAAGTCGAGACCAGGGCGGCCGAAGTCGGGATCTCGCCGGCGTTCCAGGTGTTCGTCCATGACGTCACTCCGCAGGCCGCCGACGTCAGGGAGTGGACATACGTCCGTCGCGACGGTGCCCGCGTGCCGGTCAGTCTGGCCGTCTCGCAGATGACCGATCCTGACGGCGCGTGCGTCGGATACATCGGCGTGGCCACCGACATCACCGAGCGCAAGGTCTTCGAGGCCGAACTGAAGCATCTGGCGACGCACGATCCCCTGACCGGGCTGGCCAACCGCGCCCTTTTCATGGATGGTGTGGAGGCCGCGCTGGCCGGCGTCCGTCATGCTGGGTCGCACGGAGTCGGGCTGATCTTCCTCGATCTCGACGGCTTCAAGACCGTCAACGACACCTGGGGGCACGCTCAGGGTGACGAGGTCTTGAAAAGCGTTGCGCGACGGCTGCGATCGATGATCCCACCCGACGACATCGCAGCGCGCCTGGGCGGTGACGAGTTCGCGGTCCTCTGCAGGGACGTCCGCGATGCCGACGCATTGCACCACGCCGCCGAATGCATCAGAGCAGAATTGCGCCGCCCCGTGAGACTGGGCGTGGGGCGCGTCTACGACCAGTTGTCGGTCAGTGTGGGCGTGGTGATCTCCGAGGCCGGGTGTGGCGGGGAAACGCTTCTCCAGCGCGCCGACAACCTCATGTATTCCGCCAAGCGACGAGGCAAGGATTGCGTCGCCACGGGCGGTGACGTGCCCCAGGAGGCGGGCCCGCGGCGGGAGCTGCAGCTGCGATCCGAGTTTCCCCGCGCCCTGGATCGGGACGAGTTCACCGTTCACTTCCAGCCCATCGTCGCGCTCGACAGCGCGAAAAGGGTTGCAGCCGAGGCTCTCTTGCGATGGGAGCATCCTCGTCGAGGACTGTTGCTGCCCGGCGAGTTCCTCACCGTGGCCGAGGCCTCGGCCTACATGCCGGCCATCGGGCGCCGAGTGCTCAACGAGGCGTGTCGGAACGCCGCCGCATGGACCGCGCCCTGGTCGGCCTCGACCGTCCATGTCAACGTCTCGGGACGCCAGCTGGAACGGGGCGACCTGCGCGTCGACGTTCTGGAGGCGCTCGAGATGACCGGTCTGGACCCCGGCCGGCTCGTGCTGGAACTGACCGAGACGCATGCCGGTGGGGTCGCGGGCTCGACGCCCGGCGACCTGGAGTGGCTGCGGCAGCTGGGGGTGCGGATCGCGATCGACGACGTCGGCACGGGCTTCAACGGCCTGCAGAAGTTCGTCGACTTTCCCATCGACATCATCAAGATCAGTCGACAGTTCATCGCGGGGATACTCGACGACGATCGGTGTGCGACGTTCACCCGGGCGATCGTGGATCTCGGACCTCGCGTCGGCATGACCGTGATCGCCGAGGGCATCGAGCGGCCAGAACAGCGCGACCGACTCCTCGAGTGGGGATGCACGCGTGGCCAGGGCTTCCTATTCGGACACTCGCGGTCCGACCTCGATGGAATCAAATCGCCCGTGAGTCTGTTTGATCCTGCATAGGCGGCACCACCGCCACGGAGAGACGACAAGAGGCGAGAGCGATGAAGAAGTTCGGTTTGATGAGCATGGTCGCCGGTGCGATGACAGCCGCGGTGATCGGGTTCGCCGGTCCGGCTCAGGCGGACCAGAGCGGTTTCGGTTTCGGCGGTTACGGCTACGGCCACCACGGCTACGGATACAGCAACGACTACTACCCGTGGTACGACCAGCTGTTCCCCCACGTACACGTGCCGCACGTGGACACCACCGTCCACAACTGATCGACGAACATCACAAAGGGCGCCCACATCGTGCGGGCGCCCTTTCACGTTGTCAGGGACGGATCACTGCGCGTCGGCACCGCTGTCGAGATGGTCGACGACGAAGGCGGCCGCCTGATCGGCCATTCCGTTGCTCTTGTAGGCGCTGTGGGCCGCGCGATCGAACGCGCCGGGCTGGCACACCGGATCGCCCGGAGCGCAGAGCTGCAGCGTCTTGTCGGCGTACAGAGGTCCGACCGTCAAGGACGGTGCATTGCGGTCGACCAGGTTGAGGAAGAACGGGTCCGGCGTACCGAACAGCACGACCGCCGCGACATGCGACGCAACGGAACTCGGCATGGGCCCGCTGATGTCGGCCGGCAGGATGAACCCCGGCGGCACGTGATCGAACGTGGTGTAGGCCGCGACCGCCGCGCCCTGCGAATAACCGCCCAGCACGATCTGTGTCTGCGGACAGCTCTGCACCACGGATTGGATGTGGTTGGCGGCGTCGGCGACACCGCTCACCGCGGTGGGGAAGTCCAGGGAGGCCGGGTAATTGACCCCGTAGGTGGCCACAGGGGTCTTCAGCCGTGAATCGAGTGAGTTGACCAGTGCCTGACCGGTGTCACCGATTCCGGGCGCCTCCAATGTCCCGCGAGCGAACACGACCTCGACCGCAGGGCACGCCGGTGCCGGCTGCGCCGACGCGGTCCCGGCGGCCTGCGGCCCCACACTCGCGGCGATGATCGCCGCGGGCGCGCCCGGGGCGCGGCGCCGCCGCCCGGGCGGGTA
>JAEXZY010000012.1 GCA_023404955.1 Actinomycetes bacterium
GGCGATGGGGGCGCCGCCGGGACGGGCGGCGCCGGGGGTGCAGGCGGAGCCGGCGGCAGTGGCGGCGACGCCGGCGAGAGCGGCCGGGGCGGGCTGTTCGGCCGCAAGGGTGCCGCAGGCCAGGCCGGTACCGACGGCCAGGAAGGCAAGTCCGGGGCGGACGGCGCGGACGGTACTGCCGGCTCGAGAGGCTTCAGTGGCCGATACGGCAAGTCCGGCGACCTGGGTAGGGCCGGCAACGACGGCCAGTCAGGCTCGGCGGGCCAAGCCGGACAGCCCGGGAAGAACGGCAACAAGGGCAAAGAGGACTGATCTGAGCTGCCCCGATGGCGGGCGGTCGGGAAAACCGCTGGACGGATCGTGGGAAGATCGTTGTCATGACGACCCACCAGGCGCCGTGGCAGCAGGGTAGCCAGCATGCGCGTCAGCGAGTGTTCCAGCAGTCCAGCAAGCTGCAGGACGTCCTCTACGAGATCCGCGGACCCGTACACGAGCACGCCTCGCGCCTGGAGTCCGAGGGCCACCGCATCCTGAAGCTCAACATCGGCAACCCCGCGCCGTTCGGCTTCGAGGCGCCCGACGTCATCATGCGCGACATCATCGCGGCCCTCCCGTATGCGCAGGGCTACTCGGACTCCAAGGGCATCGTCAGCGCCCGCCGCGCCGTGTTCACCCGCTACGAACTGGTCGACGGGTTCCCGCGCTTCGACATCGACGACGTGTTCCTCGGCAACGGCGCCTCCGAGCTCATCCAGATGGTGTTGCAGGCGCTGCTCGACAACGGCGATCAGGTGCTGATCCCGGCGCCCGACTACCCACTGTGGACCGCCTGCACGTCGTTGGCCGGCGGCACTCCGGTGCACTACCTGTGTGACGAGACCCAGGGCTGGAATCCCGACGTCGCCGACCTCGAGTCGAAGATCACCGACCGCACCAAGGCGATCGTCGTCATCAACCCGAACAACCCGACCGGCGCGGTGTACAGCCGCGAGACGCTGGAGCAGATCGCGGAGCTGGCCCGCAAGCACCAGCTGCTGCTGCTCTCCGACGAGATCTACGACAAGATCCTCTACGACGACGCCCAGCACATCTCGATGGCGTCGGTCGCGCCCGACGTGCTGACGCTGACGTTCAACGGGTTGTCGAAGGCGTACCGCGTCGCGGGCTACCGGTCCGGGTGGTTGGTGATCACCGGGCCGAAGGAGAACGCCGGCAGCTTCATCGAAGGCATCAGCCTGCTGGCGAACATGCGGCTGTGCCCGAATGTGCCTGCCCAGCATGCGATTCAGGTTGCGCTCGGCGGCCATCAGAGCATCGACGATCTCGTCCTACCGGGCGGCCGCCTGCTCGAGCAGCGAGATGTGGCGTGGGGCAAGCTCAACGACATCCCCGGCGTCTCCTGTGTGAAGCCGCAGGGTGCGCTGTATGCCTTCCCGCGGTTGGACCCTGAGGTCTACGAGATCCACGACGACGAGCAGTTGGTGCTCGACCTGCTGCTGCAGGAGAAGATCCTGGTCGTGCAGGGCACCGGGTTCAATTGGCCCACACCCGATCACCTGCGCATCGTGACGCTGCCCTGGGCACGCGATCTGTCCAACGCCATCGAGCGGCTGGGCAACTTCCTGGTCAGCTATCGGCAGTGACCGGGCCCAGGACGCCGCGCTCACTCAGCGTCGACGCCCACCGTCCCGTCTCCGCCCTGATCTCGCGGCTGTAGATCGACCACCGTTCTTGATGACCGAAGCAGTCCCGAAGTGTCGCCACGTAACGGGTCAACGTCTCGATGTCGCCGATCGCGGCGAGGTAGCAGCACGTGGTCTCGTAGGCGATGAGCAAATTGTTCTCGACGGCGTATCGGACCAGCGCCGCTGTGGAGTCCATCCGTTCGAGCGCATCCAGCAGTAGGCCGAGTCCCCGGCACAGCTGCCCGGCGAACGTCGTGATGTCGGTGTCCGGGCGCAACCGCAACTCGTACGGCAGCTCAGGAACCAACGATTCCCAGCGACGGCTCAACAGGTATCGATTGGCCCGGGTCCTGACCCGGCCCTGTTCCGCACACGCCGAATCGATCTCCACCGACGCCACCCCGACGTTGACGAAGAAGCCGTGCCAGCGCACGGATCCGTTGTGCCAGTTCTCCTGGAAGTCGATCACGTCGTCGAGCGCTCCCCGATGACGGCGGAACTCGTTGTTGATTCTCACGAAGCCCCGTGCGCCGAGAAATTGCGCGACGTCTGTCGACATCATCGACTCGTATGCCCGCTTCATCGCCATCGTCTCGTTGCCTCGTCGTGCCATACCAACCCCCCGTCAGATCGATTGAGAAGAACACTAAGCCCGTCGAAGGGGGCTGTTCCGCAGCAATTTCCACGGCAGGCCAGGTAGCCCAACCAGTTGCACCGCCTACTCTGTCGAAGGTGGCGCACTCGCATTCCCATTCGCACTCGCTGGGTGGTCCGTCACCACTGGGCCCGCTGGCCGCCAAGATCGTCGTGATCCTTCTCGCCGTCTGCGGTGTCGCGGTGGTGATCGGGTTGGCACTGCTGTGGCCCAGCAGTCAGAAGGCCGATATCCCGCTGCCGTTCCAGAACAGTGCGGGCGGTGCCGTCACCACCGAGGCGGGCCACGTCGTGTCGAGCCGGACCGCGACCTGCGGCAGTCCGTCGGCGGGCGCGGTGTTGACCGCCGATCCGCTCCCGGCGCCCGGTGAGGGAGCCGAGTGCGTGCAGACGATGGTCGACATCGATTCCGGACCGAATCAGGGCGCGACGACGCTGCTCGAGTTCAGCGGCGGCCCCGGGCAACCCCATCTGGCCGTCGGCGACGACATCCGCCTCAGCCGGCAGGTCGACGACGCCGGAACCACGAGTTACGCGTTCTTCGACTACGAGCGGACGTGGGCGCTGACGGCGCTGGCCGCGGTGTTCGCGGTGGTGATCGTCGCGGTAGCCGGATGGCGGGGGCTGCGCGCGCTGGTCGGAATCGTGATCGCGTTCGGCGTGCTGGTGGTGTTCCTGCTGCCGGCGTTGCGCGACGGCGCACCCGCGGTTCCGGTCGCGGTGGTGGCGTCGGCAGCGATCCTGTTCGCGGTCATATATCTCGCGCACGGGGTCAGCCTGCGGACCAGTGCGGCACTGCTGGGCACACTGACCTCACTTCTGGTCGCCGCGCTGCTGTCCTGGGGTGCAATCGAAGTCGCCCACCTGACCGGATTGTCGGAGGACCAGAACAACGAGGTCGCCGCGTACCTCGGCAACGTGTCGATCACCGGATTGCTGTTGGCGGGCTTCATCATCGGCTCTCTGGGTGTGCTCAACGACGTGACCATCACGCAGGCGTCGGCTGTGTTCGAACTCGCCGGGGTCGAATCGGCGAGTCGACGGGCCGTTTTCGTGGGCGCGATGCGGGTGGGGCGCGACCACATCGCCAGCACCGTCTACACGCTGGTGCTCGCCTACGCGGGCAGCGCGCTACCGCTGCTGCTGTTGTTCAGCGTTGCCAATCGGAGCCTGGGTGACGTGCTGACCAGTGAGAGCGTGGCGATCGAGATCGCCCGGTCGGCAGTGGGTGGTATCGCGCTGGCCCTGTCGGTGCCGCTGACGACGGGCATCGCCGCGGTGCTGGCGACGCCGCGCGGGGCGGCAGGTTAGCGTTTGACGCTGATCGCGCCGGGTACCCGCCCGCGGTGAATCACGCCTCCTCGGTGACGTTGCGCGTCGACGGCCGCGAATACGAGTTGACCCTCGACAACCGGGTCACCCTGCTCGACGCGCTGCGCGAGCATCTGGGCGTGACCGCTCCGAAGAAGGGTTGCGACCACGGCCAGTGCGGCTCGTGCACGGTGCTCGTGGACGGCCGCCGGGTCACCAGTTGCCTGATCTTCGCCGTTGCCGCCGACGGCGCAGGGGTGACCACAGCCGCAGGCCTGGGCACCGACGCGGACCTGCACCCGGTGGCGCAGGCCTTCCAGGACGAGGACGCGTTCCAGTGCGGCTACTGCACGCCGGGCCAGATCTGTTCTGCGGTGGGAATGTTGGACGAGGTCAAGTCGGGCGCACCGAGCTTCGTCACCGATGAGCTGGACAGCACACCGGAGCTCGACGACGACGAGATCCGGGAGCGCATGAGCGGCAATCTGTGTCGCTGCGCCGCTTACCCCAACATCGTCGCCGCGATCAGCAGGGCGGCGCGGCCGTGAAGCCGTTCACCTATCACCTCGCGACGAGCCCCGCCGATGCCGTGGCCACGTTGACCGCGCACCCCGGTGCCGCCTACCTCGGGGGCGGTACCAATCTGGTCGACCACATGAAACTCGGAATCGCAGAACCGGATCTGCTCGTCGACGTGAGCCGCCTCGACCTCGACGACATCACCGGAACCGACGGCGGCGGGGTGCGCATCGGCGCCAATGTACGCAACAGTGACCTTGCTGCCCACTCGCTGATCCGCTCGCGGTATCCGGTGCTCTCGCGGGCCATGCTGTCGGCAGCATCCGGCCAGCTCCGCAATGCGGCGACCACAGCGGGAAACCTGTTGCAACGCACGCGTTGTGCGTACTTCCAAGACGTCACCACGCCGTGCAACAAGCGGCAGCCCGGTGCCGGCTGCTCGGCGGTCGGCGGGTACGTGCGCTATCACGCCATCCTCGGCGCCTCACCGCAATGCGTCGCCACCCATCCGTCGGACATGGCGGTGGCGATGAGTGCGCTGGACGCCGTCGTGCTGGTCGAAGGTGCCGACGGTCAACGCCGCATCTCCGCACGTGACTTTCACCGGCTTCCCGGCGACGAGCCGGATCGCGACACGGTGCTCGAACGCGGGGAACTGATCACCGCGGTTGAGGTCCCCGCACCGCCGGCCCACGCCGTTTCGGACTACCGCAAGGTCCGCGACCGCGCCTCATATGCGTTCGCGTTGGTGTCGGTCGCCGCAGAGCTGAGCTTCGACGGCGACCGGATAGCCACCGCGCGCATTGCACTGGGAGGCGTCGCACACAAGCCCTGGCGCGCCCGGTACATCGAAGAACACCTGATCGGCGCGGCGGTAACCGAAGAGACCTTCGCCGCTGCGGTTGACGCCGAGCTCGCTCACGCACAACCGCTGCCCGGCAACGAGTTCAAGGTCGACCTTGCGCGCCGCACGTTGCTAGCACAGCTGCGCATGCTCACCGAACGGGGCCGGCAGTGACGTCTCAGACCTCTCCCCTCGATCCTCACGCCATCGGTGAGCCTGTCGCCCGCCGGGACGGCCCCGCGAAGGTCACCGGCACCGCGCCGTACGCCTTCGAGCACCATGTCGAAGGTCCCGCCTACCTGCACCCGATCCAGGCAACCATCGCGCGCGGGCGGGTCACCGCGATGGACGTCGACGCGGCACGCGGGGTCAGCGGTGTGCTCGACGTGCTCACCGTGTTCGACGCGCCCGCGCTTGCGGACAGCTCCGACGGCGAGCTCGCGATCCTTCAGGATGCCCGCGTGCATTTCCGTGGTCAGATCATCGGCGGCGTGGTGGCCGAGTCGGCCGAAATCGCCAGGGAAGCAGCAGCTCTGGTGCTGCCCGAGTACTTGGCCGAGCCGCATGACGCGCAGCTACGGGTCGATCACCCCGGGCTCTACACCCCGGAATCGGTGAACCCGTCGTACCCGCCGGACTCCGACGACGGGGACGTGGACGCCGCGATGGCCCAGGCGCAAGTCACCGTGGATCACACCTACGAGACGCCGATCGAGCACAACAACCCGATGGAGCCCCACGCGTGCATCGCGCAGTGGAGCACCAGCGACGGCGCCCCCGAGGTGACGATCTACGACTCGACGCAGGGCGTGCACGTGGTGCGTAAGACGATGGCACCGATCTTCGGCCTGGAGGTCGACCAGCTGCGTGTCATCGCACCGTACGTCGGCGGCGGTTTCGGCTCCAAAGGTGCACCGCACGCGCACAACACACTGGTGCTGCTCGCGGCGCAGCGTGCCGGCGGGCGACCGGTGAAGCTGGCGTTGACCCGTCAGCAGATGTTCGCGCTCGTCGGCTACCGTACCCCGACGATCCAGCGGATCCGGCTGGGCGCAGACGCCGACGGTCGACTCACCGCGATCAGCCACGAGGTCGTCGAACAGACCTCGACAGTCAAGGAATTCGCGGAACAGACGGCGGTGACGACGCGGAAGATGTACGCCGCGCCCAACCGCCGCACGTCTCACCGGTTGGCCGCACTGGACGTGCCGGTACCGTTCTGGATGCGCGCCCCGGGGGAATGTCCCGGCACCTATGCCGCCGAAGTAGCGATGGACGAACTCGCGGTCGCGTGCGGCATCGATCCCATCGACCTGCGCGTCCGCAACGACCCGGACACGGATCCTGAGACCGGCAACCCGTGGTCGAGCCGAAAGTTGGTGCAGTGCTTGCAGCTAGGGGCTGATCGCTTCGGCTGGTCGTCGTGGGACCGAGCCGCGGGCCGGCACCGCGCGGGCGACTGGTACCGAGGTGTCGGCGTCGCATCCGCGACCTATCCGGCGATGCAGATGCCGGGTAACACCGCCCGCATCACCTACGAACGCGACGGCCATTACCTGGTCCAGATCGGGGCTGCCGACATCGGCACTGGAACCTGGACAACGCTGACCCAGATCGCGGCGGATGCGTTGGGGTGCGGCGTAGACGCGGTGGAGTTGCAGATCGGTGACAGTGCGCTACCCGACGCGTCGGTGGCGGGCGGCTCGTCGGGCATCAATTCCTGGGGCCGTGCCATTGTCGCGGCAGCACAACGATTCCGGAGTGACCACGGCGATCCACCGGCGGTCGGCGCGACTACGGACGCCGAGGCGCCGGAGAACCCGGACGCCGAGACGATGACGCTGCAGTCCTTCGGCGCGCATTTCGTCGAGGCTCACGTCAACGCCGACACCGGCGAGATCCGTGTCCCTCGGATGCTCGGCGTCTTCGACATCGGCCGCGCCATCAATCCGCGCACGCTGCGCTCGCAACTGATCGGCGGGATGACGATGGGGTTGTCGATGGCGTTGCACGAGGAGAGCGTGCGCGATCCCCGCTTCGGGCACGTGGTCACTCAGGACCTGGCGACGTATCACTTCAGCGCCCACGCGGACGTGGCCGACGTCGACGCGATATGGCTGAATGAGCCTGACCCGCACGCCAATCCGATGGGCTCACGCGGAGCCGGGGAGATCGGCATCGTCGGGTCGGCAGCGGCCGTCGTCAACGCGGTGTACCACGCGTGCGGTGTCCGGGTGCGCACCTTGCCCGTCACGCTGGACAAGGTGCTCGCCGGGCTCGCTTAGACGGGCGTCGTGATGGTGTGCACGGTGGTGAAGCCGTCGGCGCTGACCGTGGTGACGTAGACGGTGCCGTCGGGGCCGACGACGGGGATGGCCGTCGGGCGCGTGCCGTCGTCGAGGTCGAGCACCTTGGTCACCCCGGTCGTGGTGAACGCGTACACGGCCGGGTCGTCGGGCGCGTTATTTGCGACGTAGCCAGTGCCGTCGGGCCCGAACGCCAGCGTCTCCACGGGGTAGATCGGGTACGCCGTGGTCACGGGATGTGTCAGCATCTGGGCCACGCCCGTCAATCCGGTCGAGTCGAAGCCGACGATCTGCAGGCCGAGAGCGGGATCGTTGCGAAGGACGAGGTAGCCGCTGCCGTTGGGGGCGAAATGGACGTCGGCCTGACCGCTGCCGAGCACCGGACCTCGCACCTCGGGTGAGAAGGTGTCGTCCGACAGGGTCAGCAGGATCTGACCGGTCGCTGGGCCGCCGCCGAGTGGAAGCACCTGGTTGATCTGGTAGGCCGCGCCGTCGGGACCGAAGAACACATTGCCCGGCACGGTGCCGTCGGGCAGCGCGATGGTGCGGTTGACCGAACCGTCCGGGTTCAGCACCGCAAGGAAATTCGAGCCGTTGGTGGTGTAGGTGACGTAGCCGAAGTCGTCGGTTTGATCTCCTCCGCCGAGGATCTGGTTGGCGGCAGTCGGGAACGGCGCGGTGCCGGGCAGAGTGACGGTGCTGCGGGTGGTGCCGTCAGGGCTGATGACGACGACCGGCGTGCTGGCGGGGTCCCGGACCACCGCGTAGATCGTGCCGTCGGCCGTCACCTGGAGGCTGCGCAGGCGCGCCTCGATCACCCGCGGGTCCGCGATGGCCGTCGGGGTGATCTTGTAGATGAAGGTGGTGCCGTCGCCGTAGTCGGTGGAGCCCGAGTACGTGAAGGTCGCGAGGTACACCCCGTCGCTTTTCACGACGACGCTTCCGGGCAGGCCCGTCAGAGTACGCATGGTGCCGTCGCCGTCGCGCAACGTGAAGACGCGAGTCGTCTTGCCGCCGAACAGCGTTCGGACTGCTACGGGCAGATAGACGTAGCCGTCCTCGCCGAGGATCGGTGTGTCAGAGAACCCATCCATGCGCCCCGGCAACAGGAACGTCTTCGTCTTCCCGTCCGGGTCGAGGGCGTACAAAGTGCGACCACCGAATCGGGTGGACACCAGATAGGCGCTGCCGTCGCCCGCCAACGTGGCGCTCGTCTGAGACGCGAATGTCCGCACGGCGTTGGTCGGCGAGATGCGGACCGTCCGGTAGCCGATGTTCCCGATGGGACTGAAGATGAAGGGGATGTTGGTGCTGAAGTAGAGGGAACCGTCGGCACCCACCTGCGGCCTTCCGCTGGTGAATCCGGCGACCGTCGCGATCTTCGTGACCTCGCCCTGACTGTTCACCGACCACAGCGTGGAGCGGGTGGCGCGCTCGTTGGTCGTGACGACCACCAGCGAGCCATCCGTCCTGGCGACCGGGATCGAACTGCCGAATGGCGCACCGGCAATCGCGTCACTGGTGGTGATCACGTGACCGTCGCGGTCGATGATGCTGACGCGGGTTCCGTCCGCGTCGGTGGTGACCTGATAGATCGTCCCGGTGGAGCCGACGACCACCGGCCCCTTCGGCACCCCGCGAATCTCGGTGTCGGCGGGATCAGCGTCGGCGGCGGCGCCGGCCTGCACGGCACTGGACGTCGCGGCCGCCGCTGCCCTGTCGGCTCGGCGCTCCTCGACATGCTGGCGGGCGGTCGCGAGCATCGTCAAGAGCATCGGTGCCGCCGCGGGCGGTTCGGAGTCGTCATCCCGCGGTGTCGCGGTCCGCGGCGTGAACAGCGGCTTGAACAGCCGCTCCTTGGCGGGAGCCTGAGCGTTCTTCTCAACGTCAGCGTCGGTGTCTGTCGGTGCTGCAACCGATTTCGCTTCGTCGTCGGCGCTGCCGCCATCGGTGGTCTTTGTCGTCGCGGCTCGCTTGGCGCCGAACCCACGCTTCGTGACGGGCTTGTCCGCTGACGTTTTCGAGGGGCCGGCGGGCGCACTCACCGAGGGGGTGTCGTCGGGGTCGGCCCAGGCCACAGTCGGCACCGCCGCGATGGCCGAACCGATACCCAGCGCCAGCGCTAACCCACCGACGCGACCGACGTAGTTCTCCCAAGCCATGAGTGGCCCTCCCCGTTGAGTTCCTAGCAAACTTACGGGCAATACGGGCGTATGGCAATCAACAATTTCTCTGCGAGTCGCGTCAGCGGTCGAGCAGCTCCAACAGATATGCGCCGTATCCGGACTTCAGGAGTTTATTTGCGCGCGCGGCTAATTCGTCGTCGTCGATGAAACCGACCCGCCACGCCACCTCTTCGGGCACGCTGATCTTGAGGCCCTGCCGACGCTCGATGGTGCGCACGTAGTCACTGGCATCCAGCAGAGAATCGAAGGTGCCGGTGTCCAGCCACGCCGTACCCCGGGCGAGCACCTCGACGCTGAGCCGGCCCTGCTCCAGGTACCGCTGGTTGATCTCGGTGATCTCGTACTCGCCGCGGTCGGATTTACGCAGTGAGCGCGCGATATCGACGACATCGTTGTCGTAGAAGTACAGCCCGGGCACCGCGTAATGCGACTTGGGTGCCACCGGCTTCTCCTGCAGAGACAGCGCCGTTCCGTCGTCGGCGAACTCCACCACCCCGTAGGCCGACGGGTCCGCCACCCAGTACGCGAAGATCGCACCACCCTCGACGGCGTGGAACCGGCGCAGGCTGGTGCCCAGCCCTGGTCCGTAGAAGATGTTGTCGCCCAACACAAGTGCCACCGAGTCGTCGCCGATGTGGTCGGCGCAGATCACGAAAGCCTGTGCCAGACCTTCGGGTTCGTCCTGCACGGCGTAGCTGATGTCGATGCCGAAGTCCGCACCGTCGCCGAGGAGCCGACGAAACGCCGGTGCGTCCTGCGCCGTGGTGACGACCGCGATGTCGCGGATGCCGGCCATCATCAACGTCGACAGCGGATAGTAGATCAGCGGTTTGTCGTAGACAGGCAGCAGCTGCTTGCTCGCCCCCATCGTGATCGGATACAGCCGGGTGCCCGATCCGCCGGCCAGGATGATGCCGCGCATCAGCCGGTCAGGTCTGCTTCGGTGAGTTCGGTGGCGGCCAGCGCGGCCGCAAGATCGTCGTGCCGGAACACCGACGTCACGTGATCGGCGACCACACGGAAAGCCGATGCCGCGGAGCCGGACCCGTCCACCTTCTCCTCCACGACGACGACACCGTCGTGGACGTAGATGCGCCCGGGTTCGATCGTGCGGCCCAGTCCCTGCGCCCACTCCCGCAACGCGCCATGGCCTTGTGCCGCGCCGTGAGCGCCGCCGATCTCGATGTCGTCACTCGACAACGACACCAGTGTGTCGATGTCGCCGGCGTTGAGAGCGTCGTGCCAGGCGAGGACTGTGGCCATCTCCGAAGTGGTCATGATCGAAAAGCTACGCCCTCAGAACGGGGTGCGGTCCAACCACCCATCCCAGACGGCGGTGTCGCCGTGCACCTCCAGCCCGGCTTCTGCGGTGCTGAGGCGGCGCACCGTGGCCAGCAGCAGGTTCTTCGCCGGACCACGCAGCGCGACGCTGCCCTTACCGTGGTCGTGGGACCACCACACGCCCTCCTCGTCGTGGACGATCATCCACTCCCCCGTCGGACCCAACTCCTCATCGGTCGCGTGGAGGTGGACGGACTGACCCCGCTCCAGAGCCGGCCCATGGCGTCTGTCGACCGTCACCCGATCGATCCACTCGCTCAGCGCATCGGCGGCCAGATCGGGCGCCAACTCGAACGGGACGCCCAGCGCTAGGGCGGCGTCGGCGCGGTGCACGGTGGCCTCGTGGAGGCGGCGCCGGATCCACCAGCCCGCGGGTCTCGGGCCGACGAATGTCCACACCCGGGTCTCGGGACCGACGCGATCGATCGCATTGCTGATCAGCTCGGCCCCGGCGATCAACCAGTCCGCCGCCGCGTCCGGGTCGTCCGGCGGTTTGCCATCACGCACGTCCCGGGGATCGAGCTCCTGGTTGCGTCTCTCGAGGATGATCTGTGCGGCCCAACGGTTTCCGCGACCCACATGGCGAAACAGTTGTTTGAGGTTCCAGTCCCCACACGTCGGCACCGGCGTCGCCGGGTCTCCCGTCCGGATCAGATCGCCGAAAGCTCGAGTCTGCTCGAGCAGAGCTGCTCGGAAGTCCACGTCCTCACGCTAGCGCGGTACGCGCGCTCCCAAGTGTGATCGGCAATGTTGACCACCCGCGCAGCACACGGGTGTCCCGTCGCTGGGCTTCTCCGGCGAGCTGCGCACCCGGATAGCGCTCGAAGAACGTGCGCAGCCCGACTTCGCCTTCGGTGCGCGCCAACGCGGCGCCGAGGCAGAAGTGCCGACCGCCGGAGAACGACAGGTGTTTTCCTGCGTTCTCCCGCTCGAGATCGAAGCGGTGCGGATCAGTGAACACCTTCGGATCGCGGTTCGCCCCGGCGAGGTGGAGGATGATCAGCTCGCCCCGGGCGATACGGGTGCCGGCGATGTCGACATCCTTGCGGGCGAAGCGGGCGCTCATCTGCACGGGTGAGTCGAGCCGGAGAACCTCCTCGACGGCGATAGGCCACAGCTCGGGGCGGGCGGCCAACGTCTCGAGGTGCTCGGGTGACTGCAGCAGCATGCGGATGCCGTTGCCGAGCAGGTTGACCGTGGTCTCGAAGCCGGCGGCCAGGACCAGGCCCGCGGTCGCCAGAAGCTCCCGCTGAGAGAGCTGAGCGCCTTCCTCGGCCTGCGCGCTGGCTTGAATGAGTTGGCTCATCAGGTCGTCGCCCGGGTTGCGGCGCAGCGAGTCGAGGTGATGGGTGAGCCACGCGTTGAAGCCGACGAGGCCTTCGTGGACGCTCGTGTACTGCTTCCAGGACAGGCCGATGTCCAGGCTGGGGGCGGCGAGTTCGCCGAATTTCAGGATCTGCTGCCGGTCCGCCTCGGGCACACCCAGGATGTCGCTGATCACCGCGACCGGCAGCTGGGCGCAGTAGGCGTCCACGACATCGACCACTCCGGACTGACCCTCCATACGGTCGAGCAGCTTGTCCGCGGTGTCCTGTACACGGTCGCGCAGCGCGGCGACCGCGCGGGTGGTGAAGACCGAGGACACCATCTTGCGGCAGCGGGTGTGCTCAGGCGGCTCGATCGACAGCAGCGACGGCGGCTCGATCGGGTGCAACAGCCCGGTACGGGTCCTGTCGTTGATGCGTTGCAATAGCGGTGGCAGGCCGGCCCCGAGGCTCATGACGTGGAAGTCGTCCGAACGCAACACCTCGTTGGCGACCGCATGATCGAACGTCATCAGCGCCGTCCGAGAGCGGACGACGGGGCCGCGGGCCCGCATCTCGTCGGCGAAGGCCGCGGGATCGGCACGCACCGCGGGATCTGCGATCAGCCGCGCCTGCGGGTCTCCGCGCCGCGCGCCGACCGTGGACAAGCCTCGGACGATGCCGTGCAGGACCAGCCATCGGAGCCGGTGTTGCAACCTGGACATCACTCGAGCTTAAGCAGTGGGCGCAAGTCGTCCAGGCGGTCGAACAAGTGCCAGATGTAGGACGACGCGCCGTTCTCTCGGTGCGCGTGTAGCTCCGCCAAATCCGGATCGTTGCGATAACTGTCGAATGCCTCCTTGGAGTCCCATTCGACGAGGATCAGCACGGTGCGAGGCTCGATATCCCCGGTCACCGACTCGCGGAAGCGTCCGAGCGCCACCACGCGGCCGCCATGCTTGGCGACCTCCTCCGCGGAGCGCTTGGAGTAGGCCCGGTACTCGTCGCGGTCGGCGACATCGAACAGGTTGAGCGCGTAGACAGTCACATCCCGACGTTACGGCCCAACGCATGCAGCTTCCAGCCCGCCTGCCGCCACCGCTGCGCATCCAGGCAATTGCGGCCGTCCACAATGACTTTGGTGCGCACCGTACCGGCGAGCTGCTCAGGTTCCAGATCGACGAACTCCGCCCACTCGGTCAGCACCAGGACCGCGTCGGCACGGTCGCAGGCGTCGGCGACCGACGTCGCATAGGTCAGCGTGGGGAACAGCCGGCGCGAGTTCTCCATCGCCTTGGGGTCGTAGACGTTCACCGTGGCGCCGTTGAGCTGGAGCAGTCCGGCCACGTTCAGCGCCGGCGAATCGCGGACGTCGTCGGACTCGGGTTTGAACGCCGCCCCCAGCACCGCGATGTTCGCGCCGAGCAGCGAGCCGCCGCACGCACTGGTGGCCAGTTCGACCATGCGGGTGCGGCGACGCATGTTGATGCTGTCGACTTCCCGCAGGAACGTCAGGGCATGGTTGGCGCCGAGCTCACCGGCGCGCGCCATGAATGCACGGATGTCCTTGGGCAGGCAGCCACCTCCGAAACCCAAGCCCGCGTTGAGAAACCGTCGCCCGATGCGCTCGTCGTAGCCCAGCGCGTCGGCCAGCGTCGTCACATCGGCCCCGGCGGCCTCGCAGACTTCGGAGATCGCGTTGATGAACGAGATCTTGGTGGCGAGGAACGCGTTGGCCGAGACCTTGACCAGCTCCGCAGTTTGCAGATCGGTGAGCAGGAACGGCACCCCGTCGGCGAGCAGCGGCGCATAGAGCGCCCGGATCGCGTCTTCGGCCAGCTGCGAATCTTGCTGCACGCCAACGACGATGCGATCGGGATGCAGCGTGTCGTGGACGGCGAACCCCTCCCGCAGGAACTCGGGATTCCACGCGATCTCGACGTCCACCCCGTGCGGGCTCAGCCCGGCGGCGCGCTCTGCGAGATCGGCGGCGGTGCCGACGGGCACGGTGGATTTCCCGACGATCACCGCGGGCCGGCGCAGCTGGGGTACGAGCGCGTCGATCACGGCATACACGTGCCGCAGGTCCGCGCCGTACTCCCCTTTCTTCTGCGGTGTCCCGACACCGAGGAAGTGCACGTCGGCGAAGTCAGCGGCTTCGGCGTAATCGGTGGTGAAGTGCAGACGGCCCGCATCCAGGTTGCGCCGCAACATCTCCGGCAGCCCCGGCTCGTAGAACGGGACGTCGCCGCTGGCCAGCTTGGCGATCTTGCCCGGGTCGATGTCGACACCGATCACCTCGTGGCCCAGTTCGGCCATTCCGACAGCATGGGTGGCGCCGAGGTAGCCGGTGCCGAACACAGTGCATCGCATAGTGCCTCTCTAGCTACCCGGAATGAGGCGGTCGGAACGCGACACTGGCCGCGAGATCAACGGCAGGTGACCGTCGCGTGGCGTGAAATTGGGATCGGTAGCGGCGCCCGTGCCCTCTACTGATGTCATGAGGACAACACCCCTGCTCATCTCCGGTGCCGCCGCGGCGCTCCTGCTCGCCGGCTGCGGTTCCGATCGCGCCGACGCGCCGACGACGGTCACCGTGACCGCTACGCCGTCCACGACGACGACCGTGGCACCCACGCCACCCGCGTCCGATGCACCGTCCCCGGTGCCGTCAACGACGACGGCCGCTCAACCCACGGCGACCACCGACTCCCCGCCCGCGGCACCCGTGGCATGCGGAAACGATGATCTGACCGTCGCCGCTGGGCCTGTCGCCGAGGCGAACACGCTGCGCCGAGTGAACGTGACGTTCACCAACAGCTCCGGGCAGACCTGCGTGCTCGTCGGCTACCCCGGCGCTGATCTTGTGACAGCGACCGGCGGTGTGCTGGTGCATGTGGCTCGTCGGCCTCAGAACTCTGCGCCGCATCTGGAGCTGCAACCGGGTGAGGTGGCCACGGCCGATGTCGAGTCCTCGGCGATCGACGCCGGCACCGGCAATGGATGCGGGCGTACGGGGACGTTGGTCGTCACAGCACCCAACACCACCAAGTCGCACCTGCTCGCAGTCAACCTGCCGATCTGCGACGCGACGATCAGCTCGGTCGGCTAGCCGCGGCCGCCACCACCGGGTGCACAGAAGATCAGGAAGCACTTCTCTCCTCCGGACGAGCCGCCGCCCGAGCGCGAGGATGACGGACCATCGGAGCCGCCGTAACTGCCGGAGCCTCCGCCGTAACCACCGGAGCCTCCGTAACTCCCGGAGCCATAGTCACTCCCGCGCCCGCTGCTCGGTCCGGGATTCGATCCCGGCCACTGCGGAGTCTGCGGGACGGACGGCACCTGAGGAACCTGCGGCTGGGTCACCGGCGGTGTCCACGGCGGCGTCTCCGGCTCGTCGGGCTCTTGCGCTTCCGGCTTGCTCGGCCAGGTCCACGCCGGCTTCGGCGGCGAGTAGACAGGCCACTGTCGCTGCGGCACCACGATGATCGGCCGGGGCACGACGACGGGCGCGGGCACCGGGGCGACGACGGGCGGCGGGGCCACGGGTGCCGGCGCGGGTGCCGGGGCCGCAGGTGCTGGCGCAGGCGCTGGAGCTGCGGGAGCCGGCGCGGGTGCCTTCTCGACGTACACGGTGCGGGGCGCCTGCTGAGGTGTCTGCTGGACCGCGACCGGCACCGGCGGCTTGATGGTTTCGGCCGACGGGGGAGGATCGGCCGGCACCTGGGCCGCCTGCTCGATCGGTGCGGGCGCCGGTGCCTGGCTGCTCGGCACGATGGCCGCCTGCGCAGGGCTGGGCCGCGAGTCGACGGTCGGGCGGATGCTGACCGCGAGCGAGATGACCAACGCGACGACACCGATGACGAACACCGACGTCAAAGCGCTACCGACGAGCAGGAACGGCTTGCGCCCCTCTTCGGCCTCGCGCATCTCGGTGGGCGCGAACTCGTCGACCACCTCCGCGCCGACCGGCGCGAGCTGGGTGTCCGCACCAGCGAGACCGGCGTAGACCGAGCCTGCAGTGTCGCCGTCGGGGTCTTGCGAGTAGGCCAGCCCCACGGTGGTGGCCTCGAACGCGGGCGCAGCGGCCGAGGCGAGGGCCGCACCGCGCGCCAGGGCCAGCTCTGCGTCCTCGGGGGCGCTGACCGGCAGCGCGACGAGGTGTTCGAGATGAGACTTGACCGAGCTGACGTCGACGCCGGAGCCGACGACGAACATCCCCTGCGGCGGGGCGTCTTGCGCGGCAACGGCATGGGCCATCTCGGTGAGCACCGCCATCGCGTCGGCGCTGTGCAGGGAGCGGCTCAGGACCTTGACCACCGAACCGTCGTCGGTCCGCACCACCGACAGTGTTGCGGTGTCGCGGTCGACGAAGAGCAGCGCAGTGGTGTCGTATCCGACGGCGCGGCCGCCCGCCTGCGCGAGGGATGCCGCGGCGTGGCTTTCGGCGACGAGCATGACGTCGTCGATGCCGTGCGCGGCGAGTGCATCGCGCAGCGCCGAGGCCGCGGTGTGGTCACTCCAGGTGACGCCGATCGATTTGAGGTGATGCCCGCCGGTCTCCGCACTTTCCTTGGTGCCCTGAATGGCGGCGACCACTTGGTCGACGACGTTTGCCGAAGCGTCGGCGGACGTGACGTCGAAAACGTCGTGGTCGACGGTGACACCGTCGGCCTTTTCGCCTTCCACCAGCACCATGCGGACCGTCGTAGGTGTCATCGATACACCGAGAACGATGTCCACTGGACCCCTCCAAATATTTGCTGCAGCCTGGTCGTTGTACGGGCTCACCTGCAGTTTGAACGCCGACAACTAGTACTTCATCGGCGTGACCAGCCACGGCGTTACACGCGTCGCGGTTAGCTGAACGACGGTGATGCGCAGCCGGCACGCCAGTGCTTATGACATTACTAGCCGTGCGTAGATTCCCGCTGCGCTCAGGTCGACCGAAGAAAATTCTGGTAGGACCGCGACGGTGTGGGACCCCGCTGCCCCTGGTACTTGGAGCCGACCTTGTCGCTGCCGTAGGGGTGTTCGGCGGGGCTGGTGAGTCGCAACAGGCAGAGCTGGCCGATCTTCATGCCGGGCCACAGCGTGATCGGCAGATTCGCGACGTTCGACAACTCGAGCGTGATGTGGCCGGAGAAACCCGGATCGATGAAGCCGGCGGTCGAATGGGTGAGCAGGCCGAGGCGACCGAGCGAGGACTTGCCTTCCAGACGGCCTGCGAGGTCATCGGGCAGCGTGCAGCGTTCGAGCGTCGCACCGAGGACGAACTCGCCGGGGTGCAGCACGAAGGGCTCCCCCTCTTTGGGTTCGACAAGGGTGGTGAGGTCGTCCTGCCGCAGTGCGGGGTCGATGTGGGTGTAGCGGGTGTTGTTGAACACGCGGAACAGGGTGTCCAGCCGGACGTCGACGCTGGAGGGCTGAATCAGACTGTCGTCGAACGGATCGACGCCGAGCCTTCCGGCGTGGATCTCGGCCCGAATGTCGCGGTCGGAGAGCAGCACGGCACGAGCGTAACGGCGGTGATCCGGATGTGGGCGGGCGGCTGCGAGGCGCACGCGGGCGTCGCGCCGCCGCAGCATTTCGAGCAGTCCCCAGCAATTATTACGTCTATACCAATATTTCTTGCAGATTCACTGACGTTGCCGTCAACGCATGTTAGCTTCACCTTCGTCACCAGTTTTGCTGTCGGGGATGGTCGCCTAGCGCGACGACTGGTGTTTCTCTCTCATCCCGCGTGTCGTCGTGGTGCGCTGCTGCCCGGGCTGCCACCGTGCCGGCACGTTCCACCGTTGTGCCTCAAATGCCATGTCCGGGCCAACAATTGGGGGATCTACTCATGCACGCTCCATCACTTGATCGTCGCTCGCGGACAGCGGCGTCCGCTCTCGCTCGAAGCACGCACGTAGGTCGCGTCGGTGTATTAGCTGTAGCGCTGGGAGCTGGGTTTGCGATTGCCAGCGCTGCCACCGGCGTCGCGTGGGCCGACAATGCCTCGGCCGCCGGCGATTCACCGTCGGATGCACGGTCGGTGTCCCGCCCGTCAGCCGATTCGTCACCGTCCGAGTCGCCGTCGCGCGGCAAGAAGAGCACCACGAAAGATGGGGGCACGACAAAGGATGATGTGCCGTCGCGGAGTCATCGGCGCGACAAGGTGGACCGACCGGCACGTTCGACGGCGCAAGAAGAGACTGCGACGCCCCGCCGCAAGCGGGCGACTCTCGACCTCGACGTCGAGCAGAGCGACCCACCCGCCGTCGCGAAGCCCGCGGACTCGGTTGAGCCGGCGCGCGTGACGACATCCCGACCGGCCCGAAAGATCGTCGCCACCACCACAGCGGTGACCCCGCCCCGCGTCGAGGCCACCACGGACGTCGTCGAGCTGGACCAACCGGACGTTCCTGAAACCCCGGCAGCGCCCGACGCCCCCGCCGGCACCGGAATGTGGACGCTGCTGAGCGCCGCGAACCGGGAATCGCGGCGGACACTGTTCAACCGCCGGCCTGTGCTGGACAACCAGCAGGTCGACGTCACGCTGGACCAGTACGACGACGTCAGCGATCCGATCGCGTTCGGGGGCACCGATCCCGACGGCGACCAGTTGACCTATCGGGTTCGCCGCGGACTCCTCGGGCCCAAGCACGGCACCGTCACGGTCGACCAGACCACCGGAACGTTCACCTACGACGCCGACAACGAATTCGCCCTCACCGGAGGCCGAGACAGGTTCTTGGTTCGGGTGTCCGATTACGACAGCGATGACTTCCATCTCCACGGGCTGTTCAGCGGGCACGGGAAATTCGCATTCGTGACGGTTGTCGTCGCGCCGACGGATCGGGCGCCCGTGGCAGGCGACGACAGCGTGACGGTCGACGAAGACGGGCTGCTCATCATCAAGCCGTCGGACCTACTGGCCAACGACACCGACGCCGACGGTGACGAGCTGTCCCTCGAGGGCTACACCCAGCCCGAACACGGCGACCTCTGGTTCAACCGCGACGGCACCATCAGCTACGACCCCGACGACGATTTCAACGGCACCGACACCTTCACCTACACCGTCACCGACGGCATCAAGTCTGCGACCGCGACAGTGACCGTCACCGTGAACGCCGTCAACGACGCCCCCGTCGCCACCGACGACACCGTCACCGTCGACGAGGACGGCCTCCTCATCGTCTCCCCCGCCGACCTACTCGGCAACGACACCGATGTCGATCGCGACAACCTCACCATCGAGGGCTACACCCAGCCCGAACACGGCGACCTCTGGATCAACCGCGACGGCACCATCAGCTACAACCCCGACGACGATTTCAACGGCACCGACACCTTCACCTACACCGTCACCGACGGCACCGAAAGTGCCACCGCCACAGTCATTGTCACCGTGAACGCCGTCAACGACGTCCCCGTCGCCAACGACGACACGCTGGAAACCACGGAAGACACCCCTCTGGCGTTCCCGCCGGGACTGTTACTCGGCAACGACACCGACCGCGAACGCGATGTGTTGAGCGTGATACTCGGATCAGGGCCGAGGCTCGGAACGCTGGTGACAACCGTCGACGGCACCATCGTTTACACGCCGGACGCGGACGTCAACGGCACCGACACCTTCACGTACTGGGTGTCCGACGGCGCCGCGATCAGTGCCCCAGCGACCGTGACGATCACCATCATCCCCGTCGACGACGGACCGCTCGTCACCAACGACGCTCTCAGCGCTACAGAAGATTCTCCGTTGACGTTCACCACGGGCGCGCTGCTGGACAACGACGTCCACACCGGGGGCGGAACGCTGGATGTCGGTTCGTTCACGCAACCGGCCAACGGCACATTGGTACGCAACGCGAACGGTTCGTTCACCTACACGCCCAACGCCGACTTCTTCGGCGTCGACACCTTCACCTACACGGCGACCGACGGCACGTACACGAGCGGATCGGCGACGGTCACCGTGAACGTTGCCGGCGTCGACGACGTCCCGGTGATCACCGGCGTGAACGTCGGCGCCGGCGATCCTTCGTCAGCAGAGGTGCGGGGCTCGGTCACTGCGACGGACCCTGACGGTGGACCCATCACCTATAGTGCGCCGACCGCCACGCCGTACGGCACCGTGACGATCGATCCGGACACGGGGGCATTCGTGTACACCCCGAACGAGGATTCCCGGGAAGGTGGTGGTGCGAATGGCGGAACCATCACGCTCACCGACCCTGCCCAGGTCACGCAGGGGATTTTTGCGAGCACCGCACTTGGCCTGAACGATCTTTCGGACTTGACCGGACGCGATGCCACCCGCAATTACGTCGCGACGTTCTTCACGGCCACCGCCACGCAGTCGTACACCTTCGGCCAGAGCCAGGCGCCGGAGGACACCGTGATGATCGTGTACAGCGGAACGTTCGACCCCGACTCGCCGGAGACGGGCGCTCTCGTGCTGAACGATGACGCCGGGACACACGCCGTCCCGGTGACCGGGTGTGGCGGTGGTACGAGCCTTTGCCCGGAGGTGACGCTCGACCTGGTGGCGGGCCAGCGGGTCTCGATCGTGGTCACTACCTGGGGGGCTGACCGGCCGCTCGGTCTGCCGCAGAGCTTCTATGCGACCGGCCCGGGAGGGTTCAGCACGAAACCGCAGGAGGACACGTTCGTCATCACCGCCACCGATTCGAGCGGCGCGACGGCGACGACCTCGGTGACGGTGCCGATCACGCCGCTGCCCTCCGTGTCCGTGCTCTGACGCGGCGACCTCGTCTGGTGTGCACGCAGATCGTCCCGCGGGCCCGATCTGCGATCTGAGCGCACACCAGGCGAGGTTTCGCCCGTGTTAGCCTTGCCGTTCGAAACACGGCCGATGTAGTTCAATGGCAGAACATCAGCTTCCCAAGCTGAATACGCGGGTTCGATTCCCGTCATCGGCTCCATTGTGATGTTGCAAGACATCCGAATAGCTCTGAACCCTCGTTGGGGGTTCAGGGCTTTTTTCGTGGGCGCCCGCAGGGGACGCCGCGGGGTTGATAGTCCCTGGTGGGGTCGATGGTGAGGTGGCGGAGGAGCTCGCCGGTGGCGGCGTCGATGATTCTGACGTCGAGGTCGTGGACGAGCATCAGAACGCGGGTTCGGGCGTGGGCGCGCCCGATGCTGATGTGGTGCAGGCGGCCGCTGACCCGCAGCGTGAGGGTGCCGTAGGCGTCGACGCGGTCGGTACGCACTCGTTGATGGCTGTCGACGCGTTCGCCAGGGGCGACTTTGTGGCGGGCGGTGTAGGCGGTGGCCGGGGTGGCTTTGTGGGGCAGTGAGCAGTGCGGGCGGCGGTGGTTGTATTCGTCGACGAAGGCGTCGAGCTGAGTTTGCAGTTCGGCCAGGGTGTGGGCGTGGGGTTGGCGGGCGAGCCAGCGTTTGAGGGTTTGGTGGAAGCGTTCGATCTTGCCGCAGGTGGTGGGGTGGTTCGGTGTGGAGTTGATCTGGATGACTCCCAGTCGGTGTAGTTCGTGTTCCAGAGCATTGCGGCCGCCCTTGCCGCCGGCAAGTCGGGTGGTGAACACCATGCCGTTGTCGGTCAGCGTCGAGTACGGGATGCCATGGGCGGCAATGGCTTTGCGGAAATCGTCGACGACGATGGGGCCGGTGACGCGGGTGTGGGCGGTCACGGATATGGCGTAGCGGGAGTGATCGTCGAGCCAGTCGAGGATTTCGACGTGAGTGCGGTCGGCGAGCCACCAGTGTGTGAAGTCGGCTTGCCAGCGTTCGTTGGGTAATTCGGCGGCGAAGCGATGTAGGAGCTTTTGGGTCGTTTCCGCGGTGCGGGTTCGACGAGGCCGGCGGCGTGCAGGTGCCGGCTGATCGATGCCGCTGACACAGTGGTCGCGTGGTGGTGGCGTAGGTGCCAGGCGATGGTGGATGGGCCGTTGTCGAGGCCTTTGCTCGACAACTCGGCGCGCAGCTCGACGATCAGCCGGATCGTGGCCTCCGGTAGACGCGTGGGACTGGTGTGCGGGCGGCGGGAGCGCAGCTCGAAGGCCGCGTCGCCCTCGAGTCGGTACCGGGCGACCAGCCGCGATATCCAAGACTGCGACACCCCGTAGTCGCGTGCGACAGCTGATTGGCTGCGGCCCTCGACGACGACCGCGGTGATGACCAGACGAGCCTTCGACATGGCGCTGACGGTCACCCCGCCGGGCTATGCCTATGTGTTGCGACACCCTATGCGGATGTCCTGAAACACGACAAGGGCTGCACGGACGACGGCGCGACGGGGACGTCGAACGACGTGTCGGGGTAGGGCTCAGGGGTGAGGGTGTAGTGCCACCATTCCTTGTCGTAGTTCTTCAGCCCGTGCTGGGCGAGCCCGCTCGCGAGGAGCAGGCGGTTCTCCCGCTGCACGCCCTGAACGCGCGGATCGAGGGTGTAGACGAGTGTGTCGAAACAGTCGTAGCCGGTGCCCATGTCGATGCCGGTGTCGGAAAAGCGCCGGCCCGCGGGCGCCGTGCAGTCGACCAATGGCTGCCCGGCCACATAACCAGGTTCGGCGCGGGCGGGTAGGGCGACGAGCGTGAGGTCGACCGTGCCTGCCCTGCTGTGGCCGGACTT
>JAEXZY010000085.1 GCA_023404955.1 Actinomycetes bacterium
CGCACCGGCGGTTCCGGCCGCACCGGTGGCGCCGGCCGCGCCGGCGGCCATGCCGATGGACGCCCACGGCTTCGTCGACTCGGCGGCACGGTGTGGCGCCGATCAGCAGGCCGTCGCCCTGGCGCGCACCGAGCGCGCAGCCATCGCGGTGTGCCGCGACGGAGACGCCTACACCTACCGCGGAGTGCGGCTGCGTGACGGCGCAGCACTGCGCCTCGACGACGTCCGACTCATCCCGGCCGGTTTCGAGGCGCGCAACGACACCACCACCTACCGGCTGACGAGCACCGAACTCGTCGTCATCGCCGGTGAGGAGTTGCAGAGCCGAGACCGCGTCGTCGAATACCGCGCGGGCTGAAGCCGTTCCGACGTGCCCGCGATCACCGCGATCCGGCACACCGGGCTGAACGCACCGTCGGGCATCATCGCTGCCGCCGGTGACGTCTGGTTCACCAACATCGGTGACGATCGGATCGGTCGCGTCCGGGACGGACAGGTCGAACTCTTCAGCGCCGAGCCCGGCGTGCTTCGCTTTCCCGCGAACATCTTTCCCGGGGCCGACGGTCGCGTGTGGTGCACCAGTCTCGGTTCCGACGCACTGGTCGCCATCGATCCCGGCAGCGACGATCCGGCGGCGACGATCGCCGCCTACCCGCTGCCCGCCGGCAGTCGGCCGGTGGCGTTGAAGGCCGCCCCCGACGGTCGGCTGTGGTTCTCGCTGCGCGGCGCCGATGCCATTGCGTCGATCGATCCGTGCGCCGATGACCCGTCGGCATCGCTGCAGCTGATCACGGGCGATGGCATCGACGCGCCGGCAGCGCTGTACATGACGGGCGGGCGGCCCTGGTGGGTCAACGCCGCGTCGATCGGCAGCGCCGACCCGCTGACCGGCGACGTGACGACAGTCGGGTCGCTCCCGGCGACGCCCCGCGCATGGGCGCAGGGCGACGACGGCACGCTGTGGCTGACGACCCGCGAACCGGCTGGACTCCTGTCGTTCGACCCCGTGAACCCCACCGGCACCATCCGCCTCTTCACTCACCCGGACCTCGGCGAGCCCGACGGAATGTGTACCGGCCTCGACGGCCGCCTGTGGTTCGTCGACACCGCGCGCGATCGGATCGGCACGGTCGCGCCGGAGCGCGCAGCTGACCACCATGCGTGGACGTTCGTGGATTCGCCGGATGTGCGGGGGCCCTTCGACATCAAACCCGGCCCCGACCCCCATGTGATGTGGTTCACGAACAAGTCGGGAAACAGCCTTGGCCTGCTTGACGCTGAACCCTGACAGGACGTCCGACCCCGCCACGGCTGCGCACCGGTTTACTCGCCGGATTCTGTGGCTACGCTGAGAAAGCGGATCGGGGGGTCGTTGCGTTTCCTACAGCGACTCTGAGGAGGGTTTCATGCAGTTCAAGAAGATCGCCGCCGGCGCTGTGGCGGCAGCAGCTTTCGGTTCTGCCGTGTTTGGCATCGGCGCAGGTGTTGCGCAGGCAAAGCCGGGCCACGGACATGACGACATCTGGCTGCCGGGCGACCCGCCCGGCCACAATCCGTTCGGACCGCCCGGACTGGTCGCCAAGGGTCCGGGCCCGCTGGCCGGCCCGCCCGGACACTGGGGCGACCCGGTGCGCCTGGGCCTCCCGCCGGTGTGGCGTCCCGCCAACTGGATCGACCTGGGCATCCGCGATCCCCAGCCACTGGTGTGGAACCCCGGTTCCAACTCCTGGGGCATCTGGTGGAACGGGCTGTTCATCGGCTACGTGGCCTGATGTCTCAGGTGTAGCCGGGCTGTGACCTGACTGCGATCGCGGTCAGGAAGGCTGACACCGTGGCCGTCATCATCGTGTTGTCGATGATGACGGCCACTGGTCTGTTCGGGTACTACCTGGGCCGTCGCTCGGCGTCGCAGTCGCGGACGTGGCGCCAGCGCACCCGCCGGCCCGTTCTTGCTCGTCAAGCCGTCGGCCTTCTGGCCCTCGTCGCCGTCAGCCAGCTGCAGCGCAGCACGCAGCGGCGCCTCACGTCGCGTCGCGGCTGAGCCAATCGCGGGCTCGGGTAACTTTCCGGTATGCCGCTTCGCCACGTCGACCCGCACCGAAAGCGCGGCCGCGCCTATCAGCGCGGGGTGCGCTTCGGGCGCTCGCCGGTCGGCCAGTTCTTTGCGCGCCACGTCGCGCGGCGCACCGACCCCTACCTGTTCCGCCTCACCGGCGGACGCGTCAACATGGGCCCGATCATCAACGCGCCGCTGGTCTCGACCGGCGCGAAATCCGGGCAGCGGCGCCAGACGCAGTTGACGTACTTCAACGACGGCTCCGACGTCATCCTGGTCGCGTCGAACTACGGGAAGCGACGGCACCCATCGTGGTACTTCAACTTGACCGCACACCCGGAGTGCGAATTCGGCGACGAACCGTTCACCGCCACGGAGGTCACCGACCCCGAGGAGTACGCCCGGCTCTTCGCCCTGGCGGAAAAGGTGTACGCGGGGTACGACGACTATCGGGAGAAGACCTCCGGCACGGGGCGGCAGATCCCGATCATGCGGCTGACGCCGCGCTGAATCGGGCTGCCCCTTTCAGACTGTCGCACGGTGGGGGGCTTGCCGCAAGACCCCCTCGATGCCGCACACTGCTCCGACCGGATCACTCGACGGACGGAGAGCGCTGTGCCCGAATCCCCGAAACCCTTTGTGCCGCATGAGAACGGCGCGCTGTTGCACGGAACCAAGGCCGATCTCGCGGTGGGCGATCTGCTGGTGCCGGGCCGGCGGATGAACCACGACCCGAACCGGCAGGCCAACCACGTCTACGTCACCGGCACCCTCGACGCTGCGGCCTGGGGAGCAGAGTTGGCTGTCGGCGACGGTCCGGGCCGCACCTACGTCGTCGAGCCGACAGGAACTCTCGAGGACGACCCCAACGTGACCGACAAGCGACTGCCGGGCAATCCGACGCTCTCGTACCGCACCCGCGAGCCGGTGCGCGTCATCGGTGAGATCACCGACTGGGTGGGACATTCGGCCGATCAGATCAAGACCATGCTGGACGGCCTGGCCGACCTGAGAGCCCGGGGCCTCGACGTGGTGTACGACTGACTCACACCCCGAACTTGGCGCGCGCCTCGTCGGTCACGGGCGTGAACAGATTCACGAGATTGCCGTCCGGATCCCGGAACAGCAGCGCACGGTTGCCCCACGGCATCGTGGTGGGTTCGGTGACGACACTGTCCACATGCGCTCGCAGGCGGTCGTATTCGGCGTCGACGTCGTCGACCAGGAACTCGATGATGGCGCTGCGGTTCGCCGCCGGTTCCGCGGAGCCGGCGCCGAAGAGCGGCACGGTCTTGTCACTGCCGATCGCCAGCGTGCCGACCGGTGTGGGGATCTCGGCGAACAGGCCGTTACCCCAGACCGCCGACGCCGTGGTGACCATCTCGTAGAACGAGACGAGGCGCTGCACGTCGCCGGTGATGAGGCGGGTTGATACGAGATTCATGCCGGCAGAGGCTAGACCCGGGCACCGACATCATCGGTTGCGACGACGTCGGAGCCCTGGCCCTCGATGCGCAGTCACTCGACGGCAGCGCGAACGATGTCGGCAACCCGCGCCTCGGTGACCTCGTCCAGGCCATCGAAGAACCAGGCGGACGGGATGAGCCGCCCGTTCTCGCCCCCGACGGGCTCGAGGGTCGCTTTGTCGCTCAACCCGAGCGTCATCAGGTCGTCGTTGCGGAAGAAGACGAGCACGGGTGTGCTCGCCGACTTGGCATAGCCTGGCATGCCGTACCAGATTCGGGGCTTGAGTTGCGGTGCCGCAGTGACAATCACGTCGTGCATGCGCTGCATGATGCTGCGGCGGGGCTCGTCCGTTGCCGCGATCTTGGCGAGGACCTGCTCCAGGTTCTTGTCGTCCTTGATGGCCACTGTCATGTCCTTCCGTAGGCCGATGCTGATCGGCGCGATGGAGTCGGCGCACCATCCGGTGCAGCACCCCATCGGGACATGCTCTCGAGTCAGAACCCTCCGCGATGATTCAGGTGATTTTCACCTGGAAGCGCGCTCGCACACTAACACCGCCGGCGCCTCGAGCGTGGGCCCTGTGTACGGATACCGGCCCGATTGCGTACACATCCCCCACGCTCGCCGCGCGGTTCTACACGTTGAAGCGGAACTCCACTAGGTTGCAGTCCCCTCGGCGGACGAGTCGCGGCGAAGGTTGCGTTCCGATTCAACTACAGCGCGACGGATCTCAGCCTCTTCCCGTTCCTCGGCTGCTTTGGCGCGATTCTCCCTGTCCGCGACGCGCTGCAATCGCTCGCGCTCGCGCTCCGCTGCGGTGCCCTCGCGTTCGTCCGCGAGCCGTTCCCGCTCATCCGCCGCCAACTCGCGATCATCGGCGATGCGGTCACGTTCGTCCGCAACACGGTCCCGATCATCCGCCGCGTACTCGCGGCGGCGCATGTCAATCTCACGCCGTGTCAGGCGACGCCCATCGTCATCGTCCGGTTCAGCGACCCGTTCGGCACCGGCATCTTCTTCACCGATCATGGTTCGACCGTATCCCCACGCGATCGGCCGGGCTACCCGTTCGACCTACACGTTGAAGCGGAACTCCACCACGTCACCGTCGGCCATCACGTAGTCCTTGCCCTCCATGCGGACCTTGCCCGCGGCCTTCGCGGCAGCCATCGAGCCCGCGGCCACCAGATCGTCGAAGGACACGATCTCGGCCTTGATGAAGCCCTTCTCGAAGTCGGAGTGGATCACCCCGGCCGCCTTGGGCGCGGTATCGCCCTGATGAATCGTCCACGCGCGCGCCTCTTTCGGGCCCGCCGTCAGATACGTCTGCAACTTCAGGGTGTGAAAACCGGCCCGCGCCAACGCATCCAGGCCGCGCTCGGTCTGCCCGATCGACTCGAGCAGCTCGGCCGCCGACTCCTCGTCGAGCTCTTGCAGCTCCGCCTCGATCTTGGCGTCCAGGAACACCGCATCGGCCGGAGCGACCATCTCACGCAGCTCGGCGACACGCGCGGCGTCGGTGAGCACCGACTCGTCGGCGTTGAACACGTACAGGAACGGCTTGGACGTCATCAGGTTCAGCTCACGCAGCAGCGTCACGTCCACACCCGCCGCGAACAGGGTCGTGCCGCCGTCGAGCACCTCCTGCGCCGCGAGCGCCGCCTCGTGCACCGGCCGGCGGTCCTTGTGGGTGCGCGCTTCCTTCTCCAGCCGCGGCAGCGCCCGCTCCAACGTCTGCATGTCCGCGAGGATCAGCTCGGTTTCGATGATCTCGATGTCGGACTTCGGATCGACCCGGCCGTCGACGTGCACGACGTCGTCGTCGGCGAAGACACGCACCACCTGGCAGATCGCGTCGCTCTCCCGGATGTTGGCCAAGAATTTGTTGCCCAGCCCGGCGCCTTCGGACGCGCCCTTGACGATGCCCGCGATGTCGACGAACGTCACCGGCGCCGGCACGGTCTTCTCCGAATCGAACATCTCGGCCAGCTTGTCCAGCCGCGGATCCGGGAGCGCCACCACACCCTCGTTCGGTTCGATCGTCGCGAACGGGTAGTTGGCGGCCAGCACGTCGTTACGCGTCAGCGCGTTGAACAGAGTCGACTTGCCCACATTCGGCAGTCCGACGATTCCCAGATTCAGGCCCACGGAGTCCACAGTCTGCCAGATGTCACCCGGCACACTGGCGTCCGCTGGCGGCGTGCGGTCACCCCAGCCGGTACGGTCGACGTGTGTCAGGACAGCGTGCGCGCTCGGCGGTGCCAGCCGAACTCCGCTCCGCGCACCCCGGTATCGCGGGAGTGCCCTGGTGGGGCGCCATTCTGATCGCCCTCGTCGCGTGCACGGCCGGGTTCGCCATCGACGCGAGTGGCGGCGGCGGCGCGCTGACATCGGTGTTCTCCGTGCTCTATGTCATGGGATGCCTCACAGCCGTGCTCGCCGTGCGACGCAGCGGACTGTTCACCGCCGTCATCCAGCCCCCGCTGCTGCTGTTCATCACGGTGCCCGGCGCGTACTTCCTGATGCACGGCAGTGACATCGCGGGCATCAAAGACCTGCTGATCAACTGCGGATATCCGCTGATCGAGCGCTTCCCCCTGATGTTCTTCACCTCGGCGGCCGTGCTGATCATCGGGATCGCACGCCGCTACCTCGGCGCTTCTCCGTCTGGGCACAGCACCAAGGCGTCGGCGAAGCTCGCGAGCTTCGTCACCGGCAGCGACGATGCCGACGTCGCCGAGCCGGCCGAGAAGAAGGCGCCTCGCCGGCGCCGCACCACGGCTCGGCGCACCGAGGCCGCCAAGCCCCGGCAGACAGCGACGGACCGGGACGCTGCCAGGCCACGGGACGCGAGCAAGGCCCGCACGCGTGCGGAGCGGCCCACCAAGCGCGCCACACCGTCACGGTCACGGCACGCCAGGCCGCCGGACCCCACCGAGATCATCGAACCGATCGTCGACCTCGATCGGCCGCGCCGTCGCCGGCCGCGCCCGGACGACGCGAGTCCGCCCGAACCGAGGCGCCGGCCGCGGGCATCGACGCGGGAGTCATCGGGTCAGCGGGAGTCGACGCGCGAGTCACGCATTCCGCCCAGCGAACGTCTCAGCGGGTACGAACGCCCGGCGCGCCGGCCTCGATACGACGAGTACGAATCGCGCGAGAGCACCCACCACCCGATCTCGCGGGTGCGTTACCGCGGCGGCGACGACGCCGGCGAGGCGGAGTACCGCCCCAGGCGGCGCGCGTCTCGTGACGTCGACGCCGACCGCTGGGAATACGACATCTAGCTGCGCAGGAAGCGACCGGCGGCGTCCACCGCAGGGGTGGAACTGTCGGCGTCACCGACGAACACCGCCAGCGCGAGGTCGTCGCGGATGCCCACGAACCACCCGTGCGCGCGCTGCACCCCGTCGGGTCCGACGTACTCGGCGGTGCCCGTCTTGCCGAGCATGCCGGGAATGTCCTGCAGTTGGGTGGCGGTGCCGGCTGCGACGGTCTCGGCCATCATCGCCCTGACCTGCTCGGCCACGCCGGCGGGCAGCGGCTGCGGGGTGCGGTCCGCGGTGGCCGGCTGACCGGCGACGATCGTCGGCATGGGCACCGAACCGTGCGCCAGCGTCGCCGCGACCAGCGCCATCCCGAACGGCGACGCGGTGACCTTGCCCTGGCCGATGCCCTCCTCGACACGCAGCGCGGATGTGTCGGCGACCGGCACCGAGCCCGTCACCGTGGTCATCCCCGGCGCGGTGAAGTCGATGCCCAGGCCCAACTGGGCGGCTGCCGCGGTCAGCGCGTCGGGCGGCAGGTTGACCGCCAAGCGGCCCATCGTGGTGTTGCAGGACCGCGCGAACGCGGTGTGCAGCGGTACGTCGCCGAGGTCGAAGTCGTCGTCGTTGGGGATCTGCCGGCCCTCGATGTTCTCGGTCCCGGGGCAGCCGACAACGCTGTCGGCAGTGACCTGACCGGCCTGCAGCGCCGCCGACACGGTGACGGTTTTGAACGTCGAGCCGGGCGGATACAGGCCGGTGAGCGCGATCGGGCCCTGCGCGTCGGCCGGGGCGTTCTGCGCGACCGCGAGCAGGTTGCCCGTCGACGGCTGGATCGCCACCAGCGCTGCCGGTGTCGGCAGCGGCGCCAACGCGTTCTCGGCAGCGCGCTGCAGTCCGATGTCGAGCGTGCTGGCGATGTCGCCGACGGGTTGGGCGTCCTGTCCCCCGACGCGCTGCGCGCCCGCCGCGGTCTGGGCAGTCACCGCCCAGCCGTCCGCGGCGTCCATGCGCTGCTGCCAGAGGTCGGAGAGCCCGGACAGCGTGGGCGAGGTCAGCGCGCGGTCGGTCGCGAGCAGCCGGGTCTGCGGCCGCAGCGTGACATTCGGCAGCGCCGCCAGCTGCGCTTGGATGGGGGCCAGGTCTTCGTCGCGCAACGTGATCGCGGTGACGGATTTGCCGCCGGCCAACTCACCGGCCAGCGACTCGGGGGTGACCGTGGGTGCGATCGGATTGATCAGTGCCGCAACGGCATTCACGTCGGCGCCGGGTGCGAGGTCGACCAGCGTGACGAGGTGCTGGGTGAGCAGTTCGGCGCCGGTGCGGTCGAGGACGCGGGCGGCGGGTTGCGGGACGAGCGTGCTGAACGACAGCGGCCCCTTGTCCAGGCCCGGCGCGACCGTGGTGGCGTCCCACTGGATCTTCCAGTCGTCGGCGACGCTGGTAGCTCGGCCGTCGGCGCGGTAGCTCCACTCGATGCGCTTCTGCGGCCCGAACTTCCACGTCGTATCGAGTGCGAAGGTGCCCGCGCCGTTGTCCTCCGCCGTCGCGGAGACGCCGACGTGGACGTCCTTGCCCAGGCTCGCGAAAAGTGCGTCGAGAGTCTTGCCCGCCGCGGCGGGATCGGTGGTCAGCGCGGCCGCGGCGGCCGCATCACCCCGGCTGAGCGCATCAGCGAACGCGGAGACGGTGTCCCGCAACCGGTCTTCGGCGTTGCTGCAGCCCGCGAGGAGAAGCAGGATGACGGACAGGACAGCCGATGATCGCGTCAGCACTCCCACAGGGGCCGAAGGTACCCGCTAGGGGCGCGCGGGCCGGATCTCCCGCGGCAGGGCGAAGACGAGTGTCTCGTTGGCGGTGGTCACCGGTTGCACAGTCCCGAAACCATGTTCGGCAAGACGATCCAGCACGCCGCGGACGAGGATCTCGGGCACCGACGCGCCGGAGGTCACCCCCACCGTCGTCACGCCGGACAGCCATTGCGGATCGATGTCCTCGGCGTAGTCGACCAGATGCGCCGCGGATGCGCCGGCACCGAGAGCGACCTCGACCAGCCGCACCGAGTTCGACGAGTTCTTCGACCCGACGACGATCACGAGGTCGCACTCCGGCGCCATCGCCTTGACCGCGACCTGGCGGTTCTGGGTGGCGTAGCAGATGTCGTCGCTCGGCGGATCCTGCAACGTCGGGAACTTCTCCCGCAGCCGCCGGACGGTTTCCATGGTCTCGTCGACCGACAGCGTCGTCTGAGACAGCCAGACCACCTTGTCGGGGTCGCGGACGGTGACGTTGTCGACGGCATCGGGATTGTCGACGACCTGGACGTGGTCAGGCGCCTCTCCGGCAGTGCCGACGACCTCTTCGTGGCCCTCGTGGCCGACGAGGAGGATGTCGTAGTCGTCGCGGGCGAAGCGTTTGGCCTCGTTGTGCACCTTGGTCACCAGCGGGCACGTGGCGTCGATGGTCTGCAGGTTCCTGGCCTTGGCCTCCGCGTGCACGGTGGGGGCGACCCCGTGCGCGGAGAACACCACGATGGCACCCTCGGGCACCTCGTCGGTCTGCTCGACGAACACCGCGCCGGCCTTGGCCAGCGTGTCGACGACGTAGCGATTGTGCACGATCTCGTGACGGACGTAGACCGGTGCGCCGTGCTTCTCGAGGGCGCGTTCGACGGTCTCCACCGCGCGGTCCACGCCTGCGCAGTAGCCGCGCGGCTCGGCCAGCAGGACCCGCCTGCCCGCGTCGTCGCCGGCAACCGTGCCCAGCGCGGAAAGGCTGGCGCCAGGAATCCCCATGTTGACAGTCGGCGGCATGAGTCCAGGGTACTGATCGGTTCCCGGCCCCGGCCAGCCGTAGGCTGTGGCCATGGCAACTGCACCGTACGGGGTCCGTCTGCTGGTGGGTGCAGCGGTGACCGCGATCGAGGAAACCCGCAAGCTCCCGCAGACGATCCTGATGTACCCGATGACCGTCGTGAGTCAGATCGCCCAGATCGTCATGAAGGTGCAGCAGGACGTCGCGGTCCTGGTGATCAAGGGCGACGAGACGCTGGACACGATGTTCCCGCCCAAGGACGAGCAGCCGGAGTGGGCGACGTTCGACGAGGACCTGCCGACCACCGAACAGTCCAGCGCTGACGTCGTGACGCTGCCCGTGCGCGACGGCGAGCGGCTCACCGAAGGCCGCTTCGCGCTGTTCAGCGAGGAGCCGGAGACGCCGAACACCACCTCGACCAGCGCCACGGACGCGCCGGCCGCCACGTCGGACGCCCCGGAGATCGTCACCGAGATCGACTATCAGAACCTGACGCTGGCCCAGTTGCGCGCCCGCCTGACATCGCTGCGGATCGGCGATCTGGAAGCGCTCCTCTCCTATGAGGAGACCACGAAGGCGCGGGCCCCGTTCCAGACCCTGCTCGCCAACAGGATCACGCGCGCGTCGGCGAAGTGACCAGCCCCGGGCAGTCGCCGGAGAACCCGTTTCCCGTCCGCGGTGTCGCGATCCGCGTCGCCGGCTGGATCGACAAACTCGGCGCGGTGTGGGTCGAGGGACAGATCGCCCAGCTGACGCTGCGGCCGAACTCGAACACCGCGTTCATCACGCTGCGGGATCCCGCCGCGGACATGTCCCTGTCTCTGACGTGCCCCCGGGACCTGGTCACCAATGCACCGGTCACGATGACCGACGGCACCCAGGTGATCGTCTACGGCAAGCCGAATTTCTACACCGGCCGCGGCACGTTCTCGCTGCGGGTCAGTGAGATCCGCGCCGTCGGTGTCGGCGAGCTGCTGGCCCGCATCGAGCGGCTGCGCCGGCTGCTCGACGCCGAAGGCCTGTTCGACGCCCGGCTGAAACGGCCGATCCCGTTCCTGCCTCAGACGATCGGTCTGGTCACCGGTAGGGCGTCGGCGGCCGAGCACGACATCATGGCCGTCGCCTCGGCGCGCTGGCCCGCGGTGCGCTTCGAGGTGCGCAACACGGTGGTGCAGGGTCCCAACGCCGTGCCCCAGATCGTGGAGGCGCTGCGCGCGCTTGACGCACATCCCGAGGTCGACGTGATCGTGCTGGCCCGCGGGGGTGGCAGCGTGGAGGACCTGCTGCCGTTCTCCGACGAGACGCTGTGCCGCGAGATCGCCAAGTGCACGACACCCGTGGTGAGCGCCATCGGGCACGAGCCCGACAACCCGCTCTGCGATCTGGTGGCCGACCTGCGGGCCGCGACACCCACCGATGCGGCCAAGCGCATCGTGCCCGACACGACGGCCGAGTTGGCCCTGGTTGCCGACCTGCGCCGACGCAGCGCACGCGCGTTGCGCAACTGGGTCAACCGCGAACAGCACACGCTGACCCAGCTGCGCAGCCGGCCGGCGCTGGCGCGGCCGCTGGAGGCCATCGCCGCGCGGGCCGATGAGATCCACCGCGCCCGCCGGGCGGCGCGCCGCGACATCGTCCGGCTGCTTGACATCGAGTCCGACCGGATCGGCCACTTGTCGGCGCGGTTGGGCACACTGGGCCCGGCCGCCACCCTCGCGCGGGGTTACGCGGTGGTCCAGACGGTTCCGGCGCGGGGCGAGCCGCAGGTGCTGAAGTCAGTCGACGACGCGCCGGCGGGGGCGCGCCTGCGTGTGCGGGTGTCCGACGGCGCGGTGACGGCGATCAGCGAGGGCCAGGCAGGAGATCAAGTATGACGAAGCCTATTAGCAAGCTCGGCTACGAAGAAGCGCGCGACGAACTCATCGAGGTCGTGCAGCAACTCGAGCACGGCGGCCTCGACCTCGACGCATCGCTGAAATTATGGGAACGTGGCGAAGCGCTGGCGAAATGCTGCGAAGAGCACTTAGCTGGGGCGCGCAAGCGGGTGGCCGACGCCCTGGCAGCGAGCGACGACTCCGGCGAGTGAGCGCGGAACCGCTCGACGGTTGATGCTAGAGAATTGGAACACGTTTCAGTTATCCTGCCCGCATGGGTGATGCATCGTTGACGACAGAACTCGGCCGGGTGCTCGTCACCGGTGGCTCCGGCTTCGTCGGGGCCAATCTCGTGACCGAACTTCTCGACCGGGGACTGCAGGTGCGCAGCTTCGACCGCGTGGCGTCGACCCTGCCTGCGCATCCCCAGCTCGAGGTCATCGAGGGCGACATCACCGACCCCGGTGACGTCGCCCGCGCGGTCGAGGGTATCGACACCGTGTTCCACACCGCGGCGATCATCGACCTGACCGGCGGCGGTTCGGTCAGCGAGGAGTTTCGCCGGCGCAGCTTCGCGGTCAACGTCACCGGCACGCAGAACCTGGTGCGCGCCGCGCAGCAGGCCGGCACCCAGCGGTTCGTCTACACGGCGTCCAACAGCGTGGTGATGGGCGGTCAGCGCATCTCCGGCGGAGACGAGACACTGCCCTACACCGAACGGTTCAACGACCTCTACACCGAGACCAAGGTGGCGGCCGAGAAGTTCGTCTTGGCCGCCAACGGCGAGCACGGCATGCTCACCTGCTCGATCCGGCCGAGCGGCATCTGGGGCCGCGGCGACCAGACGATGTTCCGCCGCGTCTTCGAAAGCGTGCTGGCCGGCCACGTCAAGGTGCTCGTCGGGAGCAAGAACGTCAAGCTCGACAACTCCTACGTCGCCAACCTCGTGCACGGCTTCATCCTGGCTGCCGAGCATCTGGTGCCCGGCGGCACCGCACCCGGTCAGGCGTACTTCATCAACGACGGCGAGCCGATCAACATGTTCGAGTTCTCCCGACCGGTGGTGGAGGCCTGCGGTCAGCCGTATCCGCGGCTGCGGGTGCCGGGCCGGCTGGTGTGGTTGGCGATGACGTTGTGGCAATTCCTGCACTTCCGGTTCGGGGCGCCCAAGCCGCTGCTGGAACCCCTTGCGGTGGAACGGCTTTACCTCGACAACTACTTCTCGATCGCCAAGGCGCGGCGAGACCTCGGCTACGAGCCGCTGTTCACCACCGAGCAGGCGATCGAGCAGTGCCTGCCGTATTACGTCGAGCTGTTCGAACGGATGAAGGCCGCCTCGGGCGAGCCGCTGGTGCACGCCTCAGCACCCACTCCACCGGAGGGCTGACTTTCAGGCCAAACGGCTGACTGTGCGCGGCCGCCGCCCTACGCTGACCCCAAGGTGCGGGACTTGAAGGGGGCACCATGCCGGATGGAAAACCGAACATCCTGGTCATCTGGGGCGACGACATCGGGATCACCAATCTCAGCTGTTACAGCGACGGGATCATGGGATACCGCACCCCGAACATCGACCGAATAGCCAACGAGGGCATGCGATTCACCGATTCCTACGGTGAGCAAAGCTGCACGGCGGGCCGGGCGGCATTCATCAGTGGGCAAAGCGTGTACCGCACCGGCATGAGCAAGGTCGGCATCCCCGGCGCCGACATCGGCTGGGCGGCCGAAGACCCGACGATCGCCGAACTGCTTAAGCCGATGGGCTATGCCACCGGCCAGTTCGGTAAGAACCACTTCGGTGATCTCAACAAGTACCTGCCCACAGTGCACGGCTTCGACGAATTCTTCGGCAACCTCTACCACCTCAACGCCGAGGAGGAGCCGGAGAACTTCGACTACCCGCACGAGGACCGCTATCCGCGACTGTATCGCTTGGCCAAACCCCGCGGGGTTCTCAAATGCACGGCGACAGAAGATGTTTCCAGCGAACCCGACGATCCCAAGTACGGCGCGGTGGGCAAGCAGACCATCGAGGACACCGGACCGCTGACCGCCAAGCGCATGGAGACCATCGACGATGACATCGCCGAGGCAACAGTCGAGTACATTCGCCGCCAGCACGATGCCGGGAACCCGTTCTTTGTGTGGTGCAACTTCACCCACATGCATCTCTATACGCACACCAAACCCGAGAGCCGCGGTCAAGCCGGCCTCTGGCAGTCCGAGTACCACGACACGATGATCGATCACGACCGCAACGTCGGCACCGTCCTCGACGTGCTCGACGAACTGGGCATCGCCGAGGACACCATCGTCATCTACTCCACGGACAACGGTCCCCACCGCAACACCTGGCCCGATGCAGGCACCACACCGTTCCGCAGCGAGAAGGACACCAACTGGGAAGGGGCGTTCCGGGTTCCGGAGATGATTCGGTGGCCTGGCAAGATCGCCGCCGGCGCGGTGTCCAATGAGATCGTCCAGCACCACGACTGGCTCCCGACGTTACTGGCCGCGGCCGGCGACCCCGGCATCAGCGAGAAGCTGAAAGCCGGCCACACCGTCGGGGACAAAAAGTTCAAGGTCCACATCGACGGCTACAACCTGCTGCCCTACCTCACCGGTGAGGTCGACGAGAGTCCGCGGCGCGGCTTCTTCTACTTCTCCGACGACGGCGACCTGGTCGCGATGCGCTTCGAGAACTGGAAGATCGTGTTCATGGAGCAGCGCTGCCAGGGCACGCTGCGCATCTGGGCGGAGCCGTTCACGCCCCTGCGGGTGCCCAAGCTGTTCAATCTGCGGACCGACCCCTTCGAGTACGCCGACATCACGTCGAACACCTACTACGAGTGGTTGCTGCGGCACGATTTCTTCGTGTTCTACGCGACCGCGATGGCGACGAAGTTCCTCGAGACGTTCACTGAGTTCCGCCCCCGCCACGCGCCGGCGAGCTTCAGTGTGGACCAAGCGGTCGAGAAGCTGCACGAGTTCCTGGCCAAGGACTAGCGTCGAATCACACATCACGGCACGGACAATTCAAGAAGGGGATTGCTATGCCCGCATCGAAGCCCAACATCCTGGTCATCTGGGGAGACGACATCGGGATCTCCAATCTGAGCTGCTACAGCCGCGGGATGATGGGGTATTTCACCCCGAACATCGATCGGATCGCCGACGAAGGGATGCTGTTCACCGACTCGTACGGTGAACAGAGTTGCACGGCAGGCCGATCCTCGTTCATCACGGGTCAGAGCGTGTACCGCACCGGTATGAGCAAGGTCGGCATGCCGGGCGTCGACATCGGTCTGCAGAAAGAAGACCCGACGATCGCCGAACTACTCAAGCCGATGGGCTACGCCACCGGTCAGTTCGGCAAGAACCACCTCGGGGACCTGAACAAGTACCTGCCGACGGCGCACGGGTTCGACGAATTCTTCGGCAACCTGTATCACCTCAACGCCGAGGAGGAACCGGAGAACCCCGACTACCCGACCGCCGAGGAAGCCCCCTTGCTGCGCAAGGCGCTGCTCCCCCGCGGCGTCATCCACTCCTGGGCCACAGACGAGGATTCCGCAGAGGTCGACGAGCGCTACGGGCCCGTCGGGAAGCAGCGCATCGAGGACACCGGGCCGCTCACCAAGAAGCGGATGGAGACCATCGACGACGAAACCACCGGCGCGTGCGTGGATTTCATCCGGCGCCAGCATGACGCCGAAACGCCGTTCTTCGTGTGGATGAACATGACGCACATGCATTTCCGGACGCACACCAAGCCGGAGAGTCTGGGGCAGGCCGGCCGTTGGCAGTCGCCCTACCACGACACGATGATCGATCACGATCGCAACGTGGGCACGCTGCTGGACACCCTCGACGAGCTCGGTATCGCCGAGGACACGATCGTCATCTACTCCACGGACAACGGTCCGCACGCCAACAGTTGGCCGGACGGCGCCACGACCCCGTTCCGCAGCGAGAAGGCCACCAACTGGGAGGGCGCCTTCCGGATACCGGAGCTGATCCGCTGGCCCGGCAAAATCGCGCCCCGCAGCGTGTCCAACGAGATCGTGCAGCATCATGATTGGCTGCCGACCTTCCTGGCCGCCGCCGGTGACTCCGACATCATCGACAAGCTCAAGGCCGGTCACACCATCGGCGACATGACCTACAAGGTGCACATCGACGGCTACAACCTGCTGCCGTACCTGACCGGGCAGGAGGAGCGCAGCCCTCGTCGCGGGATGATCTACTTCTCCGACGACTGCGACGTGCTGGGGATCCGCGCCGAGAACTGGAAGGTCGTCTTCCAGGAGCAACGCTGCGAGGGCACGTTACAGATTTGGTTCGAACCGTTCACTCCGCTGCGCGCACCGAAGTTGTTCAACCTGCGCACCGACCCGTACGAGCGGGCCGACATCACGTCGAACACGTACTGGGACTGGGTGATCGACCGGATCTTTTTGGTCCTCTACGGGTCGGCCATTGCGACACAGTTCCTCGACACCTTCAAGGAATTCCCACCCCGGCAGACACCGGCGTCATTCACCATCGACAATGCCGTCGAGGAACTGAACAAGTTCCTTGCCAGCCGCGGCGGATGACGGTGGCCTCGCTAGCCTCGTGGCGTGAGGGGTCCGCGAAGTCGGCGATCGTCGCATTCGTGGAGCGCGCCGTGCAGGAGGTGGCACCGTCGGATCGCGTCGCCGTCTTCGACAACGACGGCACGCTGTGGTGTGAGAAGCCGGCGTACATCCAACTCGACTTCATCGTGCGCCGGCTCGCCGAGAAGGCCCGGGCGGAACCATCATTGGCCACCCAGCAGCCCTACCTCGCGGCGAGTACGGGCGACCTGGCCTGGTTCGGCGGCGCGATCACCGCGCACTATCAAGGTGATGACGCGGCACTGAAGATCCTCGCGTCGGCGGTGATGTCGTTGCACGAGTCGATGGCGGTGGAAGACCACGCCGCGCTCGTGAGCGCCTTCTTCGCCGAGGCCACGCACCCGACGCTGGGCCGCCCGTACCGGGACTGCGTGTACGCACCGATGGTCGAGCTGCTGCGCTACCTCGAGGCGCACGACTTCACCTGCTACATCGTCTCTGGCGGTGCCCGTGACTTCATGCGCCCCATAGCCGAAGCCATCTACGGCATTCCCCCGGAGCGGGTGATCGGGAGTGCGCAGGGCTTGAAGTTCTCTGGTCAGGACCGCCACGGCGATCTGCTGATCCAGCCCACGCTGGACGTGTTCGACGACGGACCTGAGAAGCCGGTTCGCATCTGGAGCAGGATCGGTCGGCGGCCGATCCTGTCGGCGGGCAACTCCAACGGTGACGACGAGATGCTCATGTATTCGGGCCGGCCCGGCGGACTGGCGCTGCGACTGATCGTCGTCCACGACGACCCCGACCGCGAGTTCGCCTACACCGCGGGCGCCGAACAACTCCTCGAGCACGCGGAGGGCTTCGGCTGGACGACGGTCAGCATGAAGAACGACTGGGCGTGCGTCTTCGGTGACTGACGATCTCGTCTGGATCCCCGCGCAGACCGCCGTCGTCGGTTCCGATGACCACTACCCGGAGGAGGCGCCGTCGCGGGAAATCACCGTGGCCGGGTTCAGCATCCAGCGCCATCCGGTGACCAACGCGCAGTTCGCCGAGTTCGTCTCCGCGACAGGCTATCTCACAGTTGCCGAACGCCCGCTCGACCCGGCCGACTTCCCCGGTGCGCCCTCCGAGAACCTGGTACCAGGGTCCATGGTGTTCCGGCGCACCGCCGGCCCGGTCGATCTGCGGCACCTGAATCTGTGGTGGCGCTGGACGCCGGGCGCCTGCTGGAACCATCCGCGAGGCCCGCGCTCGTCACTGCGCGGGCGTGAGCAGCACCCCGTCGTCCACATCGCTTACGACGATGCCGAAGCCTATGCGCAGTGGGTCGGCCTGCAGCTCCCGACCGAAGCCCAGTGGGAGGTCGCGGCCCGCGGCGGGCTTGCGCATGCGGTGTTCACCTGGGGCGACGCCCCTGAGGGGACGCATCAGCGGCTGGCCAACTATTGGCACGGCGAATTCCCCTACCTGCCCGTCACCGGTTACGGACAGACCACCGAGGTGGGCACGTTCCCCGCCAACGCCTACGGGCTCCACGACATGGCCGGCAATGTCTGGGAGTGGACGACGGACTGGTACGGCAACACCCGCGACGACCACCCCTGCTGCGCCGGCGACAGCTACGACCCCGCCCAGCCCCAGTTCCGCGTCCCGCGCAAGGTTGTCAAGGGCGGCTCATTCCTGTGTGCCGACAGTTACTGCCGTCGCTATCGTCCCGCAGCCCGGCGTCCGCAGCCGATCGACACGGGAATGAGCCACATCGGCTTCCGCTGCGTCAGCCGCGCTCGGCCGATTCCTTGATCGCCGCCAGCGTGGCCGGGATCCCGGTCCGGGCCGCCTCACTGCGCTTGGCGATCTCGTCGTCGGCCCCATCCGCGTAGCGCTCCCGAAAACCGTCGAGCCCCGCCGGCAGGAACTCCCAGTGTTCGGTGAGCCGGGTGCCGTCGCCCTCGGGCTCGAAGGAGTAACCCCACCGCACCCAGCCGTTGTTGACCTCCCAGGCGAACTCGCGGCCCGGGTCGGCGGCCACCACCCGGCTACGCGTCTCCCACGTCCGCTCGGGGAGAACGTTGCGTCCGGTGAACCACGCCCCGACGCGGGGGCCGTCGCCCTCGTCCCACCAGCACTCCTTGCAGATGGGGCTCCACTGACCCATGTTCGTCACGTCGGACACCAGGGCGTAGAGCTGATCGGGCGGCACCGCCACCGAAATCGATTCGGATCTATGCAATTCGGTCACGATCGTGAGTCTGCCAGCCGCGAATCCGTCGGCGCTATTGCCTTTTGATCGACCAGGTGTGACGTTGTAACCCGTTTCCCGTCCTGTCCCCGAAGGAGAGTCCACGATGGCCGAGCGTGTCGCTGTGATCGTCGGTGGAGCCTCCGGAATCGGCTGGGCGACGGCGCAGTCGTTGGCCGCCGACGGGTGCCGCGTCGTCGTGGCCGACCGCGACCGGGACGCGGCCGCCGAGCGGGCCGCCACGCTGGGCGAGCCGCACTCCGCAGCGTGGGTCGACGTCACCGACGAATCATCTGTGGAGCGCCTTTTCGCCGAGGTCGGCGCTCTCGACATCGCAGTCAACTGTGCGGGGTTCAGCACGCTCGGGCTGATCACGGAAATGCCGGCCGAGGACTTCCGCGCCGTGATCGACGTGTGCCTGGTCGGCGCGTTCATCGTGACCAAGCACGCCGGTCGGCACCTGCGCGCCGGCGGCTCACTGGTGCAGATCAGCTCACTCAACGGCCGCCAGGCCGCCGCCGGCATGAGCGCGTACTGCGCCGCCAAGGCGGGTCTGTCGATGTTGACCCAGGTGGCCGCGCTGGAGATGGGCCCGCGCGGCATTCGCGTCAACGCGGTGGCGCCGGGATTCGTGCACACGCCGCTGACCGAACCCGCGGCCGCAGTGCCCGGCGTGGTGGACGACTACATCGACAACACCGCGCTGGGCCGGGCCGGTACCCCCGAGGACATCGCCAATGCGGTTGTCTACCTGTGTGATCCACGTTCCTCGTGGCTGACCGGCGAGGTGCTCGACATCAACGGCGGGGCGCACCTGTTGCGCTATCCGGACCTGCTCGGGCACGTAGCTCGGCTCGTCGAACAGTGAACGTCACCGGCCCGGCCGGCTTCACCCCCACACAGAAGCGCGCACTGGCGGTCGCGACGGTGGCCGCCCTCGGGTTCGGCGCGTACTTCCTGCGCACCTATGTTCTGCTCATTGCGGTGGCCGCAGTGCTGGCCTTCCTGTTCCGCCCGCTGTACCAGCGGCTGCGTGGTCGGTTGAACATCGGGCTGTCCGCCACCGCGACGCTACTTGCCGCCGTCGCCACGGTGGTGGTGCCGCTGTCCGGTGTGATCGTCCTGGCGATTCTGCAGATCCGCGAGATGGTGACGAGCGTCGGGCACTGGGCCGATCAGACCGATTTCACCGCGCTGGCGCAGCGGCTCCTCGATTCGGCGAACGAGGTGCTGGCTCGTGTCCCGTTCGTGAACGTCACGCTGACCGAGGAGTCGGTGCGGGAGGCGGCCACCCGGGTCGGCCAGAGCGCCGGACAGGTCGCGCTGGACTTCGCGCGCGACTCGGTGGGTGGCATCGCGACGACGGTCACCGGGTTCGTGATCTTCCTGTACGTCTTTCTCGCCTTGCTCACCAACGGCGGCAAGGTCGCCGATCTGTTCCGCGACCTCAACCCGCTGGGGCGGGAGGTGTCCGACATCTATCTGGCCAAGATCGGCGCGATGGTGTCCGCGACGGTCAAGGGCCAGTTCATCATCGCGGTGTGCCAGGGGGTGGCCGGCGCGGTTTCGATCTACATCGCCGGGCTGCACGACGGGTTCTTCATGTTCCTGATCTTCCTGACCGCGCTGTCGTTCATCCCGCTGGGTAGCGGCATCGTGACGATCCCGCTCGGCATCGGTCTCGCGGTCTTCGGCAACGTGACCGGCGGCGTGTTCATCGTGGTGTTCCACATCCTGGTGACCACCAGCATCGACAACCTGCTGCGCCCCTTTCTGGTGCCCAGGAGCGCGCATCTGCATCCCGCACTGATGCTGCTGGCGGTGTTCGCCGGGCTGAAGATGTTCGGCTTCTGGGGCATCGTGCTGGGACCGGTGCTGATGATCGTGATCGTGACGACGATCAGCGTCTACCTGGCGGTCGACAAAGGGGCGCCGCTGGATTCGGTCACCGGCGATCCGCCCGGCGACGAGGGCAAGCCGCCGTGGTGGCGGCGGCTGCTGCCGGTCCGGGCGGTCAGGTCAGGCGGGCCTTGAGGAATTCGACCACGCGTTTGCGCGCCTCGTAGGCCGGCTGGCCGTCGACCTCGCGGACCTGGTCGGTGAGCACCGAGTGCGCCATCCGGCCGAAGCCGTCGGGATTGCCCTTCTTGGAGTTGATCTCGATGACCTCGAACGCGTCGCCGAGACGGTTCTTCAGCGTGGTGAACCGCTCCCCCGGCGACATGGCGTCCTCGCTGAAGCGCAGACCCATCACGCACAGGCCCTCGGTCCGGGCGCGCTGTTCGATCGTCGCCATCTCGGCCTCGGAGACGCCGGGGTCGCGTTTGTGCTTGAGCGTCAACGGAAGCGGCACCGACGGCTGGCTCATCACCGGGGCGAGGACGCTGTCGTCGACGGCGGCCGCGAGCGCGAAGCCGCCGGTGAAGCACTGCCCGATCACGCCCACGCCCTTGCCGGGGGTCTTCTCGTTGAGGTCGCGCGCGAGCGCACGCAGGTAGTGCGCGACGGGCCGGTCGGCGTTGGTGGTCAACGCCGCGAATTCCTTGGCCACGCATCCTTTCAGCAGCACCGGCACGGCGCTGGGCCGCAGCGCCGGCGCGCCGGGCTTACCGAACAGCGACGGCGCGGCCACCGTGAACCCGTTGTCCACCAGGTGGTTTCCGAGTGCGAGCACACCGGGGTGCAGGCCGGGCATCTCGGGAATCAGCACGACGCCGGGCCCCTCGCCCTTGCGGTACACGTCGTGGGTGTAGCCGGCTGCGGTGAAGGGCTCGGCGACCCACCCGGACAGGTCAGCAACAGGAAAGGTCATGACGGCTCCGTCGTTGGTGAGTCGATCAGGTCACGGTCAGCGGCTGCTGCGACTGCGTCGCTGCGGCCAGCGTACGGTACTCGTCGGTACCTGCAGCCCCACGGATCGCGATTTGGGCGGGTCCCGACGGACCCCGGATCTGTGCCGTCCACACCGGCTCGGCGGGCCGACCGTCCTGCTCGCCGCCCTGGTACACCACCCACCGCACGCCGTCGACGTCCTCGGTACCGGTCGGGACCAGGTCGGTTCCGAGCGACGCGATCAGTTTGTCCTCGTCCGCATTGCTCTGCGTCAGGCTCAGATACATACCGCTGGGCGCCAGGTAGCCGACGGTGGAGGACACCGCGCGCACCTGCTGGCCGGTCTGCGGATCGGTGCGGCCGCCTTCGATGCCCTTGCGGCTGCCCGAGTTGGCCCGCCAGTCACGCGGGAGCTGCGGCACCCGGATCGGGATCTTCAACGCGTCGGCGTCGGCCTGCAGGGAGGCTCGGGCGTCGTAGTCGGGGGCGGGGCCCTCACCGGGCCCCGTCGGGGCGAACGAACACATGCCCAGCACGCCTGCCAGCACGACGCAGGCGATCACCAGGGGACCGATCGACCAGAACATGTCGCGCCCGTCCTGCAGAAGCCGGGACTTGGCGGGCTTGGCGATGGGCACCGCGTACCCCGCCGCGGGGCGCTCGGCACCCTCAGTGCCTGCGGGCTGACCCGGGTCGGGCGGCGTGGTCATGACTGCCAGTATCCCAGCTCCCGATCAGTGGCCCGCTAATGGGACAATCCTGCCCATGACGGAATCGAGGCGGGAAGCCCCCGACCGCAACCTGGCCCTGGAACTCGTGCGAGTCACCGAGGCCGGCGCGATGGCGGCGGGCCGCTGGGTGGGGCGCGGAGACAAAGAGGGCGGCGACGGCGCCGCGGTCGACGCGATGCGCGAGCTGGTGAACTCGGTGTCGATGCGCGGCGTGGTCGTCATCGGCGAGGGCGAGAAGGACAACGCCCCGATGCTCTACAACGGCGAAGAGGTCGGCAACGGGGACGGGCCCGAATGCGATTTTGCCGTCGATCCCGTCGACGGCACCACGCTGATGAGCAAGGGCATGCCGAACGCCATCTCGGTGCTTGCGGTGGCCGAGCGGGGTGCCATGTTCGATCCGTCGGCCGTGTTCTACATGCACAAGATCGCCGTCGGCCCGGACGCCGCCCACGTCATCGACATCAGCGCGCCGATCGCCGAGAACATCCGGCAGGTGGCGAAGGTCAAGAACTCGAGCGTGCGCGACCTGACCGTCTGCATCCTCGATCGCCCGCGCCATCACCAGCTGATGGACGACGTGCGCGAGGCGGGCGCCCGCATCCGGCTGATCTCCGACGGTGACGTCGCCGGCGCGATCGCGGCGTGTCGGCCGGGCTCGGGCACCGACATGCTGGTCGGTATCGGCGGCACTCCCGAGGGCATCATCGCCGCGGCGGCCATCCGCTGCATGGGCGGCGCCATCCAGGCGAAGCTGGCGCCCAAAGACGACGAGGAACGGCAGAAGGCCCTCGACCGCGGCTACGACCTGGACCGGGTGCTCACCACCGAGGACCTGGTGTCCGGCGAGAACGTGTTCTTCTGCGCGACCGGCGTCACCGACGGCGATCTCCTCAAGGGCGTTCAGTACTACGGCGGTGGCTGCACCACGCAGTCGATCGTGATGCGTTCGAAGTCGGGCACGGTCCGGATGATCGAGGCCTACCACCGGCTGTCCAAGCTCAACGAATACTCGGCGGTCGATTTCACCGGAGACAAGTCCGCCGCCTATCCCCTGCCCTGACCACCCCAATTCCGACACAGACGAACAGGAAGCGAATGAGCGACAACGAGGTCGAATACCGCATCGAGCACGACACGATGGGCGAGGTCAAGGTGCCCAAGAATGCGCTCTGGCGGGCTCAGACCCAACGTGCGGTGGAGAACTTCCCGATTTCGTTCCGGCCGTTGGAGCGCACCCAGATCCGCGCTCTCGGACTGCTCAAAGGTGCGTGCGCACAGGTCAACAAGGACCTGGGGCTGCTGGCGCCGGAGAAGGCGGACGCGATCATCGCCGCCGCCGCCGAGATCGCTGACGGTGCGCACGACGACCAGTTCCCGATCGATGTGTTCCAGACCGGGTCGGGTACGAGCTCGAACATGAACACCAACGAGGTCATTGCCTCGATCGCAGCTGCCAACGGTGTCACGGTGCACCCCAACGACGACGTCAACATGTCGCAGAGCTCCAATGACACCTTCCCCACCGCGACGCATATCGCGGCCACGGAAGCGGCTGTGCGCCATCTCATTCCGGCGCTCGAGGTGCTGCACGAGTCGCTGGAGAGCAAGGCTCGGCAGTGGCGGACCACGGTCAAGTCGGGCCGCACCCACCTGATGGACGCGGTGCCGGTGACGCTGGGCCAGGAGTTCGGCGGGTACGCCCGTCAGATCCAGGCCGGCATCGAGCGGGTGAAGGCGACGCTGCCCAGGCTCGGCGAGCTCGCGATCGGCGGCACCGCGGTCGGCACCGGGCTCAACGCTCCCGACGGCTTCGGCGTGAAGGTCGTCGAGGTGCTCGTCGACCAGACCGGTATCGCCGAATTGCGCACTGCCGTGGACAGTTTCGAAGCTCAAGCAGCCCGCGACGGCCTGGTCGAGGCGTCGGGTGCGCTCAAGACCATCGCGGTGTCACTGACCAAGATCGCCAACGACATCCGCTGGATGGGGTCGGGTCCGCTCACCGGGCTCGGCGAGCTGCAGCTGCCCGACCTGCAGCCGGGCAGTTCGATCATGCCGGGGAAGGTGAATCCCGTCCTTCCCGAGGCCGTCACGCAGGTCGCCGCCCAGGTGATCGGCAACGACGCCGCCGTCACCGTCGGCGGTCTGTCGGGTGCGTTCGAGCTCAACGTCTACATCCCGATGATGGCGCGCAACGTGCTCGAGTCGTTCACGCTGCTGTCGAACGTGTCGAAGCTGTTCGCGCAGCGCTGCATCGACGGACTGGTGGCCAATGACGAGCACCTGCGTGAGCTGGCCGAGTCCTCACCGTCGATCGTGACCCCGCTGAATTCGGCGATCGGTTACGAGGAGGCGGCCAAGGTCGCCAAGGAAGCACTCAAGGAGCGCAAGACGATTCGGCAGACGGTCATCGACCGCGGCCTGATCGGCGACAAGCTGTCCGAAGAGGAGCTGGACCGGCGGCTGGACGTCTTGAAGATGGCCAAGGTCCGCGACGGGGAGTAGGGCTTTCTTCCGCGAGCAGACGCGAACTCGAGCTTTTTCCCGGCGTGTCGGCTCGAGTTTGCGTCTGGTCGCCGCACCTACGCGCCGTTGTTGGGGCCGCCTGAGTTCTGATCCGGGATGTCGGTGATCGGGTAGTTGGGCATCGGCGCGGGTGACGGGGTCGCCGGTAGCGGTGGGATCTGATCGGCCGGCAGGTCGACGAGACCGTTGACGGGAGGGCCGTTCTCGCGGCTGCCGTACACGGTGCCCGGCTGGCGCGGCCCGAGCATCCGGCTCACCGTCACCAGGTGGTAGCCGTTGGCCTTGAGCACGGGGATGAACTGCTCCACCAGATCCACGGTCGACGAATAGGTGTCGTGCATCAGCACCACCGAATTGGGCTGGATCTGACTCATCAGCAGAGCCCGGGTGGCCGCGGTGTTGCTGTCGTTGGCCCAGTCGAAAGGGATGACATCCCAGTTGATGTCGGCCAGGCCCTGGCGGCCGGCCTCGGCGAGCACCGCGTCGTTGACCAGCCCACCGGCGGTGCGCGACAACGTCGGCCGCACCCCGGTGGCCGCGACGATCGCATCGACGCCCTTGCTGAACTGCGCGGCGATGTCCTGCGGCGGGATCGTCGTCATGTTCGGGTGTTCCCAGGTGTGGGTGCCGATCTCCATGCCGGCGTCGGCGATTCGCTTGGCACCCGCGGGATTGGCGGCCACCTTGTTGCCGATCAGGAAGAACGTCGCATCAGCGTTGTTGGCGCGCAGGATCGACAGCAACCGGTCGGTGAACGGTGACGGGCCGTCGTCGAAGGTGAGTGCGACGCACTTGACCTGGGTGCAGTCCACGTCGTCGGCGTTGGCGGGACGCACGTGGCCGGTGAGCCCGCCGATGACGAGAACAGCCACCGCGGCCGCCGTGCCGAGGACGGTACGGCCATAACGCCAGGTCACGCTGTCGGGACGCCTTCGCACGTCGGGCAGCCTACCGCGCGAGTCTGGCACGCCGCCCAACGCGCGGCGTGCCAGACTCACCGGCTCACGGCAGGGCGCCGGGGCTGATCTCCTCGAGCATTTCGGTGACCAGCGCCGCGATCGGGGACCGCTCGCTGCGCAGCAGCGTGATGTGGGCGAACAACGGATGGCCCTTGAGCTTCTCGATCACCGCGGCGACGCCGTCATGCCGGCCGACCCGCAGGTTGTCGCGCTGCGCGACGTCGTGGGTCAGCACCACCCGCGACCCGCTGCCCAGCCGCGAGAGCACGGTGAGCAACACGTTGCGCTCCAGCGACTGGGCCTCGTCGACGATCACGAACGAATCGTGCAGCGAACGGCCGCGGATGTGAGTGAGCGGCAGGACCTCGAGCATGCCGCGCGAGAGCACCTCGTCGAGCACCGCCGGGGAGGCCAGACCCTCGAGGGTGTCGAAGACGGCCTGGGCCCATGGCCCCATCTTGTCGCTCTCGCTGCCGGGCAGGTAGCCCAGATCCTGGCCGCCGACCGCGTACAGCGGCCGGAACACCACGACCTTGCGCTGCGTGCGCCGTTCGAGGACGGCTTCCAGACCGGCGCACAGGGCCAGCGCCGACTTGCCGGTACCGGCTTTGCCGCCGAGCGACACGATGCCGACCGACTCGTCGAGCAGCAGATCCAGGGCCACGCGTTGTTCGGCTGACCTTCCCCGGAGGCCGAACACCTCGCGGTCCCCACGGACCAGTTGCACCCGCTTGTCGGCATTGACCCGGCCCAGCGCGTGAGAGTTGCTGCCCAGCAACCGAATTCCGGTGTGACACGGGAGGTCGCGGGCCGCCTCGAGGTCGATCTCCCCCTCGCCGAACAGCGCGTCGACATCGTCGGCCGACACGTCCAGCTCCGACATCCCGGTCCAGCCGGACGTCACGACGTCCTGGGCGTGGTACTCGTCGGCGAGCAGACCCACCGCACCGGCCTTGACCCGCAGCGGGATGTCCTTGCTGACCAGGGTGACCTGTTTGCCCTCGGCAGCCAGGTTGGCGGCAACGGTCAGGATCCTGGTGTCGTTGCTCTCGGTGCGAAAGCCCGACGGCAGCACGGTCGGATCGCTGTGGTTGAGCTCGACGTGCAGCGTACCGCCCTCTGCCCCAACGGGAACCGGCTGATCGAGGCGTCCGTGTTCCAGGCGCAGATCGTCGAACATCCGCAGCGCCTGGCGGGCGAACCAGCCGAGTTCGTGATGATGGCGTTTGGCCTCGAGTTCGCTGATGACCACCAGCGGAACGACGACCTCGTGCTCGGCGAACCTCGTGATGGCCCAGGGATCGGACAGTAGGACGGAGGTGTCGAGAACATAGGTCCGGATGGGAGAATCGGTCACGTAGCGCTCCTCGAGGCTGCGCGAGTTCGCGGAGCCCCGACGCGAACATCTCGGTGGACGCGGGCGCGGCCGAAAGGACCGGGGCCGGTCCTTTCGTCGAAACGATTCGGACCGCCCGGATAGCAGAGCAATTCGCTAGCCATCGAAAACGACGCTACTCCCGCGCGGGCATCCGCGCCGCGCAGGCGCGCCGTGCCGAAACGGCTGCGCCGTTACGAGCTGATGAACTCCGCGAGACGCGGCTCGTCGCCCACGCCCCAGGATGCGATCGAGTCGGCGACTACCTGCCGCAACGCGGACCGGTCGAAGATGCCCGCCTCGGCCACGGTGGCCACCTTGTCTGCGTAGGCGTCGATGTCGCCGCCGACGACGTCGAGGGCCGCGGCGCGCGTGGCGATCGCGTCGATCGTCTCGTCACGCATGGATGTCAGGCAGTGCGCCACCAGGTTGGAGAAGAACTCGGCGTGACGTTCTTCGTCGCGCGCGATCTTCTCGACCAGGCCGCGCAGCACCGGCTCGTCGGTCTGAGCGGCCAGGTTGCGGCAGAACACGGCGTGGGCGCGCTCCCACAGGGCCATGAACGCCAGCGTCTCGATCTGGCTGTAGGTGTTGGCGCGGTAGCCCTTCATCACGTGCTCCACGCGCACATCCTCGTTGGCCGAGGGATCCACCTCGCGGGTGACGACGAGGTAGTTGCGCAGCGCGACGGCGTGCAGGTGCTCCTCGGCGGTCCAGCGGCCCAGCCACCGGCCCCACTTGTCCTCGAGGATGAAGTGCTCGACCAACTCGCGGTGGTAACCGGCGAGGTTGTCCTTGGTGATGAGCAGGATCTCGACGGCGTCGGTGACCTTCTTGGGCAGCGTCACATCAGAGGCGTCCCAATCCCGGCCACCCAGGAACGCGAAGTTCTCGCCCTGGTCGAAGGGCACATAGTCGTGAGCGAACCAGGCGTCCTCGGTGTCCAGGTGACGCCGCAGCTGCTCCTCGACGACGGGCTCGAGTTCGAGGGTCAGCGCGTTAGCGACAGGTTTCTGTGCCATGCAGTTACAGTAACCCAATTCTGTGGGAATCGTAAAATTCCCCGGCCGTGTCGCGGGCTGTCGTCTACAGCGTCAGACCCGGGTACAGCGGGTTGGCCTCCAGCAGCTCGGCGGCGGCGGTGCGCACGCGGTCCGCGGTGCCGTCGGCCAGCGTGTACTTGGCTTTCGACGGCCCGTTCGGCCCCGCGGCGGGCTGGGTGTTGGACAGCACCTCGACGACCAGCTCAGCCACCCGATCGAACTCGTCGGCGCCGAACCCGCGCGTGGTCAGAGCGGGCGTCCCGAACCGGATACCGCTGGTGTACCAGGCGCCGTTCGGGTCGGCGGGGATCGCGTTGCGGTTGGTGACGATGCCGGAGTCGAGCAGCGCCGACTCGGCCTGGCGGCCGGTCAGGCCGAACGACGTCACGTCGAGCAGCACCAGATGGTTGTCGGTGCCGCCGGTGACCAGCGACGCGTCCCGCTTGACGAAACCGTCGGCGAGCGACTGCGCGTTGTCGGCGACGGCCTGGGCGTAGGTGCGGAACTCCGGCTGCCGGGCCTCGGCGAGCGCGACGGCCTTGGCGGCCATCACGTGCGAGAGCGGTCCGCCGAGCACCATCGGGCATCCCTTGTCGACCGCGGGCGCGTACTCCTCGGTGGCCAGCACCAGGCCGCCGCGCGGGCCGCGCAGCGACTTGTGCGTCGTCGTCGTCACCACATGCGCGTGGGGCACGGGATCTTCGTCACCGGTGAACACCTTGCCGGCCACCAGGCCGGCGAAATGCGCCATGTCGACCATGAACGTCGCGCCCACCTCGTCGGCGATCTCGCGCATCTTGGCGAAGTTGACCCGGCGCGGGTAGGCCGAGTAGCCGGCCACCAGGATCAGCGGCTTGAACTCGCGCACGGCCGCGGCGACGGCGTCGTAGTCGATGAACCCCGTCTCGGGGTTGGTGCCGTACTGGCGCTGGTGGAACATCTTGCCCGAGATGTTGGGCCGGAAGCCGTGGGTGAGGTGGCCGCCGGTGTCCAGCGACATACCCATCAGCTTCTGGTTGCCCAGCTTGGCGCGCAGCGTCTCCCAGTCGGCTTCGGAGAGGTCGTTGATGTGCTTGGCGCCCAGCTCGGCCAGGCCCGGCGTTTCGACGCGGGTGGCCAGGATCGCCCAGTAAGCCACCAGGTTCGCGTCGATACCGGAGTGCGGCTGCGCGTAGGCGTACGGCGCCCCGAACAGCTCGCGGGCGTGCTCGGCGGCCAGCGCCTCGACGGTGTCGACGTTCTGGCAGGCCGCGTAGAAGCGGTGCCCGACGGTGCCCTCGGCGTACTTGTCGGAGAACCAGGTGCCCATCGTCAGCAGCACGGCCGGCGAGGCGTAGTTCTCGCTGGCGATCAGCTTCAGCGAATGCCGTTGATCGTCAAGCTCTTTGCGGGTGGCCTCGGCGATGCGCGGCTCCACGCTCTCGATCACCCGCAGCGCGGCGCGGTAGGCCTCGCTGGCGGTGTCGGCGTATTCGATGCCCTGACCCGTGGCGGAGGTGGCAGTCATGCCCTCCAGCCTAAGCGCTCAGCCAGCCATGCCGAAAACCCACCGAGTGTGCGCCCTCATACGCCTGACCCGGCGCGTCGCGAATGAAACCGCACAACCGCGACGGGGTCAGGCGGCCCGCAACGACGACGGGATCAACGGCTCGTCGAGCAGGGTGGTGAACCGCTGTGTCAGCGTGACACCGTCGGGCCGGTCGTCGAGCCACCCCCGCAACAGCCGGTAGCCCTCGACGTAGGTGCTGGTGTAGGCCCGCCACAGCGGCGAGGACAGGAACCGCAGCATCTGCCGGGCGCGGCCGTCGTCGACCAGCAACCAGCGCTTGAGGAAGGCGACGACGTCGTCGACGTCGCGGTGCTCGTCGTGCAGCATCAGCGCGGCGTCCTGACGGACGTCGGCCAGCGCGGCCGTCGCCTCCGAGATCTGCGCGGCCCGCGCGCCGTCGAACCGCAGTCCCAGGTCCGCGTAGATCTCAGCGGCCCAACTCCCCCACTCGGGTCCCACGGCGGCGTAGAGCGCGAGATCCGCCAGGCCCTCGGCCATCAGGCACTGCGGCGTGTTGACCAGGAAGATCGTCTGCTCGGCCTGACCCTTGGCCTCGACGAGCCCGGCCTCTTTGCGGCAGTGCTCGGTGTGGTGGCCTGGGTAGGACTCGTGGGCGACCAGTCGCGGCAGGTTCGCCATCTGCTGCTTGAGGTCCGCGTTGACGGCAACGGTGGACCGGTAGTCGCCGAGGTAGTAGTTGAACCCCGACCATGGCTTGTCGGTGACGACCTCGTAGGTGATGGTCTCCCGATCCGGCAGCGGGAACGTCGCGCGGACGCGATCGCGCAGTGCGCTGGAGAACGCGTGGATGGCTTCCTCGAGCCGCGCCGGCGGGATCTCCTCTCCCGCGCGGTGGGCAGCGATCCGGTCGGCCAGCGGCCCGCTGCCCCCGAGCGCGTCGTCGAGCTTGGCGTGCGCCTCTCGGTAGCGCTCGGGATCGCCCTTGCTGATGCGGACGTCGAAGTACGCCTCGACCTCGTCGACGAACCCCACGTCCTCCCCGGCAAATGTGCGGGCCGCGCACTCGAGTGCCCGCAGGTGCGCGCCGACGAACGCGGCGCGATCGTCGTCGAGACCGGCGGGCAGTTCGCCGAGCAACCGGCGCGCGTCGCGCGCGAGGTCCGCGGGGTCGGGCGCGGGCTCGTCGGCCACCGCACGGCGCAGCGCGGGGTCGCCGGTGAACGAGTCGACGTAGCCCTCTTCGATGCGGTCGAAGCGCAACCCGAGCGTCAGGTAGTCGCGCACCAGCGACTCAGAACCAGTACCGGCGTCCATGGTCACCACGCTAACTGCAAGACTGTGCCCATGGCTCGGCTGAGCGAACCCAGCCCCTATGTGGAGTTCGACCGACGTCAGTGGCGGGCACTGCGGATGTCGACCCCGCTGAAGCTGACCGAGGACGAACTGGTCCGGCTGCGGGGTCTCGGCGAGAAGATCGACCTGCTCGAGGTCGAAGAGGTGTACCTGCCGCTGGCCCGGTTGATCCACCTGCAGGTGGCAGCACGGCAGGCGTTGTTCGCCACGACCGCCGACTTCCTCGGGGAACCGCAACAGAATCCGGACCGGCCGGTGCCGTTCGTCATCGGCGTGGCGGGCAGCGTGGCGGTCGGCAAGTCGACCACCGCGCGCGTGCTGCAGGCGCTGCTCGCCCGCTGGGAACACCACCCCCGGGTCGATCTGGTCACCACCGACGGCTTCCTCTACCCCAACGCCGAGCTGTCACGACGAAACCTGATGCACCGCAAAGGCTTTCCGGAGTCCTACGATCGGCGGGCCCTGATGCGCTTCGTCACCGCGGTCAAGTCGGGCGCCGACGCGGCCTGCGCCCCGGTGTACTCACATCTGCTCTACGACATCGTGCCCAGCGAGAAGCAGATCATCGCGCACCCGGACATCCTGATCCTCGAGGGTCTCAACGTCCTGCAGACCGGGCCGGCGCTGATGGTGTCGGACCTGTTCGACTTCTCGGTGTACGTCGACGCCCGCATCGAGGACATCGAGAACTGGTACATCTCGCGGTTCCTGTCGATGCGGGCCGGCGCGTTCGCCGACCCGGCCTCGCACTTTCACCACTACTCCACGCTGACCGACGAGCAGGCGGTGTTCGCCGCCCGCGACATCTGGAATTCGATCAACCGGCCCAACCTGATCGACAACATCCTGCCGACCCGCCCGCGCGCCACGCTGGTGCTACGCAAGGACGCCGACCACTCCATCAACCGGTTGCGGTTGCGCAAGCTCTAGCCGCGAGCCGCGATCCGGCGCACGCCCTGGAACTGCAGTTCGGCCATCACGAGCGTGTAGACGCCCGTCCCGAGCACCAGCGCCACCCCTGTGGTGGTCAGCGGCCAAACCCCGGCCAGCACGACGATCACGGTCGCCACGCTGAACAGCAGATTGCCCGCGGCGAGCACGGCTCCAGCGGTGCGAATCCGCGGTCGTGACGCGAACACCAGCACCGCGACGGCGAACACGACGAACGACGCACCCGTCACGTACTCGATCGTGGGCGTCGTCCCCGACACCCGGGCGACCGTGGGGGCCAGTGCCAGCAGCCCGAGCCCGGTGAGGCCGCTGCAGACGGCGTCCGCGCGCATCGCGAAGCGCAGCAGCGAGTCGCTCGCCGCGCCGAAGCGAGAGGACCCAGTGCCGAGTCGGGAGGAGCTGGTTGCGGTCATGATGGTTCCTTTCTCCGGTGATTGGTCGACCGGTACCGGAGCCGACGCCGTAACCTCTTCCGACGGCGACTCCGGTCCCAGCCATGCGGGGGTCACGCCAGGTGGCGCACCCCGAGGTACTGCAGCCACGACAGACCGAGCGTCGCGGTGACGAACGTCAGGACGAGCGCGGTCCCGGCACCGGTCAGCGCCAGCACGCCGGTCACCACGGCGGCGACCACCACGACGACGAAGAGCGCGTTGCCGGTCAGGACCGCGAGGCCCACCCGTCGGATGTGCGCAAGCCGGGCGGCGCTGTACAGCATGACGCCGTAGGCGACCAGCGCCGCACCGGCGAGCCACCCGACCGTCGCGCTCACCCCGGTGACCCGGCCCAGCGGGTCGGCGGCCATCGCGACGAACAACCCGACCCCGCCGCACAGCGTGGCGTCGGCGCGCAGGGCGAAGCGCAGCAGCTGATCGTCAGGGCGGCTGGCCCCGGCGACGCGGTGGGTGATGGCGGTCATGGCACCGACGGTGCGCCGAACCCGGTGCCAGATCGACACCGAACGCTGCCAGCTGCTGCCAACCGCAGGTCAGCGCACGTCGACGAGGCTGCTTTTCAGGTCGGTGGCGATGACGCGGGCGGCGGCGTTCTGCCAGTTGTGCAGTGAGCGCTGGGGTACCTCGGTGGCCAGCCACTGCCACGCCCGGCGCGCCACCGGGTCCAGTCCGGCGGCCGTCGCGTTCTGCGCGTACGCACGGACGCCGACGACGTAGGGGAAGTACAGCGCGTTGTAGTGCCGCCACGCCTCGGTGGTGCCGAAGTCGTTGCCGTCGCGGGGCTTGAGGCCGGCGATGCGCTCGGCCAGCAGGGCGCGCAGTTCGTTGGCGCGCTCCAGCGGACGATCGGGCGCCCCGCGCCGGGTGAGGCGCTCGTCGATGATCGGCAGCGCGGTCAACGGGCTGGCGACGAGCTTGGACAGGTCTGCGTAATGACCGAGCGCGCGGCGGGTCACCCGCACGAAGGTCTCGTCGTCCATGTCGTCGAGGGGACTGGCCGCGCGGCGCGGCAGTGCCGCCTCGGTGCTGCGCAGGGCGGCTCGTTCGGCGCTCAACGCCGGGGTGCGGGAGAACGCCAGCCGGTCCAGCAGCCCGGCCAGCGGATTTGCCAGCACGTTGACCGTGATCGCGATCGCGAGGCTGGTGAACAGCAGCACGACCAGCGTGGCGCCGGGCCCGGACGCGGCAACTCCGAGCAGCACCTGGCCGCCGAACAGCACCGCCACCGCCGCGGTGCCCAGCGCCGACCGCAGCATGTCCTTGCGCAGCGCCTGGCCCTCGTCGAACGCGTCGCCGAGCGCGACCGCGACGCCGAGCAGGGCCACATCGCATCCGGTCGAGGCCAGCGCCAGCCAGCTCGGGACCAGGCCGAGCGGGATGACCAGGATCGCGTTGCCGAGCGCGAAGAACAGCGTGGCGACGATGACGAACCCGACGACGGGCCGGGGCTGGTGACGACGCAGGACCGCGGCCAGCAGCGCGCCGACGGCGGGGACGGAGACCGCCGCGAACAACACCCAGTGACCGAGCCGCAGCGGACCTTCGACGTCGCCGGCCATCGCGGCTCCAGTCACGGCGACGATGGCCACCGCGGCGACGAGCCCGGCCTCCCTGGCCCGTCCGCGCGCGCAGTCCCGCGGGCGCGACATCTCCAGCAGCACCGCGAACCAGGCCACCCCGGGCACCGCGACGAGGTAGACCTCGATCCGGCCGAGTGCGTCGACGCCGGAGATGGTGCGCACCGCGTCGAGGGCGACCACGGTGGCGAAGCCGGTCAGGCCCGCCGCGGCAAGGACCAGCATCGGTTTGCGCAGATCACGGGCCAGCAGATAGAGCCCCAGCCACCAGCTCAGTGCGAACACTGCGGCGGACAGGCCGAGCATCCGGGGAACCCTAGAGCCCGTAGCGTCGGTGTCTGGCGCTGAAGTCGCGCAGGGCCCGCAGGAAGTCGACCCGCCGGAACTCGGGCCAGTACGCCTCGGTGAACCACATCTCCGAATACGCGCTCTGCCACAGCAGGAATCCCGACAGTCGCTGCTCGCCCGAGGTCCGGATCACCAGATCGGGGTCGGGCTGGCCTGAGGTGTAGAGGTTCTCCGAGATCGCTTCTGCGGTGACGGCTTCGATCAGGCGATCTCCGGTGGCGCCGTTGGCCAGCTCCTTGCTCAGCAGGGCGCGGACCGCGTCGACGATCTCCTGCCTGCCGCCGTATCCGACGGCCACGTTGACATGGAATCTCCCGCCGTTGCCGTCGGTCGACTGCACCGCCTCACGGACCCGGCGCGCGGGTTCCTCACCGATCAGCTCGAGGTCGCCGACGGTACGCACGCTCCACTGATTGGCCGGTGCGCAGATCTCCTCGACGACGTCGGTGATGATGTCGATCAGAGCCGCCAGTTCGCCGGGGTCGCGCTGCAGGTTCTCGGTGGACAGCAGGTAGACCGTGGCCATCTCGATGCCCGCCTCGGCGCACCACCGCAACATCTCCGCGATCTTCTCCGCGCCCGCGCGGTAGCCGTAGACGACGTCGTCGTGACCGAGTTCACGTGCCCAGCGACGGTTGCCGTCGCACAGCACGGCAATATGGCGGGGGAGTTCAGATTTCTGCCGGGCCAGCCCCTGCCGCAGGCGCATCTCGTAGAGCCGGTAGGCCGGTTCCTTGAGCCGCGGCGGAATGAGGTCCACGATGTTCAAGACTACTGTGACCGGTGGATTGTCCACGCCAGTCAGCGGAGGTGAAATGCCGACATCTCTCGAGCCCTGGTACACCGCCGGCGCACCGCGGGACCCCGAGGATCTGCCCGAGGCGGTCGCCGAAGGCGTCGCCCAGTTCCTGGGTAAGCCGCGGCTGCGGGGATGGATTCACGTCTACTCCGCCGTGATCGCCGTCATCTGCGGCGCCACGCTGGTGGCGGTGTCGTGGTCCGTGCAGTCGACACAGGCCGGCCTGGCCACGCTGGTGTACACGCTGACGATCGTGGCGATGTTCACCGTCAGCGGGACCTATCACCGGGTGAACTGGACGTCGACGACCGCGCGCACGTGGATGAAGCGCGCCGACCATTCCATGATCTTCGTGTTCATCGCAGGCAGTTACACGCCGTTCGCGGTGCTCGCGCTCCCCCAGGACAGCGGCCGGGTGCTGCTGTGGATCGTGTGGGGTGGTGCGCTCGCCGGGGTGCTGCTGAAGATGTTCTGGCCGTCGGCGCCGCGCTGGGTCGGGACGCCGCTGTACATCCTGTTGGGCTGGGTGGCGGCGTGGTTCATCGGGCCGATCCTGCACGGCGCCGGAGTGGCTGCGGTGGTGCTGCTGATCGTCGGCGGCGCGCTGTACAGCATCGGCGGCGTCCTCTATGCACTGAAGTGGCCGAACCCGTGGCCCACCACCTTCGGCCATCACGAGTTCTTCCACGCCTGCACAGCGGTCGCGGCGATCTGCCACTACATCGCGATGTGGTTCGCCGTCTTCTCCGGCTGACCGTCGCGCCTCACAGCGGGGTGATGTTCTCCTGGCCCCAGTAGGCCTTCATCGACGTGATCTTGCCGTCGCCGTCGAACGTCATCACGTCGATCGGCTCGATCCGCATCGCACCGCCCACGGTGATCGCGAACATGAACGCGGCCTCGTGCCCGGCACCGCGGAACGTCAGCAGCTCGGTGACGATGTCGTGGTCGCCTTCCATGCCCTTGTAGAAACCGGCGATGGCCTGCCTGCCGATGTGCACCTCGCCGCAGCCGACCGGATCCTCCAGCGTGGCGTCCTCGGCGTAGAGCGCGGCGACATCCTCGGCTTTGCCGTTGGCGACCGTGTCGAGGTAGCGCTGTACGAAACCTTGTAAGGCGTCGGGCTGGAAGCTCATGAGCCGCAACGCTACACGGACGGACCCAGCGCGGCGGCGAGATCGTCCGCTGTGCGGACGGGCAGATCGCACAGCCGCCCGCGGCACACGTAGGCGGCGTCCTCGGGGCCGTCGATGCCGGCCAGCCGCGGCCGGTCGCGCAACAACTCCGTCGCATCGGCGGGCCCACCGACGACGATCGCTCCGCCGGGCGCCAACGCGCGGGCGGCGGTCAGCAGATCCGACGTCGCCGGATCGGCGCACGACACTGCGATCTGGATCGGGCCACGCACCGCGGCTTCGGCGACCGCGAGCCAGTGGCCGGCCGAGCGCGGTGCCCGCGCCAGCAGCGGCGCGGCTGCCGCGAGCGTGGCGTCGAAGGCATCGGCATACCGGCTCGCGCGGTCGGCCGGGGCGAGATGCGCCGCCAGCATCAGTGCCTCCGCGAGCGACGATGCGCCCGACGGCGTGGCTCCGTCGAACGGATCGGCGGGCCGCACCACCAGCTGTTCGGCGTCGTCGGCGACGTCATACCAGCGGCCTGGACTGTCCGGGTCCGCGAAGTGGTCCAGTGCGATGTCGAGCAGCCGGGTGGCGGTGTCGAGCCAGCGCTGCACGCTGCGCACCTGGTACAGCGTGAGCAGGCCGGTGGCCAGTGCGGCGTGGTCGTCGAGGATCGCCGCACTGGGCCCGACGACGCCGCCGAGGCTGGTGCGGCGGAGCCGCCCGTCCCGCACATGCAGATTCAGCAGCGCATCGGCACACGCCGCGGCGGCGTCGATCAGCTCGGGTTCGGACAGCGCGACGCCGGCTTCGCACAGCGCTGTGATCGTGAGGCCGTTCCATGCGGTGACGACTTTGTCGTCGCGCTCGGGCTGTGGACGCTCGGCGCGCGCCGCTCGCAGGGCGGCCCGCACGGCGGCGAACCGTTCGGCATCGTCCGGGTCTGCCCGCAGCTGCAGCACCGACGCCCCGTGTTCGAAGGTGCCGGCGGCGGTCACGCCGAAAACGGCTGCGGCCCAATCCGCGTCGGTGCCGAGTACGTCGCGCAGCTGCTCCCGGCTCCACACGTATGTCGATCCCTCGCGTCCCGCCGCATCGGCGTCCAGCGACGAGACAAACATCCCGTCGCGGCGCAGTTCGTCGAGCAGGAATCGTGCCGTCTCGCGAGTGACCTTGCGCGGCAACAGGTCTTCGGAGGATCGAGCCCAGTGCGCATAGACCCGCAGCAGCAGCGCGTTGTCGTAGAGCATCTTCTCGAAGTGCGGCACCACCCATGCCTCGTCCACGCTGTAGCGGGCGAAGCCGCCGGCGAGCTGGTCGTAGAGGCCGCCGCGCGCCATCGCCTCACACGCGCGGACCGCAGCGGCCAGTGCCCCGTCTGCGCCGGTGCGTTCATGGTGACGCAGCAGGGCCTCCAGCAGAGCCGACGGCGGGAATTTCGGGGCGCCGCCGAAACCGCCGTGCACCGTGTCCTCGTCGGCCAGCACCGCCTCGACGGCGCCGTCGCACAGAGCCGCCGTCACCGGTGTACCGCCGGGCAGACGAGCGGTCATCCTCTGCAGTTCCCCGGCGATGTGCTCCGACGCCTGCTCCACCTCGGCGCGGCGCTGGCGCCACGTCTCACCCACGGCCGAGAGCAGTTGCAGGAACGTCGCTTTCGGGTAGTAGGTACCGCAGAAGAACGGCCGGCCGTCGGGGGTCAGGAAGCACGTCATCGGCCAGCCGCCCTGCCCGGTCAGCGCCACGGTGGCGGCCATGTAGACGGCGTCGAGATCGGGCCGCTCCTCCCGGTCCACCTTGATACAGACGAACCCGGCATTGGCCACGGCAGCCACCTCGGGATCGGCGAAGGATTCGTGGGCCATGACGTGGCACCAGTGGCACGCGGCGTAGCCGATGGACAGCAGGACGGGCACATCCCGCCGCGCCGCCTCGGCCAGCGTCGCCGCGCTCCACTGCTGCCAGTGCACCGGGTTGTCGGCGTGCTGACGCAGATAGGGGCTCAGGGCCGCCCCGAGGGTGTTACGTCCCGGCGTCGGGCTCACGGCGCGCCGCCGGATCCGCCGGGTTGCCCGCTGCCAGATCCGGATCGGCGTCGGGGGCACCTGTGCCGGCGCCCTCGGCGTCAGCCTGAGTGTCGGGTTCATCGAACGAGGCCGGCACCTTCTTCAGGTGCCGGTTCATCGACCACACCAGACCGAAGACGGCGATCAGCAGCACCACGATCACGATGAGGCCGAACGGACTGGCTTTCCCGAAGTCGGGTCCGCTCTGCTGCGGCGGGTCTTGGGCCAGGATGTCGACGGCCAGCGCGGTCACCATGGGTTCAGTCCCGTCCCTCGATACCGGTGAACAGGTCGGTCTCGGGCAGCGACACCGGAACGCGGGACCGGGCGAGCTCGAACTCCTCGGTCGGCCACAGCCGCTGCTGCCACTCCATCGGGGTGGTGAAGAAGAAGCTCTTCGGGTCGATCTGCGTGGCGTGCGCGAGCAGCGCCTCGTCCCGCTGCGGGAAGTACTTCGCGCACTCGATGCGCGTCGTCACCCGGTTGGCGGACAGGTCGATCTCCGGATCCCAGCTCTCCAGCCACTTCGCGAACGGACCTTCTTGGCCGTTCTTGGTGAACTCGTCCTGCAGCACCTGCATGCGCTGCCGCAGGAACCCGTGGTTGTAGTACAGCTTGTGCGCGGCCCACGGTTCGCCCGCATCGGGATAGAGCAGGTGGTCCGCGGCCGCCTCGTAGGCCGCGACCGACACCTTGTGACACATGATGTGGTCGGGGTGCGGGTAGCCGCCGTTCTCGTCGTAGGTGGTGATGACGTGCGGCTTGAAGTCGCGGATCACCCGGACCAGCGCCTCAGTCGGCACCTCCAGGGGTTCCAGCGCAAAGCATCCCTCGGGCAGCGGCGGGAGGGGGTCACCCTCGGGTAGACCGGAGTCGACGAAGCCCAGCCAGTGGTGCTCGACGCCGAGAATCGCCGCCGCCTTGGCCATCTCTTCGCGACGGATCTCAGCCATCCGGCCGTGCACCTCGGGCAGATCCATCGCCGGGTTCAAGATGTCGCCGCGCTCGCCGCCTGTCAGCGTCACCACCATCACCCGCACGCCCTCGTCGACGTAGCGCGCCATCGTCGCCGCACCCTTGCTGGACTCGTCGTCGGGGTGCGCGTGCACGGCCATCAACCGCAGTTCGCTCAACAGTTCCCTCTTAGCTGCTCACCTGGATGGACACTCACAGTCAGGTTCAACAGAACCGACCCGTCCTATAGTTCCAGTCCTAGTACACCCATCCGACCGACGGGCATGCAAAACGAGATGATCGACCGTCCCCTCGACCGACCCGCGGAACGCTACGGCGCCCCCCAGCACAGTCGGCGCACCCGCCGCCGGCTCATCGTCGGCCTGTTCGTCGCCGTGATCGCGCTCGGCGTGGCAATCGCCGCGGTGGCCTACAGCCGACTGGGGTCGCCCGAGATCAAAGGCGAACTGAGTGGGTACCGCGTCATCGACGATCGCACCGTCGAGGTGACGGCGGGCGTCACCCGCGACGATCCCTCGGCGCCGGTGGTGTGCATCGTGCGGGCGCGCTCCTTCGACGGTGACGAAGTCGGCCGCCGGGAGTTGCTGGTGGAACCGTCAACGAGCACGACCGTGCAGGTCAGGACCACGGTGACGACGTCACGACCGGCCGTCGTCGGCGACGTCTACGGGTGCGGTACCGATGTGCCGGCCTACCTGGTCGGCGGCTAGTCAGACCTCCGCGCAACCAACCGCAGACTGCGAAAACGTGAAAAGCGGGTGGCGGCCCGGTGCTATCATGGGCGAGTACACGGTTCCTGCTGGGGCCGTGTATTGCTGCATTTGAGCGCCATATTCCGACGGCGGATGCGGTGATACGCGCTGGCACCTCAGCACCGCCCCCGGCACCGTGCCCGAGACCTTTTCACGCAAGAAGCGCTGAAAGCGACGACGACAGGAGCGCGCCGACATGACTGACACCCAGGTCACCTGGCTGACCGAAGAGGCGTTCGACCGGCTGAAGGCCGAACTCGACCAGCTGATCGCCAACCGCCCCGTCATCGCGGCCGAGATCAACGACCGCCGCGAAGAGGGCGACCTGCGCGAGAACGGCGGCTACCACGCCGCTCGCGAGGAGCAGGGACAGCAGGAGGCGCGGATTCGCCAGCTGCAGGAGCTGCTCAACAGCGCCAAGGTGGGCGAGGCGCCGAAGCAGTCCGGCGTCGCGCTGCCCGGTTCGGTGGTCAAGGTCTACTACGACGACGATGAGAGCGACACCGAGACGTTCCTGATCGCCACCCGCCAGGAGGGCGTCACCGACGGCAAGCTCGAGGTGTACTCGCCGAACTCGCCGCTGGGCGGCGCGCTGCTCGACGCCAAGGTCGGCGAGACGCGGACGTACACGGTGCCCAACGGCAACACCGTGAAGGTCACGCTGGTCTCCGCGGAGCCCTATCACGGCTGACCGGCGTGGCGCAGATCGCTGAAGAGCTGTTTCTGCTCCTGGTCGACAACGCGTCCGGCCACCCCGGTCTGGACGACACGCGGCGCGCTCACGCGTTGGCTGCGGCCACCCTGCTCGACCTGGCGTACGCCTGCCGGGTGCGCCCCGCGGTCGACGGCGAGCAGGTGCCGCCGGGGAGTCTGGTCGCGCTCGCCGCGGCCGGCCCGATCGATCCGTTGACGGCACCGGTGTACGACCATGTCCGGAAAGCTCCACGCCGGCCCGGCCAGACGATCAAGGCCGTGGGCGGGTCGGTGGAACGCCGGTTGTCCGAGCACCTGGAGCGGACCGGTCAGATCCGTCGCGTCACGGTGCGCTCGGGGGCTCTGCGCCGGCGCACAAGCACCTCACCCATCGACCGCCGCCGGGTCGGGCCTGCCCGGGACGCGCTGCTGGCCGCGCTGTTCGAACGACGACCTCCGACCGCGGCGACCGCGGCCACCATCACGGTGCTGCATGCCGCCGACGGACTCGGCGCACTGCTCAGCCTCAACGACCGCGGCTGGCGTTGGGTGCACGCCCGGGCCGGCGAAATCGCCAGCGGCAGTTGGCTGGACGAGTCGCCGACCGGGTTGGCCGATGTCAACCTGGCCGTCACCGCGTCCGCGGTGCGCCAGGCGTTGGCAGAACTGACCTAAGCGAGCGCCTGCTCGACGTCGCCGAGGAGGTCGGCCACGTCTTCGATCCCGACCGACAGGCGCACCAGATCGTCGGGCACCTCGAGCTGCGATCCCGCAGTCGAGGCGTGCGTCATCGCCCCGGGGTACTCGATCAGCGATTCCACGCCGCCGAGCGATTCGGCCAGGATGAAGATGTCGGTGCGCGCGCAGAAGTCGCGCGCTGCTTGCGGGCCGCCCTTCAGTCGCACCGACACCATCCCGCCGAACCCGCTCATCTGTCGGGCCGCCACCTCGTGATGGGGATGGTCGGCCAGCCCCGGGTAGAGGACTGTCTCCACAGCGGGGTGCGCGGCGAGGAATTCGGCGATGGCCGCGCCGTTCTCGCTGTGTCGTTGCATCCGCAGCGGCAATGTCTTCAGTCCGCGCATCGTGAGATACGCGTCGAACGGCCCGGGCACAGCGCCTGCACCGTTCTGCAGGAACGCGAACTTCTCGTCGAGGGCCTCGTCGTTGGTCACGAGCACGCCGCCGACCACGTCGGAATGCCCGCCGATGTACTTGGTCGTCGAGTGCAGCACGATGTCGGCGCCGAGCAGCATGGGTTGCTGCAGGGCCGGGGACGCGAAGGTGTTGTCCACCAACACCTTTGCCCCACGCTCGGCGGCCAGTGCGGCGATGCCGGCGATGTCGGCGATCGACAGCAGTGGGTTGGTCGGCGTTTCGACCCAGATCAGCTTGGTGCGGTCGGTGACGGCCGCGCGAACCGCGTCGAGATCACCGAGTGCCACCGCGGTGTAGCTGATCCCCCACAGCGTGAACACCTTGTCGATCAGCCGGAAGGTGCCGCCGTAGGCGTCGTCCGGGATGACGAGGTGATCCCCCGGCCGCAGGATGGCGCGCAGCGCGCAATCGGTGGCGGCCATACCCGAACTGAACGCGCGGGCGTACGTCGCGGATTCGACCGCGGCAAGGGCGGCTTCCAGAGCCGCACGGGTGGGGTTGCCGGTCCGCGCGTACTCGAAGCCGCCGCGCAGCCCGCCGACGCCGTCCTGGGCGAACGTCGAGCTGGCATAGATCGGGGTGTTGACCACGCCGGTGGCCGGGTCGGGCCGGTACCCGGCATGGATGGCCTTGGTCGCCGGTCCCAGTGCCCGAAAGTGCTCGGATGCGCTGCGCTGCTCGCTCATGCTGCCACGGTAGCCCTGCCGACCGGCACGCTGTCGACCCGGCACCAGGGCTGCGCAATCGGGGCCCGGGCCCCCCCCCCCCCCCCCCCCG
>JAEXZY010000091.1 GCA_023404955.1 Actinomycetes bacterium
GGTCTCGGCGATGTCGAGCAGGTCGTCGACGCTTGCTGGCTGGGTGTTGGCGAGGTCTTCGGTTGGGCGGGTATCGTCAGACATGAGTCTTTCCTTTGCTATGGATGGATTTATTGCCCTCGTCGACCTGGCCGTCGGCGGGGGCGTTTTCATTGGCACCAACGAGATCGTCGGTGTCGTCCTGGGGCGGGTAGTGAAGACCGAGATCTTCGACCGCTTCGATCTGGTCGTATCGGGTCACGCGACGTCCGATGCGTCAAGCAGGCGGAGTAGGTCGGCGGTGACGACGCGATAGCTGGCCCCAACCTTGATGACCTTCGCGGGAAACTGGTCGTCGCGGGCGAGCTTGTATGTGTGTGACTTGCTCACTCCGAGCGCTTGGCCTGCGGTCGGCCAGAGCGGGACTGTCGGACCCGCATTGTGCAGATCCTCAACTGTGGGCATCCCATCCTCCTTTAGAAACACTCTGCGGACTGTTGCCCGCGCTCAAGGAGTAGCACGATCGAAGGGGACTGTGCAACACTCTGCGTACTATTTCCGAGAGATGCGAGAGATTTGGATGTCTGAATCAAGGGAGGCCACGTACCGGATTGCACGGGGTGAAACCACGCAATTCTGGGAGATGTATGACAGGAGGGTGTTAGTTGCGATCTGCCCGATCGACTACTGGATGAATGGGTTCCACTACCGAATTGAGCCAAACATGGAGGATGGTCGCTTGGTATGCGATCGGCTCTCGATCGACCGCATCGGAAGTGACGGCGAATCTGTTGGTCCTCCGATCTCGACTGAGGCGGTAAGGGCCGCGAATGTCAGCAAGCTGTTGGGATTGACTGTGGAGTCGGTGATCTTTGATCGGACTGAGGACGGCTGGACAGGTCGGCACACCTGGCCTTCAGAGGACTTCGCGGAACATGGACCTACGGATGAGGCGCTTGACCAGATGGCTCAGCAGTACGCCTGGCTCATGGTTCAAGGGCGTAAACCATCAGGAGAGTTCTTGGATCGATACGGGATACCTCGACCCACAACTACGAAATGGATTGCAGCAGCGCGTAAGCGGGGAATCCTCGTTGACGAGCATCGCAAATTGAGTAGGTCGGTCGATGCCTAGGAAACCGGCCCCGATAGGAACCTACGGTTCGATAGGAACGTCCCTAAACAAGCAGGGCAAGTGGGTGGCGAAGGCGCGCTTTCGTGATTTTGACGGGGTGACCAGGTTAGTTCAGGCATCTGGCGACACCGAGGCAAAGGCGAAGTCCGCGTTGAGGATTGCTCTGCGGGATCGGGCGCGACCGACCGGGGGAGAGGTAACTAGCGAGTCGACCGTCGAACAGTTGCTGGACTATTGGCTGGACGAGATTGAGCGATCTGATCGGGCACCGCAGACGGTCGCCTACTACCGAAGGAATATCGAGAAGGCGATAAAGCCGGCGCTCGGGGGAGTGCGTCTTCACGAGGCCACGACAGGACGGATTGAGGCGTATCTCAAGGCTTTACGGTCTCCGTCGACAGTGAGAGATTCACGCACGATTCTGCGGCAGGCATTCGCGCTCGCGGCCCGACATGACGCGGTGCAGCACAATCCTGTGGCGGATACGTCAAAGCCTCCTGCGGCGGTGCGACCAGCTAAGGCGTTGACCGTCGAGCAGGTGCAGGAGCTTCGACGCCGGGTAAGGGCATGGCAGCGGGAGCAACGGTTAGGCCCGAAGCGGGCGTATGACCTCGCGGAGATCCTGGACGTGATGATCGGGACAGGGTGCCGGATTGGTGAAGTCCTCGCGCTCCGGTGGCGAGATGTTGAAGCGGCGAAGGACGGCGCGACAATGGTCACCGTCGCGGGCACTGTGGTCGAGATTCCCGGTTCGGGTGTTGTTCGTCAGGATCACACCAAAACGAAGTCAGGTTACCGGCGTGTGGTGGTTCCGCAGTTCGCGGTGGATGCTCTCGAGCGTCAACGAGGGCGTGAGATACCAGGAGAACTGATCTTCCCGACGCGCAATGGGACACCGAGGTCGCCGTCGAATGTGCGGACGGCGTGGCGGCGAGTACGCGGCGAGGATTTCAAGTGGGTCAAGCCGCACGACTTCCGTAAGACGGTGGGAACAATGGTTGAGCGGGAAGTCGGATTGAGTGCCGCGTCCGCGCAGCTTGGCCACTCGGGAACTGTGGTGACTGAGCGTCATTATGTGGAGCGGGCGGTGACTGCGCCGGACCTACGAGGCACGCTGGAAAGGCTCGGCCCTCAATAACCGTTGGATAAGTGTTGGCCTGGTACGAAAGAGGCCAGGTTGCCCGGTCTGAAAATACCGGGCTACCTGGCCTTTTCGGAGCCGCCTAGGAGAATCGAACTCCTGACCTATTCATTACGAGTGAATCGCTCTACCGACTGAGCTAAGGCGGCGTGCTGCGCGAGGCAGCGCTCACGAGTGTAGCGAGCCACCTCTGTGGAACCAAAACCGGCACCGAGACGGGGCATGGCGCACGCGCTCAGAACGGGAAGTCGCGGCCGCACGGGACCGCGACCGGCGAGCTCGGGTCCAGTGCGTTCTGTACCAGTGCGGCCACTGTCGGCGAGTAGATCATGCCCAGATGCCCGACCTTCGACGCCGGGCACACGTTCTGCACGACGACGTTCGTGACGTTCGGCGCAGGCTCCATCAGGGCGTTACGCAGCGGGAAGACCACCTCGTCGTGCGTTGTGGCCAGGTTGACGTACCGGATCTTCGGGTGGTTGGGTCCGTTGTCGCCCTCGCCGCGCGGCGTGGGTTTCCCGCCGAACGAGTACCCGCGATTCGCCCCGGAAATATCGACGATGGTGCCGATCTGTGCGGCCCTGCCGGGCAACTGCGTGACCGACTGTGCAACCGCTGCGCCCTGCGAGTGTCCGACCAGGTCGACGGTGTGCGCCCCGGTTTCGCGACGGACGTGGTCAATGAAGGTGGCGAGCTGCTGCGTCGACTCTGCCCTGGGCGCCAGTCCGCCGACAGAACCGCTTCCCGGTACTTGGCCGAACGTGAAGGTGTAGACGCAAAAGCCGGCGTTGGCCAGCGTCGGAGCGAGAAATGACCACGCTGACGACTGATTCGAGGTCGTGCCGTGCAC
>JAEXZY010000161.1 GCA_023404955.1 Actinomycetes bacterium
GGGGCGGGCGTCGGTGCAGATGGATCTGGCGCTGGCGTTGCGCGACCGGTTCCCGCGGTTGGGGGCGCTGCTGGCCCACGGGCAGGTCACGATGGATGTGGTGTCGTCGGTCGTGTCGCGTACCGCGCTGGTGCTCGACTCGTCCACGCTGCGGCTCTTGGACGGCCATTTCGTTGAGGCCGCCACCGGGTGGGGGGTGCTCTCGCAGAAGAAGCTCGAGGCCGCGATCGATGTGTGGATCGAGACCTATGACCCGGATGCGGTGCGCCGGGTGCGTGACCGGTCGCGGGATCGGTCGTTCACCATCGGGGATCGCAGCGATGCGGATGGCATCACCAGCGTGTACGGGCAGCTGGCCACCTCGGATGCGGCGCTGCTGGCGGCGCGGTTGGCGATGTTGATCGCCTCGGTGTGTGAGTTCGACCCGCGCACCCTGGATCAAAAACGCGCCGACTCGATCGGTGCGATCGCTGCCGGGGCGACCGCGTTGACGTGCCGCTGCGGGCGTTCGGAGTGCGCGGCCGCCCAGGTCGATGACCGGCGCGCCTCCAGCATCACCGTCACCGTCATTGCCGACCAGGCATCGCTCGACGCCGAGGCCGATCCGCAGCTGCACGGCGAAACACCCCAACCCGCCTACACGCCACGCAGAGGGCGGACCGAAGAGCCGGCCGAGGCACAGCCGGAGGCAGAAGCCGAGCCGGGGCCCGTCGTCGCGGAGCGCGTCGAGCCGGAGCCTGAGCTCGGTGATGGTGCCGAATCTGGCGAGTCGCTGGAGGCTGACGACGAACTCAATTCGGTGACAGAGCCTTCGGGCTTGACGCCGCCGCACGAACCCGCGGATCCGCCCGCCGCAGATGCGCCCGCCAGCGGTAACCCCCGTCGCGCGGCACTGATTCTCGGCCCGGGCGGGGGGATCGTGCCCGCCTCGCTGCTGGCCGAGCTGATCGCCCACGGCGCACAAGTCCGTTTCGTCGGCGCCGCCGACTGCCTGGGCACCTCGGGTTATCGCCCGTCAGCGGCGCTGGACCGGTTCGTGCGCTCTCGCGACATGACGTGCCGCTTTCCCGGCTGCGACCGCCCCGCCACCCACGCCGACATCGACCACACCGTGCCCTACCCCCTCGGTGCGACCCATCCGGCGAACACGAAATGCTATTGCCGCCACCATCATCTGCTGAAAACCTTTTGGGAGGGCTGGGCCGAACGTCAAACCCCCGACGGGCGCCTGCACCTGGTCAGCCCGACCGGCCACGCCTACACCACCGCACCCCTGTCGGCGCTGCTGTTCCCGTCGTGGAACACCCGCACCGGGCCCCCACCGGCGACCACCCACGATGTGCAGCGACCCGGCCTGGGGCGCCACCTCATGATGCCCACCCGCCACCGCAGCCGCGCCCAGAACCGCGCCGCCTACATCCGCCGCGAACGCGAACTCATCGCCCGCGAACGCGCCCTCGAACGCGCCAAACCTAAACGATCACAGGCCAACTGGGCCGCCTACTCAACACCACCACCCGCCGGCGATGACGACCCACCGCCGTTCTGACGTGGCGGTCGGGCAGCGTCACTGAGCCGCACAGCAGCTCCGCTGCTGGCCCGAGTCGTACAGATCGTGATGCCGCCACCACTGATACGGCGGCGACTGCGGATAACCCGGCGGCGAATCCTCCCAGGTCTCCTGCCGCCCCAGCGCCGTGATGTCGAGGAGGTTCCACGTGCCGACGAACGCCTCGTCCCCGCGATTGTTGACGAAATACGTGCGGAACACCTCGTCGGTCTCGGGGTGCCGGATGAACGCGTTCGTGCCATGCCATTCGTCGACGTCGAAGTCCGCATCGAAGAAGCCGTCTTCGCTGTCGACCATCGTGAACCACGGCATCGTCCAGCCCATCCGCTCTTTGATCCGCGCAATGTCGCCCTGTGGGCCACGGGAGACGTACACGAACGTGGTGTCGCGGGCATGCAGGTGCGACAGATCCGGCACGTGGTCGGCCATCAATGAGCACCCGACGCAGCCATGCTCCGGCCATCCGCTGACGCCCGGGTCCACGAACGCCCGATAGACGATCAACTGGCGCCGGCCCTCGAACAGGTCCCGCAGCACCACCGGCCCCTCGGGGCCCTCGAATCGGTACTGCTTGCGCACCGGAGTCCACGGCATCCGCCGACGCATCGCCGCCAGCTCGTCGCGCGCCCTGGTCAACTCCTTCTCGCGAATCAGCATCTCCGCCAACGCTTCCTGCCACTCTGCTGTCGGCACCACCCGAGGCTCCACCGCCATCACCCTCCAAACGTTCAACTTGAAAGTTGAATATCAGCACACCACCGGACGGCGCTATAGTCAACAAGATGGTTGAAGATCTTCTCGATCGCGCCTACGCCGCGCTGGCCGACCCGACGCGCCGGCGGCTCCTCGAAGCCCTCAGAGACGGTGACGCCCGAATTACCGACCTGGCCGCGCCGCTGCCGATGAGCTTCGCCGGGGTGTCCCGCCACGTCGCCGTCCTCGAGGCTGCTGGCCTCGTCCGTCGCGAGATCCGCGGCCGCGAACACTGGCTCTCGCTGGACCTGGCCGGACTCTCCCCGGCCCAGCAGTGGATCGACGAGCAGACCACGTTCTGGTCAGCGCGCGCCGACGCTCTCGCCCGCCGGCTGGGTAGGAAGACCCGATGACCCAACCCGTGGTGCGCGTTCGCCGGGTGATGCCCGCGGTGCCCGATGTCGTGTTCGGCGAGTGGCTCGACCCCGAAGCCCTGCTGGACTGGATGTGCCCCCGCCCCTCGCGGTGCGTCGCCGTCACCGTCGAGCCTCATGTCGGCGGCCGCGTGCGTTTCGACGTCGACGACTCGGGACGTTCGATCCTGATCTCCGGTCAGTTCCTCGTCGTCGACCGACCGCGGCACCTGCGATTCACCTGGAGCCACTCCGGCTGGACTGACCCGACGGCCGCCAGCATCGTCGACGTCACCTTCACGCCGCACGGCGAGCACGAGACCCTCATGTCGATCAAGCACACTCTGCTGCCCGCCGAGGCCGTCGACGATCACGATCACGGCTGGGCCGTCACCGCCGACCAGCTGCAGGCTCGGCTCACCCCAGGGACGAGCTGCTGAAAGTTTCGCTCACAGTGAGCAAATGGGCGCTCGAGGAAATGCGCGAGCCTGCCCTGCGTTAGACAGGAAGGTGATGCCCGTGTCGATCCTCGGCGAGTTGCGATTCGTCGCTGTCCATCAGGACGATCCACTCGCCACGCCATTGATAGAGGAGCTCGCCGTGGAGTACGCCGATCGCTACGGCGGTGTGCGCGAGAGCGTGCGCGCCTGGCTGCGGCGCTATCCCGCGGCCGAGTTCGAACCTCCCGATGGCGAGCTCGTGGTCGGGCTGCTCGACGGCGAGCCGGTCACCGGCGGCGCGTTCCGCCGGTTCGACGCCACCACAGCCGAACTCAAGCGCATCTGGACCGACAGCAGGTACCGGCGCCGCGGATACGGCCGGTCCACGGTGACCCGGCTGGAAGATGAGATCGCCGCCCGCGGCTACCGGCGCGTCTACCTCACCACCGGTGACCGTCAGCCTGAAGCCGAGGCGCTCTACGTCTCACTGGGGTACACGCGGCTCGCCGAACCGCTACCGGCGGAAGGTGAGGTCTATCCGGTCGCCTTCGTCAAGGAGCTGCCATGACCGACGACCTGCATCTCGGTGTCGCGCTGAATGGCCACGGCTGGCATACGCGGACACCGGTCACCGACGGCAAGTACTGGACCGACGTGGTCACGACGGCCGAACGCGGATTGCTCGACTTCGTGACGTTCGACGACGCGCTCTCCCGTGGCCCCGACGCAGTGCTGACCGCCGCCCGCGTGGCCCCGGCCACACGGCACATCGGCCTCATCCCGGTCGCCGGCACCACGCACACCGAACCGTTCCACGTCTCGACAGCCATTGCCACGCTGGATTTCGTCTCCCACGGCCGCGCCGGCTGGCAACCTCGGGTCAGCGGAAGCCACCGTGACGCAGAGCTTTTCGGCCGCCGTGATCCCGACGCCCTCGGTGATCTGTTCGCCGAAGCCGCCGACGTCGTCGAGGTGGTGCGTCGCCTCTGGGACAGCTGGGAGGACGACGCGGTCATCCGCGACGTGGACAGCGGGCGCTTCATCGACCGCGACAAGCTGCACTACATCGACTTCGAGGGAGCACATTTCAGCGTCAAGGGGCCGTCGATCACCCCGCGCCCACCGCAAGGGCAACCCGTCGTCGCCGCGCTGGCCCACACCCCTGAGGTCTACGCCTTCGCCGCCCGATCCGCGGACGTCGTCTTCGTGACGCCTGCGGATACCCGAGCTGTCCCCGGCATCCTGGAGGAGGTCGCGCAGGCGGGTGGCGAGCATCTGAAGGTGTGGGCCGATCTGTACGTCACTTTCGACGGCCTGATCGACGAGAAGTCCGACGCAGCGGTGTTCTACGGTAGCCCGGCAGAACTCGCCGACCGGATCGCCGAGTGGCACCGGCTCGGTGTGCACGGCGTGCGGTTACGACCCGCCGTCCACCGCACAGACCTCCCGGTCATCGTCGACGAGGTAGTGCCGATTCTGCAGCAGCGCACAGCCTTACGCACGAATTACCAGATCGGTGAGACCTTGCGCGAAAGACTGGGCCTGGGCGTCGCGGTCAACCGCTACAGCAGCGTGAGCGTGTCATGACCGTCCCGCTGTCCGTGCTCGACCTGTCCCCGGTGCCCGAAGGTGCCAACGCGGCAACCGCGTTGGCCAACACCGTCGACTTGGCGCGGCACACGGAAGCCCTCGGCTACCGGCGCTTCTGGGTCGCCGAACACCATTTCGCGGCCGTCGCGGGCTCTGCGCCTGCCGTGCTCATCGGCCAGATCGCTGCAGCGACAACACACATCCGCGTCGGCGCGGCGGCGGTGCAGCTCGGGCAGACCACGGCCGTCGCCGTCGTCGAGAGCTTCGGAATGCTCGATGCATTCCATCCGGGTCGCATCGATCTCGGCGTGGGCCGCTCCGGGCAGCGTCGCCGCGACGCGCTGAACGGCTCAGCCCCGCAGGTTCAGACGGTCGGCGCCCGTGAGGTGGGCGGTGTCGTGGTGCCGGCCCCGTTCGACGTCGCCGCACTGATGCGCAATCCTCGGCTGCAGGCCAGGATGTCGGTGCTGCAGCAGCCGGGCGCCGTCGCCCCCGATTTCGCCGACCAGGTGGCCGACGTTCTCGCGATGCTCGACGGACGATATTGCGTGAACGGAGTCGAGGCGCATCCGGTCCCCGGTGAGCATGCCGCGTTGACCCCGTGGATCTTCGGCAGCAGCGCGGGGGAGAGCGCGCGAGTGGCCGCCGCGCAGGGGTTGCCGTTCGTGGCGAGCTACCACATCACCCCCTCCACCGCGCTGGACGCAGTCGAGGCTTACCGGTCCGCGTTCGTCGCATCCGAGTACCTCGCCGCACCGTACGTGGTGGTGTCGGCCGACGTCGTCGTCGCCGACGATGACGCGGCTGCAACGAAACTCGCGGCCAGTTACGGACACTGGGTGTACTCGATCCGCACCGGCGACGGCGCCATCCCCTACCCCGACCCCGACCGGATCGAGCCGCTCACCGACGAGCAGCGTGACCTCGTGCGGGACCGGCTCAGCACCCAGTTCGTCGGTAGCCCCGACACCGTGGCCGACCGCCTGACCGCGCTGCAACGGGTGACCGGCGCCGATGAGCTCGTGGTCACCTCGATGACGCACCGCCACGCTGATCGCCTGCGCTCCTACGAGCTCCTCGCGCAACGGTGGGGAACATCATCGTGACGGGCAAGCGGCGCAAGCAGATCCACCTCGGCGCGCATTTCCCCGGAGTGAACAACACCACCGTGTGGTCGGACCCCCGGTCGGGCAGCCAGATCGAGTTCGAGTCGTTCGTCCACCTGGCCACGACTGCCGAACGAGGCCTGTTCGACTTCTTCTTCCTCGCCGAGGGGTTGCGATTGCGCGAACACCGCGGGCGCATTCACGACCTCGACGTGGTCGGACGTCCCGATACGCTGACCGTGCTGGCCGCGCTCGCCGCCGTCACCGAGCGGCTGGGGCTGGCCGGCACGATCAACACCACCTTCAACGAACCCTTCGACGTGGCACGGAAATTCGCCACGCTGGATCATCTCTCCGGTGGCCGTGCCGCCTGGAACATGGTCACCTCCTCCGATGCGTTCACCGGCGAGAACTTCCGGCGCGGCGGGTTCCTCGACCACGCCGACCGGTACCGGCGGGCCGAAGAGTTCCTCGCCGTCGCCCGCCAGTTCTGGGACAGCCCTGCTGCCGCGGTGGAGCATCAGGGGCCGCACTTCACGGTTCGCGGTAACGCACCTGTAGCTGTTGCGCCACAACGTCATCCGGTGATCTTCCAGGCCGGTGACTCCGATGAGGGCCGCGCGTTCGGCGCCCGGAATGCGGACGCCCTCTTCACGCTGCACGGCGAGATCGAGGCGGGCCGCCAGTACTACGCCGACGTGAAGGCGAAAGCGGTTGCCGCCGGACGCGATCCCGACGCGATCAAGGTGTTCCCGGCGACGACATTCGTGCTGGGCGACTCGGCGGCCGATGCGGCGGAGCGGGCGCGCCACATCAGGCTGCAACAGGTCAGCGGACCGACCGCCATCACGATGCTCGAACAGGTCTGGCAGCGCGATCTGTCGGCGTACGACCCCGATGGGCCGCTCCCGGATGTCGAACCCGCCGACGATCCGACCGTGTCACAGGGCCGGGTTCGCCACCGCGACCCCAAGGCCGTCGCCGAGACGTGGCGACAGCGGGCCGAGGCCGACGGCTTGAGCATTCGCGAGCTGGTCATCGCCGTCACCGCCCGGCAGCAGTTCGTCGGTACGCCGGCGCAGGTGGCCGACGAGATGGACCTGCACGTGCAGACCGACGCGTGCGACGGGTTCATCCTCGTGCCCCACCTCACCCCGGCCGGCCTCGATGAGTTCGTCGATCAGGTGGTGCCGCTGCTGCAGGAACGTGGCAGCTTCCGCACGGGCTACACCGGCGACACGCTGCGGGACCATCTCGCCCTATAGGCTTGCCCCGTGTCGCAGGCGACCGTGGGCTGGCTGATGCTGGCCGCTGCTGCGCTGACGTTCGTCTTCGGTGGACTCTCCCGGGTCTTCGTGGGGCGCCGTCGGCACACCGCGGGTGTCCAGCGGATGGTGCACGTGTTCCGGCGCACCGGCATCGCGCGGGTGCTGTTCGGCCGCTTCGACGACGACGTGCTCAACGACGACGAACTCGACACGATGATCCTGATGCCGGCGATCGTCCTCGCCTGCGGCCTGGCCCTGACCGCGATCTTCCTGCTGGGCTACGACACGCTCGTGTGAGCCGTGCGGGCTGCCTCCGCCATCGAACCCCGCCAGACCGGCCCGTGACCGGGTAGCAGCACCTCGGATTGCACCTCGGCCAGCACGTCGAGACTGCGCCGGCAGGTCGCTTCGTCGTGGTTGAACAGCGACGGCAGCAGCTGCGGGCCGGGGCGCGGCGCCAGCGGATGGTCGGTGACCAGTGCGTCGCCGCTGACGAGCACGCCGTCGACCAGGTACGAGCAGTGTCCACCCGTGTGCCCCGGCGTCGCGATCACCTGCGGCGTTCCCGGCAGGCCGGCCGCCACCTCATCGGTCAGCGGCTGCGCCGTCGGGATGCCCTCGTGGGTGAGGCCGCCGTTGCGCACCAGCGCCAACGACCACAGCAGATATGTCGGCCGCCAGGCGCGGACCAGAACATCGCGGGGCGACGCCTGCTCGAGGTACTCGCGCCGGACGTGCCCCACCTCCGCGCCATGGCAGTACACCGGCGTGCCCTGCTCGCGGGCGAACCAGATCGCCGAGCCGAGGTGATCGACATGGGCGTGCGTCAGCAGGATCGCCCGCACGTCGGACGGGCCGAAACCCAGGCCGGACAAGGACGCCAGAACGTCGTTGCGGTCACCCGGATAGCCGGCGTCGATCAGGATCACCCCGTCGTCGCCGGCGACCAGCGTCCAGTTGACGAGATCCGTCTGAGCGAAGTGGACGCGGTCGGTGATGGCCGAGACAGCCAGGGTCATGACGCGAGTGTAGAAACATAGGTATGGCTGAACTGAAACTGGGCTACAAGGCGTCGGCGGAGCAGTTCGCGCCCCGCGAACTCGTCGAACTCGCGGTGCTCGCCGAGGAGCACGGCATGGACAGTGCCACCGTCAGCGACCACTTTCAGCCGTGGCGCCACGAAGGTGGGCACGCCCCGTTCTCGCTGGCCTGGATGACCGCCGTCGGCGAGCGCACCGAGCGGCTGGTGCTCGGGACGTCCGTGCTGACGCCGACGTTCCGGTACAACCCCGCGGTCATCGCGCAGGCGTTCGCCACGATGGGTTGCCTGTACCCCGACCGGATCTTCCTCGGCGTGGGCACCGGTGAGGCGCTCAACGAGATCGCCACCGGTTACGAGGGCGAGTGGCCGGAGTTCAAGGAGCGCTACGCCCGGCTGCGCGAGTCCGTCCGTCTGATGCGGGAACTGTGGCTCGGCGATCGCGTGGACTTCGACGGCGAGTACTACAAGACGAAGGGTGCCTCGATCTACGACGTGCCCGAGGGCGGCATCCCGATCTACATCGCCGCGGGCGGCCCGCAGGTGGCCAAGTACGCGGGCCGCGCGGGTGACGGCTTCATCTGCACCTCGGGCAAGGGCGAGGAGCTCTACAAGGACAAGCTGATTCCGGCGATGCGCGAAGGCGCCGAGGCGGCGGGCAAGAACCCCGACGACGTCGACCGGATGATCGAGATCAAGATCTCCTACGACACCGATCCCGAACTGGCGCTGGAGAACACCCGCTTCTGGGCGCCGCTGTCGCTGACCGCGGAGCAGAAGCACTCCATCGACGATCCGATGGAGATGGAGAAGGCCGCCGACGAGCTGCCGATCGAGCAGGTCGCCAAGCGCTGGATCGTCGCCTCCGATCCGGACGAGGCCGTCGAGAAGGTCAAGGACTACGTGGACTGGGGCCTCAACCATCTGGTCTTCCACGCCCCTGGGCACGACCAGAAGCGCTTCCTGGAACTGTTCCAGCGCGATCTCGAACCGCGGTTGCGCCGCCTGGGATGATCCGCGTCCTCGCGACGGTGCTCGGCCTGCTCGGGCTCGTCGCCGCCGCGGCCGGCATGGCCGCGCGCTTTCTGCCGCTGTCCAACCAGCCCCTGCTGATCGTCGCGGCGGCAGCACCCTACCTACTGCTGGCGGCGCCTGTCGCCGCGATGCTGCTGCTCGTCGGTCGGCGTTGGCTCCTCGTGATCCTGGCCGTCCTGCTGAGCGCGGCGGCCGTGGTGGTCTACCTGCCGCGGTACCAGACTCCCGCGCCACCGGGGCGGCAAGCCGTCGACGTCCGGATGCTCACCACCAATCTGGGCATGGGACAGGTGGATCCGCGCGCCTTCGCGGCGCTGGCGAGCGAGCGGGCCGACATCGTCGCCGTGCAGGAGATGACGCCGCAGGCTGCTGCCGGGCTCTCCACAGCGGGGATGGACCGCGTGTTCCCCTACCGGGTGGTCGCGCCTGCTGAGTTGGCGTCCGGCATCGGCGTCTGGAGCCGCTACCCGATCGTGAATTCCGGTCGGATCGACGGGTTCTCGCTGCCGATGGTCGGCACCCGGATCCGGATAACGGGCGTGGCCGTCGACGCCACGGTGCTGTCGGTGCACCTGGCCGCGCCCTGGCCGCAGGACATCAGCCACTGGCGCGGCGACATCGCACGGCTGCCCGACACGCTGTCCGAGATCGGTCGCACGGCCGGCGCCGGCGCCGTGATCGTCGCAGGTGACTTCAACGCGACCGCGGACATGGCGCCGTTCCGGGCGCTGCTCGCCGGCGGTTACGACAACGCCGTCGCCGGAGGTGGGTTGCTGCGCACCTATCCCCAGAATCGCGTGGTGCCAGCACTTCTGGGTATCGATCACATCCTGACCAAGAATGCCGACGCCACGTCGGTGGCCACGGTGGACGTCGCCGGCACCGATCACTTGGGCCTGGTGGCCACCGTGAGCGTCCCTGCCGACATGACTGCGAGCTGATCCGGGGAGATCGGTCGCCCGGTGGTCCGGTACACCCGGAACATCTCGTCCGAGGTGGGCCCGTCGGTGGTGTAGCTGAGGGCGGCGATCCCGGCGCCGTCGTCCCACAGCGACGGGTAGCGGCGGTTAAGCGCGTCCGGCACGTTGCGCCCGGGGTTCGTGGCGACGATGTAGCGAATCCCGAAGTCCCACGGTCGATTCAGCGCGGCGACGAAGTCGTAGTCACTGGTGATCACGAACTGCTTCGGATGCTCGGACGACAGCCAGATGCCCCAGGTGAGGAACGTGTCCATCAGCACAGAGCCCTCCGGCAGGTCCTTGCTGTCGAACCACTGCGCCAGGCGTCGCTCGCTGAGCAGCCGGCGCCGAGCCGGATCCTCGCCCGGAGGGTGGGTTTCCGGGTCGATCAACGATGCGAAGCCCGCCTCCAGCTGACCGTAGGCGATGTCCTGGTCCACGATCAACGGCGTCGTCACCGGAATCGCGACCACCACCGAGGCGCTCACCAACGCCGCGGCCACCGCCCGAACCGCGGTCTGTTTCTGCCAGCAGGCCAGCCCCACGCAGATCACCATCGGGATCGCCAGCAGGTAGAACCGGAACCAACCGAACGTGAGCGAATCATGTTGTGCGATAGCGGCGAAAGCCAGCGTGGCGCCGAACACGACGACGGGCACCAGCGGTGCCGCCCGCCTGCGTGCCACCGCGACGACCACGGCCACCGCGACGGCGATCCCGACCAGCGGCTGCATACCGAACAGCCGGGAGGTGACCACCGGCCATTGCGCTCCGGCGTCAGCTGTACCGCGGGCGAGCCGACCTGCGACCTGGCTGGCGTTGCCGTACTGCGAGGACATCGTCGCGAAGAACTCGTCGTTGATGATCCAGCCGGTGACCGCCCAGGCGAGGAACGCAGTCACCACGGGGAAGGCGACGATCATCACGTCGGCTGCCGTGGCCGACCAGCGATTCTCGCGGGTGGCGCGGCGCCACGTCATCACCGCGACGAGGGCGACCGCCGCCGCCGCGGCCGGAATCACCTCATAGCGTGCGAGGTAGCCGACGCCCAAAGCCATTCCGGCCCAGCCGAGATCACCGACCCACTGGCTCGCGCACCAGCGCATCAGGTAGCGCACGCACCACAGCAGGCAGAACATCTGCGCCGCCTCGCTCAACCCCGAGGCGCCGTAGATCACGATCATCGGGTGCAGCGCGAACCCGGCCGTCGCGACGCGCCGCCACAGCGCCGGCACCCCGGCATCGAACGCGATGCGGCGCACCATCAGCGCCGCGCCGGACATGAACAGCGCGCTCTGGAACACCCCGGCCAGACCCGCGTGCTTGAGCACCGACAGTCCTGGCCACTGGCTCAGCCACACCAGCGGCAGCTCCACCAGGCTGGGCAGCGGATTCCACACGAACCCGATGGCCGAGAGGTGGGGGTGCCGGGACTGCAGCGCGAACCCGGCATTGGCCACCCGGTTCGGCGCGTCGGGCTCGAAGATGTTGTACCGCAACACCAGAACCGATCCGACGATGACGTAGAGGAGGCAGAGTGTGCCGAACAGTGCGACGCCGGGCCACCGGCGTGACGGCGTCACGCGCGGCGGCGGCGGATCAGCACTGTCGCCCCGGCGGCCACCGCGGCAGCACCGACGGCGACGACGCTCGCCCAGGCCCACCACTGCCAGCCCACACCCGGCGCGGGTTGGTGGGGCATCGAGTCTCCCTCGTTGACCGACATTGTCACCGTCTCACCGGCGATCCCGGTGGCGACGACATCGCCGGTCAGCGACCCCCACCGGTTCGGCAGTCCGCGCACGTGGTCGAGGGTGGCGTCGACCAGCGTCCAGTCACCCGTGCCGGTCACTGCGACCACCGATCGGCCGCTGTCGGTGAAAGCCTGGACCATGCCCAGCGGCGCGTGGAGATCCACCAGCGTGGTGGCGGCGGAGGTGTCGGCGTTGCCGACGTCGACGGTGTCGGTCGCACCGGGCAGAAGTGGCGGGTGCATTCCGGCGTCGGCCAGCTCGGGCCCGCCGCTGACCACGAGCGCGCTCGATCCCGACGACGCCACGTCGGAGAGCTCAGTCACCCGGGGGCGCAACGTGATCTGCGTCTGCTGAGCGATCAGGTTGAGTGCGGCCGCGGCGTAGCGCAGATGCTCGGGGCTGTCGATCGCGACGTCGACGTCGGGCGTGAACGCCATCGGCAACGCAGCGAAGCCACCGCGGTTGCCCGCGCCGGGCCGCACCGTCACCGTGGATTGCGGGTCGATCGAGAACGTGACGCGATCGCCCAGTGGCGGGCAGTCCTGGCGGGGGATGTACCGCAGCTCCACCGCGAGACCCACATTGGAGGTGATCGCCTCGGCCGGGATGTCGCCGGTGATGTCGAGAGTGCCGGAGCCGTCCAGGCTGTGGGTGGCCAGCACGGTGTCTCCCGAGCGCACCAGCACCGACCCCTCTCCGCCGACGACGGGGGTGTAATGGGCTTTCAGGTGCACCGCGGCCCCGTTGATCGCGCCGACGCCGAACGCCGCCGCGTCGAAACCGGTGTAGAGCGTGGTGGTTCCGATCACCGAGGTCTGTGTCGTGATGCCGAGTTGGCCGAACGTCTTCACGGTCGAGGAGACGTCGGTGGCCAGCCGGCTCGACACCAGCATCGCCGAATTTCCCTGGGCCAGGCCGATCCGCCGGTCGGTGAACAGCCCGACCTGCGTGGCGAGCTGCTCACCGGTTCCGGTGATCGCGAGGACGGCTGCAGGGGTGCCCGGGTTCTCCACCGTGATGCCGGGACGGCCGCCGTCGCGGATGTCGATGACCCTGGTGGTCCCTGAGAGTGACTGCAACGACACGACACCCGGTTCTGCCCCGGTGGTCACGTCGATGCGGACCGGCATCGGCCGGTAGAGCCGGGTGAGCTTGGCGACCAGATCGAGAGCGGCCTGTTCGACGGCGGGTGTGGGGGTGCGGTCCACGCGGATCACCACGTGATCGAGGTAGCCGGGCAGGAACCCGGCGACGGTGGTGGGGTCCGGCGCGGGCCCGGAGAACGTGGTGGCGAGGCGGCTCAGTGTGACCGCCGGGGGCTGTGAGCACGTCGTCGTCGCCGGGCCGGCGTCGCGGACGACGAAGCTCAGCTTCGCCCGCCCGTCGACCACCTGCGCGGCGGAGGTGTCGACGGTGAACGGAACGCTGATCGCGCCGGCGGGCAGCGGGATCACTCCGAGCACGACACCGCGACCGTCGAGGACGTCGACGCGGCCGTCGGTGACGTTGACGATGGAGCCGACCTCACCGGTCAGGACTGTCGGGGTCACCCCGGTGGGCACCGGAACACCCACGTCGGCAGGCAGATTCGCGCCGATGATGTCCATCCGATCCGAGAGCCCGAGCTGGGCCCAGCCGATGGCCGGGGTCACCGACGGCCCGGCCACCGCTTCCACGTAGGGTTCGGCCGCGGCGGGTGTGACCCCGGGTAGAACGGCCAACGTGGCGGTCACCGCCAGCGCGGTGACAAGGCGGGAGAGATCCAGCGTCATCGAGGAGTACCTTCCGTGGGGGTGGGTTCGGGGTGGCTGAGGCCGTGCACCGTCTTCTCCCAGAAAGACGGTCGAAAGATCAACTGGTAGATGGCTTTCAGCGCCGCGATCGACTGCAGCACCCAGTAGAGCGGGGTCAGCAGCGCGGCCCAGGCCAGATGTGGTTTGCCGAGCGCCCGGGTGACGATCACCCCGGAGTAGACCGACAGCGGAGATCCGATGAGGAACAGCGTCAGGCACACGTAGTAGGTGAGGGGCGGGAACAGCACCTCGATGAAGGGCGGTCGGCCCAACACCCAGATCATCAGCGCGAACCAGAACAGGATGTTCACCGCGCTCGTCAGAGGAACGCCGCCGGTCATGTTGATCAGGCGCAGGGTGGCTGTGGTGCCGATCGTGCGGTGCAGTCCGACGGGGTCGCGCAGCGCCACGAGCATGGTCTGCAGGTAGCCCTTGTACCACCGGGAGCGCTGGCGGATCCAGTTGACGACGTCGGAGTTGGCTTCTTCCAACGTGATCGAGTCCAGGATCAGCGTTCGGTAGCCGTGCCGGGCGAGCCGCACCCCGAGGTCGGCGTCCTCGGTGACGTTGAACTCGTCCCAACCGCCGATCTCGCGCCAGACCGCGACGCGCATGTGGTTGGACGTCCCTCCGAGGGGGACCACGCAGCGGGCCTTCTCCACCGCGGGCAGCACCACGCCGAACCACTGGTCGTACTCGAGCGAGAAGAACCGGGTGAGCAGGTTCTGGCGTTCGTTGAAGTAGCCCAACCGTGCCTGCAGGCACCCGATGTCGTCGGGCAGCTGTCGGAACGCGGCGACGGCGCGGCGCAATTGCAGCGGATCGGGGATGTCTTCGGCGTCGTAGATGGTGAGCAGTTCTCCGCGCAGATCCGGCAGGGACATCCCGTAGTTGCAGGCCTTGGGTTTGGTCTTGGGCAGGCTGTGCGGAACGATCACGACGCGCACCGACGTCAGGTCGGCATCGAGCAGCGCGGTCTGCGTCGAAATGTCGTCTTCCTCGACCAGGAGCAGGATCTCGAGCTTGTCGGCCGGGTAGTCGAGTTTGCCGACACCGTTGATCAGGTTCGTCACGATCGACGGTTCGTCGTACACCGGCAGCAGCACCGTGTAGACGGGCAGGTCGTGGTCCGGGATCGCCAGCGCTTCGTCCGCGTCGATGCGGATCAGCGCGGAGGCGTGAAGCCCTCTGAGCAACAGCAGGTTCCGGTCCAGGCTCGACACCAGATACAGCAGGGCCACGAGCGTGGTCACCGCAGGCAGGATCACCTGCGGCCAGCAGGCCATCGCCGCGACGACCGGCACGGCAGCCAGTCCGGCGCGCAGCAGGGTGCGGCGGCCGAGCAGCGTGCGGGCCGACAGATGCGCGGCCAGGCGCTCAGACACGAGCCACCGCGGTCACCTGATCGATGACGGCGCGGGCCCGCAGCTGCACCAGGTCGTCGATTCCCCCTGTGTCGTCGGGCTGTTGGCGCGCCAGCCACAGCAGCGGGCGCACCGATGCGGCGGGAAGCGAGAGGGGCGCGGGTTCGGGTGGCGGGATGGCTCCGGTCAGCGACTGACTGACGATCACGGTGACCCGTTGGTTGAGCGTCCCGCTGGTCCAGGTCCACGTCACGGCGTACCAGGGTGCGTCGGCGCCGGTGGTGACGGCGTCGGCGTTGCTGTGCAGGACGCGTGCGCCGTCGGGCAGCGGGTGCTCGGCGGGGCGGTAGTCCAGCGGTCGGGCCGAGGGGTACCAGACCGCGTCCGCCACGTCGCGCAATGCGCCGCGGTCGGGGGTGCTCATCACGTCGACGGCCGCGGCGGGCAGCCCGTCGACCGGCAGAACCGAGAACCGCCGCAGCGTGCTGCCCGAACCGAGATAACGCGTGATGAAGGGGTAGTCGCGCGGGGTTCCCCAGGCCGTTCGCTCGGTCCAGTCGGTGGTCACCGTGGCGGCGGCGTACGACGGTGCGGCAGGCATGGTGAGCACCGGCAATGCCGCAGCGATCACGGCCAGGATCGCCATCGCCCACGCGGAGCGTTGGGGAAGTGGAAACTCGGGCGAACCAGCTGTCGCTCGCCGGGTCACCAGGATCGCGAGAATGGGCGCGACGCCGGTGACGAGCATCGTCAGGACCACCGGGTCTGCGGGAACAGTCGCCGCGATCAGCAGGCCGGAGGTCAGACAGCTCAGGGTGGCGAGCCACCGACGGCGCCACGGCACACCGGGTGTCCCGAGTGCGACCGCGACGGCGCCGATGCAGGCAGGAACCGCGACCGCCGCGCGGTCGCCGCCGCCGAGCTCCGCGGTGATCAGCAGGAACGGCAGCGGGGTGGTGACGGCGACCGCGAACACCCAGACGGCCCACATCCGCATCACGTGCCGAATGCCGAACAGCACGGTCAGCACACCCGCGAACCAGACGACGCCAGTCAGTGCGGGCAGTCGCCACAGCCCGGCCAGCGTGGGTAGCCGCTCGTCGAGGACGGCGATCCCTGCAACACCGGCGACGCCGAGGAGGACTGCGACGATCCAGTCCGACTCGGCGTCGCCGACGCCACAGGGCGGGGTGCGGTGACCGGCGGCGACGACGGCCAGCAGAACCGGGACCGCCAGTAGGTACACACAACGTGACCCGGCCGGCAGATCGCGGAGTAACCCGAGGTAGAGGGGTGCCCAGCCCGCCGCGCCGAGCGCAGTGGCGGCGAACATCCGGACCATGAACGGGCTGACCCGGACGGTCGCAGTCACCGCCTCACGGGTGCCCGGCAGCACTGTTGGAGCCGTCGTACTGCGCAGGTCCAGAACGGCCATGACACCCCCAAGTGGTCGATCTCTGTCGGTGAAACGTCGAGACGTGCAATTTCAGCGATTCGCTTCAGAACGCTAATTAACGTCTCTGTCAGCACGTTGTACGCAGTGAACCATGTTCAGCAAACTTGGACAACTTACCGTCGAGTAAATTCGATCCCTGCGGTTCCGTAATGGCCGGCGCTGGCCATCGCACGCGGATTCGGGCAGGCTTTCGATGTGCCTGACGCTTCGCAGACAGCAACAGCGATCTACGTCGCCTCTCCCGAAGGCGACACCGGGAAATCGACCATCGCCCTCGGCGTCCTGCACAGGCTCGCCGCCACCGTGGCCCGGGTCGGGGTCTTCCGGCCGATCACCCGCATCAGCGAGGGACGCGACTACATCCTCGAATTGCTACTGACCCACACCACGGCAGGCCTGTCCTATGAGGACTGCGTCGGGGTGAGCTACCAGCAGCTGCACGACGATCCCGACGGTGCGCTCGGCGACATCGTGGACCGGTTCCACCACGTCGCCGACCGGTGCGACGCCGTGCTCATCGTCGGCAGCGACTACACCGACGTCGCCACTCCCAGTGAGCTCTCCACCAACGCGCGCATCGCGGCCAACCTGGGGGCCCCGGTCGTACTCGCGGTCAAGGGCCTGGGCCGAACTCCCGAACAGGTCGCCCAGGTGGTCGACCTCTGCATCGACGAGATCGCCGCCCAGCACGCCCACACCGCGGCAGTCGTGGTCAACCGGTGTGATCCCGCCCAGCTCGGCCAGGTCGCCGACGCATTGGCCGACGTGGCGCCGCCGAGCTACGTGCTGCCCGAGGAGCCGCTGCTGGTGGCTCCCTCGGTGGCCGAATTGCAAACGGCCGTCGAAGGTTCGCTGGTCAAGGGTGACCACGCGCTGCTGGTGCGCGAGGCCGAGGACGTCCTGGTGGCGGGGATGACGGCCGAACACGTCCTGGAACGGTTGACCGAGGGCGTCGCGGTGATCACCCCCGGGGACCGCTCCGACGTGGTGTTGGCCGTCCTCAGCGCCCATGCCGCCGAGGGGTTTCCGTCCCTGTCGTGTGTGATCCTCAACGGCGGGCTCCCGCTGCACCCGGCCATCGACGCACTGGTGAGCGGGCTGGGGCTGCGGGTGCCGATCCTGCAGACGCGGTTCGGCACCTTCGAGACCGCGAGCCGCGTCGCGGCGAGCCGCGGCCGGGTGACCGCGGAATCGCCTCGTAAGGTCGACACGGCGCTGGCGCTGATGGACACCTACGTCGACACCGCAGACCTGTTGGCTCGCTTGACGATCGAGATCCCGTCGGTGGTCACGCCGCAGATGTTCACCCACCAGCTGCTCGACCAGGCGCGCGGCGACCGGCGCCGCATCGTGCTCCCGGAGGGCGACGACGACCGCATCCTGCAGGCCGCCGGCCGACTGCTCAAGCGCAACGTCGCCCATCTCACCATCCTCGGTGACGAGCAGCAGGTGCGGGCTCGAGCGGCCGAGCTGGGCGTGGACCTGTCGGCCGCCGACATCCTCGATCCGCAGCGCAGCGAGCTGTGCGACCGGTTCGCCGAGCAGTACGCCGAGATGCGCAAGCACAAAGGCGTCACCGTCGAGCAGGCCCGCGAAACCATGCACGACGTCTCGTATTTCGGCACCATGCTGGTGCACAACGACATGGTCGACGGCATGGTCTCCGGTGCCAAACACACGACCGCGCACACGGTGCGGCCGGCGTTCGAGATCATCAAGACGCTGCCGGACACCTCGACGGTGTCGAGCATCTTCTTCATGTGTCTGGCCGACGAGGTGCTCGCCTACGGCGACTGCGCGATCGTGCCCGACCCCACCGACGAGCAGCTCGCCGACATCGCGCTGTCCTCGGCGCGCACCGCCGCCCAGTTCGGTATCGAGCCGCGCGTGGCGATGCTGTCCTACTCCACCGGTACCTCCGGCACCGGAGCCGATGTCGAAAAGGTGAGGAAGGCAACCGAATTGGTCCGGACACGGGATCCCGAACTGCTGGTGGAGGGGCCGATCCAGTACGACGCGGCGGTCGAGCCGTCGGTCGCCGCCACGAAGATGCCGGACTCGGCGGTCGCCGGACGCGCCACCGTGCTGATCTTCCCCGACCTCAACACCGGCAACAACACCTACAAGGCCGTACAGCGCAGCGCGGGCGCGATCGCGATCGGCCCGGTGCTGCAGGGGTTGAACAAACCCGTCAACGACCTGTCGCGCGGCGCGCTCGTCGAGGACATCGTCAACACGGTCGCCATCACGGCCATCCAGGCCCAGGGGCGCACCGAATGAGCGACACCGTGCTGGTCCTCAACTCCGGATCGTCGTCGCTGAAATACTCGGTCGTACAACCGGATTCGGGAGCCACGGTGGCCGCCGGAATCGTCGAGCGCATCGGCGACGATCCAAAGGTGCCCGACCACCGCGCCGCGCTCGACGTGGTTCACGAGGCGCTCGCCGGCGACGGGCATCACCTCGACGAGCTCGGCCTCGTGGCGGTCGGACACCGTGTCGTCCACGGCGGTCCGGACCTCTACCGGCCCACCATCATCGACGACGCCACCGTCGAACGGCTGCAACGACTTTCGGCGCTCGCACCGCTGCACAACCCGCCCGCGCTGCTCGGCATCGAGGTCGCTCGCGCCGCACTGCCCGACCTACCCCACATCGCGGTGTTCGACACCGCGTTCTTCCACGACCTGCCACCCGCAGCGGCCACCTACGCGATCGACTCCGAGGTGGCCGACACGTGGCACATCCGGCGCTACGGCTTCCACGGCACCTCGCACCAGTACGTCAGCGAGCAGGCCGCGCAGTACCTCGACGTCCCACTCACCTCACTGCGCCAGATCGTGCTGCACCTGGGCAACGGGGCGTCGGCGTCGGCGATCGTCGGGGGCCGCCCGGTCGAGACGTCGATGGGGCTGACGCCGATGGAAGGGCTGGTCATGGGCACCCGCTCAGGCGACATCGACGCCGGCATCGTCATGTACCTGTGGCGCGAAGCGGGCATGTCCGTCGAGGACATCGAGACCATGCTGAACCGCCGGGCCGGTGTGCGTGGGCTCGGCGGCGAGATCGACTTCCGGGAATTGCACCGGCGCATCGACGCCGGCGATGAGGCCGCGCGGCTGGCCTACGACGTCTACATCCATCGGCTGCGCAAGTACATAGGCGCCTACCTGGCGGTGCTCGGCGCCGCCGACGTCATCACGTTCACCGCCGGGGTGGGGGAGAACGACGCACTGGTACGCCGCGACGCGCTGTCGGGGCTCACCGCATTCGGGATCGAGGTCGACGAGCATCTCAACGAGAGCCCGTCCCGTGCGGCGCGAAGGATTTCGGCGGCCGGTGCGGCGACGACGGTGCTAGTGATCCCGACCGACGAGGAGCTTGCGATTGCTCGGGCGTGTGCGGACGTACTTGCCGGAGCCGGCGGCGACGGGTAGCTCGCGGTTCGGATCGCAGATGCGCAGCAGCCGCAGCACATGCGTTCCGGCCAGCAACGACCAGCGCACGCCGGCCCTGCTGCACAGCACGTCGATGTGGGTCAGCGCGGCGAAGCCGGCTGCGGCGAAGAACTCGACGGTCTGCAGGTCGAGGATGAGCTTGCGGGACTGGCCGAGTCGCTTCTCGATGTAGTGGGCCAGGGCGCCGGCATTGGCCGCGTCGATCTCGCCGTGGATGGTGACCAGCACGGTGTGCGGTGGAAGCTCGCAGGCCGAGAACGTCGCACGGTGCTGTTCTTCGCGCAGATCGAACGACGTCGGGTCTGGGCGGAACACGCGCTGTGTGCTCATAGAAGGTCTCCCGGGGCGAGATGCCGGAGTGGGGGAAAGCGGCCCTAGGTCTCAAAGCGTGGCGCTGACGATACTACGGATTTCGTAGGTTGACCATAATCTTGAACGAATTCATCCAGGTGGAAGCATCAGACCGGCAAGTGTCAGTAAAGGTATAGACGCTATCGCAACGGATTTCGTCGTCAGCGTCAGAACGTGGACATCGGCCGCACGCTGTTCGCGAGGTCGACCAGCGCGTAACGGTGCGCCTGTGTGGGCGCGACCCGGGCCAGGCTGCGCAGCGACGCTTCCACGCCCAGCTGCAGGCCGTGCTCGGTGAACGGAAAACCGAGGATGTGGTTGGTGCTCGCGGTGTGGTCCGCCAGCCAGTCCATCGCGGTGCCCAGCACCAGCGCGCGGATCTGCAACACCCGGGGCTCGGTGTCGGGCAGCGCCTCGACGCGGCGGGCCGCGTCACGAATCTGCTGCTCGGTGATCTCCCCGCTGGACCGGCCGGACAGCAGCGTCACCGCGCTCGTGAGCCGGGCCGTCGTGAAATGTCGTGACGTGGCCGGTACTTCGTCGAGAGTGCGCACCGCGGCATCGCGTTCGCCCGCCGCCGACTGGGCCCGCGCGAGCCCGAAGCCCGCCGAGATCACGCCGTTGTCGGTGCCCCACACGGTCCGGTAGAACTTCTGCTCGTCGGCGTTTCCGGCCAGCTCCGCGGTTGCGGCCAGCGCCAGCTTGGGGGCCAACTCACCGGGCAGGGTGTCCAGCACGTCGGTGAAATACTTTGTCGCCGAATCGTAGTCGGCGGTCAGAAGGGCAGCGACGGCGCGGAACCACACCAGCCGCCACCGCCAGCCGACCCGCTCGGCGAGTTCATCGAGTTTGCGGGTGGCCTTGGCCACGTCGCCGAGGTCCAGCAGCGCGCGGACCTCCATCAGCGGCAGCTCGATCGACTGGGACAGGTCGATGCCCTCGGAATCCAGCGCACCGTGGCGTGCCGCCCGCAGCGAATCCAAGGTCTGCACAGGCTGACTCAGCACTGTCGCGCTCAGGATCGTCGCGCCGACGTCGGTGGGATCCACCAGCGGTACCTGCAGCGCCCGTACGATCTCCTGCGCGGTCAGCTTCTCCGAATGCACCTGACCGTCGAGATAGACGTCGGTGTGCGCGACCAGCAGATCCACCCCGAACGTCGACCGGGACCGGCTGAACGTGGTCGACAACCCGGGCCGCGGCAACCCGGTGTCCTGGGCCACCACTTCACGCAGCACGCCCATCAGTTGGCTGGACATCTCCTCGGCGCTGGCGAACCGCCGCCGCGGGTCGGGATCGATGGCGCGGCGCAGCAACCGGCCGAACGAATCGTATTCGGCGAGCACCGGATCGTCCTCGGGCAGCCCGTCGGCGTAGCGGCCTTTGCGGGTCCGCATCCGCAGCGTCAGCGCCGCCAGCGTGCGGCCCACCGTGTAGATGTCGGTGGCGATCGTCGGCCCGGTCCGCACGATCTCGGGGGCCTGGTAACCCGGTGTGCCGTACAGGTATCCGAACGAGTTGATGCGCGACACCGCACCGAGGTCGATGAGCTTGAGCTGATCCTCGGTGACCATGATGTTCTCGGGCTTGAGGTCGTTGTAGACCAGGCCGATGGAGTGCAGGTAGCCCAGTGCGGGCAGGATCTCGAGCATGAAGCCGATGGCCTCGGCGACCGGCAGCCGGGTCCGCTCACTGGACTTCAGATGCGTGGCCTGCTTGAGCGAGGTACCGCCGACGTACTCCATCACGATGTAGCCGACCGGGTTGCCGTGCTTGTCCTCGTGCTCGACGAAGTTGTAGATCTTCACGATGCCGGGATGTGTGACCTGGGCCAGGAATTGACGCTCGGCCATCGCGATGGCCTGGGCCTCGGCATCGCCGGAGTGCACCAGGCCCTTGAGCACCACCGGGCGGTCGTTGACGTTCTTGTCGAACGCGAGGTACACCCAGCCCAGGCCGCCGTGCGCGATGCAGCCCTTGATCTCGTACTGGTCGGCGATGATGTCGCCGGCCGACAGCTGCGGCAGGAACGAGTACGCGCTGCCGCAGTGCGGGCACCAGCCCTCCGACAGCGCCTTGCCGTCTTTGGACGAGCGGCCCACCGGGCGGCCGCAGTTCCAGCAGAACCGCTTGGACTCGGCGACCACCGGGTCGGTCATCAACGCGGTCAACGGATCTCGCGCGGGTACTCGCGGGATCTCGACGAGGCCGCCGCCCAGGCGTCGGGTGGGGGAGAGCGTGCGCGTCAGCGTGGTCGCGTGCTCCTGCGGCTCGGTGTCGCCGGTGTGGAAGCCACTGTGGAACGAGTCGTCGTCATCGTCGTCGTCGAAATTCGGCCGGAACACCGCCTGGGTGGCCATCGGCCGCATCGTCGAAATCGAGTCTTCGTTCAGTTCGGCAAGGTCGGCGAACGAGGCCGGCTGGGTGCCGGGATCCTCGATGTCGTCAGCGGGTTGCTCGGCCATCAGTCCGAATACCTCGCCACCGGCGGGGACGGCGCCGGTCCCAGCACCGTCAACCACTTGCGGTACAACGTGTTCCACGTGCCGTCGCGGCGGATGCGCTCCAGCGTCCCGTTGACGTAGCGCACCAGGCCGGGGTTGTCGAGGTTGACCCCGATGCCGTAGGGCTCCTCGTTCATCGAGGGCCCCACGATGTGCAGGTACGGGTCCTGGGACACCAGCCCGGCAAGGATCGAGTTGTCGGTGCTCACCGCGTCGACCTGGCGCTGCTGCAGCGCCACGAGGCAGTCCGCCCACGTCACCACACCGACGATGATCGGCGGCGGCGCGATCTCCTGGATCCGCTGCAGCGACGTCGTGCCCTTGGCCACGCACACCCGCTTCCCGGACAGGTCGCCCGCGCGGCGGATCGTGGAGTCGCGAGGAGCGAGGATTCTCTGGTCGGCGGTCAGGTACGCGGTGGAGAAGTTGACCAGCTTCTTGCGTTCGCAGGTGATCGTCATCGTCTTGACCACGACGTCGACCTCGTTGTTGCGCAGCGCCGCGATCCGGTCGGCCGAGGACAGGATGCGGTACTCCACCTGTGAGGGCGTGCCGAAGATGTCGCGGGCGATCTCCCCGGCGATGTCGACGTCGAAGCCGGTGATCTCGCCGCTGATCGGGTCCCGGAAGCTGAACAGGTTGCTGCCGATGTCGAGGCCGACGATCAGCCGGCCGCGGTTCTTGATGTTGGCCACCGCGTCGTCGGCCTCGTCCTTGGTGTCGAACGGGCGCAGACTCGCGGTGCGGTCGCACTGGTCGTCGGGCAGTGACGGCGGCTGGGCCGGACCGGGTGGCAGCTCGGCCATGCCCGACGGGGACGGCGGTGCCAGCGTGACCGTCGGCGTCGGCACCACCGGAGCGCTCTGCCCGCAGCCGGCCAACAGCAGGGCCGCCGCCAGAACCGCGATTCGTCGTCCCATGGCTCTACCGGTACTCGCTCAGTCGCGGCCAGATCCCCAGCGCCACCGCGATCGCCGCCATCACCGACAGCGCCGCCGCGCCGACGGTCGCGCCGGACAACACCCGGCGCGCGTTGACGATCTCGTTGCGCAGCTGAGCCCGGCTCTGCTCGATGCCGTTGGTCAGCGCCTCGTCGAGTTTGTCGAACGCCGGGGTCGCATCGTCCTCGCCGACCCCGAGTGCGACCTGCGTCGCGGCCTGGTAGTTGCCGACGGCGATGTAGGCGGTGATCCGGTCGTCGGCGGCGCGCCACCGGTTGAGCAGCGCGTCGGCGTCGGACAGGTTCGTCTTGTCGATGGAGTTGTCGGTGCCCAGGTAGCGGGCGAGCTGCTGCTGCATCTGGTCGATGCGCTGGTAGTAGGACTGCTTGCGCACGTTCTCGTCGCCGCGCCGGATCAGTGACAGCGTCTCGTCGGCGCGGGCCTGCTGGGCGGTGATCGCGAGCGTGGTGACGGTCTTGAGGGATTCGGCCGCCGTCTCCTTGGCGCTGCGGCTGTCCGACGTCGAGATGATCAGCGCCGTCCCCACCCAGATCAGCATGATCAGAACTGCCAGCCCGCCGGCCACGAAGCCGATATTGACCCTGCGCCGCGTCCGTTTGGCCATCCATCGGTTGGCGAACGCCCCGAACAGCAGCGTGCCGACGACGATCAGGATGACCGGGCCGGGGATGCGGGTCGACGCGGTGGTCTCGGCGTCGACCCGGGCGGAGGTCTGTTCGTAGAGCCGCTGGGCGTCGGGCAGGATCTGCTGCTGCATCAGCGACGACGCCTCGGACAGATAGGACGAGCCGACCGGGTTGCCGGCCCGGTTGTTGGTGCGCGCGGTCTCGACCAGCCCGGTGTAGACGGCGAGGCGCGCGTTGATCCGGCCGAGGAGTTGCACCAGCGGTTCGTCGGTGAGCCCGCTGGATGCCCGCGCAACGGCGACCGCCGCGTCGGTGATGGCCTGCTCGTAGCGCTGCCGCACCGCGCGCGGCTCGGCCCCGGCGATGAACGCGGTGGCGGCGGCGGCGTCGGCGACCGACAGCGTGGTGTAGAGCTGGCCGGCGGCGAACGCCAGTGGCTCGGTCCGGTTGAGCACCGTGGTCAGGGCCTGCTGACGGTCGTTGATCGTGGTCGACGTGGCGAAAGCGCTCGCGATGACGAGAGCGGCCAGGATCAGCCCGATCGTCAGAATGCGGCCCGGCGTCGTCCAGAGGAACCACCACCGGGGATGGGTGGTGACTGTCGGGGACCGCGACGCGAGAGGCTCCGTCGACGGGTGCGCCAACTCGACTGTCACGTGTGCGCGGACCTCATCCCGGTCTCGATCTCAACGGCGGTGATGCAACTCTAACGGTGCCAAATGTCTGAGGGAATTCTAAGAGATTTAGCTCCGGCGCGCGCGGATTCGCGGTCGCGACTCGCCCTCGAACTACTCGGTTTCCTTAAGCTGGACGGGTGCGTGGTGACGGCGACGGGTGGGTGGTGTCAGCCAGCGGGGCTGCTTACTGGGGCAGGCACGGCGCCGCCGGGCTGCTTCTGCGGGCTCCGCTCTCGGACGGATCTTTGGCCGTGCTGCTGCAACACCGAGCGCCGTGGAGTCACCAGGGCGGCACCTGGGGCCTGCCGGGAGGCGCCCGCGACAGCCACGAGACCGCCGAGCAGGCGGCGATTCGCGAGGCACACGAAGAGGCTGGGCTGCCCGCGGAGCAGGTGGTGGTCCGCACGACGGTGGTGACTGCCGAGGTATCCGGCTGGACCTATACGACGGTGATCGCCGACGCCGAGGCAGTGCTCGAGACCGTGCCGAACCGGGAGAGCGCCGAGCTGCGCTGGGTCGCCGAGGACGACGTCGCCGACCTGCCGCTGCACCCGGGGTTCGCGGCCAGCTGGGACCGTCTGCGTGAGGTCGCCGCGGGCATCCCGCCGCTCGTCAACCCGTAGCTTCGAGCGCCGCCTTCAACTGTGCCGCCGCGGCCCGCGGATCGTCGGCGGCGGTGATGGCGCGGACGACGACGATGCGGCGCGCGCCGGCCTCGAGCACCTCCGGCAGCCGATCGGCGTCGATCCCCCCGATCGCGAACCACGGCTTGGCGGGATTCAGCGCGGCGGTCGCGCGGACCAGGTCGAGGCCGGGCGCGGGCCGGCCGGGTTTGGTCGGCGTCGGCCAGCACGGCCCGACACAGAAGTAGTCGACGGGCTCGGTGAGCGCCGCCTGCACCTGGTCGAGGTCGTGGGTGGAGCGCCCGACGGTGCCCGAGAAGATCTGCCGGGCCACCGGCAGCGGCAGGTCGTCCTGGCCCAGGTGCAGCACGTCGGCATGCGCTGCGACCGCGACGTCGGCGCGGTCGTTGACCGCGACCAGAGCGTCGTGGCGGCGCGCGGCGTCGGCGAGCACCTCCAGCGCCGCCAGTTCTTCGCGGGCCTCCAGGGGACCGAACTGCCGTTCGCCCGGCGACCCCTTGTCGCGCAGCTGGATGATGTCGACGCCGCCGGCCAGCGCGGCATCGGCGAACTCTGCGAGGTCCCCGCGCTCCCGGCGGGCGTCGGTGCACAGGTACAGCCGTGAATCAGAAATCGTGGCATCACGCACACTGCGAACCGTAGCGCCCCCGCGACGTAGGCTGGTGGGCGACAAGACCGACCACACGGGAGTCCCGGGAACGGGGACTGAGAGTGAGCCCGCCGGCTCTGACCGTCGCACCTGATCCGGGTCATGCCGGCGATAGGGAGTATGTGAATGCCCGACCCCCAGCGGCTCGCCGTCATCGGCGGCGGCGTCATCGGCCTCGCCATCGCGCGACGTGCCGCCCAGGACGGCTGGCGGGTGCGGGTGCACCGGACCGGCACCCCCGGCGCCTCCTGGGTGGCCGGCGGCATGCTCGCCCCACACAGTGAGGGGTGGCCCGGCGAGGAACGACTGCTCCAGATCGGCCTGGCCTCTCTGGCGCTCTGGCGCGATGGCTTCCTCGACGGCCTGCCGCCCGAGGTGGTCACCGCCCGGGAGTCGCTGGTGGTCGCCGTGGACCGCGGTGATGCCGCCGACCTCAGAACGGTCGGCGACTGGCTCTCCGCCCAAGGCCACCCCGTCACCCCGACCACGTCGGCCCGTGACATCGAACCCCTTCTGGCGCAGACGATTCGGCACGGCTTCATCGCCGAGACCGAGCTCGCCGTCGACAACCGTGGCGTGGTCGACGGGCTGGCCGCGCACTGCGAACGGCTCGGTGTCCAGTGGGCGGCGCCGGTCAGCGCGCTGACCGAGGTGCGCGACGCCGACGCCGTCGTGATCGCCAACGGCATCGACGCGCCGACGCTGTGGCCCGGCCTGCCCATCAGGCCGGTCAAGGGTGAGGTACTGCGGTTGCGTTGGCGCCGCGGCTGCCTGCCGATTCCATCGCGGGTGGTGCGGGCCCGCGTGCACGGCCGGCAGGTCTACCTGGTGCCCCGCGCCGACGGCGTGGTGGTGGGCGCCACCCAGTACGAGCACGGGCGCGACACCGCGCCGACGGTGACCGGCGTGCGCGAGCTGCTCGACGACGCCTGCGAGGTGATGCCGGCGCTCGGTGAGTACGAGCTGGCCGAATGCGCCGCCGGCCTGCGCCCGATGACCGAAGACAACGTGCCGCTCGTCGGCAGGCTCGACGAGCGCACCCTGGTGGCCGCCGGCCACGGCCGATCGGGATTCCTGCTCGCACCGTGGACCGCTGACACCATCGCCGCCGAACTGCAAGTGCGGGAAGGAGTGACGACGTGAGAGTGACCGTCAACGACAAGTCCGTGGAGGTCGACGGCGAGGTCACCGTGGCCGCGCTGCTGAACCGTTTGGGCTACCCGGAGAAGGGCATTGCGGTGGCCGTGGACTGGGCGGTGATCCCCCGGTCACAGTGGGACACCGAATTGACCGAAGGAGCGAAGATCGACGTGGTGACGGCGGTGCAGGGTGGTTGATACCGGGAAATTGAGCATCGCGGGCCGCGAGTTCGGGTCACGGCTGATCCTGGGCACCGGAGGGGCGGCCAACCTCGCGGTGCTCGAGGAGGCGCTGGTGGCGTCGGAGACCGAGCTGACCACCGTGGCGATGCGCCGGGTGGACGCCGACGGCGGCACGGGGGTGCTCGATCTGCTGACGCGGCTGGGCATCACGCCGCTGCCGAACACCGCGGGCTGCCGCGGCGCCGCCGAAGCCGTGATGACCGCGCAGCTGGCCCGGGAAGCGCTGCAGACCAACTGGGTCAAGCTCGAGGTGATCGCCGATGAGCGCACCCTGCTGCCCGATGCCATCGAATTGGTAAGGGCTGCAGAGCAATTGGTCGACGATGGCTTCGTCGTGCTGCCCTACACCAACGACGACCCGGTGCTGGCGCGCCGGCTGGAGGACACCGGCTGCGCCGCCGTGATGCCGCTCGGGTCGCCGATCGGCACGGGGTTGGGAATCGCCAACCCGCACCACATCGAGATGATCGTCGACCGCGCGTCGGTGCCGGTGATCCTCGACGCGGGCATCGGCACCGCCAGCGATGCGACGCTGGCGATGGAGCTGGGCTGCGACGCCGTGTTGTTGGCGACGGCCGTGACCCGCGCTGCGGACCCGGCGGCGATGGCGTCGGCGATGTCGGCGGCGGTGCGGGCGGGCTACCTGGCGAGGCGCGCCGGCCGCATCCCGAAGCGGTTCTGGGCGCAGGCCTCCAGCCCCGCCTTATGACAGCCACAGCCCCGAGGTACGTGGCGTTGGGCAGTTCGATGGCTGCCGGGCCCGGCATCCAGCCGCGCGTCGCGGGCTCGCCCCGCCCGGCGGCCCGCTCGGCCCGCAACTATGCGCACCTGGTGGCTGCGGCACGGGGATACGACCTCGTCGACGTCACCTACTCGGGGGCGACGACCGCGCACATCCTGTCCGACGAGCAGCGCGGCGCCCCGCCCCAAGCCGACGCGCTCGACGGATCCGAAGCACTGGTCACGATCACGATCGGCGGCAACGACATCGGCTACGTGCCGATGCTGTTCGCCGCCGGGTTGCCCCGGGCTGTCCGCGCGATCCCGGTACTGGGCGGCCGCCTGCGTGGGCTGCTGAACCCGGCCGAGCGGTACCTCGCGCTCGACGCGGTGGCTGCCGCCCTGGTCGAAGTGGGCCGGACGGTTCGGCAGCGTTCGCCGCATGCGACGGTGCTGTTCGTCGACTACCTGACACTGCTGCCGCCCACCGGCGGGTCCGCTCCGCCGCTGCGCGATCAGGACGTGGCGTTGGGCCGCCACGTCGCGGGGGAGCTGGAGCGGTTGACCGCCGAGGCCGCCGCGACCACGGGTTGCGGGCTGGTGAGGGCCGGTGCGGTCAGTCGCGAGCACCACGCGTGGTCAGCCGATCCGTGGACCACCCGGTTCGGCTGGCCGGTGCCGCGCAGGCCTGCGCCGCTGCACCCGAACGCCGCCGGAATGCGCGCGGTGGCCGACCTCGTGCTCGATGCGTTGGTCTGACACCCCGCTGTTGACATGATGTCGAGTTTCTCAACACCCTGTTGACCGCGTCGACATGATGTTGATAGCTTTACATCATGAGTGAATTTGTCGACGTCGTCATCGTCGGAGCCGGGATCTCCGGCATCAGCGCCGCCTGGCACCTCCAGCAGAACTGCCCGGGCAAGAACTATGTGATCCTCGAGCGGCGGGAGAAGCTCGGCGGCACCTGGGACCTCTTCAAGTACCCGGGCATCCGGTCGGACTCCGACATGTACACCCTCGGCTTCCACTTCAAGCCGTGGGCCACCGACCAGATGATCGCCGACGGCCCGTCGATCTGGAACTACCTCAACGAGGCCGCCACCGAGAACGGCATCGCCGAGCACATCCGCTACGGCCAGCGCGTCACCGCGGCCAACTGGTCCGACGAGCACAGCCGGTGGGAGCTGACCATCGAGCGAGACGGCGAGACGGTCGAACTGCACACCGGATTCCTGTGGGCCTGCAGCGGCTACTACAACTACGACCAGGGCTTCTCGCCCGAGTTTCCCGGCGCCGAGAACTTCACCGGCACCATCGTGCACCCCCAGCACTGGCCGGAGGACTTGGACTACCAGGGCAAGAACGTCGTCGTGATCGGCAGCGGGGCCACCGCGATCACGCTGATCCCCGCGCTCATCGACAGCGGCGCGGGCCACGTCACGATGTTGCAGCGCACCCCCACCTACATCGGCTCGCTGCCCGACAAGGACCCTTTCGCCGCCCGCGCCTACCGGATGCTGCCGGAGAAGGCCGCCTACACCGCGGTGCGCTGGAAGGCGATCCTGCAGGCCACCGCGCAGTACCAACTCGCGCGCACCCTGCCCAACGTGTTCCGGAAAGCGTTGCGCACCATGGCCGAACGTCGACTGCCCGAGGGCTTCGACTACGACCGGCACTTCGCGCCCGACTACAAGCCGTGGGACCAGCGGGTGTGCCTGGCGCCCAACGGCGATCTGTTCAAGACGATCCGCAAGGGCAAGGCCGATGTCGTCACGGATGTGATCGACCACTTCACCGCCGATGGCATCGCTCTGAAGTCCGGCCAGGAGATCAAGGCCGACATCATCATCACGGCAACGGGTTTGAACGTGCAGTTCTTCGGCGGCGCGCAGGTGTTGCGCAACGGTGAGCCCCAGGATCTGTCGAAGTCGGTGGCCTACAAGGGGTTGATGCTCTCGGGTCTGCCGAACGTGGCGTTCACGTTCGGCTACACCAACGCATCGTGGACCCTCAAAGCCGACCTGACCTCGGAGTACGTCAGCCGGCTTCTGGAGTACATGGACAGCCGCGGGTACGACACCGTCGTGCCGCGCGACCCCGCCCCCGATGTCGAGGAACTGCCGTTCGTCGACCTGACGTCGGGCTACATCAAGCGTGCGCTGGATCAGCTGCCGAAGTCGGGATCGAAGTCGCCGTGGCGGCTCAAGCAGAACTACCTCGTGGATCTGCGGGTCATCCGCAACGGCAAGATCGACGACGGCACGCTGGAGTTCAGCAAGCAGCGGGCACTCGCGTCGGCGTGAGGCCTTCGGCGTAGATTTCTCCGCGTGACCGACGCGCAGCGGCTGACCTTCGAGCTCGACCATCTGAAGGTCAGCGCGCTGGCGTGGGGTCCCGACGACGGTCGGTTGGTGCTGTGTCTGCACGGTTTTCCCGACAGCGCGTGGGGCTGGCGAAAGTTCGCCCGGCTGCTGGCTGCGCGCGGGATGCGCGTGGTCGCGCCGTTCTCGCGCGGCTATGCGCCCACCGGCCCGGCCCCGGACGGGGACTACCACATCGGGGCGCTGATGGACGACGCGCTCGCGGTGCACCGCGCGCTCGGGGCGCCCGCCGACGCGGTGGTGATCGGCCATGACTGGGGCGCGTTCACCGCAGCTGCGTTAGCCGCCCACCCCGAGTCCCCGTTCGCCGCGCACATCACGATGGCGGTCGCGCCGATCGGCGCGGTCAACCGCGCTCGCGGCGACGTCACTCGGCAGCTGCAGCAGCTGCCGAGGCAACTGCGCAAGAGCTGGTACATCATCTTCTTCCAGCTGCCCGGCGCACCTGAACGCGTGCTGCCGCAGGTCATCCGCCGCCTGTGGCGGGACTGGGGCCCGCCGGGGTTCGACACCGACGCCGAGCTCGAGGCTGCGCTCGAGGCGCTGCCCAGCGGGGCGCACCGACGTGCGGCACTGGGCTACTACCGGGCGCTGGTCCGCCCGGGCGCACCGCAGGCGCGGTACGCCGACCTCCACCGATACCGCTTCGATCTGCCGCGCGTCCCGATCCTGCATCTTCAGGGCGCGCAGGACGGCGCGATGCTGGTGGACTACGCCGAGGCGATCCGCGACGTGCTGCCCGCCGGGAGCGCCGTCGTCACGCTGCCGTCGGCAGGCCACTTCCTCCAGATCGAGGAGCCGCAGCTGGCCGCCGACGCGGTCCTGGAGCATTTGGGCGCGCGCTAACGTGGTGCGGGTGACCCCCACCCGATTGCGGCTGGCGATCCTGCTCGCCGTCGCACTGATGGTCGGCGGCGGATGCAGCCGCGACAGCCGGCCCGATCCCGTCCCGTCTCCTTCCCCGTCCGCCGACGCGGGCGCGGCGGTCCGGTTCGCCGACGAGTTGGCCCGCAAGGTCACCGTCGACGCGACGATGGCGCACCTGCAAGCGCTGCAGGACATCGCCAACGCGAACGGCGGGAACCGGGCGCTGGGCACCGCAGGGTACTCCGCCAGCGTGGACTACGTAGCGAAAACGTTGCGCGACAAGGGGTTCGACGTGGACACCCCCGAGTTCGACGTCCGGCTGCCGTTCGCCGACGCGCCGAAGCTCACCGTCGCCGGTGCAGACGTCACCGCTCGGCCCCTCGAGTACACCGCCGGCGCGCCCGGCGCCGGAGTCTCCGGGCCGATCGTCGCGGCGCGCGTCGAGGACAGCCCGGGCTGCACGGCGCAGGACTACGACGGGCTACCGACCCAGGGCGCCGTCGTCGTCGTCGACCGCGGCTCCTGCCCGTTCGGGGAGAAGCAGACCGCCGCCGCATCCCGCGGTGCCGTCGCGCTGATCGTGGTGAACAACGACGACGGTGAGGTCACCGGCGGGACTCTGGGGGAGGACACGGACGTCAAGATCCCGGTCATCAGCGTCGCCAAGGCCGAGGGCCCGCGGTTGAGGGAGGCAGCCGGTGATCCGGCCACCATCCGGATGAACGCCGGGGTGCGAACCGAGAAGACCCGCAACGTGATCGCACAGACCAAGACCGGCTCCACCAAAGACGTCGTGATGGTCGGTTCTCATCTGGACAGCGTGCCGGAGGGTCCCGGGATAAACGACAACGGCTCCGGCACCGCTGCGGTCCTGGAAACGGCTCTGCAGCTGGGTAGTTCGCCACAGGTCGTCAACGCGGTGCGGTTCGCGTTCTGGGGCGCCGAAGAGGAGGGCCTGCTCGGCTCCTACAACTACGTCAACTCCCTGGATGTGGACCAGCTCAAGGACATCGCGCTCTATCTGAACTTCGACATGCTGGGCTCGCCCAACCCGGGGTACTTCACCTACGACGGTGACCAGTCGACGGCCCTCGGCAACGGGGCTGTCCCGCGGGTACCCGAAGGGTCGGCCGGGATCGAGCGCGCCCTGGTCGGCTACCTGGACAGTGCCGGAAAGCAGGGCGAGGACACGTCGTTCGACGGGCGGTCGGACTACGACGCGTTCACCCGCGCGGGTGTGCCGTCGGGCGGGCTGTTCTCGGGCGCGGAGGAGAAGATGACCGCCGACCAGGCCAAGCTGTGGGGCGGTCAGGCCGACCAGCCGTTCGATCCGAACTATCACAAGGCGTCCGACACTCTCGATCGCATCGACCGCACCGCGATGGGGATCAACGGCAGCGGCGTCGGCTACGCGGTGGGCCTGTACGCGCAGGATCAGCGCGGCCGCAACGGAATTCCGGTGCACGACGACCGGACCCGCCACATCCTGCGCGAGTCATGACGGGTCGCGCCAAGGCGGCCATTGCGGTGCTGGCCGCGTTGCTGACGGCGTGCTCGACGCAGCACTCCGCGCCGCGGGCAGATCTGGGTGGCGATCTGGCCGACCAGGTCACCGTCGAAGGGGTCTACAGTCACCTGGTCGCGTTGCAGAAGATCGCCGACGAACACGACGGCACACGAGCCGACGGCACACCGGGCTACCAGGCGAGTGTCGACTACGTCGCGAAGGCATTGCGCGACAAGGGGTTCGATGTGCAGACCCCGGAGTTCCAGCGGCTCTCGGGCTCCGGCGGCGGGAAGCCGGCGCTGACGGTCGGCAGGCGCACCTTCCGCGTCGACCAGGCCTCGCTGCTCCTCACGACCGCACCCGGCGGCGTGAAAGCGCGCACGTTGCGGCCCCGCGCAGCCGCCGGATGCGCCGCCGCCGACTACACCGGGGTCGCCATCAAGCGGGCCATCGCGGTGGTCGACGACAGCGGCTGCTCGATCGTCGCCAAACACGATGCGGCCAAGGCCGCCGGGGCGGTCGGCGTCCTCGTCGTCAGCCAGTCCACGCCGACCCGGCCGGTCGCGGCACCCGCGGGTCTATTCACATCCGGCTACTACCAGAGCATGACGATTCCGGTCGGCGTCATCGATCCGACCGCGGACGCGGCGCTGCGCCGCACCGACGACCCCGTCACGCTGGTGCTCGACAACAAGCCCGTGATGACGACATCGCGCAGCGTGATCGCCCAAACCTCCACCGGCAACGCCGACAACGTCGTGGTCATCGGCGCCCACCTCGACAGCACGGGGGACGGGCCGGGGATGAACGACAACGGCTCCGGCGTCGCGGCCGTTCTGGAGACAGCCGTGCAGCTGGGTCCGAAACCCGAAGCGGACAACGCTGTTCGGTTCGCCTTCTGGGGTGGTGGCGAGACCTCTGCCGACGGCTCGGCGGCGTACCTGCGCGCGCTGAACCCCGACGAACTCACCGACATCGCGCTCTACCTCGATCTCGACGTCATCGGCTCGCCGAACGCGGGATACTTCACCCTCGACGGGGACCAGTCGTCGCAGACCGCCGCGAACGTCCGCCCCCTACCTGACGGGTCGGCGGGTATCGAGCGGATGCTGGCCGCGCGACTGTACGAACACGGAGTGCGGCCGGCGGACATGCCGCTCACGCGCGGGACCGATTACGCCTCCTTCATCGCCGCCGGGGTGCCGGTCGGCGGGCTGACCACCGGGACATCGCAACTCAAATCGGATGTCCAGGCGCGTATCTGGGGTGGCCGGGCCGGGGTCGCGTTCGACCCCGACTACCACCGGCGCAGCGACACGATCGACAACATCGACCGAAAAGCGTTGGACATCATGGCGTCGACGGCCGCGGATGCCGTCGGCAGCTACGCCCAGTCCCTCGAGGGTGACGGGGGCGCTAACGGGGTTCCGGCGCGGGATCAGCGGACTCGGCAGAAGCCGTAGAAACTCTGGACGTCCGAAGGCCGAGCAGCCGCATCCCGTGGTAGACGACCAGCGCGGCGATCGAGCCCAGCGCGATGCCGGTGAACTGCAGATCGCCCAGGGTCCAGGTGAAGTCGGCGATCCCGATGATCAGCGGGATCGCCGCGGTCATCTGATTGACGGGCAGCGAGAAGTCGACGTGATTGGTCAGCCAGATCCTCACACCGAGAATGCCGACCAGACCGTAGAGCACGACGGTCGCACCGCCGAGCACCCCGGCCGGTACCGCGGAGATCGCCGCACCGACCTTGGGGCACAACGACAGCAGGATCGCGACGCCGGCGGCGACCCAGTACGGCGCGGTCGAATAGACACGGGTCGCGGCCATCACGCCGATGTTCTCCGCGTAGGTCGTGGTAGCCGAGCCGCCGCCGAAACCGGCCAGCGTCGTGGCGACACCGTCAGCGGCCAGCGCCCGGCCCATCAGCGGGTCCATGTCGCGCTGCGTCATCTGCCCGACCGACTTCACGTGCCCGATGTTCTCGGCGATCAGCGCGATGACCGCGGGGAGGAAGAGCGGCAGCACCGACAGCGAGAACGTCGGGGTCTGGAATTGCGGCAGCCCGACCCACGGCGCCGCGGCGATACCCGTCGTGTCGATCTTCCCGAGGACCAGCGCCAGCGCGTAGCCCGCTGCGACCGCGAGGAAGATCGCGAGCCGGCCGATCATGCCGCGGAAGAACGCGAGCACCGCGACCAGCAGAACCAGCGTCACGATCCCCAGCACGGGGCCCTTCTCGAAGTTCGACTTGGCCACCGGCGCGAGGTTCAACCCGATCAGCGCGACGATGGCCCCGGTGACGACGGGCGGCAGCGTGAGGTCGATCCAGCGGGTGCCCGCGACGTGCACGACCCCGCCGACGATCATCAACAGCACACCGACGGCGATGATGCCGCCCAGCGCGCTGCCCGCGCCGTCGGAGGCCACTGCCGCGGTGATGGGCGCGATCACCGAGAAGCTGGAGCCCAGATAGCTGGGCAACCGATTGCCGGTGATCAGCAGGAACAGTACCGTGCCGACGCCGGAGAACAGCAGTGTGGTGGCCGGCGGGAACCCGGTCAGCACCGGCACCAGGAACGTCGCGCCGAACATCGCGACGACGTGCTGCGCGCCCAGCCCGACGGTGCGGGGCCAGCTCAGGCGCTCGTCGGGTGCGACGACGAAGGTCGGGTCGGCTCGGGAATCGACACGCTTCCAGGCGACAGGCATTCCCGAGACTCTAATGAATGTGGCTGCCTCCATTGATGTCAACGGTGGTGCCGGTGAGGTAGCTCGCATCCTCGCCGGACAAAAATGTGATGACCGCGGCGATCTCGTCGGTGGTGGCGGTGCGTCCGACGGGGATGTCGGCGGCCAGTTTGGCCTCCTGCTCGTCGGTTGAGCCGACCCGGATGTTGGTGTCGACTGCGCCAGGGGTGACCGCGTTGACGGTGACGCCAGTGGCGGCGACCTCCCGGGCGAGCGCCCTGGTGAAGCCGAGGATCGCCGCCTTGGCCGACGAGTACGGCACCTTGCCGAACACGCCACCGCCTCGCTGCGCGGACACCGAGGACATATTCACGATTCGGCCCCAGCCCTGCTCGATCATGTTCGGCAGGAAAGCTTTGGTCACCAGGTAGGTGCCGGTCGCATTGACGGCCATCACCGTGTTCCACAGGTCGAGGGTGGTGTCGAGGAACGGGACGGGTGAGGTGATGCCGGCGATGTTGGCCAGCGCGCCAACCGGCGGGAGATTGCCCGACGCGACCTCGGCGGCGACGGCCTGCTGGGCAGCCTCCACCGATTCCTCGGAGGTGACGTCGATGGCACAGCCGAATGCGGGCACTGCGTACTGGTTGCCGATCTCGGCGGCCACTTTGGCCGACTTCTCGCCGTCGAGGTCGAGGATGACGACGGCCCAGCCTTCCCGGGCGTAGCGCTGGGCGACGGTCATGCCGATGCCACGCTCGGAGGTGGCGCCGGTGATCACTGCGGTTTTCATGGAGTCTCCTAGATCAGTTCGGAAATCAGGTGTGCGGCGGTCGCCGTCGCCTCGGGCCGGTCATCGTTGGTGATGTCACGGGTTTCCAACTCCAGCGAGAAGTGGCCGTGGTAACCGGCGTCGGCCAAAGCCTTGAGGCCACCGGCGAAATCGACACCGCCGTTGCCGACCGAGAGATTGATGTTGCCGGGTACGGCATCGCGGATGTGGACATGCGCGATTCGCGGACCGAAGCGGGCGATGAAGTCCAGCGGGTCGCCACCGGAAGCGACGACGTGGCTGAAGTCCATGACGATGCCGACTTCGGCACCGAAGCGACTGGTCAGCGCCTGGGTGCGGGTCATGTCGCAGCAGAGTCGGTGAAAATGCAGCGACTCGGTCCACAGCTCGACCCGGGAGGCGGCGGCGACGTGCGCGGCGGCGATGAGTTCGTCCGCCACCCGGTCGAGGTCGTCGTCGAGTGACGTCAGAGGTGCGTGAGAGAGCGCCCCGCAGGGCAGCACCAGCGCGCGCGCCCCGGTGGCGGCGGCGAGCGCGACGAGCATGTCCAGATGCCGGCGGCGTGCGGCGGCCTCATCGGGGGACAGCGCCGCGTTCAAATCGCCGATGTCACCGTTGATCGAACGGACACGCAGGCCCGAGGCAGCGACGGTCGCTCCCACCTGCCGCACGGCGATCTCGTCGAGGACGTAGGGCACGTGATCGCATACGCCGGGCAGGGCGCCGAGGTCGATCTCGGAAAAGCCCAGGCCGGCAATGGTCGCGACGGCTTCGTCGAGGGTCTGGTGGCGGAAGCTGATGGTCGAGCAGCCAAGCCGGGAGTGCACTTCGGTCATGTCACCTCCTGTGATCAGAGCCACAGTAGACGCGTCGACTGTCAACAGTCAACTGGCGACGCTTATTTTATGTCGACTGTTGACATTGCCATGTACGCACGCTCACACTTGTGACGCAGCGCACTGTTGACCGTCGACAGTGACGCGGATCTTTGAAAGGATGGCCATCATGAGCGACGACGCTCTGACGATGCGGGGTCCGGTGCACGGCACGAAGGACGCCAAGCGGGTCGCGATCGGTTCCGGGGTCGGTGCCGTCATCGAGACCTACGACTTCATCGGGTTCGGCACCGCCGCCGCGCTTTACTTCGGTACCGCCTTTTTCCCGAACTCCAGCCCGGTCGCCGGCACGCTGGCCGCATTCGCAACCCTCGGTGTCGGCTTCGCGGCCCGTCCCCTCGGCGGCATCATCGGCGGCCACCTCGGCGACAAGGTGGGACGGAAGCCCGTGCTCGTCGCCTCGCTGATCGTCATGGGTCTGGCCACCTTCGCCATCGGCCTGCTGCCCACCTACGCCATGGCCGGGGTGCTGGCGCCGATCCTGCTCGTGACCGTCCGGATCATCCAGGGGCTGGCCTTCGGCGCCGAATGGGGCGGCGCGATCTTGATGAGTTACGAGCACTCACCGTGGAAGCAGAAGGGCCGCTACACCGGCATCGTGCAGGCCGGCTTCCCAGTCGGACTGCTGCTGGCCAACCTGGTGTTCCTGGTCAGCGTCCATCTGGGCGGAGACTGGGCCTGGCGGGTGCCGTTCCTGGCGAGCATCGTCCTCGTCATCGTCGGTTTGATCATCCGCGCGAAGGTGCCCGAGTCCCCGGTGTTCGAGAACGTCAAGGACAAGGGCGACATCGTCAAGGCCCCGATCGTCGAGGTGGTCAAGCGGGACTGGCGAAACATCCTGCGCGGCATCGGCCTTCGCATCGCCGAGACCGCCGGGTACGCCGTATCGATCACCTACATGATCAGCTACCTCAAGAGCGCCGAGCTCGCCACCAAGACCGAAACGCTGGTCGCACTGTGCATCGCCTCGTTCCTCGGGATCTTCGCCACGATGGCGTGGGCGAGGCTGACCGACAAAGTCGGCAGGCGGCCTGTCTACATCGCGGTGTGCGCGTTCGGTATTCCGTTCGGCGTACTGATGTTCCTGCTCGTCAACACCGGATTGTTGGTGCTCATCGTCGCGACGTTCGTCGTCGCCTACGGCGTGTGCCAGAACGCGCTGGCAGGCGCCCAGGGAGCGTGGTTCCCCGAGCTGTTCACCGCGAACACCCGCGCCTCAGGAGCGTCGCTGGCCTACCAGATCTCGGCGATGGTCTCCGGGTTCACCCCGTTCATCACCACGCTGCTGTACGAGGGCTTCGGCTGGGTCGGACCTGCGCTTCTGTTCTCCGGCTACGCCGCAATCGGTCTCTGGGCCGCGCTGGCCACCCGCGAGACCTGGGGCCCGGCCGAGCGCAAGGCCGCCGAGCTCGCTGCCAGCCAACATCATGCGCTGGCCGCGTGATGCGCGCGCAACGGGTGCGTGACGCTGCCTACCGGATGCGTCACCACGCTCTGAACATGGGTGAGGCGCAGGGGCAGGGCTACGTCGGTCAGGCCCTCGGGGCCGCCGACATGCTCGCCGTCGTCTACGCCGATCAGCTCACCTTCCGCGCCGACGATCCGCAGTGGACGGGCCGAGACCGGTTCCTGCTCTCGACCGGCCACTACGCAATCGGACTGTATTCGGCCCTCGCCGAGGCCGGAATCATCAGCGTCGACGAACTCGACAGCTACGGGTCCGATGACTCCCGGCTCCCGATGTCCGGAATGGCAAGCTACACACCCGGTATGGAGATCTCGGGTGGATCGCTGGGCCACGGCCTCACGGTGGCGGTGGGAATGGCCCTGGGGCTGCGCCACCAGGGTTCGACGGCGCGGGTGTTCAATTTCCTGTCCGACGGTGAGCTCGACGAGGGGTCCACCTGGGAGGCGGCGATGGGCGCGTCGCACCACGGGCTGGGCAATCTGATCGCGATGGTGGACATCAACGCGCTGCAGGCCGACGGACCCACCGCCGGCGTGTTGCGCACCGAACCCGTCACCGACAAGTGGGCGGCCTGCGGCTGGCACGTCCAGCGGGTGGACGGCAACGACGTCGATGCGTTGCTGGACGCATTCGACCGAATCTCACGTGCCGACACCGATGTGCCGTCGGTCATCCTGTGCGACACCAGGATCGGCCGAGGGGTGCCGATGCTGGAGCAGCGGGAGAAGGCGCATTTCATGCGCATCGACGCCGACGAGTGGCAGATCTGCCGTGACCAACTGACCGCAGGCTACGAAGGAGTGCCGGCATGACCACTGCGACCAAACTCAAGACATCGGCGATGATCGCATCGTTCGCCGACCCGGGGCAGAAGACCACGCCCGCGCCCTTCGGGCACGCCCTGGTCGAGGCCGCCCAGCGCGACGACCGCATCGTCGGGCTGACAGCTGATCTGGGCAAGTACACCGACATGCACATCTTCGCGCAGGCCTTCCCTGACCGCTTCTTTCAGATGGGGATGGCTGAACAGCTGCTGTTCGGTGCCGCGGCGGGCATGGCCGAGACCGGTCTGGTGCCGTTCGCCTCGACCTACGCGGTGTTCGCCGCCCGGCGTGCCTACGACTTCATCTGCCTCGACATCGCCGAGCCGAACCTGAATGTCAACGTGGTCGGCGGATTACCGGGTCTGACAACGGGTTACGGTCCGTCGCACCAGGCGACCGAGGACATGGCGATCTTCCGTGGCATGCCAAACCTGACCATCGTCGACCCGTGCGATTCGGTCGACATCTCTGGGGCCGTCCCTCAGCTCGCCGAACACCCGGGCCCGACGTACCTGCGGCTGCTCCGCGGGAACGTGCCCACCGTGCTCGACGAGTACGACTACCGGTTCGAGCTGGGGAAGGCGAAGGTACTGCGTGACGGGTCGGACGTCGTGTTGATTTCGTCTGGGTTGATGACCATGCGGGCGTTGCAGGCGGCCGATGAGTTGGCAAAGCACAAGGTGGACGTCGCGGTGGTGCACTCTCCGACCATCAAGCCTTTCGACGCCGATACTGTTGCTGCACAGATTGATTCGGGTCGCCTGGTGTTGACGTGCGAGAACCACACGGTCGTCGGCGGCCTCTTCGAGACAGTCGCAGCAGTCGCGGTCCGGCGCGGATTGGGCGCACGGATCACGCCTATCGGTTTGCCCGACGAGTTCCTGGCCGCGGGGGCGCTGCCCACGCTGCACGACCGCTACGGCCTGTCGACCGCGCGGATCGTCGCGACGGTGCTCGAGCGACTGTAGGATCCAATGTCGACAGCCAAATGTTGACAATCAGGGAGTCCGTCATGTCGGTCGAGGCCACGTCGCTGCTGCGGTTGGAGAAGACCTCCCTGAGGCAGCAGGCACTCACCGCACTACGGCGCGCGATCACCACGGGGCAGCTCACCCCAGGCACTCATCTGGTGGAGACCGAGCTGTCGGAGGCCTTGCAAATCAGCCGTGGCACGCTGCGCGAGGCGATGCGTCAACTCCAGCAGGAGGGCCTCATCTCCGCGGGTGCCCGGGGCCGGCTGTCGGTGCGCCACCTCGACGCGAAAGAGATCGCCGACATCTTCCATGTCCGGGCAGCTCTCGAGTCGCTGGCCGCGACGCTGCTGGCCAGCCGGGACGACCGCGCCGACGCCGCGGCGGCCCTGCGCAGGGCCGTCGACGACATGGACCGGTGGTCGGCGTCCAATCTGGAAGACCGCATCGAGGCCGATCTGCGTTTCCACCGCACCATGTGCCAGCTCACCGGAAACGAGACGCTGGTCCACTCCTGGTCGTCGTTGGAGGGCAGCATCCGGATGTCGATCATGTTCGCCGGAGTCGACCGGGCGCTGAAGAACATGGACGTGCACCGCCACCTCGCCATTGTCGACACCATTGAGGCCGGTGACGCCGAGGCTGCGGCAGCCACAGTGCGCGAACACATGGCCGGCGCCGCGGCGACGTTGGTGGGTTCGGACGCCTGATCGCGGCGACGCCGTAAAGGTTCCGCTCGGGACCGTCAAAAGACCGTAAAGACACTGGCGACGGGTACCGGCCGGGCCGAAGCTGTGTGAGGCCTGCGAGATCCGTAGGCCCACATACCTGTGGGAGCAACCCATGTCCGTCGTCGTCTTCACCGTGCTGACAGTGGCGATCTTCGCCCTGCTCGGCATTGTGCAGAGGCTGGTCGAGCGGCTATGAGCTACGACAACGTCATCGGCCTGATCCTGGTCGTCCTCGTCGCCGTCTTCCTTTTCGCCGCCCTCCTGTTCCCGGAGAGGTTCTAGTGAACTCGACCACAGCGGGAATCCTGTTCTTCGCATCGCTCGTCGTCGCGCTGGCCGCCGTCCACGTGCCGCTCGGCGACTACATGTACCGGGTGTACGTCTCGGAGAAGCACCTACGCGGCGAGCGCGTGGTCTACCAGCTGATCGGCGCCGACCCCGAAGCCGAGCAGACCTGGGGGGCGTACGCGCGCAGTGTGCTCGCATTCTCGGCGGTCAGCGTCCTGTTCCTGTTCGCACTGCAACTCCTGCAGGGCAGGCTGCCGCTGCACCTGACCGATCCGGCCACCGAGATGACCCCTGCGCTGGCGTGGAACACCGCGATCAGCTTCGTGACCAACACCAACTGGCAGGCCTACTCTGGCGAATCCACCCAGGGCCACCTGGTCCAGATGGCCGGCCTGGCGGTGCAGAACTTCGTCTCCGCCGCCGTGGGCATGGCCGTCGCGATGGCGTTCGTCCGCGGCCTCGCCCGACGCAACACCCGTGAACTGGGCAACTTCTGGGTCGACCTGGTGCGCGGCACGCTGCGCATCCTGTTGCCCATCGCGGTGCTCGGCGCGATCGTCCTCATCGCCGGCGGGGTGATCCAGAACTTCGCCCTGCACAACCAGGTGGTCGACACGATCACCGGTGCACAGCAGACAATTCCGGGCGGGCCCGTCGCCAGCCAGGAGGTCATCAAGGAACTCGGCACCAACGGCGGCGGCTTCTACAACGCGAACTCCGCCCACCCGTTCGAGAACCCGACCGCCTGGACGAACTGGGTGGAGATCTTCCTGCTCCTCGTCATCGCGTTCTCGTTGCCGCGCACATTCGGCAGGATGGTCGAGAGCCGCAAACAGGGCTACGCGATCGTCGCGGTGATGGGCGTGATCGCCGCGCTCAGCGCCAGCCTCACGCTGCTGTTCCAGGTGCAGGCCCACGGCACCGTGCCGACCGCCGTCGGTGCGGCGATGGAAGGTGTCGAACAACGCTTCGGTGTGGCCGATTCCGCGGTGTTCGCGGCGTCGACGACACTGACCTCGACCGGCGCCGTCAACTCCTTCCACGACTCCTACACCAGCCTCGGCGGCCTGATGACGATGTTCAACATGCAGCTGGGCGAGGTCGCGCCCGGCGGTGTCGGCTCCGGTCTCTACGGCATGCTGATCCTGGCGATCATCACGGTGTTCATCGCCGGCCTGATGGTCGGACGCACTCCGGAGTATCTGGGGAAGAAGATCACCCCTCGTGAGATCAAGCTCGCCGCAACGTATTTCCTCGTCACTCCGCTGATCGTGCTGACCGGGACGGCGGTCGCGATGGCAATGCCGGGGCAACGGGCGGGCATGCTGAACTCCGGCCCGCACGGCTTGTCCGAGGTGCTGTACGCGTTCACGTCCGCGGGCAACAACAACGGGTCCGCGTTCGCCGGCATCAGCGTCAACACCGAGTGGTACAACACGGCGCTCGGCCTGGCCATGGTGTTCGGCCGGTTCCTGCCCATCATCGTCGCGCTGGCCCTCGCCGGTTCCCTTGCCCGACAGGGCAAGACACCGGAGTCGATCGGAACGCTACCCACTCACCGGCCGCAGTTCGTCGGCATGGTGGCCGGGGTGACGCTCATCCTCGTCGCCCTGACCTTCCTGCCGATGCTCGCGCTGGGACCTCTCGCTGAAGGACTGCACTGATGTCGCTCACCCTGGACGCCGAACCCGAGACCGTCGCCGCACCCGGCCGCGGTAGGAAGATCGGCGGCGGTCTGCTCGATCCCGCGATGCTCGCGAAATCACTGCCCGACGCGCTGCGCAAGCTGAATCCCCGCACACTGTGGCGCAATCCGGTGATGCTGATCGTCGAGGTCGGTGCGATCTGGAGCACCGTCCTGGCGGTCGTCGATCCCTCCTGGTTCGGCTGGCTGATCGTGGTCTGGCTGTGGCTCACCGTCGTGTTCGCCAACCTCGCCGAAGCCGTCGCCGAGGGCCGGGGCAAGGCGCAGGCGGAATCGCTGCGCAAGACCAAGACCTCGACGATGGCTCGTCGGCTCGTCGGCTGGCAGCCCGGGGCGCCGGGCCGCGAGGAGGAGATCGCCGCACCGCTGCTCGCGCAGGGCGACGTGGTCGCCGTCGAAGCGGGACAGGTCATTCCCGGCGACGGCGACGTCGTCGAGGGCATCGCGTCGGTCGACGAGTCGGCCATCACCGGCGAATCTGCGCCGGTGATCCGCGAGTCCGGTGGAGACCGGTGCGCCGTCACCGGCGGTACCACCGTGCTCTCGGACCGCATCGTCGTGCGCATCACCCAGAAACCTGGAGAGAGCTTCATCGACCGGATGATCTCCCTCGTCGAGGGCGCCGATCGGCAGAAGACGCCCAACGAGATCGCGCTCAACATCCTGCTGTCGTCGCTGACGATCATCTTCGTCTTCGCGATCGCGACGCTGCAGCCGTTGGCGATCTACGCCAAGGCGAACAACCCGGGTGTGCCGGACAGCCCGGCGCTGAACGGAAACGGCGTCACCGGCATCGTCATGGTGTCACTGCTGGTCTGTCTGATCCCGACGACCATCGGCGCGCTGCTGTCGGCCATCGGCATCGCAGGCATGGACCGCCTCGTGCAGCGCAATGTGCTGGCGATGTCGGGACGCGCGGTCGAGGCGGCCGGCGACGTCAACACCCTGCTGCTCGACAAGACCGGCACCATCACGCTCGGCAACCGGCAGGCGTCGACCTTCGTGCCGTTGACGGGCGCGACCGAAGACCAGCTCGCCGACGCGGCGCAGCTGTCCAGCCTGGCCGACGAAACCCCCGAAGGGCGATCCATCGTGGTGTTCGCCAAGCAGCAGTACGGCCTTCGGGCGCGCACGCCCGGCGAGCTCGACGCCGCACACTGGGTGGAATTCTCCGCCACCACCCGGATGTCAGGTGTCGATCTGGCCGGCCATCAGCTGCGCAAAGGCGCGGCGAGCACGGTTGCCGAGTGGGTGCGCGCGCAGGGCGGTGAGGTGCCGACGCAACTGGGCGACGTCGTCGACGGGATCTCCGCGGCCGGCGGCACCCCGCTGGCGGTCGGCGAGGTCCGTGACGGCACCGCGCGGCTGCTCGGTGTCATCGGGCTCAAGGACGTCGTCAAACAGGGCATGCGGGAACGTTTCGACGAGATGCGCCGCATGGGCATCCGCACCGTGATGATCACCGGTGACAATCCGTTGACCGCCAAGGCGATCGCGGACGAGGCCGGTGTGGACGACTTCCTCGCCGAGGCCACCCCCGAAGACAAGATGGCGCTGATCAAGGCCGAACAGGCCGGCGGGAAGCTCGTCGCGATGACCGGTGACGGTACCAACGACGCGCCCGCGCTGGCCCAGGCCGACGTCGGCGTGGCCATGAACAGCGGCACCTCGGCGGCCAAAGAGGCCGGCAACATGGTCGATCTCGACTCCGACCCGACCAAGCTGATCGAGATCGTCGAGATCGGCAAACAGCTGCTGATCACCCGCGGGGCGTTGACGACGTTCTCGATCGCCAACGACATCGCCAAGTACTTCGCGATCATCCCCGCACTGTTCGTCGGGCTGTTCCCCGGACTGGACCTGCTCAACGTCATGCGGTTGCACAGCCCGCAGTCGGCGATCCTGTCGGCGGTCATCTTCAACGCGCTGGTGATCGTCGCGCTGATCCCGCTGGCGCTGCGCGGTGTCCGGTACACCCCGGGCAGTGCGTCGAAACTGTTGAGCCGCAACCTGTCCGTGTACGGATTGGGTGGCATCATCGCGCCGTTCATCGGCATCAAACTCATCGATCTGCTCGTCCAACTCTTCCCAGGAATGTGACATGCTGACCTCCAACGTCTTTCGGCAGCACTGGGCCGCGCTGCGTGCGCTGCTGGTGCTCACGGTGATCCTCGGTATCGCCTACCCGGTGGGGATCTGGCTGGTGGCCCAGCTGCCCGGCCTGTCGCACCGCGCCGACGGCTCGATCGTCGAGGCGGGCGGAAAGCCCGTCGGCAGTGCGCTGATCGGGCAGTCGTTCACCGACGCCGACGGGGCCGCGTTGCCGCAGTACTTCCAGAGCCGGCCGTCGAACGCCGGCGACGGATACGACCCGCTGGCCACCGGTGCGAGCAACCTCGGGCCGGAGAGCATGGTGGACGCCCCCGACACGCCGAGCCTGCTGACGCTGGTGTGCTCGCGGAGCAAGGAGGTCGGCGAGCGCGAGGGGGTCGACGGGCTGCGGCCCTACTGCACCGGCGGCGGGGTCGGTGCGGTGTTGTCCGTCTCGGCGTCGCGGGTGGTCAGCGTCAACGAACCGTGCGACCAGGTGGCCACTCCGTTCGTCAGCACGTACGCCGGAATGCGCGTCGAGTGCGCCAGGCCCGGTGAGGACTACAGCACCGGGCGGCTCGTGCCGGTTCGCGGAGACGCGCCAGCCGATTCCGCGGTGCCCGCCGATGCGGTGACCGCCAGCGGCAGCGGACTGGACCCGGACATCTCGCCCGCCTACGCGGACGTGCAGATCGGCCGGATCGCCCAGGCCCGCGGAGTGTCACCCGGCGCGGTGAAGGCGATCGTCGACGACCACACCACCGGTCGCACGCTGGGATTCCTCGGCGAGCCGCGGGTGAACGTGCTGGAGGTGAACCTCGCTCTCGATCAGCGCTACCCCGAGCGACAATAGAGCCGTGTCGCCGAGCAGTTCTGAGCCCAAACGCGGGGAGCTGCGCATCTACCTGGGCGCAGCCCCCGGCGTCGGCAAGACGTTCGCGATGCTGGGGGAGGCGCACCGACGCCTCGAGCGCGGCACCGACCTGGTGGCCGGGGTGGTCGAGACGCACGGCCGCGCGAAGACCGCCGAACTGCTCGAGGGCATCGAGGTGGTCCCGCCCCGATACATCACCTACCGCGGCACCGAGTTCCCCGAGCTCGACGTGCCCGCGATCCTGGCACGCAAGCCCCAGGTGGTCCTGGTCGACGAACTGGCCCACACCAACACGCCAGGCAGCACGAACACCAAACGCTGGCAGGACGTCGAGGAGCTCCTCGCTGCCGGGATCACCGTGGTGAGCACCGTCAACGTCCAACACCTCGAGAGCCTCAACGACGTCGTCACCCAGATCACCGGCATCGAGCAGCAGGAGAAGGTGCCCGACGAGTTGGTCCGCTCGGCCGATCAGATCGAGCTCGTCGACATCACACCGGAAGCACTGCGCCGCAGGCTTTCTCACGGCAACGTCTACGCGCCTGAGCGCATCGACGCCGCCCTGTCCAACTACTTCCGCCGCGGCAACCTGACTGCGCTGCGCGAGCTGGCGCTGCTGTGGCTCGCCGATCAGGTCGACGCCGCGCTGGCCAAGTACCGCGAAGAGAACGCGATCACCGCGACGTGGGAGGCGCGCGAACGCGTCGTGGTCGCGGTGACCGGTGGACCGGAGTCGGAGACGCTGGTGCGCAGGGCATCCCGGATCGCGTCGAAGTCCAGCGCGGAGCTGATGGTGGTGCACGTGGTGCGCGGCGACGGCCTGTCCGGGGTGTCGGCGTCACACATGGGGAAGGTGCGCGAGCTGGTGGCCAGCCTCGGCGCGACGCTGCACACCGTGGTCGGCGATGACGTGCCCGCCGCCCTGCTGGATTTCGCGCGCGAGATGAACGCGACGCAGCTGGTGCTCGGGACCTCGCGGCGGTCCCGCTGGGCACGGCTGTTCGACGAAGGGATCGGCGCCACAGTCGTGCAGCACTCGGCGGCGATCGACGTGCACATGGTGACCCACCCCGAATCCGCCCGCGGCGTCCGCTGGTCGGCGCTGATGCCGCGCAACCGCCGCGTCACGTCCTGGCTCGCCGCGATCGCGGTGCCCTGGGCGATCTGTGCCCTGGTCGTCGGCGTGCTCGACCCGGTGCTCGATGTCGCCGGCGAAAGCGCGCTGTTCTTCGTCGGCGTCGTCGTCGTGGCCCTGCTCGGCGGTGTCGCCCCGGCCGCGCTGTCGGCGCTGCTGTCCGGTCTGCTGCTGAACTACTTCCTGGTCTCGCCGCGGTACACGTTCACCATCGCCGAACCCGACAGCGCGGTCACGGTCGTGGTGCTGCTGCTGGTGGCGGTCGCCGTCGCGGTGCTGGTCGACCGCTCGGTCAACCGCACCCGAGAGGCGCGCCGCGCGTCTCGAGAGGCCGAGCTGCTGGCGTTGTTCGCCGGGTCGGTGCTGCGCGGTGCCGACCTGAACACGCTGCTGGAGAAGGTGCGCGAGACCTACGGCCAGCGCACGGTCAGCCTGCTGCGCCGCGCCGGGGGAGGAGACGAGATCGTCGGCTGTGTGGGCTCCGATCCCTGCGCGGACGTCGACAGCGCCGACACCGCCGTCGAGGTGGGTGATGACGAATTCTGGCTGCTGCTGGCCGGCCGGAAACTGCCCGCGCGAGACCGCCGGGTGCTGACCGCGGTCGCCACCCAGGCCGCCGGCCTGGTCCGGCAGCGGGAGTTGGCCGCCGAAGCCGGGCAGGCCGAAGCGCTCGCGCAGGCGGACAACCTACGCCGGTCACTGCTGTCGGCGGTCAGCCACGACCTGCGCACCCCGCTGGCCGCCGCGAAAGCCGCGGTGTCGAGCCTGCGCAGCACCGATGTCGCGTTCTCCGCCGAGGACACCGCCGAACTGCTGGCCACCGTCGAGGAGTCCACCGACCAGCTGACCGCGCTGGTGGGCAACCTCCTGGACAGCTCGCGGCTCGCCGCCGGCGTGGTGCGGCCGGAGCGCGACCAGGTGTTTCTCGAGGAGACCGTGCAGCGTGCGCTGCTGGGCATCAGCCGCGGCACCACCGGCCACGGCCGTGCCGAGCTGGAGAGGGTCAAGGTCGAGGTCGGTGATCAGCTGGTGATGGCCGACGCCGGGTTGCTGGAACGCGTGCTGGCCAACCTGATCGACAACGCGCTGCGGTACGCCCCCGACGGGCCGGTGCGCGTCTCGGCCGGGCGGGTGGGCAACCGGGTGCTGATCGCGGTCGCCGACAGCGGACCGGGGATCGGCCGCGGCGCGGAGGAGCAGATCTTCGACGCGTTCCAGCGACTCGGCGACCAGGACAACAGCATCGGCGTCGGGCTGGGACTGTCGGTGGCACGCGGGTTCGTCGAGGCGATGGGCGGCACGATCTCGGTCGGCGACACCCCCGGCGGCGGCCTGACCGTCGAGATCGACCTGCCCGCCGTGACAGCGGGTGCGGCGTGACCCGCGTCCTCGTCGTCGACGACGAACCCCAGATCCTGCGCGCGCTGCGCATCAACCTGTCGGTGCGCGACTACGACGTCCGCACCGCCGCGACCGGCAAGGAGGCGTTGCGGATTGCCGCGGATTTCCGGCCGGAGGTGATCGTGCTCGACCTCGGGCTACCGGACATGAGCGGCATCGACGTGCTGGGCGGGCTGCGGGGCTGGCTGTCCGCTCCGGTCATCGTGCTCTCGGCGCGCACCGATTCCTCGGACAAGGTGCAGGCGCTCGACGCCGGGGCCGACGACTACGTGACCAAGCCGTTCGGCATGGACGAATTCCTCGCGCGGCTACGCGCTGCGGTGCGCCGGTCCTCGACGACCGAGGCCGGCAGCGATCCGATCGTCGAAACATCGTCGTTCACCGTCGATCTCGCAAACAAGATCGTCACGCGCCACGGTGCGGAGGTGCACCTGACGCCCACCGAGTGGGGGATTCTGGAACTGCTGGTGCGCAACAGCGGCAAGCTCGTGACACGCGAACAACTGCTCACCGAGGTGTGGGGCCCGACGTATGCGAAGTCGTCGCACTATCTACGGGTGTACCTGGCGCAGCTGCGCCGCAAGCTCGAAGACGACCCGGCGCACCCGGTGCACCTGGTCACCGAGGCCGGGATGGGTCACCGGTTCCGGCCCTGAGTCGCTGCACGGCATAGGTGGCCATGCCGACGGCCACCACCGCGGTGCCGGCCGCCACCGAACTCACCGGCAGCGTGAAAGCGAGAGTGAGACAACCGATCAGGCCGACCGTCGGCACCAGGCGGCGGCCCAGCGTGAACGCCGAGGCGTTCGCGATCGCGTAGTACAGCAGCACCCCGAAGCTCGAGAAGCCGATCGCGCCGCGCACGTCGACGAGCGCGGTGACGATCGCGACCACGATGCCGACCGCCAGCTCCGCGCGGTGCGGGGTGCCGTGGCGCGGTTGCACGGCGGCGAGGCCGTGCGGGAGGTGGCGGTCGCGGGCCATCGCCAGCGTCGTGCGCGACACGCCGAGCAACAGCGCCAGCAGAGCGCCCAGCGCGCCGATCGCCGCGCCGGCGCTGACGACCGGTACCAGGGAACCGAAGCCGGCCGCCCGGATCGCCGCCGACAGTGGCGCATCCGCGGCGGCCAACCGTGCGCTGCCCAGTTGGGAGAGCACCGCGACGGCCACGACCGCGTAGACCACCAGCGTGATGCCGAGCGCGATCATCACCGCGCGCGGAATGGTGCGGGCGGGATCACGGACCTCCTCGCCCAGCGTCGCGATGCGTGCGTACCCGGCGAACGCGAAGAACAACAATCCGGCGGCCTGCAGGACGCCGTACGGCGACGGGTCGTCACCAACCAAGCGGGCGGCCTGCGGATCGCCCGCGCCGAAAATCAGCGCCACGACGAGCACCAGCACCGCGAGCACGATGGCCACGATGATGCGGGTCAGCAGCGCCGACTTCTGCACGCCCGCATAGCCGATCGCGGTCAGCGCCACCACTGAGGCCACGGCGACCGCGGTGGCATGCGCGGGCCAGGCGTAGTGCCCGACCGTCAGGGCCATCGCCGCGCACGACGCCGTCTTGCCGACCACGAAGCTCCAGCCGGCCGTGTGGCCCCAGAACGGGCCGAGGCGCTCGCGGCCGTAGACGTAGGTGCCGCCGGACTGCGGATAGCGCGCGGCGAGCCACGCCGACGACAGCGCGTTGCAACACGCCACGACCGCGGCGATCGCCAGCCCGATCAGCAGCCCGGTACCGGCGACGGCCGCGGCGGGAGCCAGCGCGACAAAGATGCCCGCGCCGATCATCGCCCCGAGACCGAGGACGACCGTGTCGACGGTGCCGAGACGGCGCGCCAGCGCGTCAGGCACGGTTACTTCTGGCGGATGACGTTCCCGCCGAGGTACAGCAGGTAGGCGAGTACCCCGGCGATCGCGATCTTGCGGGTCTTCGCCGACGCAAGGGCCAGCCCCAGGACCGTCTCGATTCCGCCGTCGACGTACACGTGGCTGCGGGTGTTGTCCGGGAACGCCGCCTTGGTCATGCCCTCGTAGATCTGCGGGGCGACGAAGTGCGACAGGCCGGTGGCGGCCAACGCCAGCCCGGCGGTCTTGGCGGCGGGCGAATTCTGTTGCGGCACAGCAGTCCTAACTGATCTGGTAGTCGCTCAAGGGGAATTCCGACGCTTCCCGGATCGCGGTGCGCGTCGACATCGGCCGCAGCAGGCTCGGTTCGCCGTGCGGGTTGAAGTAGTAGGAACGCGAGCTCGCGCAGTCGCCCAGCTTCCACAGCGAGTCGCCGAGCAGTTCGGTCATCCGGTCCAGGTACTCGGCGTTGGCGGTGTCGGTGACCTCGAACGTCGTCGCACCGCGGCGCTTGAGCTCGCCGAACAGCCGGTCCATCAGCCGCATCTGGTATTCCATCGTGTTGAAGAAGTTCAACCCGAGGAAGGCGTACGGGCTCGCCAGCGACAGGTAGTTCGGGAAGTAGGGCATCGACACGCCCTGATAGGCCTGGAACCGGTTCTCCCGCCACCACTTCCCGAGGTTGCGGCCCTCCCGGCCGATCAGCTCGATGGCCGGGAAGTTGGCCTCCCACAGGTCGAACCCGGTGGCCAGAACCAGGGTGTCGACGACGGTCTTGGTGCCGTCGGCGTTGACGATCCCGTCGGCGGTGACGTGGTCGATGCCGTCGCTCTGCAGGTGCACATGCGGTTTCGTGAACGTCCGGAAGTAGCTATTGGAGAACGTGGGCCGCTTGCAGCCGATGTCGTAGTCGGGGGTGAGCCGGCGACGCAGCTCCTTGTCCCGGACCTGGATGAACTGGTTGATCTTGCAGAGGTCCATCGCCGAGATGTTGAGCCGGCGGAAGAACGGGACCTTGTAGTGCACCACGCCGACGTTGATCATCATCTCGTAGATGGTGTCGGTGATGGCCCGGACGATGCGCTGTGCCAACGGGATTCGACGGAACACCCGCTTGGTCCGCTCGGAGATACGGAAGTCGAGTTTGGGCGCGACCCAGATCGGGGTGCGCTGGTACACGGTCAGATCGGCCGCGGTTTTGGCCAGCTCGGGGATCAGCTGCACCGCGGTCGCGCCGGTCCCGATGACGGCGACCCGCCGGCCCGCCGGATCAAACGAGTCGTCCCAGTCGGTGGTGTGCAGCACCCGCCCCTCGAACGTCTCGATGCCGGGGATCTCGGGCAGCCGCGGCTGGGACAGGAATCCCGTCGCGGTGAACAGGTAGCGCGCCGACATCGTCTCCCCGTCGGCCAACGTCACCTGCCAGGCGGCCGCCTCGTCGTCCCATCGGGCACCCGAGACCGCGACGTTGAACCGCATGTGGCGGCGCACGTCGTACTTGTCGGCGACGTCGTCGGCGTACTGCTTGATCTCCGAGCCGGTGGAGAACAACCGCGACCAGTTCGGATTGGGCTCGAAGAAGTAGGAGTAGGTGGTGGTCGGGACGTCGACCGCCAGCCCGGGGTAGTGGTTGACGTACCAGGTACCGCCCAGGTCGTCTTCCCGGTCGAGGATCACGAAGTTCTCGTAGCCCATCCGCTTGAGCTGGATGGCGGCCCCGATTCCGGCGAATCCGGCCCCTACGATGACCGCGTCGTACTGCACCGAAGTCATGCGGTAGACGGTACTAGAGGTCCCGGCAATCGCCCGATCAGCCCTTGATGGAACCCGCACGGGGCGGGTTCAACGTGGCCACGCAGGTCACCGCGCGGTCGCCGCTGGACCACGTCTCTTCGGTCGGGTACAGCACGTACAACTGCACGCTGGTGTCGGTCAACGAGGCGGGGGAGTAGCTCGCCAGCGCAGGACCGCACTTCTCGCTGTAGGCCTCGACGGCTGGCTGGCCGGGGAAGTCCCCGTCGGGCATGTTCAGCACCGCGAACACCTCGCCGGCGTGAGCCTGCTCGCAGCCGACGGTCTTCACCCGCATCACCTTGTCCCCGGTGGGAATCTCGGACAGGCAGTCCCCGACCTTCACGTCGGTCGCGGTGACGTTGCCGGAGTTGGCGACACCCCACACGATCACGAAGCCGACGACCAGGAGCAGTAGGACCCCGCCGAGCCCGCCGAGCAGCCACCACTTCAGGTGGCTCTTCTTCTGCGGCGGCGGGTACGGGTTCGGATATCCCTGGTAGGGCATCGGAGGGGGCGGCGGGTACTGAGGGTATTGCGGGTACTGCTGGTATCCGCCCGGGCCCTGTGGCGGCGGTCCGTAGGGCGGGGGTGGCGGCGGCGGCCCTGGCGGAGTGGTCACCGTGCCGACGATAGCTCAGCCGAGTAGTTCGAGTGCCGCTTCAACTGCGAGAACGGGCACGTCCAGCGCCTTCGACTTCAAGTCGTGACGCGCGCCGGTGACCTCGACGATCGCTGTCGCGGCGGGGATGAGCGCGGCGGCGGGTTGCAGCTCGGCCAGCGTGCCGAACGGGTCGGCGGTGCCGTGGGTGAACACCGTCGGCACGGCGATGCGGGGCAGGTGCTCGGTGCGGGCCTTCTCCGGCTTGCCCGGCGGGTGCAGCGGATAGGAGAACAGGGTCAGCACGTCGAGCCCCAGTCCGTGGTCGGCGACGGCCATCGAGGTGAGCCGGCCACCGTAGGAGTGACCGCCCGCAATCACCGGGCCATCGGCCAGCGCGCGCACCGCGGCCACGGCCTCGAGGATGCCGGCGAGGTCGGCGGCTGCCCCGGACGGCGGGCCCTTCGGACGGCGGCGCCGGTACGGCAGGTTGTATCGGACGGCGAGCCAGCCGCGCCGAGCCCACTCCTCGCACACGGTTACGAGCATCGGGGAGTCCCGGTTGCCGCCCGCGCCGTGCGTGAGCGCGACGGTCCCGGTGGGCCGGCCCTGTGGCCGGTGGGCGACCCCTCCGATGTCGTCGAGGTCAGCCATCCCCATCTCGACCATCGTCGAGCCGGAACAGCGGTGAGACCGGGCCGTGGCCGTGGCCGAGCGGATAGGCCGCGCGCAGGCACTCGGTGATCCACGCCTTGGCGAACGCCACCGCCTCGGGCATCGGATAGCCGTGGGCGAGCGCGGCGGCCGTCGCCGCGGCAAGGGTGTCCCCCGCGCCGTGGTCGTGCGGGGTGTCGATGCGGGTCGAGTCGTACTCGTGGAAGTCGGTGCCGTCGAACAGCAGGTCCGGGCTGTGCGACGACGCGCGCAGGTGGCCGCCCTTGACCAGCGCCCACCGCGGACCCAGCGCGTGCAGCGCCCGGGCCGCGTCGCGCTGGCTGTCGGGATCGACGACGTCGATACCGGTGATCAGGCGGACCTCGTCGAGATTCGGCGTCACCAGCGTGGCCAGCGGGAACAGCCGCTCCTTCAGCGACCCCAGCGCGCTCGGGTGCAGCAGCGGGTCGCCGTGCATCGACGCGCAGACCGGATCGACGACCAGCGGCGTGCCCTCCAGCCCGAGTCGCACCCAGGTGTCGGCGACGGTGTCGATGATCTCCGACGACGCGAGCATGCCGGTCTTGGCGGCCTGAACGCCGATGTCGGTGACGACCGCGTCGATCTGGCCGGCGATGATGTCCAGCGGTATCTCGTGGAACCCCTGCACGCCGACGGAGTTCTGGATCGTCACCGCCGTCATCGCGACCAGGCTGTGCAGGCCGAGCAGCGCCAGCGTGCGCATGTCGGCCTGGATGCCGGCGCCGCCGCCGGAATCGGAACCGGCGATCGTCAGCACGCGCAGCGGGGTCTGCCCCGGCGGTGTCAGTGGCAACAGGTCCATGGGCTTCTCCCTACGCCGGCATTACCCGGTCAGGTTCGTACGGTCGACGGCGCATCAGCCGTCCTCTCAGCGCGCTCGGCGCGCGCTCCCGCGTGGGCGTTCCCAACGTAGCCGAACCCAGGTCAGTCCCGTACTGCGGGAATACGGTTTGGCGTCGATGATTTATATAGCTAACATATGTGTTTTCCGGCGCAGCGCTGCGCCGGCTCTTGATACGAAACGTGATTGCGAAGAGACGGCGACTATGACGACGACGAATGACCGCGCCGGGGTGGCCGACACCGGCCTCAGCGAGACCACGATCCGGCGCACACGGATGGACCACGACCACCCCTTCTACAAGTGGATCGTGCTGTCCAACACCACGCTCGGCGTCCTGTTGGCGACGATCAACGCCTCGATCGTGCTGATCTCCCTGCCCGCGATCTTCCGCGGTATCGGGCTGAACCCGCTGGCCGCCGGCAACGTCAGCTACCTGCTGTGGATGCTGATGGGCTACCTCGTCGTCACCGCGGTGCTGGTGGTGCCGTTCGGCCGGCTCGGCGACATGTTCGGCCGGGTCCGGATCTACAACATGGGGTTCGCGGTGTTCACCGTCGCGGCCATCGCGCTGTCGTTCGACCCGTTCCAGCTCGACGGTGGCGCGATCTGGTTGATCGCATGGCGGGTGGTGCAGGGGATCGGCGGCGCGATGCTGATGTCGTCGTCCTCGGCGATCCTCACCGATGCGTTCCCGGCCAATCAGCGCGGTATGGCGCTGGGCGTGAACATGGTGGCCGCTGTCGCCGGCTCGTTCCTCGGCCTGCTGATCGGCGGGTTCCTGTCCGAGTGGCACTGGAAGGCGATCTTCTGGGTCGGGGTGCCGATCGGAATCCTCGGCACGATCTGGAGCGTGCGCTCGCTCAAAGAACTCGGGGTCCGCAGCCCCGGCAAGCTGGACTGGGCCGGCACGCTGACGTTCGGCATCGGCCTGACCGTGCTGCTGATCGGGATCACCTACGGGATCCAGCCCTACGGCGATTCGACGACGGGCTGGACCAGCCCCACCGTGCTCGGCGCCATCGGGGTGGGGGTCGCGTTGCTGGTCGTGTTCTGCTTCGTCGAGCTGCGGGTCAAGCAGCCGATGGTCAACATCCGGTTGTTCCGCTCGGCCTCGTTCGGCATGGGCAACCTCGCGGGCCTGATGTCGTCTGTCGGCCGGGGTGGGCTGCAGTTCATGCTGATCATCTGGCTGCAGGGCATCTGGCTGCCGCTGCACGGCTACAGCTTCGAATCGACCCCGTTGTGGGCGGGCATCTACATGCTGCCGATGACGGTCGGGTTCCTGGTCGCGGGTCCTCTTGCCGGCTCGCTGTCCGACCGGTTCGGCGCACGTCCGTTCACCGTCGGCGGCATGCTGCTGATGGCCGTCACGTTCGTGGCCCTGGTGATGATCCCGGTGAACTTCAACTACTGGGTGTTCGCGGTGCTGGTGTTCCTCAACGGTCTGGGCGGCGGCATCTTCACCGCGCCCAACACCGCGGCGATCATGTCGAGCGTGCCGTCGGCGGAGCGTGGTGCAGCCTCCGGTGTGCGCGCGACGTTCTTCAACGCCGGCTCCTCGCTGTCGATCGGCGTGTTCTTCTCGCTGATGATCGTGGGGCTGGCCAACACGCTGCCGTCGGCTTTGAGCAGCGGCCTGCAGGCTCAGGGAGTGTCGGCGTCGGTGGCCCATGACGTGGCCAACCTGCCGCCGGTGGGCAGCCTGTTCGCCGCGTTCCTCGGCTACAACCCGATTGCCGAGCTGCTCGAGCCGTCGCATGCGTTGCAGCAGCCCGGCGTCAACGCCGACGTGCTGACGGGCAAGACGTTCTTCCCTGAGCTCATCACCGAGCCCTTCCACTCGGGCCTGACGGTGGTGTTCCTGGCCGCCGCGGCGATGATGTTGATCGGTGCCGTTGCCTCGATGTTCAATCCGGGCCGTTACGCCGAGGACCGCACCTAGATCGGCGACACACAGCCAACTTCAAGGTGTGATGCGGCGCACTGTCCGGGTATGCGCCGGTTATGACCGCGACCCCTGATACTCGTCCCGCCGACGTCCGCCGGCAGGCGCAGGAGCACGCTGACGACACGCGCACCGCGATGGCCGCCAAGCGCGCCGAGCACGGCGGCGGGTTGTCCGGCTGGGTGGCTGGTCGTGCCGCCGACTGGGACCTGAGCGGCCAGGACGAGACCACGATGCAGCGCCAGAAGTACTTCTGGAACACGCTGGTGGATCACTGGTTCCGCATGGAGTTCGACGGGTGGGAGAACCTTCCCGATGCGCCGGTGCTGCTGGTCGGTATCCACTCCGGTGCGCCCTTCGTCTGGGATGCGTGGACCGTTGGCGTTCAGTGGTGGCGGCGGTTCGGGCAGGCTCGCCCGTTGCACGGCACCGCGCACGACGCGTTGATGGCGATCCCGCTGATCGGCAGGTACTTCCGCGCGATGGGTGTGCTGCCCGCTGCGCCGGATTCCATCGCGACCGCGTTGGCCGAGGGCCGCGACGTCGCGCTGTGGCCCGGCGGCGAGGTCGATTCGCTGCGGCCGTGGAGCGAGCGCGACGAAGCAAACCTGGCCGGGCGCATGGGTTTCGTGAAGATGGCGATCAAAGCGGGCGTGCCGATCGTGCCGATCGCGACAGTCGGTGGCGCCGACGCGATGCCGGTGCTGATTCGCGGCGACGGGCTGTCACGTGCGCTGCGTCTGGACAAACTGTTGCGGCTGAAGGTCTTTCCGCTGGCGGTGTCGCTGCCGTGGGGAATCGCGCCCGCCGCGCTGCCCCAGTTCCCGCTGCCGGCGAAGATTCGGACCCGGTTGATGCCGGCGATCGAGCTGGACCACGACCCGGCACGCGCCGACGACGAGGCCTACGTCGAGCAGAAGTACCGCGAGGTGCAGGACAGCATCCAGCGCGGGATGGACGCACTGGCGCGCAAACGCGCCTTCCCGCTGTTCGGTTGAGCAGGCAACCGCACCTAGAACGGTGGCGGCTCGTCGGGATCGCTCAGAGTCTGTGGTGGCGGGCGCCAATTGGGCTCCAGCTCTTCGGGTTCGATGGGGTCGTTCACGAAGCGGGCGAACGGGCTGGTGCTTGGCTTGACGCTGGTGGGCTGGCCATGGAAGAACTCGCGAAATCGGCGAAAATCATTGCGCCATAGCCGAACTCGAATCTCCTCCCGTGCCGCGCGGTTGCGGTGACGGTTGACGACGTTCGAGTGTCGGGTGGCGCACATCCGCTCCCGGCGCGCGGCGACGACGTCGGCGTCGGGTGTACGCCGGCGGCCGGTGAGGTCGGGGAACAGGGCGGCCCCGGCAGGCGTGGTGGGGTAGGTGCGTCCGCTGGGAGACGTCCACACGATGGTGCCGTCGGCCAGTTGCCGATCGCGCCATCCCTCGTCGAAAGTCTTGCGGCGGTGGTGTTCCCGGCAGTAGCAGCCGAGATTCTCGGCCACAGTCAGTCCGCCGGAGGCGGGATCGGCGTGATTGAACGGCTCTGTGTGGTCGATGTCGCAGCGTTCGGCGGGCACCGTGCAGCCCGGGAACCGGCACGTCAGATCGCGAGAGCGGATGTAGCGGGCCAACGCGGCGGTGGGCCGGTACCGGTGCGCCTGCTCGACGCTGACGTGCGGTAGCCCGATCAGATGCCGGGTCGCGTTGCGGGCCAGTTCGCGCACCAGTTCGGCGTCGATCACCCCGTGTCCGGCCAGGTACCCCGGCTGGTCACTGCGCCCGGTGACGGTGTCGGCGGCCGCGACGATGTTCAGCACCACCGGAACGATCGGGGCAGGGGGCCGGTCGCGGGCTGGACAGTCCGGTTCGTTGCAGGCGCAGCGCAATTCGAGCTGCCCGTGCCCGAGTGCGTTCAACGCATCGGCGCGGCGCTGCACCACCGTGCGCGGATCGTGCGGGCACACCGAGGCGGCCATCGCGGCCAGGCGCCGGTCCAGCACCGCGCCGTCGGCACGCGTCAACGTCGCCCGGACGCGGGCCATCCCGTCGAGATCGGGTCGCACGTCGACGCGGCGCTGGTCGTAGGCGGCAGTGCGGCGTTCTTTGGCGGCGGCAGTGTCGAAGGAGGTGACCACGGCGTCGATCGTGGTGATCAGCTTCTCCCGTGACCAGCACCGCCAGCTGCCGATCTGCTCGGCCAGCGCTGCGTCCACCCTCCCGATCGCGTCATCGGTGACCAGCTCGGTGCGCGAACAGATCAATTCGGCGGCGCGCCAGTCGATGTGCCCGGCGGCCAAGGCGGCGGCGACCGCGGGCAGCCGGACGGCCAAGGTCTCGGCGTGGCCCACCAGCACCCGCGCCCCGGCGGCAGTCATGTTCAGCGCCCCCGAGACCTCCGCGGCGGTTCGGTTGAACCCGCTCATCACCGCGGCCGCGTCCAGCTCGACAGCCAGCTCCTGCTCGGTCCGGCGGCCCAGCAGTTCGGCGATCACGGCCAGCTTGCGGGCCATCAGCATCGATTCCTGCCGGTGCGCGTCGTCGACCGCGGCGACGAGCTCGCCGTCGGACCACTCTTCGAACATGTGTGCGATACTACTCGGTCGCACCGACACGTCGGCCGTGATCAGCCCAGGGTCACCACAACCGGAGCGTGATCGCTGGGAGATCCGACGCGGTTCTTGCCGGTCTTGCGTTCATCGCGCGCGATCTCGGCGTGCTCGACTCGGCCCGCTAGGGCCGGGGAGCCGAGGATGAAATCGATGCGCATCCCGCGGTTCTTCGGGAAGCGCAGCTGCGTGTAGTCCCAATAGGTGAAGACTCCCGGCCCGGGCGTGAACGGCCGCACCACATCGGCGAATCCGGCGTCGACGACGGCGTCGAACGCGGCGCGTTCCGGTGCGGTGACATGGGTGCTGCCCACGTAGGCCTCCACGCTCCAGACGTCGTCGTCGGTCGGCGCGATGTTCCAGTCGCCGACCAGCGCGATCTGCGCCGCCGGATCGGCCGCCAGCCATGATGATGCGGAATCACGAAGAGCAGCAAGCCATTCCAGCTTGTAGTGGTAGTGGGGGTCATTGACGGTGCGGCCGTTCGGGACGTACAAACTCCAGACCCGAACCCCACCGCACGTTGCGCCGAGCGCCCGCGCTTCGGCGGCCGCTTCCGGCCCGTCACCCCACGTCGGCTGACCGTCGAAGCCCACCGTGACGTCGTCGATCCCGATGCGCGACGCGATGGCCACCCCGTTCCACTGGCTGAACCCGCAGTGCACGACCTCGTAGCCGAGCGCCGCGAACGGCATCGTCGGGAACTGTTCGTCGGAGCATTTCGTCTCCTGCATCGCGAGCACGTCGACGTCGGCACGCTCCAGCCAGTCGGTGACCCGATCCACCCGGGCCCGAATCGAATTGACGTTCCACGTCGCCAACCGCATGCCGTTCACAGTAAATCCTCCGCCCGCACGTAGCGGGAGCGGTGGTGCAGTGTGAAGCCCATCTGCTCATAGAGGCGGCGGGCACCCTCGTTGTCGCTGACCACCTGCACGTAGGCCCGCGTCGCGCCGCGCGCGCCGGCCCAGCCGAGCAGCCCCGCGCACAGCCGGCGGGCCAGGCCCCGGCGGCGGGCCGATTCGACGACGTGCACCGCGGACACGCCCGCCCAGCGGGTGCCGTCGGGCGCCTCGGTGAGCGCGACCCTGCCCACCGCGGAACCGGCCAGCGCCCCGAACCCGCCCTCGCCGTCCACGACCGCGGT
>JAEXZY010000031.1 GCA_023404955.1 Actinomycetes bacterium
AACTCGGCGATCGCGGCCAACTTGATCGCCTCCGCCCGCGCGACCGCAGCAGCCGAGCCGGTCATCACCTCAACCAGATCCGCCTCCGCCACCCGCGTCACATCGAACACATGTACGAATCTACCGAGCATTTCCGCGGGTCTGCCGCACGAGATTCTTCAGCTGGGGATAACTCTGCGGTTGGGGATAACCCTCTTTCCCCCAAAACTTGACACGTGTAAAGTTCGGCCGCATGGACAACATCCGCGGGAAGACGATCGCCATCACCGGTGCCGCGCGGGGCATCGGCTACGCCACCGCCGAGGCGCTGCTCAAGCGCGGCGCACGAGTCGTCATCGGCGACCGCGACGTCGCCCTGCAGGAGTCGTCGGTCGCCAAGCTCTCCAATCTCGGCCCGGCGTCGGGCTACCCCCTCGACGTCACCGATCGCGAATCGTTCGCGACATTCCTGGACAAGGCCCGCACCGACGGCGGCGGCCACATCGACGTGCTGATCAACAACGCCGGCGTCATGCCGATCGGGCCGTTCCTCGAGCAGTCCGAGCAATCCATCCGATCCTCGATCGAGGTGAACCTCTACGGCGTGATCGCCGGCTGTCAGCTGGCCCTGCCCGACATGATCGCCCGCCGCCGCGGCCACATCATCAACATCGCGTCACTGTCCGGTGTCATCCCCGTGCCCGGCCAGGTCGTCTACGTGGGCGCGAAGTTCGGCGTGGTCGGCCTTTCCGCCGCGCTGGCCGACGAGGTGGCGCCGCACGGTGTGCACGTCTCCGTCGTCATGCCACCGTTCACCAACACCGAGCTGATCTCCGGAACCAAGGAGACCCCAGGCACCAAACCCGTTGAGCCCGATGACATCGCGGCTGCCATCGTCAAGACGCTGAACAAGCCGAAGACGCATGTGTCGGTGCCGCCGTTCCTGCGGTTCACCGCACAGGCCGCGCAGATGCTCGGGCCCCGCGGGCGACGGTGGATGAACCGGAAGCTCGGTCTCGACAACGTCTTCCTCGAGTTCGACACGACCAAGCGCGCAGGCTACGAGCAGCGCGCCCAGTCGGCCCTCGGCGTGGTCGAAGGGGCCGACAAGAACTAGCGCGCGATGCCGTCGATGAGGCGGTCGCAGACCGCGTACATGTCGTTCTTCGCTGCGGCCTGATCCGCGGCTCGGGCGATGAACAGCGCCGCCTCATCGAGCGCGCCCAGCAGCACGTGCGCCGTCGGCCGCACCGGCTGCTCCGGAATCACACCGTCGGCCACCGCCTGCGCCACCATCGCCTCCACCACGCCGAGTCCGTACCGCATCCCGACCTCGCGCCAGCGCTGCCAGCCGAGCACGGAGGGCGCGTCGATCAGCACGATCCGCTGCACATCGGGCGCCGAGCACAGATCGAGGAACAGCCGCGCACCGATACGCATCGCCGCGAGCTGATCGGCAGGCGCCGCCTCGACGATCTGCGTGGCGATCTGCGTCACCAGCTCGGCTTCCACCTCCTCGTACACCGCCGCGAACAGCTCTGCCTTGTCGGCGAACTGGTGATAGAGCGCACCGCGCGTCACGCCGGCCGCCGCCACGATCTGCTGCGTCGAGACATCAGCGAAACCATTGACAGCGAACAGCTTTCGTGACGCTTCAAGCAGCTTCGCGCGGGTTGCTGCGGTGCGCTCCGCCTGGGTGCGGCGCGGACGAGGGTTGACTTCCATACAGTCAGTACGTAACTTTCATACTCAGTGTTCGTAAGTGTCGATGCAAAGGATATCCGCCATGCCCACCGTCACACTGCCCAAGGCGGCAATCGAGTTCCGCGAGTCGGGTCCGAACGACTCGGCCTTACCGCCCGTGGTGTTCGTGCACGGCGCGCTCGTCGACTCGCGGCTGTGGGATGCCGTCGCCACCGACCTCGCGGCACGCGGATTCCGCTGCGTGCAGCCGGATCTCCCGCTGGGAGCACACCGCATCCCGGTGCAGGACCGCGCCGCACTGACCCCCCGGGGCGTCGCGGAGATGGTCCACCAGTTCCTCGTCGAGCTCGATCTCCACGACGTGACCCTGGTCGGCAACGACACCGGCGGCGGCATCTGCCAATTCCTGATCGACGCACACCCCGAGCGGATCGGCCGACTCGTGCTCACCAATTGCGATGCGTTCGACAAGTTTCCACCGTTTCCGTTCAATGCGGTGTTCGCTGCCATGCGGTCCAGGATCACGACGAGCGCGCTGATGGCACCCATGGGCATCACCGCGCTGCGGCACTCCCCGCTCGGCTTCGGCCTGCTCGCCAAAGACCTCGATCCCGTCCTGACCGCGTCGTGGCTCGCCCCGGCACGCACCGACCGACGCATTGCCGGCGACTTCGCCGCACTCGCCCGGGGCATCGGCCGCACCGATCTGACGGACACCGCGCCGCGCCTGCACCGCTTCACCAAACCGGTGACCATCGTCTGGGGCACCGACGACCGTTGCTTCACACCAGATCTGGGCCGCCGACTGGCCGCACTGTTCCCGAACTCGACGGTCATCGACGTGCCGGGCGCGACGACGTTCGTGCCGCTGGACGCGCCGGAGGCGGTCACCGCGGCGATCCGTCAGGCGAATTCCGGCATCGAATCGCCGAGCCGGTAGCCCTCGATGGCGTCGAGGTTGGCGAAGAACTCCTCGACACCGAACTGGTAGTCGTCGCCCGTTCCCACGAACACCACGTGCACGATCTCGCCGTCGTCCTCAGGAGTCAGCAACGCGACCGTCACGTTGACGACATCGTCCTCGTCGGGAACATCCGCCTCCGAGGGTGTCCAGTACCAGGCGGCGCCGGCATCGTCGTCGATGTCCTCGGAGAACTCCCACCCGCGTTCGGTCAGCTGCGCGTCGAAAGCTTCCAGATCCGAGGCGATTTCGAGCTGCTCGAGCACGCGCGCGGGAATCCACCCCTCCTCACGGACGGCCTGCCGCTTCTTGCGGCGGGCCTTCTTCTGCTCGGAGCGGCGCGACACCTAACCCAGCGCCTGATCCAGGTCCGCGATCAGGTCCTCGGTGCCCTCCAGGCCCACCGAGATACGAACCACGCCGTCGCCCAGGCCGATTGCCGCCCGGCCCTCGGGGCCCATCGCACGATGGGTCGTGGTGGCCGGGTGCGTGATCAGCGACTTCGAATCGCCGAGGTTGTTGGAGATGTCAACGATGCGCAGCTTGTCGAGCACCTCGAACGCGCGTTCTTTCGTCCCACCGGCGAGTTCGAAGGTGACGACGGTGCCGCCACCGGTCATCTGCCGCTTGGCCAGGTCGTACTGGGGGTGCGACTCCAGCAGGGGGTACTTCACCCAGCTCACCGACGAGTTCGATTCCAGGAATTCGGCGATGCGGTGGGCGGACGAATTCTGGTGCTCCACACGCAGAGCCAGTGTTTCCAGACCCTTGAGCAGCGTCCACGCGTTGAACGGGCTCAGCGCCGGCCCCGTGTGCCGCATCAGTTTCTGCACCGGACCGTCGATGTAGTCCTTGCTGCCGAGGATCGCGCCGCCTAGCACCCGGCCTTGCCCGTCGATGTGCTTGGTGCCCGAGTAGATCACGACATCCACGCCCAGCGGAAAGCCCTGCTGCAGGATCGGCGTGGCGAAGACGTTGTCCAGCACCACCTGTGCGCCCGCGGCGTGGGCGAGGTCGCACACCGCGGCGATGTCGACCAGCGACTGCATCGGGTTCGACGGTGTCTCGAAGAACACCGCCTGCGTGGGAACCGACAGCGCCTCCTCCCACTGCGACAGATCGTCGCCGTCGACGAAGACCGTCTCCACACCCCAGCGGGGCAGGATCTCGCTGCAGACCACGAAGCAGGACCCGAACAGGCTGCGCGCGGCCACCAGACGATCGCCCGCACCCAGCAGGGCGCCGAGCGCGGTGAACACGGCCGACATGCCGGTGGCTGTCGCAAAGCAGGCCGGCGCGCCCTCGAGCAGCCGCAACCGTTCCTCGAACATCGAGATCGTCGGGTTGCCGTACCGGGAGTAGACGTACCGGTCGATCTCGCCGGTGAACGCCTTCTCGGCGTCGGCCGCCGTCTCGTAGACGTAGCCGGACGTCAGGTACAGCGCCTCGGCGGTCTCCTCGAACCCAGACCTCAACAACCCACCACGCACGCCGACGGTGGCCTGGCTGACGCCCTCGGGAAGCTCGGCGGGGATGCGCACCGATTCGCGAGGGGATTCGGTCACGACTGCCTCCACGGCAGGCCCACGGCCTTCCACCCGGTGGCACCGCGATGACCACGCTCGTCCAGATTGCCCTCGAACCCGTCGAGGATGTTGTACGACGGCCCGATGCCCGCCTCGGTGGCAGCCTCCGCGGCCCCGATCGACCGGTTGCCGGATCGGCACAGGAACGCCACGGGCCTCTCGCCCGGGGTGATGCCGGCGGCCAGGAGATCGTCGACGAACCCGTCGTTGCGGGACCCGTCGGTGCGGTTCCACTCGATGAACACGGTCTCGCGCTCCAGCTCCGACAGATCCGGGACTCCCACGAAGCGCCATTCGGCATCGGTGCGGCAGTCGACCAGCACGGCATCGGGGTTCTCACTCAGGAGCTTCCAGGCCTCCTCCGGCGAGATGTCTCCGGCATAACTCACGGTCGTGAGTGTCGCACAGCTAGCTGGGACCGGTCGAACAGACCTTCCAGGCCCCGTCCTCCTTCGCGAAGGGGATGTCGGCGGTCTGCTTGGCATCCGGCGCGTTGGCGAAATGGTAGGTGACCGATGCGGTGGCCCGGTCCCCGTCGACCTTGACGCTGGTCACCCCGTCGAGGAATCGCTCGCCCTGCTTGGCCTTCGAATCACGCTGCCTGTCAAGGATTTGCGCCTCGGTGCCGATCTGTGCGGCGCAGGTGTAGCTGCGGAAGTCGGCGTAGTCGTCGCGCTGCAGAGCGTCGTTCTGGCCGGCCGCGGCGCGCCCGATGAGTTGCTCATCGGTCAGCTCCCCGCCGGAGAACACGTTGAACAACCAGATTGCGATCACGATGGCGACAATGATGGCCAGGGCACCCAGGAACGGCGCCGCCGACGTGCCCGTGGACTCGTCGGGCTCGGTCACGTCAGCCTGCGCAATGCGGATGCGACGCGGCGCGCGCGGTCACGGGCGACGATCGGATCGGGCGCCGTCGCGGTGGCCAGCCAGCGCGGCGGGAACAACCGCACGTCACTCTCGGCGACCGCGAGTGCCTCGGCGAGGGCGGCCCGCCAGGAGATGTCGGTGGACCCGTGCCCGTCGGAGGAGATTTCCATCGCCGCCGGCGAGATCATGATGGTGTCGACGGGCAGCCCGAGGATCGCCCGGGCATGCAGTTCGTGGGCCGACAGGCGTTGCGAACGCAACGTGACCAGCGCGCTATCCTGCGGGCGGGGACGGACATCGCTGAAGTACACCTCGTCCCCACGCACCAGCAACTCGACCGCGAAGACGCCCCGGCCGCCGAGGGAGTTGACGATCCGCGCCGCGATCGACTTCGCCGCATCCAGTGCCGCGGACGAAAGATGCTGCGGCTGCCAGGATTCCAGTGTCTCGGCCGATTCCCGGTGATGGCCGATGGGTTCACAGAAGCTGACAGCCGGTCCCGACGGCCCGGTGGTCCGCACGGTCAGCAGCGTCACCGCGACGTCGACCTCGACCACCGTCTCGGCCAGCACCCGCTGCAGGCTGAGACGACCCCCGGCCACGGCGCTGCGCCAGGCCGGCTCGATGTCGTCGGCCCGCAGCACGACCGACTCCCCTTCACCGGGTGCCGCGGTCACCGGCTTGACCAGTAGCGGGAAGCCGGCGTGCTGGGCGACCGCGGTGAGTTCGGCCACCGAGCCGGCGAACCAGAACGGCGCCGTCGGCAGCCCGAGCTCGTCGGCGGCCAGCCGGCGCAGACCTTCCCCGTCCACCGACAGCCGCAACGCGCGCGGAGTCGGGAGGACCTCGACGTCTTCGCGGTCGGCTGCGGCGAGCAGCGCATCGGTGGCGACCCCGCCGGCGTCGGCGACGACGAAACGGGGCCGGGTCTCGTCGATCAGGGCGGTCAGCGCGTCCGCGTCTGTCATCGCGGCCATGTCGTCGGACACCGTCACCCGGGCGCCCAGCCGCTGGAAGGCCAGCGCAAGGTCACCCGTGTGCTCGCCACCCTGCAGGAGCAGCACCGATGTCGTCTCGGCCGCAGTCGTCTCACTCATCGAGCATCCAGCCTGCCAGAACCGTCACTCGGAGGTGACGTGCAGATCGGCGCGAAACGCGCCCATCGCCGCGACCACGGCCTCGAACACCCGGTGAGCAGCCTTCAGATCGGCGTCGGGCACGTCGGTCAGGGCGCGGGTCAGGTGCTCGGCCAGCGGCGTGAAGAACTCGCGAGCCACCCCCATGCCGTGCTCGGCGACCCGGAGCTTGACCTTGCGCCGGTCCGCGGGATCGGCCTCACGCAGCACGTGGCCGGACGCGATCATCCGTTCGACCAGGTAGGTGATCGCCGCGCCGGACATCCCCATTCGGGCGCGCAATCCCCCGGCAGCGAGTGGATCACCTCCGGCCTCGGCCACCATCACGTGCAGCAACGCGCGAAAGTCGTTGTCCGACAGACCGTGGCGCGCGGCAAACGCATGACCGATCTGGTCGGACTGCGCGGTCACCGCGCGCACGTCTGCGGCGATCAGCGCTTCCAGCCCGGCTCGGTCTTGCTCTGGCACACCCGACACCTTACCGCTTGTTCATTTGATTAAAGGTTAAGTATCTGAAATATTGGTCGGCATGAGCAGACGACTGTCCTGGTTGATCGCGCTGATGATCCTCGTGGCGTCCGGGGCCGCTCTGGGGCTGCTGAGCGGCGGTTCCTCGGGCGAGCAGTCGCCGGTGCCGGTACCGGCGAGCGCCGAGTCGACGCGCGCCGACGTGTTGCGTACCGACTTCCCCGGCGGTGACCAGGCGCCTGTGCTGCTGGTGCTGACCCGCACCGATGGCGCGGCGTTGGGCCCCGCCGACCGGGCGGCCGCCGACGCGGCGCGGGAGCGAATGCTGGCCGCCGCCGCCACCGGGCCGGGCGGCCCGCCCGTGCAGGTCTCCCAGGACGGGGAGGCCGCGATCGCGGTCGTTCCGCTACCGGCCGATCTGTCCGGGTTCGCACTGGGTGACGAAGTGACGAAGCTGCGCAGCGCGGCCACCGACGGCCTGGATCCGCAGCTGCGTGCGCAGGTCACCGGCGGTCCCGCATTCGGCGCCGACATCGCCGACTCGTTCTCCGGAGCGAACATCACACTGCTCGCCGTCACCGCGGCGGTGGTGACTCTGCTGCTGATCATCACCTATCGCTCACCCCTGCTGTGGCTGGTGCCGCTGCTGGTGATCGCGTTCGCCGACCGGGTCGGCGGCGTGGTGGGCACGGCCGTCGCCGAGGGGCTGGGCATGTCTCCGGACGGCTCGACGACCGGCATCACCAGCGTGCTCGTGTTCGGTGCAGGCACCAACTACGCGCTGCTGCTCATCTCCCGATATCGGGAGGAGTTGGGACGCAATCAGTCTCACCACGACGCGCTCGCCACGGCGGTGCGCAGAGCCGGGCCGGCGATCATCGCGAGCAACGCGACTGTAGTGCTCGCGCTGCTCACCCTGCTGCTCGCGTCCTCCCCCAGCACCCGCAGCCTCGGGGTCCAGGCCGCATCAGGCCTCGTCGTCGCCGCGGTGTTCGTGCTGCTGGTGCTGCCGCCGCTGCTCGACCTGTTCGGGCGAAAGCTGTTCTGGCCGTTCATTCCGCGCCTCGGTGCGACGGCCCTGACCGAAGGCGGCGCGTGGCATCGGGTGGCCGCCGGGGTGGCGCGCAAACCGGTCGTGGTCTCCGTCGTCGCGCTCGGAGTGCTGGGACTGCTGTGCACCGGGCTGCTGAAGACGCCGATCGGGTTGTCGCAGACCGAACAGTTCCGCGTGCAGGCCGAATCGGTCAGCGGTTTCGAGACCCTGGCCGACCACTTCCCCAGCGGTGTCACCGATCCCACGCTCGTCATCGCCTCGACCGACCGCACCGCGGCGGTGCAGCAGGCGATCACCGGCACCCCCGGCGTCGTCTCCGCCAACCCGACGGGGACCTCACCGCAGGGGCTGACCCAATGGTCGGTCGTGTTGGCCGCCGAACCCGCCTCCGACGAGGCGTTCGACACCGTCGACGCGCTGCGGGCCGCGGTGCACGGCGTCGATCCCGACGGTCTGGTCGGCGGTTCCGACGCCAAGGCCCGCGACGCGGCGGGTGCCGCCGGCCGGGACCGCGCGCTCGTCGTGCCCGCCATCCTGGCGGTCGTTCTGCTCGTGCTGTTCGTGCTGCTGCGCTCGGCGCTCGCGCCGGTGATCCTGGTCGCGGTCACGGTGCTCAGCGCCCTGGCCGCCCTCGGCCTCGGCGGCTGGGCCAGCGTGCACGTGTTCGGCTTCCCCGCCCTCGACAACAGCGTGCCGCTGTTCGCGCTGCTGTTCCTGGTCGCGCTGGGCGTCGACTACACGATCTTCCTGGTGACCCGGGCGCGGGAAGAGACACCCGAGCACGGCACCCGCGACGGCATCGTCCGGGCCGTCTCGGCGACCGGCGCGGTGATCACCAGCGCGGGCGTCGTGCTGGCCGCGGTGTTCTGCGTGCTTGGGGTGCTGCCGCTGATCGCGCTGACACAGGTCGGCATCATCGTGGGTCTCGGCATCTTGTTGGACACGTTCGTGGTCCGCACCGTCGTGATCCCGGCGCTGTTCACTCTCATCGGTCCGACGATCTGGTGGCCGGCGCTGCGCAGCGGACGGTAGCTACCCGCAGCCGCGGGTAGCGTCGAGACATGAGTCAGGCCGATACCCGCACCGAACCCGAGGCCGGGCTGCCGCCGCTGCACATGCGCCGCGACGGGCTCGATCCAACGCCCCTACTGGCCGGGATCCGCGACACCGAGGGCGTCGCGAGCGTCACGAACGCCTTCGGCATGCGCGTCTTCCTCGTCACCCGCCACGAGGACGTGAAGACGGTACTCAGCGATCACGCACGGTTCTCCAACGGCAGACCGCCCGGATTCGTACTGCCCGGTGCACCTCCGATCGACGAGGAGGAGGCCGCGCGCAACCGCGCCGGGAACCTGCTCGGCCTCGATCCGCCCGAGCACCAGCGACTTCGGCGCATGCTGACCCCGGAGTTCACGATCCGGCGGATCCAGCGGCTGCAGCCTCGCATCGTCGAGATCGTCGACGCACAGCTCGACGCGCTCGCCGCGGCCGGCTCCCCTGCCGACCTCGTCGAACACGTCACGCTGCCCATCCCCTCGCTGGTGATCTGCGAGCTGCTCGGGGTGCCCTATGCCGACCGCGACGACTTCCAGCGCCGCAGCGCACGTCAGCTGGACCTGTCCGCCCCGATCCCCGAGCGCCTTCAGCTGCAGCAGGAGGGCCGCGCGTACATGGGCACCCTGGTCGACCGGGCCCGCGCCGCGCCGGGCGAGGACATCCTCGGCATGCTGGTGCGCGAACACGGCGACGACCTCACCGACGACGAACTGATCGGCATCGCAGGCCTGCTCCTGCTCGCCGGCCACGAGACCACGTCGAACATGCTGGCGCTCGGCACGCTCGCGTTTCTGAGCCATCCCGAACAGCTGGCCAAGGTCCGCGACGATCCGGCCGCGGTGGGCCCGGCCATCGAGGAGCTGCTGCGCTACCTGTCGATCGTGCACACCTCGATCCCGCGCATCACCACCACCGATGTCGAGATCGCCGGGGTGCCGATCCCGGCGGGCCGGCTGGTGTTCGCCTCGCTGCCGGCGGCCAACCGCGATCCCGAATTCATCTCTGCGCCAGAGCAACTCGATATCAGCCGCGGAGCGCCGGGGCATCTCGCCTTCGGCCACGGCGTGCACCACTGCCTCGGAGCCCCGTTGGCGCGCATGGAGATGCAGACTGCCTTCCCGGCGCTGCTGCGCCGATTCCCCACGCTGGAGCTCGCCGAGGACGTCGACGATGTCGCGTTCCGGTCCTTCCACTTCATCTACGGCGTGGCGTCGCTGAAGGTGCGCTGGTGAGCCGGGTCAGCGCCGACCGGGAGATCTGCATCCAGGCCGGCAACTGCGTGATGGTCGCGGGCGACGTCTTCGACCAGGACGACGACGGCGTGGTCGTGGTGCTCACCGACGAGGTGACCGGCGACGCCGAGCAGCGAGCGGTCCAGGCCGTCAACCTCTGTCCGGCAGCAGCGTTGACGCTGGAGCACGACGCAACATCAGCAGACTGACCACCAGCACCCAGGCCGGGAAAGTCAACGTCATCCACGGGGAGATGTCCCCGGCGACGAGCACGCTGACGGCGACCACGTACGTCGCCACCACCAGCCACCGCGCCATCAGCCCCGTCCGCAGCCAGATGGTGGCCAGCGACATCATGAACACCGCAGCCATCCGCAGCGCATAGGTGTTGGTCAGCGCGACCAGCAGCCCGCGGGCGAACGCCGACACTTCCGGGTCGGGCTCCGCGCCGAACTGCTTGGCAGCCAGCAGACCCGCCTGGACCGCCGTTCCGGCGAACACCATCGCCAGGAACAGCAGGCCACTGCCGAGGAGGACGGTGCCGAAGAACCGGTCCTCGAGCCGGCCGAGGCTGTCCCGGACCACGCCGATGAACCACAGGAACGCGATGCCCGAGAAGGGCGTCAGCACGACGGTGAGGCGCAGCCGGGCGAGCGTCGGCTCCGGCAGGCGCAGCGCCACCAGTATCACCGCGAACAGCAGCGCGAAGACGACACCGGCCAGCGCCGCGGCGCGGGGCGTGGTGAGGCTGCGCGGCGGACGCACTGCAGGCTCGGTCATGGGCGTCATCGTGGCACGCCCCCTCAGTGTTCGGCGGCCAGTCCGTCGCTGACGATCACGGTCTGGTTGCCGCCCACGCTCTTCGCCCGGTACATCGCGCCGTCGGCCAGCTCGATCAGCGAACGCACCGTCGAGGAGGCGTCGCGGTCGGTGCTCCACGCCGTCGCGACGCCGACGCTGACCGTCGGCACCACCGCGGCGTCACAGCGGGCCACCGCGTCGTGCAGAGCCACGGCGACCGAACGTACTGCCGTCGGCGGCGCGAGGACCACCACCGCGAACTCCTCACCGCCGGTGCGCGCGATCAGCGATCGCACACCCGCGGCCGCCACCGCGTTCCTGGTGGCGTTGGCCACCTCGACCAGGACCATGTCGCCCACGTCGTGCCCGTGGCCGTCGTTGATCGTCTTGAACTTGTCGATGTCGACGGCCAGCACCCCGAGGTGGGCACCGTCCTCGGACACCAGCGCGGCCACCTCGTCCTCGAGGCCCCGGCGGTTGAGCAGCCCGGTCAGCGGGTCGTACAGCGAGTCCACCGCGCCCATCCGCAACGCCAGCAGGTAGGACTGCACGATCACCGGCACACCCACCACCGTCGGCAACAGGACCAGCAGGCGAATGGTGATGACGCTGGTCGCGTTGGTGTCCTGCGCGAGAGCCACCCCGTACAGCGCCGCGAATGCGGCGACGGTGAACGCGAGATGCGCCGCCAGAGCGCGCGGGCCGTGCAGCACCACGACGTAGATGCCGTTGGCAGCGAGCAGCGCCAGACCCGGCATCGCGACGAACGCGTCCTGGTAGCAGGCGATGACGGCGAAGACTGCGAGGTCGGCGTAGATGGCGAACGCGCGGGACTGCCACTCGGTCGGCGGGGGGCCGAAGATCCAGATGACACCCAGGATCGCTGAGCTCACCGCGACCGCGATCACGAGCGGCCGGCCGTTCACAGCGCCGCCGTCGCGGGTCGCCCACACCACGGTCAGCAGCGCGGTCACACCGTAGAGCAGCGAAAACGACCCGATGAACACCTGGTGGATCCGCATCAGTCCCCGGGACTGCAGATGCCGCCTCGTCCACTCGAAATCGAACGGCTGCCGCCACCAGATCAGCAGGTACTCGCGTAACCCCTTGTCCATCGCCCCCCTGGAAGACACCCGCTACGGCTGGCCGGGCATCAGCTGGATCATCAACCCGTTGGCCTCGGCGAGCACGGTGCCGTCCGGGTCGCGCAGTTCGGCGTTGACGAACGCTTTGCGGCCCTGCGTCTCGCGCACCCAGCCCTTGGCGGTCAGCGGGGTGTCGATCGGCGTCACCTTGCGGTAGTCCACGTGCAGGAATGCGGTCCGGCTGATCGGGCGCCCGCTGGCATGGATGACCATCCCGAAGACGCTGTCGAACAGCAACGGCAACACTCCGCCGTGCACGGCGCGGTTCCCGCCCACCGAGAACCGGCTGAACTCTACCTGCAGTTCGACGCCGTCGTCAGTAAAGCGGGTGACGCGGTAGGGCGGCATCAGCAAGCTGCCCGAGCCCGGAAGCGACGGAGCCCGGCTGGCCGGGCCGACGCCCTCCTCGGCCTCGAACGGGGCCAGCAGCTCGATCAGCCGGTCGACCTGATCGGCGGCCTGCTCCCACGTCGCGGCGTCCGGCGCCGCCGACACCGCGAGATCCTGCGCGCGGCGCATCGCCGCGAGGAACCGTCCGAAACCCGGGGGCGGATCGATCGGTTGGAGATCGGGGAACCCGCCCGGGGAGGCGTCGGTCACCGCAGCACGTCGCGACGCACGATGGTCTGATCGCGGCCCGGTCCCACGCCGATGCACGACACGTGCGCCCCGGCCAGTTCTTCGAGCCGCAGCACGTAGTCGCGCGCCTTGGCGGGCAGGTCGTCGAACTCTCGCGCGCCGGAGATGTCCTCCCACCAGCCGGGCAGTTCCTCGTAGATCGGTTCGGCGCGGGCGATGTCGCTCTGAGTCATCGGCATCTCGTCGGTCCGCTTGCCGTCCACGGTGTAGCCGACGCAGATCGGCACCGTCTCCAAGCTCGACAGCACGTCGAGCTTGGTCAGGAAGTAGTCGGTGATGCCGTTGACCCGCGTCGCGTACCGGGCGATGACGGCGTCGAACCAGCCGCAGCGCCGCCGACGGCCGGTGGTGACCCCGACCTCGCCGCCGGTCTTGGCCAGGTACTCGCCGTGCTCGTCGAACAGTTCGGTCGGGAACGGGCCGGACCCCACCCGAGTCGTGTACGCCTTCAGGATGCCCAGCACCGTGGTGATGCGGGTGGGCCCGATCCCGGAACCGACGGCCGCTCCGCCAGAGGTCGGATTCGACGACGTGACAAAGGGATACGTGCCGTGGTCGACGTCGAGCAGCGTGCCCTGCGACCCCTCGAGCAGGACCGTCTCGCCCCGTTCGAGTGCGGTGTTGAGCAGCAGCCGGGTGTCGGCGATGCGATGCCGGAAACCCTCGGCCTGAGCCAGCAGGTTGTCGACCACTTCGTTCGCGTCGAGCGCCTTGCGGTTGTAGATCTTGACCAGCACCTGGTTCTTGAACTCCAGTGCGCCCTGGATCTTTTCGGCCAGCAGGTCGGCGTCGAGAACGTCGGCCACCCTGATGCCCTGCCGGGCGATCTTGTCCTGGTAGCAGGGACCGATCCCGCGGCCGGTGGTGCCGATCTTCTTGCTGCCGGCGTAGCGCTCCACGACCTTGTCGATCGCCACGTGATAGGGCATCAGCAGGTGCGCGTCGGCCGACAGGAGCAGCCGCTCGGTGTCCACGCCGCGGTCTTCGAGGCCACGCAGCTCGGTCAGCAGTACGCCGGGGTCGACGACGACGCCGTTGCCGATCACGTTGGTGACGCCGGGCGTGAGAATGCCCGATGGAATGAGGTGCAGCGCGAAGTTCTCCCCCGTCGGGAGCACCACCGTGTGGCCGGCATTGTTGCCGCCCTGGTAGCGCACCACCCACTGAACCCGCCCACCGAGCAGGTCGGTGGCCTTACCTTTGCCCTCGTCGCCCCACTGGGCGCCGATGAGGACGATTGCCGGCATGCCGCGCCTCTCCCGCTCGAATGCTGTGCATAGTGTGTGCAGCCGGTGAGCTACCTTATCCGATCGCGCGCCGCGCCCCCGTCCGTCGCGGTTCTGACCCCCAGCGGTGCCCGCGTACCGCGCCCGCTGCGCGACCTTCCGCGCACCGGTCTCGACGGGGTGGGGGCCTGGCGCCGCGTCGTCGTGATCGGCACCGACGCCGACCTGGCCGCCGCATTGAGGGCGCTGTTGCGGGCCGACTGTCTCGACGTCGAGGTCGCCCATGTCCGCCGCGCGTTCGGCGCCCGCCGGGCGCTACACGCCCCGGCCACCCGCGTCCCCCTGATCAGGGACGACACCGGTGCCGTCGTCGTCGGGGCCGCGGTGTGGCGGCCACCCGAGGGGCAGCGCACCCTGCTCGGCGAGGCCGTCGTCGACGACACCGTGCTGTTCGACGGTGAGGTGACCGGGGTGCGGGTGGAGCCGACCGGCGCGCTGCCCGGACTGCGCGCGGCAGTCGAGACCGGGCGGTGGCGGCCGCGGCGGTGGGTGGTCGGCCGGGCCGCACAGCTGGGCACCACCGGCGCGCAGGTGGTGCGCGACGGCGCACTCGGGCCGCGCCCGGTGCGGCGCTCCACGTTCTACCGCCACACGCAGGGCTGGTTGCGCGTCGGCCGCAGGTAGCGTGGGTGCGTGAGCGTCCGCCCGCTGCACCAGTCGGTACGGCCGAGCCCCCTGTTCCTCGTCCTGATCGCCGTGACGGCCGCCGGCGGTGTCGCGGCGTGGCTGTCCGCAGCCGAGGTCACCCCGATGGCCTACCTCGGGGTCTTCGTCTTCGTGATCTTCGGCTGGCTGATCTCGCTGTGCCTGCACGAGTTCGGGCATGCGTATTCGGCGTGGCGGTTCGGTGACCGCGACGTCGAGGCGCGCGGCTATCTGACGCTCAACCCGCTGAAGTACTCGCACCCGCTGCTGTCGCTGGGCCTGCCGGTCCTGTTCATCGCGCTCGGCGGCATCGGGCTGCCGGGCGGCGCGGTGTACCTGCGCACCGGCTGGATGGGCGCATGGCAGCGGACGATCATCAGCCTGGCCGGGCCGGCGGCGAACGTCGTCTGCGCGGTGCTGCTGCTGGCGGCGACCCGGTTGTTCTACGACCCCGGGCATTCGGTGTTCTGGGCCGGCGTCGCGTTCCTGGGGTTCCTGCAGATCACCGCGTTCCTGCTGAACATCCTTCCAATCCCCGGACTGGACGGGTATGGCGCGCTCGAGCCGCACCTGAGCCCGCAGACGCAGCGAGCGGTCGCGCCGGCCAAGCAGTGGGGCTTTCTGCTGCTGATCCTGCTGCTGTTCGCCCCCGGCGTGAACCAGTGGTTCTTCTCCGGGGTGTACACGCTGTTCGAGCTGTCCGGGGTGCCGGCATACATGTCCGCCGTGGGCGGAGAGCTCACGCGGTTCTGGTCGGCCTGGCAGTAACAGCCGTGGCAACCTTGCCATATATGCGTTAGTACGCATATATTCGCCGTCATGGGTGCGGGACACGACCACGGCCACGGGGGCGACGTCCGCGTCTCCCGGATGGTGATCGCGGCCGCGATCCTGACCGTGTTCTTCGCAGTGGAGCTGGGCACCGCGCTCGCCATCAACTCGATCGCGCTGCTGGCCGATGCCGGGCACATGCTCACCGACCTCGTCGCGATGTTCATGGGGCTGACAGCGGTGCTGCTCGCCAAGCGCGGCAGCACCTCACCGTCGCGGACCTACGGATGGCACCGGGCCGAGGTGTTCACCGCCGTCGCCAACGCGGTCCTGCTGATGGGCGTCGCCGCGTTCATCCTGTACGAGGCGTTCGAACGGCTCGGCGGGGCGCCAGACGTGCCCGGCGTGCCGATGATCGTCGTCGCGCTCGCCGGCCTGCTGGCCAACGCGGTCGTCGTGCTGCTGTTGCGCTCCCAGTCCGAGAGCAGCCTCGCGGTCAAGGGCGCCTACATGGAGGTGGTCGCCGACACCGTCGGCAGCATCGGGGTCCTGATCGCGGGCATCGTGACCGTCACCACCGGGTGGCCCTACGCCGACGTCGTGGTCGCGGTGCTGGTCGCGCTGTGGGTGCTGCCCCGGGCGATCGCGCTGGCCCGCGCCGCGCTGCGCATCCTGTCGGAGTCCTCGCCCAGCCACATCGACGTCGACGAACTGCGCGCCGCGCTATGTGCGGTCGAGGGCGTGACCGAGGTGCACGATCTGCACGTGTGGACGCTGGTGCCGGGCAAGGACATGGTGACCGCACACCTGACCAGCCGACGGAATTCGGCGCGGGTCCTCGACGACGCGCGCGCCGTGCTCACCGCGCGTGGACTCGACCACGCGACCGTGCAGGTCGAGCCGCCGGACTCGGCCGCCGACTGCGAGTGCGAAAGCCAGAACCGGTAGCGCCGCCACGGCTGCCCGTCGCGCTGCGCGCCGCGGTCAGCACCGCCGTCCCCGTCCTCGCCGGCGTGGCAGCCGGCAATCTCGGCGCTGGGTTGATCGCCACACTCGGCGCCTTCACGTCGCGGTTCGGGGTGGGCCGGCCCTATCTCAGTCGCGCCGTCCAGCTCGCCATGATCGCGATCGCGTTGGCGTTGGCGGTCGCCGCCGGCTCCTGGGCGGCCGACGTGGCCTGGGCCGGCGTGCTGACGGTGTCGGGCGTCGCGGTGATCGCCGTGTGGTTGTGCAGCGCGCTGCGGGTGGGCCCGCCGGGGGCCTACGTGTTCGTCGTCGCCTGTGCCGCCGGGATCGGCGTCTCGGCGTCCCGGCTGGAGCCCTGGCAGATCGGCGCACTCGTGCTCGCGGGCGGCACGGTCGCCTGGGTGACCCAGATGGTCGGCGCGGTGACGGGATTCCGGCGCCCGGAACGGGTGGTGGTGCGAACGGCGGCCGATCGGGTCGCGGACTATTTCGACGCGATCGGCGGTCCGGACGAGGAGGGCGCCCGGCACCAGGCGGCGCACGCACTGCATCAGGCCTGGACGGCCCTGATCGACCAGCAGCCTGCGGCGTCCGGTAGCCGCGAGCTGCACCGACTGCGCGCGGTCAACCATGCGGTGCACGTGCTGTTCGCGCGCGCCGACCCGGACACAGCGGACCTGGTACGGGCCCTCGGACGGGACCAGGCGGATCCCGACGCGGTCGCGCGCCGCGATCCCCGGCAGCGCCCGCCCGCGCCGGTGCCCGCGCTAGAGCTGCTGCGGGCGGCGCTGCGCACGGGCTCGCAGACGCGCCGGGTGATGGTTCGGGTGGCGATCGGGGTGCCCCTGGCCGGGTTCGCCGCCGTCGACCTCGGTGTCGACCGGGCCTACTGGGCGATGGCCGCCGCCGTGCTGATCCTGCACCAGGGCGCGCCGCTGTGGCATGCGCTGCGCCGCGGGGCCGAGCGACTCCTCGGCACCTGGATCGGGCTGGCGTTGGCGGCGGCGATCATCGTGATCCACCCGCAGGGCTGGCTGCTCGCCGCGGTGCTGGCGCTGCTGAACTTCGCGATCGAGATGCTGGTGGCCCGCAACTACCTGCTGGCCTCGGTGTTCATCACCGCGACCGCGCTGACCATCGGGACCGCCAGCCACCCGCTGGAGCCCGGGCAGGTCGGACATCTGCTGCTGACCCGTGGCATCGACACGCTGATCGGGTGCGCCATCGGCCTTGCGGTGTACCTGGCGCTCGCCCGCCGGCAGGAGACCCACCGGCTCGCCGACGCGCTGGCCGCGACCCGGGCGGCACTCGAGCTCGCGCAACCGTTCGCGGCGGCGGGCGACGCCGAGAGCTTGGCCGCGCGCACCGCGCGACGGGACCTCCAACGGACCGCGCTGGAGATGCTCGACGTGCTCGACGCCGCCGACGCCGGACCACGGAATCAGCGGGAGGCTGCCGCCCGCCTGCGTCCTGAGGTGATGGCCGTCGAGCGGGCAGCGTCGCAGACGATCGCGGCGCTCTGGATCTAGCTCAACCCGAGTTCGGCGCGCGCCGCCGGATCGCAGTCGTCGAGCAGGTCCAGGCAGCGCTGGTACTCGGGCTCCTCACCGATCGCGTCGGCCGCGCGGGCCAGTGCCGCCACGCAGCGCAGGAAGCCGCGGTTGGGCTCGTGGGCGAAGGGCACCGGACCGAAGCCCTTCCACCCGTTGCGACGGAGCTGATCCAGGCCGCGGTGATAGCCGGTGCGCGCGTAGGCGTACGCGGTGATCGCCTGATCGTCGGCGAGCGCATCCTCGGCCAGCTGGGCCCACGCCACCGACGCCGACGGGTGAGCGGCCGCGACGATCGCCGGACTCTCCCCGGCGGCCAACTCGGTTTCGGCGGCGGGATCGCCAGGCAGCAGTACAGGTTCCGGTCCGAGGAGATCGCCCATCCGAGTCATGGCCCCATTGTGCCGTGCAGGGTTATCTGATCGTCACCGCGGATGGCTAAGCTTCGCCCCGTAGCGCCGTTAGGGAGGACCGCAGCACCGATGTCGAAGCCCACTGGCCCGAACGAGCCAGATAACGCAGCCCACCAACAGGACGAGCCCGCCACCGAGGTGTTCGCACCGGCCGACCCCAGCACGCAGCCCACCGACCCGCCCGAGGGTGAGCGGCGGTTCACCGCACCGTCGGGCTTCGACGCCGGGTCCACGCAGATCATCAACCGGCCCCAGGAGCCGGCCACCGAGGTCTTCGGCACCGGCGGCGCCGCCGAGACCGAAGCCTTCACCGCGCAAAACGTTGCGCCGCAGAAGATTCCGGCCCGTGACGACGCCCCGAAGCCGCCCGGCAAGAAGCGCAGCTGGGGCTGGGTGATCGCGATCGTGCTGGTGATCGCCGCGCTTGCGGCCGTGGCGATCCTGGGCACCATCCTGCTGACCCGCGGCTCGTCGCCGGCCGCCTCGCAGGAAGACCAGGTCCGCGCCACCATCTCCGACTTCGACGTCGCGGTGCAGAACGGCGATCTGGCCGCGCTGCGCAGCATCACCTGCGGCAACACCCGCGACAGCTACGTCGCCTACAACGACAAGGCGTGGGAGCAGACGCACGCCCGGGTCGCCGCGGCCAAGCAGTATCCCGTCGTCGCCAGCATCGACCAGGTCGTCGTCAACGGCGACCACGCCGAGGCGAACGTGACCACGTTCATGGCCTACGCGCCGCAGACCCGCTCCACGCGCAGCTTCGACCTGGAGTTCACCGACGAGCAGTGGAAGATCTGCCAGGCCCCCAGTAGCTAGCTCGCGCTCACACTGCGGCCCGCGCTGTGCAGGTCGTTGCACGCCTCGACCACGCGCTCGCTCATCGACGCCTCGGCCTTCTTGAAGTAGCTGCGCGGGTCGTAGACCTTCTTGTTGCCGACCTCGCCGTCCACCTTGAGGACGCCGTCGTAATTCGAGAACATGTGCCCGACGATCGGCCGGGTGAACGCGTACTGGGTGTCGGTGTCGACGTTCATCTTCACCACGCCGTACTTGAGGGAATCCTCGATCTCCGACTTCAGCGAGCCCGAGCCGCCGTGGAACACGAAGTCGAACGGCTTGGAGCCCTCGGGCAGGCCCAGCTTGGCCGAGGCCACCTTCTGCCCCTCGGCCAGCACCTCGGGCTTGAGCACGACGTTGCCCGGCTTGTACACGCCGTGCACGTTGCCGAAGGTCGCGGCAAGCAGGTATTTGCCGTGCTCGCCGGCGCCGAGCGCGTCGATGGTCTTCTCGAAGTCCTCGGGGGTGGTGTAGAGCTTGTCGTTGATCTCGGCCTCGACACCGTCCTCTTCGCCGCCGACCACGCCGATCTCGATCTCCAGGATGATCTTCGCCGCGGCGGCCTGCTTGAGCAGTTCCTGCGCGATCGACAGGTTCTCGTCGATCGGCACCGCGGAGCCGTCCCACATGTGCGACTGGAACAGCGGGTTCTGCCCCTTCGCGACGCGCTCGGCGGAGATCGCCAGCAGCGGCCGGACCAGGCCGTCGAGCTTGTCCTTCGGGCAGTGGTCGGTGTGCAGCGCGACGGTGATGTCGTACTTGGCAGCGACCACGTGGGCGAACTCGGCCAGCGCCACCGCACCGGTCACCATGTCCTTGACACCCAGACCGGACGCGAATTCCGCTCCACCGGTGGAGAATTGGATGATGCCGTCGGAGCCCGCGTCCGCGAAGCCCTTGATCGCGGCGTTGATGCTTTCCGACCCGACGCAGTTGATCGCGGGGAAAGCGAAGGAGTGCTCCTTGGCCCGGCCGAGCATCTCGGCATAGACCTCGGGCGTGGCGATGGGCATGGCTGTTCCTCTCGGCTTGGGTGGTTGGAGTATCTCAGGTGCGGTGCGCGCTCACACGGTCAGAACCACGCGGTAGCGGGCGCGCCCGGAGTTCATCACCTCGAAGGCGTCGGCGGCCTCGGCCAACGGCCGCTCCTCGACCATCGCCCGCACGCCGCTCAGCACGGCGAAGTGCATGGTCTCCTCGACGTCACGGGACGTGCCCGACGGATGCCCGGTCACCGACAGACCGGAGTTGATCAGATCGAGCGGGCTGATCGGCAGGTTCTCCGGCGTGACGCCGACGGCCACCAGCTCACCCTCCGGGCGCAGACCTCCGACGGTCGCGGCCATCGCCTCGGCGTTGTTCGCCGTCGCCAGGACCACCGCGGCCCCGCCGAGCTTCTGCAGTTCGGCGGCGACGTCCTGGGCGGTGGAGTCGATGTAGTGATGCGCGCCGAGCTGGCTCGCCTCCTCGGCCTTGCCGGTGCCGCGGGCGATCGCGACCGTCTCGAAGCCCATCGCCCGGGCGAACTGCACCCCGAGGTGGCCCAGGCCGCCGACCCCGAGGATCGCGACGACGTCGCCGGCCTTGGCGCGCGTCTGACGCAACCCGTTGAACGTCGTCACCCCGGCGCACCCCATCGGCGCCGCCTCGACGAACGACAACCCGTCCGGGATGCGGGCCAGCGCGGTGGCCGGCACGGTCACCGACTCTGCGTAACCGCCCGGGTAGTGCCAGCTCGGCACCTCCATGCGCACGCACTGCATGAAGTGGCCCTGGCGACAGGGAATGCAGCGGTTGCAGTTGCCGCCGAACCAGCCGACCGCGACCCGGTCGCCGGTGGCGAAGTCCTCGACCCCGTCCCCGACTTCGGCGACGGTGCCGGCGATCTCGTGACCGAGCGTCAGTGGCCACTGCAGACCCGGGAAGTGGCCGGCATGGAACTCGCGGTCGGTGCCGCAGACACCGCAGGCGGCGACGTCGATCCGGACATGACCGGCCGACGGCGACGGGGTGTCGACGTCGACGACGGACAGCGCAGCGTTGGCTTCGGGAACCTGAACAGCCTTGTGGGTGGGCATGCCTCACCCTATGCCGCCGGTACCCTTGGGGCCGTGGTCGTCGACAATCTCGCGCTGATGCCCGACTTTCTGGACCCGATCAAACTCATCGGGTACTTCGGCACCTGGGCGCTGATCGGCATCCTCGTCGTCGTCTTCGTCGAATCCGGGGTGCTGTTCCCCATCCTGCCGGGCGACACGCTGCTGTTCGTGGCGGGCATGCTGGCGGCGGGCACGGCGGCCGAAGCTGCAACAGTCGACGCGAACTTCCATCTCTGGCAGCTGCTGGTGTTCATTCCCGTCGCGGCTATCCTCGGCGGCCAGGTCGGCTACTGGATCGGCCGCAGTCTGGGCACTGCGATGTTCAAGCCGAATGCGCGCGTGCTCAAACAGCGCTACCTCGACGAGGCGCATCTGTTCTTCGAGCAGCGCGGACCCTTCGCGATCGTGATCGCCCGGTTCGTGCCGATCGTGCGCACACTGGCGCCGATCACCGCAGGCGCGGCGAAGATGAACTACGGCCTGTTCACCGCGTTCAACGTGCTGGGCGCCGTGGTGTGGGGCGTCGGGCTGGTGCTGATGGGCTACGGCCTCGGCCAGTTCGAGGTGGTCCAGAAACTGCTCGAGCCGATCTTCATCCTGATCGCGGTCGCGTCGATCACCCCGATGATCTGGGAGTGGTACAAGCGACGGAAGGCTGCGAAAGCGGCCGGCATTCCGACTCCGCCGATGGACGCCGACGAGCAGGCAGGGCCGTCAGCACCCGAGCCGCGCCATCCGTGATCGCGATCGTGTGCTCGCTGTGGGCCGCGCGGGAGCCATCGGCTGAGCGGATGGTCCAGCCGTCCCGGTCGTAGACGATCCGGTTCGTGCCCCGAGCCAGCCAGGGCTCCAGCGCCAGCGTCAGACCCGGCCGCAACACCATCCCGCGGCCCGCGCGTCCGACGTTCGACACGTGCGGGTCCTCGTGCATCGTGCGGCCCAGGCCGTGCCCGCCGAAGTCGGTGTTCACCCGGTAGCCGTACTCGGCGCACACCCCGCCGATGGCCGCCGAGATGTCGCCCAGTCGGTTGCCCGGACGCGCCGCGCCGATGCCCGCAGCCAGCGCGCGCTCGGTGGCTTCGATGATCCGCTGGTCTTCCGGGCGTGGGGTGCCGACGATGATGCTGCGCGCCGAGTCGGCGACCCACCCGTCGATCGACACCGCGATGTCCATGCTCAGCAGATCGCCGTCGCGCAACACGTAGTCGTGCGGAAGTCCGTGCAGCACAGCGTCATTGACGGACAGACAGATGACATTGCGGAAGGGTCCGCGGCCGAAGGAGGGATCGTAATCCCAATAGCAGGACTGCGCACCGCGCTCGGCGACCAGCTCACGCGCCCGCTGCTCGAGGTCGAGCAGGTTGACGCCGACCTGCGCACGCTCGGCCAGATCGTCGAGTAGTGCGGCGATGAACGCTCCCGTGACGGCCATGGCGTCGACCTCTGCTGCCGTCTTCAACTCGACCATGGAATCCCTTCACAAACCGGTATAGAAATACCAGTCTAGACCGGGCTTATCCTTGGCCCATGGTGCGATCTCCTCTGACCCCGCAGCAGCGGGAAGCGGGCGCCCGCCTGGGCGCCTACCTGCGCGCCGCCCGCGGGGCCCGCAAGGCCGCCGACGTCGCACGCGCGGCGGCCATCTCCCCGGAGACCCTGCGCAAGATCGAGACCGGCCGCCTGGCCACCCCCGCGTTCACCACGGTGGCCGCGCTGGCCGCCGTGCTGGACATCCGCCTCGATGAGCTCGCCCGCACCTGCCGCTAAGAGTGTTCGAGCCCGTCCTGCAGCGCATCGAAGAGCCGGCCGAGTCGTCGGCGGTGGTCCTCGACGACGGGATCTGGTGACCCCTGGGCGATGACCTGCTGCGCGGTGGCGGTCAGGACGGTGGAGTAGCCGGCGATGACGAGTGCGGCGGTCAGGTCCGGATCGCCCGTGAATTTCGGGTCGACGTCGAGCGCGTCGCGCAGCGCCTGCACGAGTTCGGCAGCGATCCCCCGCAGCCGGGCGATCAGCACCGGCGATCCCGCGACAGTCCGATAGAACGGGATCGAGCCGTCTTTGACGCCCGACAGCGCATGCCGCTCGTCGACGAGGCGGAACGCCACGTCGCGCAGCGAGCGCAGAACGGCGACGTCGGCGGCACGGTCCTGCACCGCCGCGCGCAGGATCTCGACGGCGTCGTCGACGCGATCGAAGAGCAGGTCCTCCTTGCGCGGGAAGTGCTTGAACACCGTCACGCTCGAGACCCCCGCCTCCTTCGCGACCTGCGCGACAGTCACCTGATCGAAGCCGCGATCGAGGAACATCCGGGTCGCGACATCCGAGATCTTCCGGCGGGTCATCGGACCACCGCGCTCCGACGTCCTGGGCATTCCACCTCACTATGTTGACTCACTTAGTTTAGTCACTTAGCTTAGTGACATGACCCGTGCTCTCAGCATTGTCTCTCCCCGCTCGCTCACCCAGGCCTGGCCCGCGCTGCTGGGCCTGTCGGCCGTGTTTCTGTTCGAGATGCTCGACAACTCGATCCTGACCGTCGCGCTGCCCACGATCGGCCGCGACCTGCACGCTTCCACCACCGCATTGCAGTGGGTGACGGGCGCCTACGCCGTCGTGTTCGGCGCGCTGATGCTGGCGCTCGGAGCGGTCGCAGACCGGGTCGGACGGCGACGCATCATGCTGCTCGGCCTCGTCCTGCTCGCCGCCGCGAGCCTGGCGACCGCGTTCGTGACGACGGCCGAACAACTCATCGCCGTGCGCGTGCTGACCGGCGTAGCAGCGGCGATGACGACTCCGGGCGCGATGGCACTGGCCTTCCGGCTGTTCGACGACGACACCCTGCGCATGCGGGCGATCACGCTGATCTCGACCGTGGGGCTGGTCGGTCTTGCGATCGGCCCGACGGTCGGCGGGTTCGTCGTCGAGGTCGCGCCGTGGCAGGTGCTGCTTCTGGTCAATGTGCCGATCGCGCTGCTCGCGATCGCCGGTATTCGCACGGGCATCTCCGCCGACCGCCCCGAGGATCTGCACCGCGATCCGGTGGACGTCGCGGGAGGCGTTCTGGGCACGGTCGCGATCGCCTGCGCGCTGGTGGCGCCGACGCTGTTCGTCGAGGACGGCGTCGGCGCGTGGTTGCCCTGGGTGACGACAGCTTTGGCCCTGGCCGCGTGCGCGGCGTTCGTGCTCCGGGAGCGGACCGCACGGTTTCCGTTGATCTCCTTGAAGCTCGTGGCGCACCCGCTGGTGGCGAGCGGGCTGGCGTTCAAGGCCGCAGCGGGGCTGGCGGTCGCGGGGCTCGGCTATCTGGTCACGCTGCAGCTGCAGCTCGAGTGGGGCTGGCCGCCGGCGCTCGCCGCGATCGGGATGCTGCCGCAGGTCGCGGTGCTCATCGCGGGCAGCTTCGTCGTCAACCCGTTCGTGAAGCGGGTCGGGCCGGAACGGGCCGCGTGGCTGAGCGCCTCGGCGGTCGTGCTCGGACTCGCGGTGTACGCAGTGTTGGGCCGCTTCGGCTATCCGTGGGTCGCGACCGCGCTGGTGCTCGTCGCGGCGGGCCTGCGGGTGGTCGGCGTGGTGGCAGCGGTGAATGTGTTGCGTGGGCTGCCCGAGAACCGGACCACGATCGGGACAGCCCTGGTCGACACGTCCAGCGAGGTGACGTCCGGCATCGGCATCGCCGTCAGCGGGACGATCCTCGCCGCGATGTTCACCGGCACGATCACGGCCGCGCACTGGACGGCGAGTCAGACGACGCATTTCCGGGAGGCGGTCACCGTCGCGGGGCTGGCGCTGACCGCACTCGCCGCGGCGCTCGTCGCGTTCGGGATCAGCGCTGCTCGAGCGCGCGGATGAGGCTCGCCGCGTCCCACGGCCCCTTGTGCCGGACCCCGTTGACGAACAGCGTCGGCGTCGCGTTCAGGTCCATCTCCTCGGCGTCCTCGGCGTCGTCGGTCACCCGGTGCAGCACCTTCGAGGAGTGCAACCGCACGTCGTGGTCGAACTGTTCGATGTCGCACCCGGCCGCGACGGCATAGCGGTAGATGTCGGCCCAGTCGAGATCGTCCTGATGGGCGAACAGCTGCCGAGACATCTCCCAGAAGCGGCCCTGCAGCGCAGCCGCCTCGGCGGCCCGGGCCGCGTCGAACGCGCGGGGATGCGCCCGCTCCAGCGGGAAGTGCCGCCACACGTAGCGCAGCTCGTCGCCGAAGTGCTTGCGGACCTCGTCGATCGCGCCGGTCGCGCGGCTGCAGAACGGGCACTCGAAATCGCCGTACTCGACCAGCGTCAGCGGTGCGTCGGGCCGGCCGCGCAGATGGTCACGCTCGGGATCGACAGGACGCAGCAGGTGCAGCCCGACCGGTTCGGGCGGGCTGAGCCAGTCGGTGATCCGGAAGATCGCCCAGCCGAACGCGAAGGCCAGCACCGACGCAGCCAGCACCCCGATGCGCGCCTGATCCTGGCGGCCTGGGTCCTCGATCGCGATGTCGACGATGAACAGCGAGATCGTGAAGCCGATGCCGGACAGCGCCGCCCCGCCCATGATCCGTCGCAACGTCAGACCCGGCGCGAGCACGCCCAGCCCGGTCCGGCGCATGAACCACGTCGCGCCCGTGATGCCGACGAACTTGCCGATCACCAGGCCGGCCACGATGCCCCACGTCAGCGGCGACCTCAGCGCCGCGCCCACGCTCGCCGCATCCAGCTTCACCCCGGCGTTGACCAGCGCGAACGCCGGCAGGATCCCGAACGACACGACGGGCCCGACCGCCGTCTGCAACCGCTCGTTGATCGAGATCGACTCCTGCAGGGAGCGGCTGGCGGCGCGAGCGTACCGCGAATTCGGGGACTGCCGAAACGCACGGATCTGCTCGACCGCGCGTTCCACCGGCTGGCGCTCCGGCGTGAACACCGGGATCAGCAGCGCGACGGCCACGCCGGCCAGCGTGGGGTGCACACCGCCCATGTAGAGCGCGATCCACAGCGCCACACCGAGCAGGGCGTACGCCGGTCCGTGCGTCTTCGGCAGGTAGCGGACGGCGGCCAGCGCGGCCAGCAGCGCCGCGGCCACCAGCAGCGGCACCCACTGGATCTCGTCGGAGTAGAACAGCGCGATCACCCCGAGCGCACCGACGTCGTCGACCACCGCCAGTGTCAGCAGGAACAGCCGCACGCGGGCGGGGAACACCGGCTTGATGATCGCCAGCGCCCCGACGAGGAACGCGGTGTCGGTCGAGATCACCACACCCCACGCCTGGGCGTTCTCCCCCGACGGGTTGAGCGCGAGGAACACGACCGCGGGCAGCACGAGCCCGGCGATCGCGGCGACGACAGGCACCGCGGCGCGGGACCGGTCGGTGAGCTCGCCGATGGTGAACTCCCGGGTCACCTCCAGACCGACGATGAAGAAGAAGAACGTCATCAGCGCGTCGTTGACCAGGTGCTGCACCGACATCTCGGCGTGGAACGAGCCGACGGTCAGGCCGACCTCGGTGTGCAGCAGCGCCGAATACGCCTCGGCCCACGGCGAATTCGCCCACAGGATCGCGATGACGGTTGCGAGCAGCAGGAGCGCCGCGGCGGTGTTGTCGGTCGTCCGATTGGTGCCGCTGCCGCGGCTCAGACGCGAGGGCCGCAGCGGGAATCCGCGCGGCTGGGTGGCTGGTTCGGTCACGGCTGTCCGGCGACGGTGTGCGCTGCTTCCATCAGCATCCACCCTGCCAGCTGGACCGACAGATCGCGCTCCGGGATCTCCGAGGAGTTCACCGCACCGGCGACGAACTGAGCGTCACCCGACGTGGCCGTCGGCAGCTGCGCCTCACGCTCCCAGAACGCGCTGAACAGCGGCAGGTCCTCGACCGTCGCCCGGTTCTCCCAGGCCGCCTCCGCCGAGGTGAGCACCAGAGAGCCGGCGGTGGCGCGGGCCGCCTCGTCCTCGGGCGAGTCGCCGGGCAACACCGTCGCCACCAGCGCCAAATAGCGCGCGAGGATGCCGTGGAACAGCCCGCCGTCGCCACCCCCCGCGCCCTTGAGCACACCGTCGGGCGCCATGTGGTCGGACACTGCGGCCACCAGCCGGTGCACGCGTTCGGCGTGCCGCGGGTCCTGCGTGCGGGCGGAGAGCTCGACTTCGAGGCCCAGCACCACGCCCTGGCAGTAGGTGTACTGCGCGCGCACCATCGAGCCGCCCTTGATGCCGTCGAACACCAGGTGCGTCTCGGGATCGATCAGCGTCTCGTCGATCCAGTCGGCCATCTGCTGGGCGCGCCGCAACCGGCCCTCGAATCGGGCCAGGAAGATCCCGGCGGGGCCGTTGGCGGGGGCGTTGAAGAACTGGTCCTGTTTGCGCCACGGGATGCCGCCGCCGTCCTCGGGCACCCAGGCGGTCAGGAACTGGTCGGCCAGGGTGTCCAGCACCTTCGGCCGTGCCACGTCGGCCAACCGGCCGGCGCGCTCCAGCGCCAGGGCCAGCCACGCCATGTCGTCGTAGTAGTCGTTGGTCCAGCGGCCGATGTTGCGCAGCCGGTGGCCGCGGATCTGGCGGACGATGCGGGTCAGCCGCTCGGGCTGGGGATCGCGCACCTGCGCATCGACGAGGTTGTCGATCAGGTGGGCCTGCCACCAGTAGTGCCAGGTGCCGAAGCGTCGCTGCCCGGCGGTCGCGGGCCACGCCACGACCCCCAGTTGGGTGCCCGGCAGCCCCCAGAGCTTGCGGAGGTGACGCCGGGTGATCGCGGCCTCGGCGCTAGCGGCGCGGTTGGCCCACATCTGATCCATGGGTCGATCCTGCCTCACCCGCTCCCTCGAAAGCTATGAGACAAATATGTCTCATATGAGGTACAGTCGTCTCATGTCCACGCGCGAGGATCTGCTGCGCGCCGCCGCCGACTATCTCGGCCGGCGGCCGAACGCGACGCAAGACGAGATCGCCTCAGCGGTCGGCGTCAGCCGCGCGACGCTGCACCGGCAGTTCTCCGGCCGCGCCGCACTGATGGACGCGCTCGAAGCGCTCGCCATCCGCGAGATGACCGAGGTGCTGGCTGCCGTCCGTCCGCATGAGGGGCCCGCCGACGAGGCGCTGCGCAGGCTCGTGACGGCATGTGAACCCATCGCCCCCTACCTCGCGCTGCTGTACAGCCAGAGTCAGGACGTGGAGGCGTGCCTGGAGGAGTGGGAAGAGGTCGACGGCGCGATCACCGCGCTGTTCGTCCGCGGGCAGCGCGACGGCGTCTTCCGGCCCGAACTGCCCGCCGCCTGGCTGACCGAGTCCTTCTACAGCCTCGTCGCGGCGACGGACTGGTCCATCCGCGTCGGCCGGGTGGCCGCCCGGGACGGCACCCGACTGATCATCGACCTTCTGTTGAACGGAGTACGTACCTCATGACCCGCCGCTGGCTCGCTCTCGGCGTCCTCACTCTCGCCGTCCTGCTGATCGGTGTCGACGGCACCGTGCTGGCGCTGGCGACACCGTTCATCAGCGCCGACCTCGATGCGACCGGAACGCAGATCCTCTGGATCGGCGACATCTACTCCTTCGTCCTGGCTGCATTGCTGATCAGCATGGGCAGCCTCGGCGACCGCATCGGCCACAAGAAGTTACTGCTGTGCGGCGCAACCGCATTCGCCGCGTTCTCCGCGCTCTCGGCCTATTCGGCCACGGCGCCGATGCTGATCGGCACCCGCGCCCTGCTCGGCATGGCGGGCGCGACGCTGGCGCCGGCGACGCTGGCGCTGATCCGCGGGCTGTTCGCCGATCAGCGTGAACGCAGCATCGCCGTCGGCATCTGGGCCGCGACGTTCTCCGCCGGCGCCGCGCTCGGCCCGGTGGTGGGTGGTGTGCTGCTGGAACACTTCTGGTGGGGCTCGGTGTTTCTGATCAACATCCCGGTGATGGTGGTCCTGGTGGTCGGCGGCGTGCTGCTGCTGCCGGAGCACCGCGATCCGGAGCCGGGCCCGTGGGATCTGCCGAGTGTGGCGCTGTCGATGGTCGGCATGATCGGCGTCGTCTACGCGATCAAGGAGGGCTTCACCAGCCTCGCCGAAGGGCTCGGCGGCGACGTTGTGGTGGCGGGCGCGCTGGGTGCTTCCGCGCTGGTGGCCTTCGTGCGCCGGCAGCTTCGGTTGCCGCACCCGCTGATCGACGTGCGACTGTTCGCGAACCCGCGGTTCTCGGGGGTCGTCGCGGGCAACCTGCTGTCGGTGCTGGGCTTGTCCGGGCTGGTGTTCTTCCTGTCGCAGTACTTCCAGCTGGTGCACGGTTACGGTCCGCTGAAGGCCGGGCTGGCCGAGTTGCCTGCCGCGCTGACGGCGACGGTGTTCGGTGTGCTCGCCGGTGTGCTGGTGCGCTACGTCTCGCACCGGGCGGTCCTGACCGCCGGGCTGACGCTGGTCGGCGTCGCGATGGCGGGGATGATGGTCTCGCTGCTCGTGTTCACGCCGATCGCCCCGTATCTGCCGCTGGGTGTCGCGCTGTTCGTCGTCGGTGTGGGGCTGGGGTTGGCGTTCACCGTGGCCAGCGACGTGATCCTCGCCAGCGTGCCGAAAGAGCGTGCCGGCGCAGCAGCTGCGGTCTCGGAGACCGCGTACGAGCTCGGCATGGCGCTGGGCATCGCCGTGCTGGGTTCGATCGTGACCGCGGTCTACCGCACGGTCGACCTGTCTCCCGGCATCCCGGCCGCGGCCGCCGCGCAGGCCCGCGACTCGCTGCCGCACGCTCTCGAAGCGGCCCAGGGTCTCCCGCCGGCGCAGGCCGACGGTCTGCTCGACGCGGCGCGCACGGCGTTCACGCACGGCCTGTCGGTCGCGTCTGGCGTCGGCGCGCTGCTGTTGCTCACCTCGGCGGTGGGCGTGTGGATTCTGCTGAGATCACCAAGCCCGGCCGAGGTCGGCGTGCTGCCGGATCCAGGTGTGCATGGCGATTCCGGCGGCGACCGACGCGTTGATGCTCCGTGTGGAGCCGAATTGCGCGATTGAGACCGTCAGCGACGCACCGGTTTTCGCGTCGTCGGTGATGCCGGGCCCCTCCTGGCCGAAGATGAGCAGCGCCGCCCGCGGCAACGTCGCCTCTTCGATGCGCACCGCACCGGGCACGTTGTCGACGGCCACCGGCGTCAGCCCGTCTCGGGCGGCGGCGTCGAGCAGTGCGGCCGTGCTGTCGTGATGGCGCAGGCGCTGGTAGCGGTCAGTCACCATGGCGCCGCGGCGATTCCAGCGTCGCCGGCCGACGATGTGCACGGTGTGGACGGCGAACGCGTTCGCGGTCCGGACCACGGCGCCGATGTTGGCGTCGTTGCCGAAGTTCTCGATCGCGATGTGCAACGGGTGCCGACGGGAGTCGATGTCGGCGACGATCGCCTCCCGCGTCCAGTACCGGTACGCGTCGACGACGTTGCGAGTGTCGCCGTCGCGCAACAGGTTCGGGTCGTAACGGGGGTCGTCGGGCAAGGGGCCGGACCAGGGACCGACGCCGGGCCCCTCGCCCCATTCGGTGGGGCCGGGCGGTTGCCCGGACGTTCCCGTCATCAGCGCGTCCAGAGCGCTGCGTGGGTGCCGACCACCGACACCGTCGCGTAGAGCAACGCCTGGTTGATCTCGCCCTGGGTGCACAGCGAGGCCCGCACGTTCACTCCGTCGCGTGACGCCTCCGGCAGGACGAGCACCGACGCGCCGTAGACGTCGCAGGCGTGGCTCAGCCCCCGGCCCTGCACCGTCGGCGCGGCAACCACCATCAGCGGGCCACCGCGCGCGGCAGCGTCGTCGCGGTACCGCGCGGCCAGACCGCTGATGTCGAGCCCGATCAGCATGTAGCCCTTGCCATTGAAGGCCTCGGGGTCGCCCAGCGCGGTCGGATTCAGCGCGGTGCCGTCGGCCCTGAACACGTCGAGGCTGGTGGCCGTCAGATCCAGTCCGGTGTCGTTGGCGTTGATCTCCGGAAGCCCGACCGGGAACGCGACGGGGTAGGCGACCGTCGACCCGGCGATGCGGTCGCGCGGCGAGTAGGCGTACACGCCCCGCACCTGACTCTGGTCGCGGAACGGCCCGATGCACACGGTGCCCGACATCCGTTCTTGGTCTTGCGCGGAAAGAGGTTGCAGCGCAAGCGATGTGACGTCCTCACAACCGCCGATCGCGTTCGCTTCCACCGGATGGTCGAGCGCCCCGTAGAGACCGAAGCGGACGTCGCGCGGTGCGGCGTGGGGGGCACCCTGCTGCGCCGGGGAGGCGTCGATGTCGACGAGCACGTGATCGGCGTCGAAGCGCAGGTTGGTCACCGACATGTTCCAACCGAGGACGGCCAACGACTCCCCGATCGTCGCGGTCAGCGCCGAATACACGTCGGGACGATCGTCGTCACTGGAGCAGGAGGTGGCGGTCAGCACCAGGACCACCAGGAGTGCGATCAGCCGCACGGCATCTCAGGTCCGGCCACGGCCCTTGCCCACGGTTCGGGTCAGCGCGCGCACCAGGGTGCGCGGCACCATGCGGCCGCCCGTGGTCAGCGCCTTGTACTGCAGGCCGGGAATGATCACGACCTTGCCCTTGGCCATGTCGGACATCGTCTCGGCGACCACGTCGTCGACCTCGAGCCACAGGAAGGACGCGGTGCCCGCCATGTCGATGCCGGCGCGGGCGTGGAACTCCGTGCGCACGAACCCCGGGCAGAGCGCGTGCACGCCCACGCCGGTGCCGCCCAGTCCGTTGGCCAGCCCCTCGGAGAACGACACCACCCAGGCCTTGGAGGCCGAGTACGTCGACCCCCGGCCGGGCAGCAGGCCGGCGACGCTGGCCACGTTCAGCACCGTGCCGGTGCCGGCGGCGATCATCGCGGGCAGCGCCGCGTGGGTCAGCGCCATGACCGCGGTGACGTTGACGTCGAGCTGCGCCTGCAGCTTCTCGTAGGGCGCCGACCAGAACTCGCCCGCGGTCCCGAACCCGGCGTTGTTGACCAGGACACGGACCCCGGCGCGCAACCGCTCGGCGACAGTGTCCCGGTCGGCGGCCGACGACAGGTCGGCGGTGATCGTCTCGACCGTGGCGCCGTGCCGCTGCTGGAGGTCGGCGGCCAGCCGATCGAGGCGGGCGGTGTCGCGGGCCACCAGCACCAGGTCGTAGCCGTCGGCGGCGTAGCGACGCGCGAAGCCCTCACCGATTCCGGAGGTCGGCCCGGTGATCAGGGCGACGGGGCGGGACATGCCCCAGAGGATAGCTACCGCTGATAGTTCGGCGACTGCCGGCCGTTGCGCTGGCCGGGCGGCGCCGGGGGCACCGGACGGCGCGGCGGCTCAGGCCGCGGCGGAGTCGGGGTGAGCGGCCGGCTCGGGGAACCGCTGCGCCGGGCGACGGGCTGGCCCGCCGCCGACGACGGCACCGGCGGCAACACGCGCAACAGATCGTTGAACTGGCGCACGGTACGCAGACCCTCGTCCCACTGGGCGCGGGTGCTGGTCACCGGCATGCTGATCAGCGTCCAGTTCTGCTCGTTCCACATGATCTCGGCGCAGTCGGGCGCGGTGTGGGCGAACGTCACCATGCGGCGGTCGCAGGCCCGCCGGGCGGCGTCGAGGTTGGTGGAATAGACCATGCGGGGCCCGATGGCGCCCAGCAGCCAGATGTCGCTCTCGCGTGGCTCCTTGATGCCCTTCAGGCGCATGTCGACGACGACGTTGGTGCCGACCTTGCGGTGCAGCGCGATCACCGTCGCGACGTCCTCGAGGTCGAAGATGAACACCGCCTCGCCGCGGATCTGGCCGAGCACGACGTTCTTGGCCGTGACGTCGCCGACCGTGGACATGACGCCGCGCTTCCAGCGCTCCAGGATGTCGGCGGATTCGGGTTCGTAGTCGAAGCCGTGCGACTTCGCCCACGACTTACGGCGCCGGCCCAGGCCGCGGCGGCGGTCCTGGTCGACGTACAGCAAAACCGCCGCACCCACGAAGCAGAGTGCGGACAGCGTGAACCAGAGCGGAACCATTGCGACCAGAGTATCCGCTCCCGGCGGTCCGGTCCGAATCCGAATGGGTCACAACCCGGTCACCTTCTCCGGGATCTCGGGTCGCCGCGATCCACGCATACTGGCCGAATGACCGACCTGACCGGGACGTCCTACCTCGTCGTCGGGGCCAGCGGGGCGCTCGGATCGCGCATCGCACGGCTCCTGATCGACCGCGGCGCGGCGGTCACGCTGACGGGTCGCAACGGTGACGCGCTGGCCGAGTTCGGGGACGTGCACGCCGTCACCGCTGATCTGCGGGAGCCCGACGCCGGGCGAACCGTCGTCGAGGCGGCTCGCGAGCGGCACGGCCGGCTCGACGGCGTGGTGATCGCGGCCGGTGCCGTCGCGTTCGGGCCGTTCACCGACATCGACGACGACACCGTCGACGACCTGGTGCTGGTCGACTTCCTGGCGCCTCTGCGGGTGATGCGCGCCGCGCTGCCGGTGCTGGAGCCGGGCGGGGTGATCCTCGGGATCAGCGCGGTGGTCGCGGAGAAGCCGCTGCCGAACATGGCGGTCTATTCGGCGGTCAAGGCGGCGACGGCGGCGCTGTTCACCGCGGTCCGCAGCGAGGCACGGCGGCGCAAGGTCCGCGTGGTCGACGTCCGGCCGCCGCACACCGAGACCGGCCTGGCGAACCGGGCGATCGCGGGCGATCCGCCGCGGCTGCCGGAGGGGCTGGACCCCGACGCGGTCGCCGGGCGGATCGTCGAGGCGCTGCTGGGCGACGAGACGGACGTCCCGAGCACGGCCTTCTGATAGCGCGAAACTGCGGTCAGATCGCAATCCTGTCGGAAATCGCGATCTGACCGCAGTCTCTGCGCGCGGGCTAGACCTCAGCCCAGCACGAGCCGGTCGCCGTCCGCGCTGACGTTGACGGGCACGATGTCGCCGTCGTGCACATCGCCCGCGAGCAGCATCTTGGCCAGCTGGTCGCCGATGGCCTGCTGCACCAACCGGCGCAGCGGCCGCGCGCCGTACAGCGGGTCGAAACCACGCTCGGCGAGCCACTTCTTGGCCGGCAGCGACACCTCGAGGGTGAGCCGGCGCTGCGCCAGCCGCTTGGCCAGCTGGTTCAGCTGGATGTCGACGATGGAGACCAGCTCCTCGGGGTTGAGCCCGTCGAAGATGATCACGTCGTCGAGCCGGTTGATGAACTCGGGCTTGAACGCCGAGCGCACCGCCGCCATCACCTGCTCCTCGGTTCCGCCCGCGCCCAGGTTGGACGTCAGGATGAGGATGGTGTTGCGGAAGTCGACCGTGCGGCCCTGGCCGTCGGTCAGCCGACCCTCGTCGAGCACCTGCAGCAGCACGTCGAACACGTCCGGGTGGGCCTTTTCGATCTCGTCGAACAGGATCACCGTGTACGGACGGCGGCGCACCGCCTCGGTGAGCTGACCACCCTGGTCGTAGCCGACGTATCCGGGGGGCGCACCCACCAGCCGAGCCACCGAGTGCTTCTCGCCGTACTCGCTCATGTCGATGCGGACCATCGCGCGTTCGTCGTCGAAAAGGAACTCCGCCAACGCTTTTGCGAGCTCGGTCTTACCGACACCGGTCGGGCCCAGGAACATGAACGAGCCCGTCGGACGGTTCGGATCGGCGACACCGGCCCGCGACCGGCGCACCGCGTCGGACACTGCCTGCACGGCCTTGCGCTGCCCGATGACGCGCTTGCCCAGCTCCTCCTCCATGCGCAGCAGCTTGGCGGTCTCACCTTCGAGCATCCGGCCGGCCGGAATGCCGGTCCACGCCGACACCACATCGGCGATGTCGTCGGGGCCGACCTCCTCCTTGAGCATCACGTCCTCGCGCGCTTCCGCCTGCGGCACCGCGGCGTCGAGCTTCTTCTCGACCTCCGGGATGCGGCCGTAGCGCAGCTCGGCGGCCTTGGCCAGATCGCCGTCGCGTTCGGCTCGGTCAGCCGCACCGCGCAGGTCCTCCAGCTGCTCCTTGAGCTCACGGACCACGTCGATGGCGCTCTTCTCGTTCTGCCAGCGGGTGGTCAGTTCGGACAGCTTCTCCTTCTGGTCGGCCAGCTCGGCGCGCAGCTTCTCCAGCCGATCCTTCGACGCGGCGTCCTCTTCCTTCTCCAGCGCCATCTCCTCGATCTCGAGGCGACGCACCAGGCGCTCGACCTCGTCGATCTCGACGGGCCGGGAGTCGATCTCCATACGCAGGCGCGACGCGGCCTCGTCGACGAGGTCGATGGCCTTGTCCGGCAGGAAGCGGGAGGTGATGTACCGGTCGGACAGCGACGCGGCAGCCACCAGCGCGGAGTCGGTGATCCGCACGCCGTGGTGCACCTCGTAGCGCTCCTTGAGCCCCCGCAGGATGCCGACGGTGTCCTCGACGGACGGTTCGCCGACCAGCACCTGCTGGAAGCGCCGCTCCAGCGCGGCGTCCTTCTCGATGTACTTGCGGTACTCGTCGAGCGTGGTGGCACCGACCAGCCGCAGCTCACCGCGGGCCAGCATCGGCTTGATCATGTTGCCGGCATCCATCGCGGACTCGCCGGTCGCGCCGGCGCCGACGATGGTGTGCAACTCGTCGATGAACGTGATGATCTGCCCGGCCGAGTTCTTGATGTCGTCGAGGACGGCCTTCAACCGCTCCTCGAACTCACCGCGATACTTGGCGCCGGCCACCATCGAACCGAGGTCGAGCGACACAACTGTCTTGTCCCGCAACGACTCCGGCACGTCGCCGGCCACCACGCGCTGGGCCAGGCCCTCGACGATCGCGGTCTTGCCGACGCCGGGCTCGCCGATGAGCACCGGATTGTTCTTGGTACGACGGCTCAGCACCTGCACGACGCGACGGATCTCGGTGTCCCGGCCGATCACCGGGTCGAGCTTGCCTTCGCGGGCGCGCGCGGTCAGGTCGGTGGAGTACTTCTCCAGCGCCTGATAGGTGCCCTCCGGGTCCGGGCTCGTGACGCGCGCACTGCCGCGCACCTTGACGAACGCCTCGCGCAGCGCCTGCGGCGATGCGCCGTGGCCGGTCAGCAGCTTGGCGGTATCGCTGTCGCCCGTTGCGAGGCCGACGAGCAGGTGCTCGGTGGAGACGTATTCGTCGTCCATCTCGGTGGCGAGGTGCTGCGCGGCGGTGATCGCCGAGACAGCTTGCGGGGCGAGTTGCGGCTGCGACGCCGAGCCGGTGGCACTGGGCAGCCGGTCGAGCAGGCGCTGCGTTTCGGCGCGGACGGTGGCGGGTTCGACACCGACGGCCTCCAACAGCGGGGCGGCGATGCCGTCGTTCTGCGTCAGCAGCGCCATCAACAGGTGAGCGGGCGTGATCTGCGGGTTGCCCGCGGCCGTTGCCGCCTGCAGCGCCGACGTCAGGGCCGCCTGGGTCTTGGTCGTCGGGTTGAACGAGTCCACGACACTCCTTTACAGGTCCGATGGGCCACACGGGTGGCCCGGAATATTGCTTGTCGACAGAATCAACGCGGACAACCTTGAGTCTGTTCCGCTCAACTTTAACTTTTTTGCGGAAGGCGCACCAGGGGCCGAACGTCACAGAAATCCGGATGACAGGCGCACAGAGATCCGACGACAATCCGTCGGTGCCGACCCGACCCCGACTCCACATCATCGTGGTCGCGGCCTCCGCACCGAGCCACATGTATCCCCACCTGGCCGTGATCCGCGAGCTCGTCGACCGTGGGCACCGCGTCAGTTACGCCGTCGGCGGTCACCTGTCATCGCTGGTGGAACCCACCGGTGCCGACGTCGTTCCGTGTACGTCGGTGCTGCCCGGGGCGCCCGGGGCGCCGACGGGCTTCGACGACGACCCGGTCGCCGGCATACGGATCTTCCTCGACGAGGCCATCCACGTTCTCCCGCAACTGCGGAGCACCTTCGACACCGACCGTCCCGACCTGGTCCTCTATGACATCGGCGGGATGGCGGGCCCGGTCGCCGCCGAGCTCTGGGACGTTCCGGCCGCGCAGCTGTCCCCGAGCGAGGTGGCCTGGGACGGCTACTACGACGACATGGCAGCGATCCTGGACCCGCTGATGAGCAGCCCGAGCGGCGTCGACTACCGGCACACCTTCGAGCAATGGCTGGCCACGGCGGGGACGACGCTGACGGTCGAGGATGTCACCGGCGTTCCCAGACGATGCCTCGTGCTGATCCCGAGGACGATGCAGCGCCACGCCGACCGGGTCTCGGATCGCTACCGCTTCGTCGGCCCGTGCCTGGACCCCCGTCGGGAAGAGCCCGGCGACTGGACACCGCCGCCGGGCGACGGACCGCTGGCCCTGCTGGCGCTCGGCACCGCGTACACCGATCGCCCAGACATCTATCGCGCAGCGATCGACGGTCTCGACGGCACCGGGTGGCGGCTCACGCTGGCCATCGGAGACCGAGTGTCGGCCGACGAGCTCGGGCCGATCCCCCACTGGGTCCAGGTCCGGCCCCGCGTTCCGCAACCCGCCGTACTCGCGCGCGCCGATGCCTTCATCACGCACGCCGGCATGGGCTCGTGCAGCGAGGCGCTGTGGTTCGGCGTCCCCACCGTCGCGCTGCCGCAAGCCGTCGACCAGCCGGCGAACGCCGACCGGCTCGAAGAGATCGGGGTCGGCCGCCATCTGCGTGGGAACCCACCGAATCCGGCCGAACTGGGACGGGCCGTTGTGGACGTGGCATCGGACCCGGCGGTCCAGCGGCGCCTGGACGCCGTCCGCGCCGAAATCCGCGGGCAGGGCGGACCGTCACGTGCGGCCGAGACGGTCGAGGACGTCGCATCCGGCAGATGGTGAGTGGGAAGACACGAACGCCATGTCCACGGTCGTGACCACAGCCCCGTCTACCGTCAAGGCATGTCTGACAACGGCGATTTCGAGTTCGAACGGAAATTCTTCGTTCGTGACATGCCGGCCGTCGCGGCGTCCGACCCGAGCCCGCTGCTGATCGCGCAGGCGTACCTGTTCGTCTCGGGCGGGTACGCGGTGCGGGTACGGGTGCAGGGGCCCGCGCCCGCCGACCTGGATGCGACACCGGCGCAGTTGGTGGCCGCCCTAGGCGACGAGGCGATGGGCACGATGACCGCCAAAGGCCCGGCCGCCGGGGGCACCCGCTACGAGGCCGAGCGCGAGCTCGATCCGTTGGTGGCGGGCCAGATTGTCGCGCGCGCCGACCATGTCGTGGTCAAGATCCGCTCGTCGGTCTGGCTCGGTGAGGACGGCTGGGTGATCGACCGCTTCCTCGGCGCCAATGCGCCTCTGCTGATGTCCGAGGTCGAACGCGACGGCCCAGTCGTCGATCTCGCGATCCCCGCGTTCTGCACCACCGAGGTCTCCGAAGACGACCGGTTCCGCAACGAGTACCTGGCCCACCATCCGTTCGGGTCGTGGTCGGATGAATATCTGCGCGAACTCGATTCGCGCGGGCCGGCTTTCGTCGACAGCCTCGGACAGAACAGGTTCGACGGCGCCTAACCTGCCGCCCGGCGTTTTCGGAACACCACCCAGCGCAGCGCGCAGTACATGAACACCCCCTCGCAGCCGCCCACCGTCAACCGCGCGAGACGGTAGTCGAGGCCCAGCTCGGTCAACAGCGTCGACAGCGCGAGGATGAAGACCAGGTAGTTGACCACCACCACCGCGAAATAGACGCTCACCTCGGGCCCCACCGGGGCGTGCGAGCGGAAGTTGAAGCGGCGGTTGAGCACATAGCTGAGCCCGAACGCGCACGCGTAAGCGACGGTGACCGCCAGCGGGTACGGCACGCCGAGCCAACTGTGCAGTCCGATCAGCAGCACCATGTCGACGCCGAACGTGAACGAGTTGATCAGGCAGAAGCCGAGCAGCGTCGGCGGGACGAGCGAGCGGAGCCCTGCCCGCGGCTGCGCTCCGACCGACACGTGGTCACTGTGACACCGGTAGATGACGTCGAGATGAGCAGCAGCCCAACGCGGCGGTCCGTCAGTAAGTCACCCGGAATCCGCCGATGACGGTGATCGTGTTCCCGTCCGGATCGGTGAGCGCTGACAACTGCACGCCCTTGGTCGCCTCGACGACCTCACCGGGCTCGAGCCCCCGCGCCCGCAGACCTGTGAGCGCGGCCTCGAGGTCGTCGACGGCCAGGTTGAACAGTCCTGATCCCGCTCGGCTCTCGTCGCTGAACACCTGCAGCCACGCTCCGGGCAGCACCTGCCACTCGATCAGGGTGGGCATCGGGTTGTTGTCCTCGGGCCTGCCGAACAGCGCGGTGAACCACGGGCGGCTGACCTCGATGTCGGCGACGGGCAGAACGGCGAGGAGATTGGTGAAAGCCATATGGTGCTGACCGTCGGAGTCGCCCGGAGTCATCGTCACGATGCATAATCCCAGAACTGGAGCTCGCGCACCGTGGCGAACACCGTCAACGTCACCGCGTAGACCGCGAGCATCACTGCCACGCCGGCTGCGCTCACGCCGGCACCGGCGCCGTCGACCGGGTCCAGCCACCGGCGCAGCGGGCGGGACGCAGCCGGCATCAGCCACCACTGCATCGCGACGATGCTGACGATCTGGCTGAGCCATAGGCCCAGCCATGGCGGCGCACCCGCGTGATCGACGACGGGCCCGAGGAAGCGTGACAGCAGCATCACCGTCGGGTAGAGCACGGCAAGGACCAGCATCGCCGACTTCCAGTTGGGCGTCATCAGCGTCCGGCCGTCCTGTACCCGCACCGTGGTGCCGAAAGGCGTCGTGCCGGTGCTGAAGTCCCCGCTCAGGGTGTCGCGCATCCGCTCCAGTGCGGCGTCCCGCTCGGCGGATGCGAGCCACTGCGCCAGCTGCGTGCCGGTGCGGAACCGCACGATGGACGTCCACTCGCCGTCCCGCTCCCCCGTCACCAAGACCGTGCCCAGGTAGCCGGGGAGCGCGGCCGCCGCGCGGGAGAGCCTGGCCTGGGTGGCCCGGAAGTCACCGTCGCAACCCGCCGCCACGACATGACCGAACACGGCGACCCCCGACGCATCCAGGTCCTCCGCCGAGATGACCAGGTCGGTGATCGCGGTCCAGAATCCCAACGAGCGGCCGTGGCGCAGCACCTCCGCGCGCTCGGGGCTGTCCAGCCATCGGTGCAGCGTCGCATCATCGGAAAAGGACACCGCCACAGCACGATCCGACGTCGCATCGACGACAACGGAGATTCGTCCCCACAGGTGCCCGCGCGCGTCACGCGCCGACGCCAGGAGTTGCCCGGCCCACCGGGTGAACTGCGCGTCGTCACCGTCGGCATGGAAGACCGTGACCGCTGTCGCCGGGCGCGGACCAGGCTGAATCATTAGCCGACGATACCGGCGGGGCTTTGCTACGTTCAGCCCGTGTCATGGGGATCCGTTCTGACCGAGCTCGTCCCGTTGGGCCTCGTCGTCGCGCTCTCCCCGCTGACCATCATCCCCGCGGTCCTGGTGCTCCAGACCCCTCACCCACGACCGACCGGGCTGGCCTTCCTCGTCGGCTGGATCGTCGGTCTCGCGGTGTTGACCTCGGTGTTCCTGGAGCTGTCGAATTTGATCGGCGGTATCGGCACCAAGCCTCCGGGCTGGGCGTCGTGGCTGCGGATCGTCGTCGGCGCGGCGCTGATCGCCCTCGGCGTGTACCGCTGGATCCGCAGGGCGAAGTCCGAGCACATGCCCGGCTGGATGACCCGGATGAGTTCCCTGACCCCGGCCAAGGCCGCGGTGACCGCGCTGGCTCTGACCGTCGTCAACCCCAAGGTGCTGTTCCTCTGCGCCGCAGCCGGTTTGGCGATCGGCTCGGCGGGCATCGACGTTCCGACCGTGTACGCCGCGGTGGCCTGGTACGTGCTGGTGGCTGGGTGCACGGTGGCATTGCCAGTGCTGGCCTACGCTGCGTCCGGGCAGCGGCTCGATCCGACACTGGCCAGGCTGCGGGCCTGGCTGGAGCGGCAGCATGCCGCGCTGATCGCCGTGATCCTGGTCGTCATCGGCCTTCTCGTGCTGTACGAGGGTGTGCACGCGCTCGCAGGCTGAGTCGGCGCCGCAGGTGACCTAGGATCGTGCGGCGTGGGCCTGGAAGATCGCGAGTCGATGTACATCCTTCGGGGTGCGCTCGAGACCGGCGACGACGCGCTGGTCGGCGACTTCTACACACGCTGGTTCTCCACCGATCTGTCGGCACGCGACCTGTTCCCCCCGGAGATGGCCACCCAGCGCAAGGTGTTCGGGCACGCCCTGACCTGGCTGTGCGACGAACTCATCGCGCAGCGGGCCGAGGAGCCGGTGGCGTTCCTGGCCCAGCTCGGGCGCGACCACCGCAAGTACGGCGTGACCGCCGGCCACTACGAGACGCTGCAGACCGCGCTGCTGGCCACGCTGCGCAGCCACCTCACCGACCGGTGGGACCGGCGGCTCGCCGAAGCAGTCACCGACGTGGTGTCGCTGATGGTCGGCGTGATGAGCGGCGCGGCCGACGCCGAGACCAGCCCGCCGTTCTGCGACGGCACGGTGCTCGAGCACCTGCGGCCCACCCGCGACGTCTCGGTGATCCGGCTCAAGATGGACCACGCGCTCGGCTACCACCCCGGCCAGTACGTGCCCGTGCAGGTTCCGCAGTGGCCACGGCGGTGGCGCTACCTGAGCCCGGCGATCCCGGCCGACCCGGCCGGCTACGTCGAATTCCACGTGCGGTCGGTGCCCGGCGGCATGGTCAGCAGGGCCATCGTCGGTGAGGCGCGCCCCGGCGACCGCTGGCGGGTGTCCAACCCCCACGGCGCGCTGGAGGTCGACCGCGACGACGGCGACGTCCTGATGGTCGCCGGCAGCACCGGTCTGGCGCCGCTGCGGGCCCTGATCATGGATCTGACCCGGTTCGGGGAGAACCCGCGCGTGCACCTGTTTTTCGGTGCCAAGCATCCGTGCGAGCTGTACGACCTGCGCACGCTGTGGGAGATCGCGGCCACCAACCCGTGGCTGTCGGTGACGCCGGTATCGGAGTTCTCCTTCGATCCACCGTGGGCTTCGCAGTATCCGGACGTGACCCCACCGCGCGGCCTGCACGTGCGCCAGACCGGGCGGTTACCCGAGGTGGTGACCCGGTACGGCAGCTGGGGGGACCGGCAGATCCTGGTGTGCGGCAGACCGGAGATGGTGGCCGCGACCAAGGCCGCGTTGATCGCGAAAGGCGCGCCTGCGCACCGAATTCGCCACGATCCGCTGGCGAGCTGACCGCACGTGGCAGGATCGCATGTCATGGACACGTTCGAAACCGTGACGCTGCGTGATCCGTCCTCCGCGCTGACCGCCACCTACGTTCCGGCCGCCGGCATGGTGGCCAGCTCCCTGTCCGACGACGGCGTGGAATTCCTCGGCCAGCGGCGCGGACTGCAGGCCTATGTGTCCAACCACAAGACCATGGGCATCCCGATCCTCTACCCGTGGGCCAACCGGTTGAGCAGTATGGGCTACGGGGTCGACGGCGCGGTGGTGACGTTGACGCCGGGCACGGGCGGTGTCCGCACCGACGAGCACGGGGTGCCGATCCACGGGACGTTGGCGGCGTACCCGGACTGGACCGTGACGACGGCGCTGGAGTCCCAGATCACCGCCGAGCTGGATTTCGCGGCGCGGCCCGCGCTGCTGACCACGTTCCCGTTCCCGCATCTGCTCACATTGGACGCAACGCTGCGCGACCGGACGCTGAGTGTGACCACGACGGTGACGGCGACGACGGGTGCCCGGGTGCCGCTGTGCTTCGGCTTCCATCCGTATCTGCAGCTGCCGGGGGTGCCGCGGGCCCAGTGGCTCATCGAGACCCCGGCGATGCGCTATCAACCGGTCAACGCCTGGGGGATCCCGACCGGACGTGTCGAGCCGCGTCCGGCAGCGTCGGAGTTGTTGGGCGACAAGTTCATCGACGAGGGATTCGACGAGGTGGCGCCGGGCTCCGTGTTCGCGGTCTCCGGCGGTGGTCGCCGCATCGAGGTGCACTACGACGAGGGCTACACCGCCGCGCAGGTGTTCGCGCCCGGCGAGGACGACGTGGTCTGCTTCGAGCCGATGGCCGCGCCCACCGACGCGTTGCGCCGCGGCGGGTACCGCGAGGTGGCGCCAGGTGAATCGGTGTCCGCGGTCTTCCGCGTCGTCGTCAGCTAACGGTCAGGCCGGTGGACCAAGTCTGCAGATCAATACGCGTTCATCGTCGCAGCGCACTATTGCGCGACGCGGTCGCGTCGCGGTCATCGAGACACAAATGAACGCGCCCGAACCACGCACGCCGGCCTACTTGCTCGGTCGCGGGCGAACAGTTCAAGAATTCGAGATTTTCCTATCATCGGGCTCAGACCTCGCTCAACAACGAGATCTCTTTGAACTGTTCGCCGATGCAATAAACACCCAGGCCCTGGACGCCGGCGTGGACTACAGGATTGTGGTGAGACGTTGGGAAGATGCCGTCTCACGCAAGACTTTTGGCGACGGCAACAGGGAGTTCCGTCATGACGCGGCGTCGGCGCATCTAGTAGTAGTACTTCTACATCAAGATCTGCGGCCGGGTACAAAAGAGGAACTGCTCGAGGCGGTCAGCGCGACGCAGACTCAAGTGGCAGTCATTTGGATGGACCCGCCGCCCCACAATTCACGCAAGCGCGCGGCGAAGGAACTTCATGCGACGCTAAAACTGTTGAAGGACGAGGTGCGGTGGTCACGCACCGGCCCGCCCGGCCACGAGAGCGTCGCCGCTGCAATGGTCGAAATCCTCAGTCGCGTAATCATGGATATCTCCGCAAGACAGACCAACTTGCCTAATCACTACTTCGAGGAGAGGTGAGTATGCCACCGGCCACGGAGTTAATAGAAGCTGCGATCCGTCTTGATCAAAGGGTATTGAGAAAATCGGACGACGCAGGCGCACTTCACTTCCTCGGGATCTTGTCGCTTGACCCGCGACATATCGGTGACGTCAGACAGGGCCATGAAGTAGTTCTGCCGACTGACGGAACCTCGGTGCTATTCGTTGTCGCAGAGGCAATAAAAACCGCTCTCCATGGGGATCCTGGTAGTGCGCGGTCAACGCTTGCCGACTGGAAGCCACAAGACACTCTTGAGCAACTACTTGTTCTACTGGTTCAAGCCTGGCTTGACACCGCCTCCAGCTCTTTAACCGATGTCGACGAATTCATTCGCCAAGCGACGTTTTCGCGCGATATCGCAGCACGCACCTATCTGAAATTAATGACATGGGCTCTTGAGCGCGGAGGGACTCTTGCTGCGCGCCCGTACTACAACCTAGCCTTAGAACACTCATCCGGCCAATTATCGCAGGCCATCCACTCCGTTGGTTCCGCGTTTGGCGCCGACACCCGTGTGTACTTCAAGCCTCCGACTTCGGAATTAGTTTCGTACTCCTCCATTACTGATTCGGTGTACGAAACTGCCTACGAACAATTTTATCGGGATGCTCGACGGCAATTCACCTCGCCCTTTACCCGCACGTGGGGTGCGGATCCTCACACTAACCCCATTCGACTGCGTGCCGCGGAACTGCAAGCCGGATGGACCGGTGCTTATTGGACCCTTCAGAAGGTTTGGCGTCTTAAGGCGTCGATTTTGTTGATAAATAGCGACCAGCCCGAGGAAAGAGCCGACGCTATTTCCGCATGGGCACTGAGCGGAGGCGCACGCCCAGGATCGTTGGTAGATGCAAACGAACAGTATCTGACTAGAGAACTCATTGCGAAAATATTTCAGGAAGATCTGAAGTCAGGCAACAGAATCAGCGCGAGTGATTGGGTGGGGATGTGCTCTGCCATATGGGACGAGCTCCCCAACGACTTGATTCTTGCCCTTATCGACACACTCAGGATCGAGGGGACTTCGGAGGACGGGCCACTCTTCGAGATAACTGACGCATCAACCCGACTTTTCGCGTCGTTGAGCCGAGCGGACCCAGTTTCTTGGCTCGACAGGTTTCGCGACCTCGATCTCGAGCAGCAGTTGTCGGTCGCACTCGTTCTGAATGTTACGGAAGCGACCGCTCTTCCCACTGCCGCGCGACACCGCCTCCGCCGAATGCTTCTCGAAATCTTCGAGCGCACGGCCGAGGCAGGTAATGACTACAGCTTTCCCAGTCTGACCACCCTCGCCGCCCTGCTCGCGGAAGACGGCTCCAGCTCATCCGACATTACGCGCTTCCAGCAGCTGCTTCCCCACTCACGAGCAGCTGAGGTCGCGGTGGTAGCGGCAGCTATCGTCCCAGAACGCTTGCTCGAAGAGTGTTTGAACTCAAGCAAACAAGTACTCGAAGACCAGCTGGCCGAGAACCGAGCCGGTAGGTGGACAAAGCGTATCGACAGTATTCCCCTTCAAATTGCTCAGTGCATGGTGTCCCTAAAACGAATCGATGACTCCGCGATCCGTTTAATAGTCGATCTTGTTATTTCTCCATTCACCTCATCCGACGACATAATCGACGCCGTCGCGTCACTCAGCTGGTTGATCGATATGGGGATCCTCAGTCCTAATCATCCAGACCTATCGGCAATAAGCTCCAAGACCAACCTGTCGCCAATCGACCGTTTCTGGACAGGCAGGAATGATTTGCGTGCGATCAATGCATCGGTCGCGGGCCTCTTGGCGCGGCTCCCAGTGTCCAGAGTCGGCGCTATAAATTCGTTGGTCGTTTCTACACGAGATCCTGATATCAACGTGCGGCTTTATGCGGTGTCACAACTAGCGAGCGGTGCATTATCGATTGAAGGGCTCGAGACGGCTGTAGACGCAGCCCTCCTAGGCGCAGTTTTCGATCCCGAGAATCGAGTTCAAGCTGCAGCCGTAAAGGGCATTCCCCTCATTTCCGACGACTCTGTTCGGCGCCTCGCGTGGGAGCGTGTTGTCAGTGAATGGGAAATATCACACCGACGGGTTAGGATGGCGGCAGCAAGGACGCTCGCGCGGAAGTCAAGCGAAGACCCGTCAGGCAACCTGCGCGACCAGATTCTAGGTCTAGCCGAGTCAGACAGGTCCCTTAACGTCCGAGCCGCAGTACCAAAAGACTAGCCGCACAATGGTCCTTCTCAACCCGTCAGTGGCCTATTCCGGTCACCGCGAATGGCACTACACATAACTCATCGGCTTGTCAGACAGAATAACGGGCCACGAGGGCTTCGACGAGGTGGCGCCGGGCTCCGTGTTCGCGGTCTCCGGCGGTGGTCGCCGCATCGAGGTGCACTACGACGAGGGTTACACCGCCGCGCAGGTGTTCGCACCCGGCGAGGACGACGTGGTCTGCTTCGAGCCGATGGCCGCGCCCACCGACGCGCTGCGCCGCGGCGGGTACCGTGAGGTGGCGCCAGGTGAATCGGTGTCCGCGGTCTTCCGCGTCGTCGTCAGCTGAGAACTCAGGCCGCCGAGATCCGGGCGCGCACCTCGAAGTCCAGGCCCAGCGCCTCGGCGACGTAGATGTCCTGGTTGAGTTGGTTGCCTGACATCGACACTTCGCCGCGCGGACTGATGTAGGTGAGGTTCTCGGCGGCCAGCGTCATCGCGGCCACGTCCAGCGAGCCGGCTCGCCGCGCCAGAGCGATCAGCAACGTGATTGCCTCGTAACAGGATTCGCCGATGCTGTTCAGAGCGGGTGCCGCCGGGCCGAAGTGGCGATAGTAGCGGGCGGCGAACTCCATGCCGGCCGCGGTGTTGAGCGCTTCGAAATAGCCTGCGGCAGCGAACAGTCCGTCGTTGCTGTCGGACCCGCTGGCCAGAAGCATGTTCTCCTCGACGTGCGGGCTGAGCCGGGGCACCGAGGACGCCAGCCCGCAACCGGCGAACTGCCGGTTGAAGGCCACCCCGTCACCGCCGACGAGGAGCAGGACGACCCCCACCCCTTGCGCTCCGCTGATCTCGACCTGACGGATGGCGGCGCTGAAATCCTCGGTGCCCAGCGGTACATAGATCTCGTCCACCAGTGGGCGGCCCTGCGCGCGGGCATGCCACCGGGCGGCGGCGCCGGTCTGCTTGGGCCAGATGTAGTCGTTGCCGATCACGATCCACCGATCGACGCCGTACTCGGCGGTCATCCAGTCCATGGCCGGCAGGAGTTGGCGCGACGGCGTCTCCCCCGTCAGGAACAGCCCCGGGGTGCGCTCCCCACCCTCGTAGAGTGGCCCGTACACGTACGGGATCCGTCCCGCGGTCACCTTGGCCAGTGCCTGCCGTACCGGCGAGATGTGCCAGCCGGTGACGGCGTCGATCATCCCGTGCGTCACCAGCTGCGCGACCTCTGTCGCCACCACCGCGGGCGCGCAGCTGCCGTCGACCGGGATCAGCCGGACCGGCCGCCCCAGCAGGCCCGCAGTCGCATTGAGGTCGGAGATCGCCAACTCGGCGCATGCCTCGCACGAAGGGCCGTAGATGCCCGCCGATCCGCTGCGCGGGACGACCAGCGCGACGTCGATGGTGTCCCGGCGCATACCGGGAGATGACAGGTCCATCGCAGCGCCTCCTCCGTGCGCCCATCGTCGCGGTATCGCGTTACCGCTGTGTTGCCGAACTGTTCGGGACGGGAAAACCCAGAGCCGTCAGCGGGTGTCCAGCGGCAGTTCGACCACTCGCGCCAGCGTGCGGATCAGGTGGACGGCGGTGTCGTCGCCGAACTCGTCGACCAGCATCGCCTTGACCGCGGCTTCCTGGCGCGCCAGTCGACGAACCTTGGTCTTGCCCCGCACCGACAGGTGGATCAGCACGCGGCGGCGGTCGGTCGCGTCGACCCGGCGCAACACGAACCCGCCGTCGACGAGCTTGTCCACGATCCTGGTCAGCGAGGGCGCGGGAATGCCCATGGCCGTGGCGATTTCAGACATCGTGAAGCCGTCCCCGCTGCGCAGCGCGCCCAGCACACGCCAGCCCTCGAGGCTCGCGATGTCGTTGTCGAGCAGACCGTGGGACAGCGCGTCGCTCCACCAGCGTCCCAGCCGGAAGAACACCTCGGAGACGCTCTCGGTCGCGATGGACGTCGGCACGGCGCTCCTCATGTCGGTTGCTTTCAGGGCGGAAAATTTGTATTCGTAGCCTAACCGGGTCAGCCCGGTGCGGCCACCGTCCGCGGCGCGGCGAGGCGTTCGATCAGCGTCGCTCCCCATTCCGACGCCAGGCCGAAGCAGGCGCCGACGGCTGCGGTCACGGCCGCCACCAGAGCCGGATGACCCAATCCCGTTGTGGTGATCGCGTTCCCGGTCGCCGCCATGGTCCCGACGGTCATCGCGAACCCGAACACGATCGCCGGTGTCGCGGAAATCCACGGCAATCGCGATACCTGGACCATCGCACAACTTCCGATACCGACGGCGATCGACAGCACCAGGGCACTGTCGCTGGCCTGCACCGACAGCAGCGTCGCGGTCGCGATCGCAATGCCGGTCCAGTTGCACGCCACCGACTTCAGCAGACCCGACGCCCCGGACCCGACGAAGAAGAACGACGCCCACGCCAGGAACAACACCCACACCGGCAACGGCCACACCGTCGCGGTCATCAGGGTGGACACCATGCCCAGCACTCCGACGCTGATCGACAGCGCAGTGATCTTCGACATCGTCTGCCCTCAGTGCTCGTGGGGATGGTCGTGATCGTGGTCGTGGTCGTCATGCGCCAACTTCAACGACTCGATGCGCACCCGCTCCTCGAGGCCGGCCTCGGCGATGAAATCCTTCTCGACGGCGAGCCGGCAGAACGCCTCCCCGAACTGGCGGTAATACACCGACGGGTCGCAGACGTCGTCGATCCCCGACCCGCCGATCACGTCGATCAGATGCTTCTTGAACTCGTCCCAGCTGAACATGCCCGCCTGACACATCTGCACGACGAGTCCGAAAAGCCGTCCCTGCCACGGTGCGTCGAAAACCAGCTCACCGTTGGACCGTGGCAGCGCGGCAGCCGTGCCGGGTACGTCGAACTCGACGATCGTCGGTGCCGACATGTCAGGCCGCCTTCGGGGAGGACAGCAGCGCAGTGCCGACCATGGAGTCCCGAGAGACCAGCGCGACGAGCTCGTCCTCGCTGAGCCCCTCGGTGCCTTCGGGCCGCTGCGGGATCACCAGGTAGCGAATTTCGGCGCTGCTGTCCCACACGTCGATGTGCACGTCGTCGGCCAGCGTCACCCCGAATTCGGCGAGCACACTCCGCGGTTCCTTCACGACACGGGCACGGTACTGGGGGTACTTGAACCAGGCCGGTGGAATGCCCAGCAGCGTCCAGGGATAGCAGGAGCACAGCGTGCACACCACGACGTTGTGCCGGTCGGCGGTGTTCTCGACCGCCACCATGTGCTCGGTCTGCAAGCCGGTGAAACCCATGTCGGCGATGGCCGCCGTGGCGTCGGCGAGCAGCCACTCGCGGTACGTCGGGTCGGTCCACGCCCGGACCACGACCTTCGCGCCGTTCACCGGACCCATGTCGTTCTCGAACGACGCCACCACCGCGTCGACGGCCTCGTGCTCGGCCAGGCCCTTCTCCACCATCAGCGACTCCAAGGCGTTCACCCGCGCTTCGACATCGCTCAACGACAGCCAATCCATCTGCTTCTCCTTGCTTCTCGTGGTCTCTGAGTTTCTGGGGGTTACTTGCCCAGGGGTTCGAGGTAGCCCTCGAACAGGTCGGCATACAGGTCGAATTCTTCGGCCGCGTCGTCCCCCCACAGTTCGGTCGAGCTGAACTTGACCATGTAGAGCTGGTGCGGAACGTCTTTGTATTCATGGGCGCTGGCCGCGGGATCGTGGAAGGCCCCGTACTGCTTGGCGATCACCCCGCGCGCGCGGCGCAGGTAACCGGGCAGCCGGTTGTGCGTCGTGGCGGCGATGTTGCGCACCACCACCTCGTCGCCCACCTCGAAGGCGGGCGGCGCGTCGGCGGGCAGATCGTGCGGGGTGCCGGCCCACAGCACGTCGATCATCTTCTCCGCGAACGGCGACAACGTGTCCGGTTTCTGCGGGTGCGGGGTCATCTCCGGAGCGCCGAGCTCGGCCATCCGCGTGTCCACTTCCTCGTGCGAGATGTATCCCTTGTCGTTCAGCAGTTTCTCGACCGAGAACAACCAGTGGGCGTAGTACGTGGAGTCCAGGTAGTCGCTCCACTTCATCAGCTCGATGCCGTGTCGCTGCTCGTCGAGATTGAAGGCGCCCTTGGCGATCGCCATCGCGGTGACCGCATGCATGCGGCCCTCGAAGGGATAGCGCCAGTCGGGGATTCCGGGCTCGAGGAACTCCTCGGCGATGGGTCCGACACCATCGCGCCCACCGAGATCATGCGGACCATGCATCTGGCCGGCCTCCTTAGTTCATCAGGTCAATACTTTCACCAGAAACTATGTGCATGCCTGCGGCAGTTCCGCAATCGCTCGGGCGCAGCCGTTACAGCGCCTTAACCTGAGTCGCCGTCACTGTTAAATCTGCGTATCGCAGGGCTCGGCAGGCCGCTTTCGAGTTGACGCCGACCAGCAATGCTTTCCAGACTGGCGTCTGTCAGAAATATTTCCATAGCGGAAGCTTTTCCGAGAACAAGGGGACTTCAATGACCACACCGACCGTTGCGTCCGCACGCGCGGGAGCGCTCGACACGTCCCGGGTGGAAGGGGCGCTGTGGCTCACCGCGACCACCGTCCTGGCCTTGATCGCCTACTACTTCCTCGGCTATGACCAAGGGGCGGTCTCCGTGTTCGGCTCCGACACCCACGTGCACGAATTCCTGCACGACGCCAGGCATCTGCTCGGTTTCCCCTGCCACTAGAGAGGTCGCGACCATGGAGAAGCGCATCATCGGGCTGGGAATCGCCGGCGGATTCGCCGCCGGCATCGTCTCGTTCGCGTTCGCGCGGTGGCAGCTGGCACCGCTGATCACCGAGGCCGTCGGCTACGAGGAGCAACGCTCCCACGCCGAGGAAACGCTGGGCGGCACGCATGGTCACGAACACGAGGTGTTCAGCCGCGCCGTGCAGGAGAACGTCGGCTCGGCCGTGGGCACCGTCGCCTTCGGCGTGATCATGGGTGCGCTGTTCGCGGTGGCGCTGGCCATGGTGCTGGCAGCCGTCCAGCGGCACCGTCCGCACGCCAGCCTGTCGCTCGTCGCCGCGTCCACGGCCGCAGCGGGTTTCGTCAGCGTCGCCGTGGTGCCGTTCCTGGCCTACCCCGCCAATCCCCCGGGGGTCGGGCTGTCCGAGACCGCGGGTGATCGCACGACGGCATACCTGCTCGTGGTCGCCGCTTCGCTCGCGGCGGCTGCCGTCGCCGTGATCGCCGGGCTGCGCCTGGTGCAGCGACTCGGCGGGGCCGCGGCCGCTGCGACGTCGGTCGCCGGCTATCTCACGGTCATGACGGCGGTCGTGCTCGCACTGCCTGCCTTCCACGAGGTGCCGCCTGGGTTCCCCGCTGAGCTGCTCGCTGACTTTCGGTTGTCGTCGCTGGTCGGCCAGGCACTGATGTGGGCCACGCTCGGCGCGGTGACGTCGGTGCTTCTCCCCCGGGTGCTCGCAACTGCGACGGCAGGAGCTGTCCGTGCAGGTCGTTGAATTCACCCCGAGCCGGGAGCAGTACGTCTGGACCTTCGGCGGGGCTGAGCCGGTGATGGAGGTCGAGCCCGGGACCGCGTTGAAGCTGTGGACCGAAGACGCGTTCGCGGGCCGGGTCACCTCCCGTGACGATCGGCCCAGCCAGGTGCTCAATCCGAAGGAGCTCAACCCGCAGACGGGACCCTTCTACGTCCGGGGCGCCGAACCGGGCGACACGCTGGCGCTGCACGTGGTGTCGCTGACCCCGGCGCGGGATTGGGCGGCGTCGACCACGATTCCGCTCTTCGGTGCGCTGACCGGAACGGATCGCACCGCGGGTCTGCAACCGCCGTTGCCGGAACTCACATGGATCTACACCGTCGATCGAGCCAGCGACACGGCGCTGTTCACCGCGCACCAGTCGGATTTCGAACTGCGGCTGCCGTTGGCACCGATGCTCGGCACCGTCGGGGTCGCGCCCGCTCTGCGGGAGGTGCGCACGACGCTGGTGCCGGACTACTTCGGCGGGAACATGGACACCCCGGAGCTACGTGCGGGCACCACGGTGTACCTCGGCGTGAACGTCGAGGGCGCCCTGTTCTCGATCGGCGACGGCCACTACCGGCAGGGCGAGGGTGAAACCTGCGGGACCGCGCTGGAAGGCGCGATGGACGTGACGCTCATCGTCGATCTGATCAAGGGCAACGCCCCTGCCTGGCCACGGCTCGAACGCGACGACGCGCTACTGACCGTGGGGTCGGCGCGACCGCTCGAAGATGCCTGGCGGTGCAGCCAGGTGGAGATGGTGCGCTGGCTGGTCGAGCTGTACGGGCTCGGGGAGCTGGACGCCTATCAGCTGTGCAGCCAGCTGTGCCGCTCACCGCTGGCCAACGTCGTCGACGTGAACTACAGCGCGGTGACAAAGATCGCGAAAGATCTTCTGCCGGAGGCGCACCCCTACGCGGGCATGCACTCTTCGCTGCGGTCGCGGGGGGCCCAGCTGCGCTGAGGTTCAGCGCTGGTTGCGCGGCTGCCAGACCACCAGCGCGGTGCTCTTGGGCCGGGGTTGAGCGCGAAGGTGCTCGACCTCGGCCGTGAGTTCACGCAGCCGAGCCTGCAACGCCTCGACCTGATTGGTCAGCTCGATGATGCGTTTGATGCCGGCCAGATTGACGCCCTCGTCCTGGGACAGCCGCTGCACCTCACGCAGCAGATCGACGTCACGCTGCGAATACCGCCGTCCGCCACCGGAAGTGCGTTCCGGGCTGACCAGACCGAGCCGGTCGTAGGTGCGCAGCGTCTGCGCATGCATACCGGCCAGCTCGGCCGCGACGGAGATCAGGAACGTCCTGGCCTGCTCACTCTGGTCCTTGCGCCCGGGACTCACTGTGCACCGGCCCATCCCGCCCGCGGATCGAAGCCGCTGGCGCGCTCGGCTTGTGCGTAGGCCTCCAACGCTTCGGCGGCCTCACCCTCGAGGTTCGACGGAACCGCCACCCTGACGGTGACCAGCAGGTCGCCGTTGCCGCCGGAGCGCTTGGGCACGCCGCGACCACGCACCCGCAGGATGCGTCCGTCCGACGTGCCCTTGGGCACGCGGACCCCGACCTTGCCTTCCAGCGTCGGCACGGACAGCGTTGTGCCCAGGGCCAATTCGTGGAAGCTGACGGGCACGTTGACCGTCAGGTCATCGCCGTTGCGTCCGAACACCTTGTCCGGCCGCACGTGGACGGTGACGTAGAGGTCACCCGACGGGGCTCCCCGCAACCCGGCCTCGCCCTGTCCGGCGAGCCGAATGCGTTGTCCGTCTTCGACACCGGGTGGGATCCGCACGTTGATGGTGCGCGTGCGGGTGGTCACACCGGTGCCCTTGCACTCGTCGCAGGGGTGCTCGATGATCGACCCGCTACCCCGGCATTCCGTGCACGGCTCGGAGAACCCGAAGGCCCCCTGGTTGCGGTTGATCACACCGGCGCCGTTGCAGTTCGGGCACACCTTGGGGCTGGTGCCCGGACGGGCACCGCTGCCGTGGCAATTGGTGCACGGGGCAGGGCTGGTGAGCCGCAACGGCATCGCCACGCCCTTGGTGGCCTCGAGGAAACTCAGTTCGGTCTCGGTTTCCAGATCGTTGCCGCGCCGGGGGCGGCTCGGCCGCGGCTGTTGCGCGCCGCGACCGAACAGCCCACCGAACAGGTCACCGATGTTGGCGCCGCCGGTCTGCCCGGCGGCGTCGAACAGGTCGTTGAGGTTGAACTCCTGCCCGTCGCCGCCGCCGAACCCGCCGAATCCGCCACCGCCGGCGCGGCCCCGGCCGAACCCGCCGCCGGCGAAGAGCCGACGGGTCTCGTCGTACTCCTTGCGTTTGGCGGGGTCGGTCAGCACTTCTTTGGCCTCTGAGGCGGCTTTGTACCGCTCCTCGGCCGCCGCGTTGCCGGGGTTCCGGTCGGGATGGTTCTCGGCGAGAATCTTGCGGGCAGCCCGCTTGATCTCATCCTGGGCGGCGTCGGAGGCGACGCCGAGCTCCTTGTAGAAGTCCTTCTCAACCCACTCACGCTGGGCCATACCGCGTCACCTCCTTACCTGTGTCTTGCTTGTCAATTCCTATGATTCTGAATGCGGTTGCGGTTCTTGGTCGGCATTCGGCGATCCGGCCGCGTCGGGGACGGTGTCGACGACGCCGACCATCGCGTGGCGAACCACGTGATCACCCACGGTGTAGCCGCGGCGCATGACGGTCCCGACCACCGGATGCGTGCCGTCGCCCTCGTGCTGCACGGCCTCGTGCAGCGAGGGATCGAAGGCGTCGCCCTCTTCGCCGAAAGGCTTGAGGCCCAACCCTTCCAGGGTCGAAACCAGCTTGTCCGCAACGGCTTTGAGCGGTCCCGATTCGAGATCGCCGTGGGCGCGGGCCCGCTCGAGATCGTCGAGCACGGGCAGCAGCTGGGTCACCACATGCGCCTTCGCGCGTTCGGTGGCCACCTGCTGATCGCGCAGCGACCGCTTGCGGTAGTTCGCGAAATCGGCCTGCACCCGCTGCAGATCGGCGAGCAGTTCGGCCGCCTGGCCCTGTGACTCCTCCGACACGGTCGGCACCTCCTCGGCCGGCCCGGAGGCCGGCTCAGGTGCATCGCGCACGTGGCCGGTCTGCGGATCTATCCGGCGTTTGTCGGTGACGGTGATCGGTTCTTGCTCGTCACTCACTTGCGCTCCTGATCGTCCTCAACGACCTCGGCGTCGACAACGTCATCATTGGAGCTGGAGCCCGAGCCACCCGGGGCGTCGCCGCCCGCGGAGCCCTGCTCAGCCTGGGTGGCCTCGTAGATCGCCTGGCCGAGGGCCTGGCTCTCGGTGCCCAGCTTCTCCATCGCGGACTTGATGGCCGAGATGTCGGTGCCGGCGAGCGCGGACTTGGCTTCGGCGATCGCGCCGTCGACCTTGGTCAACGTGTCCTCGGAGACCTTCGATCCACCTTCGGCCTCACGCTGCTCCTTGACGAACTTCTCCGTCTGGTAGACCAGCGACTCGGCCTGGTTGCGGACGTCGGCCTCTTCGCGACGCTTGCGGTCCTCGTCGGCGTGCGCCTCGGCGTCCTTGATCATCCGGTCGATCTCCTCCTTGGAGAGGCCGGAGCCCTCCTGGATCTTGATCGTGTTCTCCTTGCCGGTGCCCTTGTCCTTGGCCGTGACGTGCACGATGCCGTTGGCGTCGATGTCGAACGTGACCTCGATCTGGGGCACACCGCGCGGAGCCGGCGGGATACCGGTCAGCTCGAAGCTGCCGAGCAGCTTGTTGTGCGCGGCGATCTCACGCTCGCCCTGGAACACCTGGATCTGCACCGACGGCTGGTTGTCGTCGGCCGTGGTGAACGTCTCCGACCGCTTGGTCGGAATCGTGGTGTTGCGCTCGATGAGCTTGGTCATCACGCCACCCTTGGTCTCGATACCGAGGCTCAGCGGGGTGACGTCGAGCAGCAGCACGTCCTTGACCTCGCCCTTGAGCACGCCCGCCTGCAGCGCGGCGCCCACGGCGACGACCTCGTCGGGGTTCACGCCCTTGTTGGGCTCCCGGCCGCCGGTCATCTCCTTGACGAGCTCGGACACGGCGGGCATACGGGTCGAGCCACCGACCAGCACGACGTGGTCGATGTCGCCGACGGCGATGCCGGCGTCCTTGATCACCTGCTGGAAGGGCTTGCGGGTGCGGTCCAGCAGATCCTGGGTGATGCGCTGGAACTCGGCGCGGGTGAGCTGCTCGTCGAGGAACAGCGGGTTCTTGTCCGCGTCGACGGTGATGTAGGGCAGGTTGATCGAGGTGCTCTGCGAGCTGGAGAGCTCGATCTTGGCCTTCTCGGCCGCTTCACGCAGCCGCTGCATCGCCATCTTGTCCTTGGTCAGGTCGATGCCCGCGGAGCTCTTGAACTTGTCGACGAGCCATTCGACGATCCGGTCGTCCCAGTCGTCGCCACCGAGGTGGTTGTCACCGGAGGTCGCGCGGACCTCGACGACACCCTCGCCGATCTCGAGCAGGGACACGTCGAACGTGCCGCCACCGAGGTCGAACACCAGGATGGTCTGTTCCTTCTCGCCCTTGTCCAGGCCGTAGGCCAGCGCGGCCGCGGTCGGCTCGTTGACGATGCGGAGCACGTTGAGGCCGGCGATCTGGCCGGCTTCCTTGGTGGCCTGCCGCTGCGCGTCGTTGAAGTACGCGGGCACGGTGATCACCGCGTCGGCGATGTCCTCGCCCAGGTAGGACTCGGCGTCGCGCTTGAGCTTCATCAGCACGCGGGCGCTGATCTCCTGCGCGGTGTAGTTCTTGCCGTCGATCTCCACGCTCCAGTCGGAGCCCATGTGGCGCTTCACCGAACGGATGGTCCGGTCGACGTTGGTCACCGCCTGGTTCTTGGCGGGCTGACCGACCAGCACCTCGCCGTTGCGCGCGAACGCCACGACCGACGGGGTGGTGCGGGAGCCCTCGGAGTTCGCGACGACGACGGGGTCGCCACCCTCCAGAACTGCGACGACGGAGTTGGTGGTCCCGAGGTCGATGCCGACCGCACGAGCCATAGTTACTGCCTCCTGATTAGACGAAACGTGTGTACTGAGTGCACCGGGCTCAAGACTGCTCTCACCGGCGGTGCCGTGTCAAGCTGAACTTGAGTCTGCATCACTCAACTGTCGAAGTGGTCAACGGGGCGTCTGCGCGATTTGTTCCCACTTCCTCCCCCGCGGAATATCATTCCGGGCTGCGCTCGGCGACCAATCACAACCCTGGCTTCTCATCGGGCGCGCCAGCGAGTCACTCCCGCCCCATTTGTCACAGGCTGCGTACGCTGGGCCAAGTGAACACGCGGCTGGTGGCGGCAGGCTTGCTGGCCGTCGCCGCGCTCACCGGCTGCCAGTCCTCGATCGACGGCACCGCGACCCGCAGCCCGGACACCGGCGTCGAGCCGGACTTCCCCACCCCTCGGCCCAGTCGCTCGACACCCCCGCCGCCGAGCACGCCCCCTCCTGCGCCACCATCCACCACCACCCGCGCCCCGTCGGGCGAGGTGCTCAGCCCGCAGAACGGCTACGTGTTCATCGAGACCAAGTCGGGCAAGACCCGCTGCCAACTCGACGAGCAGGAAGTCGGCTGCGAATCGGCCTTCACCAACGCTCCCGAGGTCGAGGGCGAGCCCGCCAACGGCGTGCGCTTGACCGCCGACGGCCGGGTCAGCTGGGTGCTCGGCAACCTCGGCGCGATCCCCGCCGTCACACTCGACTACAGCACCTACTCCGCGCTCGGCTGGACCATCGACGCGACCGAGGACGGCACCACGTTCACCAACGACGGCACCGGGCACGGTATGACCATCAGCACCGAGGGCGTCCAGGGCTTCTAGGGTTTGATTCGCCCGGTGCGCCGGGAACAGGCGGTGGGTGCACACACACGACCTCGTTGTCATCGGGGCCGGCTCGGGCAACATGGTCATCGACGACCAGTTCGCCGATCTGGACGTCGCGATCATCGACGATCGAAAGTTCGGCGGTACCTGCGTCAACTACGGATGTATCCCGTCGAAGATGTTGTCCTACACCGCTCAGATCGCCGACACCGTAGGGGCGGCTGGGCATTTCGGAATCGACGCAGACAGCCCTCACGTGCGCTGGCCGGACGTGCGGGATCGGGTCTTTCGCCGCACCGACGCGATCGCCGCAGAGGGTGAACAGGGGCGTCGAGACAGCGATTTCATCACCGTCTACCGCGGGCACGCGCGCTTCACCGGTCCGCGCCGGTTGGACATCGTGACCGACGGCGGCACCGTCGAGATCGAGGCCCAGCGGATCGTGATCGCGGCGGGAAGTCGCCCGGTGGTGCCCGACGTCGTCGCGGATTCGGGTCTGCCGTACGAGACATCCGACACGGTGATGCGCCGCGACACGCCACCTGACCATCTCGCGGTGCTCGGCCGCGGCGACAAAGCCCCCCCGCCCGCCCACCACATAA
>JAEXZY010000047.1 GCA_023404955.1 Actinomycetes bacterium
AACTCGGCGATCGCGGCCAACTTGATCGCCTCCGCCCGCGCGACCGCAGCAGCCGAGCCGGTCATCACCTCAACCAGATCCGCCTCCGCCACCCGCGTCACATCGAACACATGTACGAATCTACCGACAGTCAATCCGGCCGTGGGCGACAAAATCCCAGCCTGTGGATAACTCCGAGGCTGGGGATGAATCCGACATCGTTCGCTCGAGGCGTACACGAGAACCCAACCTTGAGCGCTAGCACTCGCATGTATAGAGTGCTAGGCGGCAGTCGGTTCAACCCTGTGTCGGCACCCGCGACGACGGCGCGAGGGCGGTCACCGACCGCCGTGTACGCACACCTACATCAAGAGTGAAGGGGCTCCAATCGTGGCAGTCAACATCAAGCCACTCGAGGACAAGATCCTCGTTCAGGCCAACGAGGCCGAGACCACGACCGCTTCCGGTCTGGTCATCCCCGACACCGCCAAGGAAAAGCCGCAGGAAGGCACCGTCGTCGCAGTTGGCCCCGGCCGCTGGGATGAGGATGGCGAGAAGCGGATTCCTCTGGACGTGTCTGAGGGCGACGTGGTCATCTACAGCAAGTACGGCGGCACCGAGATCAAGTACAACGGCGAGGAGTACCTGATCCTCTCGGCCCGCGACGTGCTGGCTGTCGTCTCCAAGTAAGCGAATCGTGTTCCGCCCCGGACATACCCGCACGCGCGAGGTGGTGTCCGGGGCGGTGCGCGTCATACCCGCCTTGAGGGAAAGAAACTTATGAGCAAGCAAATTGAGTTCAACGAAACCGCGCGTCGCGCCATGGAAGTCGGCGTCGACAAGCTCGCCGACGCGGTCAAGGTGACGCTGGGGCCCCGCGGCCGCCACGTCGTGCTCGCCAAGGCTTTCGGTGGCCCGACGGTCACCAACGACGGCGTGACCATCGCCCGTGACATCGACCTCGAGGATCCGTTCGAGAATCTCGGTGCCCAGCTCGTGAAGTCCGTGGCCACCAAGACCAACGACGTTGCGGGCGACGGCACCACCACCGCCACCGTGCTGGCACAGGCCATGGTGAAGGCCGGTCTGCGCAACGTGGCCGCGGGCGCCAACCCGATCGCGCTCGGCTCGGGCATCAGCAAGGCTGCCGACGCCGCGTCCGAGGCGCTGCTGGCCGCCGCCACCCCGGTCGCCGACCAGAAGGCCATCGCACAGGTCGCCACCGTGTCCTCGCGTGACGAGCTGGTGGGCGAGCTGGTCGGCGAAGCCATGACCAAGGTGGGCACCGATGGCGTCGTCACCGTCGAGGAGTCCTCGACTCTGAACACCGAGCTCGAGGTCACCGAGGGCGTCGGCTTCGACAAGGGCTTCATCTCGGCCTACTTCGTCACCGACTTCGACTCGCAGGAAGCGGTTCTCGAAGACGCGCTGGTGCTGCTGCACCGCGAGAAGATCAGTTCGCTTCCCGATTTGCTGCCGTTGCTGGAGAAGGTCGCCGAGGCCGGCAAGCCGCTGCTCATCGTTGCCGAAGACGTTGAGGGCGAAGCACTGTCGACGTTGGTCGTCAACGCGATCCGCAAGACGCTGAAGGCCGTCGCCGTCAAGGCACCGTTCTTCGGTGACCGTCGCAAGGCCTTCCTCGACGACCTCGCGGTCGTCACCGGCGGTCAGGTCGTCAACCCCGACGTGGGTCTCGTGCTGCGCGACGTCGGCCTCGAAGTGCTCGGTACCGCGCGCCGCGTCGTCGTCGACAAGGACAGCACGGTGATCGTCGACGGCGGTGGCACCCAGGACGCCATCGAGGGCCGTAAGGCGCAATTGCGTTCGGAAATCGAGGCTTCCGATTCCGACTGGGACCGGGAGAAGCTCGAGGAGCGGCTGGCCAAGCTCGCCGGCGGCGTCGCCGTCATCAAGGTCGGCGCGGCCACCGAGACCGATCTGAAGAAGCGCAAGGAAGCCGTCGAGGACGCCGTGGCCGCCGCCAAGGCTGCCGTCGAAGAGGGCATCGTCGTCGGTGGCGGGGCCGCGTTGGTGCAGGCCCGTAGCGCCGTCGAGAAGCTGCGCGCCGAGCTCCAGGGCGACGAAGCACTCGGGGTCGGCGTCTTCGCCGCCGCGCTGTCCTCGCCGCTGTTCTGGATCGCCACCAACGCCGGGCTGGACGGTTCGGTCGTCGTCAACAAGGTCGCCGAACTGCCTGCGGGACAGGGCTTCAACGCCGCGACGCTGGAGTACGGCGATCTGATCTCCGAGGGCGTTGTCGATCCGGTCAAGGTGACGCGGTCCGCGGTCGTCAACGCCGCATCGGTCGCACGCATGGTGCTCACCACCGAGACCGCGGTCGTCGACAAGCCGGCCGAGCCGGAGGCTGACGGCCATGGCCACAGCCACGGCCACGGCCATCACCACCACTAGGTAGTGCCACGAAACACCCCCGGTCCCCGCGGACCGGGGGTGTTTTTCGTACACCGGTGAATGTTCGGCTCTAGTCTCGGGCATGGACCGCATCTGGCAGTGGGCGTGGGACCGGTTCGGGGCGAGACATCGCTGGGCGAGTCTGGCCGTCGTGTTCCCAGCGGGATTGCCGCTCTATGTATTCTGGTCGTCTCTCGTCGTCGCCCTCGAAGGGTCCCGTCATTACGTCGAGGCAGCCGTCATCGCGACCATCGTCCTTCTGCTGCTGAATGTCTACGCGGCCTTCGCCGACCGCAAGCGCTACCGGCCTGTCGAGCAGTGGGCGAGGGGCGAGCACGTCGATCGGGCAGCAGCGCTGGAGGCGACATACACCTTCGCCCGGCGCGCAGTTCTGCGCGCGCTGTGGTTGAACGCGCTCGCATTTGCCGTGATGTCGGTGATCGTCGGCGCAGTCACCGGAGCGGACGGACTACGGCTTACCCAGTACGGGCTGCTGGGCGCCGCAACCGCAACCATGACCTATTGCATCGGTCTGCACAGCATGTTGGAGGCGGCAGCCCGGCCGGCGCGGGCCGCGATCGCCGGTGACACGAGCATCGGGGACTCCCTACCCCGTACCCGCCCGACGATCGCCGCCTGGTCGAGCATGACGGTCCTCGGGACTGCGTTCGTCTTCTCTGTCGAAGGCGCGATGCTGGCGGCTGCGATGGTCGGGGCCAGCCCGCAGCCACTTCTTTTCCTCGGGATCGGCAGTGCGATGACAATCGGGTTCGGAGTTCCGCTGGCCGTCGGCATCGGTTTCTCACCGTCGATGCGGCCGATTCGTGATCTTGCGGAGGGAACCGAACGTGTCGCTGCTGGCGACTACAGCACGCGCGTCCCGGTGGTCCAGGACGACGATCTCGGAGTGCTGACAGCGTCATTCAATCGCATGCAGGCGGGATTGGCTGAGCGGCAACGACTTCAATCGGCATTCGGCGCCTATGTCGACCCCACGCTGGCCGCCCGTCTGCTGGAGCAGGGCGACGACGTGTTCACCGGCGAGCGCCGCGAGGTGACGGTGATGTTCGTCGACATCCGCGACTTCACTCCGTTCGCCGAGACCCACACCGCGGAGGACACCGTCGCACGGCTGAACGGTCTGTTCGAGATCGTGGTGCCGGCTGTCGTCGGTGCCGGTGGCCACGTCAACAAATTCCTCGGTGACGGTGCGCTCGCCGTCTTCGGCGCTCCCAACGATCTCGCGGACCATGCCGACGCAGCCGTGAGCGCGGCTGCGCACATTCACCGCCTCGTCGCCGAGCACTTCGGCGGTGAGCTTCGGATCGGCATCGGAATCAACACCGGCAAAGTGATCGCGGGCACCATCGGCGGCGGCCCTCATCTCGAGTTCACCCTGATCGGCGATACGACGAACGTGGCTGCCCGCGTCGAGCAACTCACCAAGACCACCGGGGACACCATCCTCGTCACCCAAGCCACTGTCGAGGCGCTGGCGTCTCGACCGCCCGGACTCATCGATCGCGGATTGCACGCCTTGAAGGGCAAATCGGCCCCCACAGCGGTCTTCGGTCTGGACCCGACGCAGAGCGGCTAGCGACGAGCCCCCGAGATCGGAACCCGGTCGCCGCGCCGGAACCGTGGGCGAACGCACTCCATTGCGCACGAACGCGGACCGCCAGGTCCTCGTCGACCCCGTCGCTGCCCAACATCGGTGCGTTCGACCAGGTTTCGCGCGAGCCCAGCAGCAGCGGGAGCTCGATGCAGTGGCACGCGCCGAACGGGCCGGGTGTCCAATCGACGCGATAGGTGTGGGCGCGTCCGCCGGCCGCCCGCCACGACGAGGCCAGCGCGAGTGCGGGAGCGCCGAACGCTCGCCGCGTGAGGGCGCGCCCCGCCATCGTCGACGCCGCACCCCCGACCCTGCCCAGCCGACGCAGCCGAGCACCGCGCCTGTCGAGCAACACGAACGGCAGCGCGTCATCGCGCGTGTACCCGACCAGGAGCTCGACACGCGACGCCGCCAGGGTCACCGCCTCCGGGTCCGCGATCGGCAGTTGGCTCACGTTCGGCGCAAACGGCATCTTGCCGATCAAGCCGAACGGCGCGGCGGCGGTCAGCGCGGCCGCCTGCGCCTGCAACAGGAGCCCGATGTCAGCACTGCTCGGCGCGACGCCCGACAGGCGCGCCGACGCCGCCTCGCGCATCGCCGCGACCATCGCGGTCCGGTCGACGCCGAGGACTCCCAACGGGGCACTTTGCAAAATGGCGCGGGTGAACAGCGCCTCCGTCTCCGGGCACATCATCAGCGCCAGCGCCGAGTAGCCGCCCGCTGACTGTCCGAACACCGTGACGCGGCGAGGATCGCCGCCGAATGCGGCGATGTTGTCCTGCACCCAGCGCAGTGCGGCGATCTGATCCCGCAGGCCCAGGTTGTCGCAGTCGGCGTCGGCCAGGTTCAGGAAGCCGAGGATTCCGAGCCGGTAGCTGACCCGCACGACGATCACGCGGCCCTCACGAACCAGGGTGTCGGGATCGTACATAGCGGCCTCGCCGCTTCCCGACACGTAGGCGCCGCCGTGGAACCACACCATCACCGGCAATCCGTCGGCGTCCGCGGGTGCGGTCACGCTCAGCACCTGGCAGTGCTCGCTGGTCGCGAGTCCGTCGAGCACCGGTCCGGTGACGAACGCCAGCCGCGACGGAAGTTGGGGGCACGCCGGGCCTCGCGCCGTCGCGTCGACGGCATCGGAGGACGCGGCTGGGGATTCGGCGACGGGAACCGGCGGGGCGAATCTCTCGGCGGTCGCGTAGGGCACTCCACGCGCCTGGATCAGCCCGTCGACCTCCTGGACCAACAGTCGGCCGCCCGTCGAGGTGATCGAGCGCGTGGTCACGCGTCCACCATAGGGCTCCACCACACGACCATGTGCCCGCACTCACCCCGGCAGACACTGGTCATCGCGCCTGCCATGAGTAAAATGGTTTTTGCTCATGACCTCGATGGCAGAGCGAATCCGACGAATCAGGAGGGCACAGCCGTGGGCGCGCAGCCACGCCAGCGCGGGCTTTTGAGCCGCATCGTGCGGGAGACCGACCCGCCGACCGGCGCCATGCCGCGGCTACCGGCGTCTGTGGCCGACATCGACGACGCCTACTACGCGCGTGTCGGCGAGGTGCTCGACCTCGCGGGCAACATCGGCGCTATCCTGATGGCGTCGGGGACGCCCGCGACCGCCACGATGGATCAGGTCACCGCGATCACCTCCGCATACGGCGTCGAACGCTGCGAGGTCGATGTCATCAACACGACCATTCACATCGCCGCGTACCGCGGACCATCGTCGCCGGTCAGCACCTTGCACATCGTGCAGTCGCGATCCATCGACTTCAGTCGGCTGGCGGCCGTCGACCGGCTGATCGCCAAGATCCGCGCCGGCGACATCTCGCCGACCGACGCCCGCGCCGAACTCGACGAGATCATCATCGCGCCGCATCCGTACCGCCGGTGGATCGCCACCTTGGCGTGGGGTGCGCTGGCATTCGCCACCGCGGGCACCCTCGGCGCCAGCTGGCTCGCCTGCGTGGTCAGTGCCCTGAGCACCATGACGATCGACCGGGTGAACCGGCGCCTCAACCGGCACGGCCTGCCGTTCTTCTTCCAGTACGCCGTCGGCGGGATGATCGCCGCCGCGCCCCCGATCATCCTGTACTGGCTCAGCCCCCGGCTCGGCATTCACTTCGAGCCGACCATCGCGATCGCCGCCGGCCTGGTCGTGCTACTCGCCGGACTGTCGTTGGTGGGGTCGGTCGGCGACGTCATCAGCGGTGCGCCGGTCACGGCCGCCGGGCGCTTCTTCGAGCTGGTGATGATGACCGGGGCGACGATCGCCGGCGTGGCGCTGGTGCTGCACCTGGCCAACCGCTTCGGTGCACCGTTCGTCGCCATCGACGCGCACTCGCCGCCTGCCATCGCCGAGTTCCCCGCCCGCGTCGCGTTCGGCGCCGCGAGCGCGGCGGCCTACGCGCTGGCCTGCTACGCCGAACGTTCGGCGGCCATCGCGGCCGCCTTCGGTGGGGCTGCGGGCACCATCGCGTTCCTGCTCGCGCAGGGCGCCGGGCTGGGCGCCGTAGTGGCCTCGTTCGTGGCCGCGGTCCCGATCGGACTGGTCGGACGACTGATGGAGCGTCGCAACCTGGCGCCGCCGATGGTCGTCTCGATCGCCGGCATCGTGCCGCTGCTGCCGGGTCTGGCGTTGCTGCACGGCATCTACGCCATCCTCAACGACCAGAGTGCCGTGGGCTTCGCCTCGGTGCTGGGTGCGTTCGCCATCGGGACCGCGCTCGCGGCAGGCGTGACGCTGGGCGAGTGGAGTTCGTGGAAGGTGCGCCGGCGGCGGCTGCAGGCGCGACGCGCGAACCGCAGCCTCAAGCTGCCGGGTCGCTCACCGCTGAGCTCTGCCGACTAAGTGGCCTCGAGGCGGGCCCGCACAGCGGCCATCCGCTGCTGCAGGTCGGCCTCCGAGATCACCCCCCGCTCGAGCAGCGAGTGCGCGAGCGCGACGAGCTGGTTCTCGGGGTAGGGCAGGTCGGCGTAGGTGGTCGCCACGAGGACGTCCTCCTCGTCCCGGCGCTCCTGGAACGTCGGCACCCCGGCTTCGCAGGCGGCGCGGTCGAGCGCGTCGCACAACCCGTCCAGGCTGGTCTTCCACGGCGGCACCGGGTTCTCGACGCCGTACTTCGCCGCCACCCGCGGCCACACCTGATCGCCGTCGATCATGGCCCGCAGCGCTGAACCGTCCACGGTCACTCCGCGATCGGGTGCAGCGCGGGCCGGGTGTCGGTGATGACATTGGTGGTCACTCCGGCTTTGGGCAGCGCCACACCGATCAGGCAGTCCCGGGTGACGATCTCGGCGAGTTGGTCTTCCGTCCAGCCCTCCGTGCCGTCGGGGCGCATCGGCATCACCATGAACCGGTGCTTCTGGTTCGAGTCCTGCACGCGGACCTCGACGTCCTCGGGCAGATACAGCCCGAACTCGGCGAGGACCTGACGAGGCCAGCGCACGAGCCGACGGCGATAGTTCGGGGTGCGGTACCACTCGGGTGAGTTACCGAGAATCGGTCGTGGGTAGCACGAACACAACGCGCACACGATGACGTGGTGCACCGACGGGGTATCCGCCAGGATCTCGAAAGCGGTGAAGTCACTCGGTGTTCCGAAACCGGTCGGTTCCATCCAGTCGACGCCGACCTCCTTGCTCGCCGACATCGGTTCGGTCAGGGCGAGCCGTCGAAAGTCCGAATCCAGCCAGGCCCGTGCCACCAGTCGCGCAGCAGGCGTCGGGCCAATCTGCTCGGCGAACTCGGTGAACCGCCGGTGGTCTTCTGCGGTGAAGATGCCCTTCTCGATGCACAGTTCGCGCAACGCGATCTCGAGTACCTCGAAGTCGGTGATCTCGTCGACCATGGGCTTGACGGTGCGTTCATGGTCGTGGTCATGGTCGTGGTCGTGCGACATGATGAAACCCCCTCTCGGACAGAGCAGTTCAGCGCGGCGCCAGCCACCGCTCGGGCAGCTCTGTGCGCAGCGTGTCGGAATCGGTGCCGGTGTAGCCATGCCAGAGCTCGTTCTGGGCGAACTCGACGACGTAGAACCACTCGGGCCGTGCGTCCGGCCGGTCCCAGGTCTCGTCCTCGGCGGCCGGGCTCTCGTAGGCCACGGTGGCGATGCGCCCTGCCGCGCCCCGCACGTACTCGGGGGTGCGGGTGTAGAAGATCACCGGCAGATCGCGCACGACGATCTCGTCCCCGACGGCGAAGCGCGGGGGACCGGCCTGTCCGGCGTAGATCTGGGGATCGCCTTTGCCGACGGCGTGCCGGTGGTGGGCGTTGCGGGCGACGTCGGCGCCGTCGCCGTGGGACTTCGGCTGAGCCTCAGGTGTGCGTCCGTCCAAGCCACCCGCGTATCGCTGAGCCACCTCAGCCATCCGCTCGCTGAGCTCGCCGAGGCTGATGTGATGCTTCTCCACGAGCACCCGGGCCACCGCGAGCAGCCAGCGACCGTAGTAGGGCAACCCCAGATACTCGGCGCGGCCCACGTCGACGTTGCCGATGCGGCGGCGTTCCTCGGAGAGCCAGATCCCGCGCGCGGCGAGCACCTCGCACATGACGTAGGTGAGCTCTTCCCACTGCTCGTACTGCTTGTTCTCGTACGTCATGGGAGCGTCGGGCTCACCGCCGACGTCGTGAACAGGCTTGAGATATGCCTTGATTCGCGCCGGATCGAGCAGGTCGGGCGGGGGAGCGTCGGGCAACTCGGGGAAGGCGGACTTCAGCCGCGCCACCAATTCGAGCTGTGCGGCGCGCTCCGCGGCGGTACTCATCCCTCACGAACCCCCAGGGTGGCAACGTTGCCTGGCGGTCCAGAGCCTAACCTCGGCCCCGTTGGCCCCGGGTGGTTTTCGGGTCGATCAGGCGGAGCGGCGAATGCCCCGCTTGAGCAGGAGCTCGCGCTCGGACTCACTCAGGCCGCCCCAGATGCCGTAGGGCTCGCCCACAGCAAGCGCATGCGACCGGCACTGGGTGATCACGGGGCAGCTGCGGCACATCTCCTTGGCACGCATCTCGCGCTGCGCGCGGGCGCGGCCACGCTCGCCGTCGGGGTGGAAGAACATCGCGGAATCGACACCCCGGCAAAGGCCCTGCATCTGCCAATCCCAGATGTCGGCGTTCGGACCGGGAAGCTGCTGCGGCTGTGGCACTGCGAAACCCCTCTCTGCACATCCAATTCCGATAGCTCTCGGATGCGTCAGTCGTGGAAAAGATCCGAGCACAGTCGCCGATGACCACTCGTGCACACAACGTAGAAGGGCTTCGGATTTTCCGTCAATAGCCTCCCCTGTGCGAAAGTGCATACGGCCCAAGCGAGATTTAACATCGCGTTCATCGGTGCGACTCCTTCGCAACGATGGAGGTGATAAACGTTCGTGCCTCACCGCTCACTTCGGCGTCGTTTGTCCCGGTCAGTTAATCTCTCGGTCCCAGAACTGAACTCGACACCCGTCGACCAGTTTTCTTGTTCGTAACACGACGAGCATGAACTGTTAACTGACGGTCGTAACAGATTCGCACGAGTTGATAGCGTCGGCTTCCGTCATGGACTCCGACACCGCTGCGTTCGGCAGCAATCCCGGCATATGGCCGCTGGCCGCTGCGAACACTGCGGAGGGGCTGTGGCTGCGTGCCGTCGCCGCCGGGGGACAAGGCCGCTATGCCGCCGCTCGGGTCGACCTCGATCGGCTGCTGCGCGGCGTGGACCGCGGGCCACTCGCGTCGCTGGCGCTGAGCACCCGAGGATCTTTCCTGCGTCAGCTCGGCTGGCACGAACGCGCACGCTCCTACGACGGTGCGGCGTGGGCGTCATCGGGCGGAACCGGTGACGCCGCCGCAGACGCACTGATCGGGTTGGCCGCCGATGCTCTGGGTGTCGGCCGGTTCGCGGCGTCCGAGCGGGCGCTCGCGCGAGCTGCCGACCTGGTCCCGGCCTCCGCGTCCGCTCGCCTGCCCATCCGACTGGCGTGGGTGTCGGCGGAGCTGGCGATGGCACGTGGCGACGCCGCGGCACTCGGGCACGCCGAGCGGGCCGTCGAGCTGGCGTCGCACATGCCGTCGGTGCGGCACAGGGTCAAGTCCTTGCTCGTGCAAGCGGCGGCGCGGTGCGCGGCAGGAGACCTCGACGCGGCCCGCAACGACGGCGATCAGGTGCTGGCGCAGACCGGCGAGCACGGCCTGATTCCGCTGCGGTGGGCGGCCGCCTCGCTGCTGGCGGGCATCGGGAGCGCGCGGAGCTCCGCAGCGGAGATCACAGACATTCGCGACAGTTGCGCCGAAACCGTGATCAGACGAGGCGGCGTGTGGCGCTCGCGCTAACGGGGTTGCACCCCGAGTGGTCGTTATTGTTTAGCTGAGCCACACAACCGACACCTCCGATCCGGTGTCCCTGACGTAACGCTGGAGAGCCTGCTCACGATGACAATTTCGGGAGAACGTCTCGATGCTGTCGTGGCAGAAGCCATCGCCGGCAACCGGGATGCACTCCGGGAGGTGCTGGAGACCATCCGTCCCCTCGTCGTCCGCTACTGCCGGGCGCGCGTGGGAACAGCGGAACGCAGCGGTCTGTCAGCTGATGACGTTGCTCAGGAGGTGTGCTTGGCTGCCATCACGGCGCTGCCGCGGTACAAGGATCAGGGACGACCGTTTCTGGCCTTCGTGTACGGCATCGCAGCGCACAAGGTTGCCGACGCACATCGGGCCGCCGGACGTAACAAGGCGGACCCGATGGAGGTGGTGCCGGAACGGTTCTCCGGAGAGGCCGGTCCCGAGCAGATGGCGATCGACTCCGAGTCGTCGGCCAGGATGAACGCCCTCCTGCAGATCCTTCCCGAGAAGCAGCGCGAGATCCTGATCCTTCGGGTGGTCGTCGGCATGAGCGCCGAGGAGACCGCCGAAGCGGTGGGCAGCACCGCCGGTGCGGTCCGCGTGGCCCAGCATCGCGCGCTGTCCCGCTTGAAGACGGAGATCATGGCGACGGGACGTGACCATGCCTGATTTCGGACGCTGGAACGGCGGTGGTGATCCATCGCTGAACGAGATCAACCGCACCGATCAGTTCCTCGATGCGCTGGCCGGTCAGCAGCCCGTCTACGCGACAGACCGCGGCGAAGCCGAGTTGGCTCAGCTGTTGGCGGGCTGGCGTGACGATGTGCGCGAAACCCCGATGAACGATGTGGTGACCCTGCAGGAAGCCACTGCAGCGCTGGAGCGGGTGACCTCCCCGGCGCGCCGACGCCGGTTGTCGCTGGCCGTCGTCGGTTCGACGGCGGCCGCGGTGCTGTGCCTGGGTGGGTTCGGCGCGGTGATCGCCGGCTCCGGGCCTGGCGATGCGCTGTACGGGCTACGCACCGTGCTGTTCGGCGAGCAGGAACAGACCCGCGATGACGCGGTGGCCCTGGCCGCGCAGACCGAGATGCAGCAGGTGCAGAAGCTGATCGAGCAGGGCGACTGGCAAGGCGCCCAGGCCAAGCTGGAGGCGGTCACCACGACCGTCGCTACGGTCGGCGACGATCAGCGCAAGGCCGAGCTGGTCTCGCAGTGGCAGGAGCTGACCGTCAAGGTCGAAGCGCAGAATCCCGCCGCGACGGTGCAACCCGGAGCGCCGCTGCCCACGTTCCCCGTGGTCAGCGTCGACCCGAGCGCTGTCCTCCCGCCGCCGCCGTCGGACACGACGTCGGTGACGGGGCCTTCGGACACGACCTCGGTCACGTCCGGCGAGGCCACGTCCTCCCCGACGTCCTCCCCGACCCCGACCCCGAACCCGTCGTCGTCGGTGGACGCGACGCCGTCGAGCACGGTGGCGCCGACCTCGGCGACGCAACCGGCGACACCATCGACGACACCGCCGCCGCCCTCGACGACTCCTCGCACCACCCCGCCACCGTCGACCTCGACGTCAGCTGCCGTCGCGCCGACGACCACGACGTCGGTGGTGGCTCAGCAGTCGACGACGACCGCGGCACCCAGGGCCTCCACGGCAGCGCCGACGTCGTCAGCAGGGCCGTCCGTGGCGCCGCCGGCGAGTACGACCCAGCCGGTGGTCACGATTCCGTCGAGTGTTGCGGCGTCGGTCGAGCCTGCGGTACCGACCACGACGACGCTGCCAGTGCTGCCGGTCGTGCCTGTGGTGCCGGAGGCGCCCCGCTGACGGGGCGGAAATTCAGCCCTCAGCGATAGCCGTCGGACTCCGAGGCCGCCTCGTTCAGCGACGCATCGGCATAGCCGCGGCAGTAATCCCAGGTGACGTAGGAGTCCGGCTCGGGATCGTAGGCGGGCTCGTGCGGCCGGACGGTGCCGTCGACCAGTAGCTGCAGCAGGTTGGCGCGGAGCATGTCCCAGTCGTGGTAGTGGTCTTGCTGGCATTCGTCGCAGCAGACGACGAGGCCGCGAATTCCCTTGTGCGCCAACAGCGCTTCGTAAACAGCCAGATCGGCCAGGTCGGCCTCCACGGCGGTGCGTTCCTGCGGATCCAGCGGCTGCCCTGGCTCGAGCGCATCGAGTGCGGCCGACGGATCGCTCGGGTCGTCGGCGAACGGGTCAGGCGGCAATCCTGGCGGCAGGTGGTCTCGCACGCCACAAGACTACGCAGCCCTGCGGGTATCGCGCCAGCACTCGCGCGGCACGTCACGGCGAACGCAAATGCCGAGCTTGATGCCGATAAGATGGGCTTTTCAGGTCGCGTTCGTTTCTCGATCGCATGGCCTGTCCCGTGTCTGGTTATTGGAGGCTCCCATGTCGATCGCCGAGAGCAGCATTCCCCTGGCCGTGCCGGTGCCCACCGGCGGCGATGATCCGACCAAAGTCGCCATGCTGGGCCTCACGTTCGACGACGTGCTGCTGCTGCCCGCTGCCTCCGATGTGATTCCCGCCACGGCGGACACCTCCAGTCAGCTGACCCGCAAAATCCGGCTGAAGGTGCCCCTGGTCAGCTCGGCCATGGACACCGTGACCGAATCGCGGATGGCGATCGCGATGGCGCGCGCCGGCGGCATGGGCGTGCTGCACCGCAATCTGCCCGTGGCCGAGCAGGCCTCCGCAGTCGAAACCGTGAAGCGGTCCGAAGCCGGCATGGTCACCGACCCCGTCACCTGCTCGCCGGACAACACGCTGGCCGAGGTCGACGCGATGTGCGCGCGGTTCCGTATCTCCGGCCTGCCGGTAGTGGACAACGCCGGCCAGCTGGTTGGCATCATCACCAACCGCGACATGCGCTTCGAGGTCGACCAGTCCAAGGCCGTCCGGGAAGTGATGACCAAGGCTCCGCTGATCACCGCGCAGGAAGGCGTGTCGGCCGAGGCGGCGCTGGGACTGTTGCGCCGCAACAAGATCGAGAAGCTGCCGATTGTCGACGGGAACGGCAAGCTGACCGGGCTGATCACGGTGAAGGACTTCGTCAAGACCGAGCAGTTCCCGCTGGCGACCAAGGACAGCGACGGTCGGCTGCTGGTCGGCGCGGCCGTCGGCGTCGGCGACGACGCGTGGTCGCGCGCCATGACGCTGGCCGATGCCGGGGTGGACGTGCTGATCGTCGACACCGCGCACGCCCACAACCGCGGGGTGCTCGACATGGTGCACCGGCTCAAGGTCACCATCGGCGACCGCGTCGAGATCGTCGGCGGCAACGTCGCCACGCGCGCCGCCGCCGCGGCACTGGTCGAGGCGGGCGCCGACGCGGTGAAGGTCGGTGTGGGGCCGGGCTCCATTTGCACCACGCGGGTGGTCGCCGGCGTCGGCGCTCCCCAGATCACCGCGATCCTGGAAGCCGTCGCCGCATGCGCGCTGCACGGCGTACCGGTGATCGCCGACGGCGGGCTGCAGTACTCCGGCGACATCGCCAAGGCGTTGGCCGCTGGGGCCTCGACGGCCATGCTCGGCTCTCTGCTCGCCGGCACCGCCGAATCTCCCGGTGATCTGATCTTCGTCAACGGCAAGCAGTTCAAGAGCTACCGCGGCATGGGCTCCCTGGGCGCGATGCAGGGCCGGGGCGCGGGTGGCAACCTGCGCGGCTCCTATTCAAAGGACCGCTACTTCCAGGACGACGTGCTCTCCGAGGACAAACTGGTGCCCGAGGGCATCGAGGGGCGCGTGCCGTTCCGCGGGCCGCTGTCCCAGGTCATTCACCAGCTCGTCGGTGGGCTGCGTGCGGCCATGGGCTACACCGGCTCGGCCACCATCGAACAGTTGCAGCAGGCGCAGTTCGTCCAGATCACCGCGGCCGGGCTGAAGGAGAGCCATCCCCACGACATCACGATGACGGTGGAAGCCCCCAACTACACCACCCGCTAGGGTCGTCGCGGGACTACAGGGGAGTGGACAACATGCGAGACATGGTCGAGATCGGTATGGGCCGAACCGCGCGCCGTACCTACGAACTCGGCGACATCAACATCGTGCCGTCACGGCGGACCCGGTCATCCAAGGACGTCTCGACCGCCTGGCAGCTCGACGCCTACCGGTTCGAGATCCCGGTGCTGGCCCACCCGACCGATGCGCTGGTGTCTCCGGAGTTCGCGATCGAGCTCGGCCGCCTCGGCGGGCTGGGCATCCTCAACGGTGAGGGCCTGATCGGCCGCCACGCCGATGTCGAGGCGCGGATCGCCGAGGTCATCGACGTCGCGTCGAAGGAACCGGATCCGTCGGCGTCCATCCGGCTTCTGCAGCAATTGCATTCGGCGCCAATCGATCTCGATCTGCTGGGTGCTGCGGTCTCGCGCATCCGGGAGGCCGGCGTCACCACCGCGGTGCGCGTCTCGCCGCAGAACGCGCAGGCGCTGACACCGACGCTGGTCGCTGCAGGCATCGACCTGCTGGTCATCCAGGGCACGATCATCTCGGCCGAGCGCGTCGCTCAGGACCACGGAGCCGGTGAGCCGCTGAACCTCAAGACCTTCATCTCCGAGCTCGACGTGCCGGTGGTCGCCGGTGGTGTGCTCGATCACCGGACCGCGCTGCACCTGATGCGGACCGGGGCGGCGGGCGTGATCGTCGGGTACGGCTCGACCGTGGGGGTGACGACGTCGGACGAGGTGCTCGGCATCAGCGTGCCGATGGCCACCGCGATCGCCGACGCCGCGGCTGCGCGGCGGGAGTACCTCGACGAGACCGGCGGCCGCTACGTGCACGTCCTCGCCGACGGCGACATCCACACCTCGGGCGATCTGGCCAAGGCCATCGCCTGTGGCGCCGACGCCGTCGTGCTCGGCACGCCGCTGGCGTCGGCGACCGAGGCGCTGGGCGGCGGCTGGTTCTGGCCGGCTGCGGCCGCCCACCCGTCGCTGCCGCGCGGCGCGCTGCTGCAGGTGGCGGCCGAAGAGCGGCCGTCCCTGGAACAGGTGCTCGGCGGCCCGTCGGACGATCCGTTCGGCGCACTGAACCTGGTCGGCGGTCTACGGCGGTCCATGGCCAAGGCGGGGTACTGCGATTTGAAGGAATTCCAGAAGGTCGGTCTGACGGTCGGCGTATGACCGAGACTGTCACTTTACAAATTAGGCCAACCTGTCTAGAAACTACTGGCCGGTAAGTTCATAATGGACGACATGAAGCCTGACTACGACGTCGTGATCATCGGTTCGGGGTTCGGCGGCAGCGTGAGCGCCCTGCGGCTCACCGAGAAGGGGTACCGGGTCCTGGTACTCGAGGCGGGCAAACGCTACGAGGATCCCGATTTCGCCAAGACGTCGTGGAACCTGCGCCGCTTCCTGTGGGCACCGCGGTTCGGCATGTTCGGCATCCAGCGCATCCACCTGCTCAACAACGTGATGATCCTGGCCGGCGCCGGCGTGGGCGGCGGCTCGCTGAACTACGCCAACACGCTGTACGTGCCGCGGGAGCCGTTCTTCAACGATCCGCAGTGGCGCGACATCACCGACTGGCGCTCCGAGTTGCTGCCGCACTACGACCAGGCCCAGCGGATGCTCGGCGTCGTCACCAACCCGACCGTCACCGACGCCGACCGCATCATGCAGGAAGTCGCCGAGGACATGGGCTGCCGCGACACCTGGGTGCCGACGCCGGTCGGGGTCTTCTTCGGCCCGGACGGGGAGAAGCGGCCCGGCCAGCTCCTGCCCGATCCCTACTTCGGCGGTGCCGGCCCGGCGCGCACCGGCTGCATCGAGTGCGGATCGTGCATGACGGGCTGCCGTTACGGCGCCAAGAACACGCTGATCAAGAACTACCTCGGGCTGGCCGAGAAAGCCGGCGCACACATCGAGCCGATGACGACGGTCACCGACTTCAGCGAGCGCCCCGACGGCACGTGGCAGATCCGCACCGTGCGTACCGGCAGCTGGGTGCGCCGCACCCGCCGGACGTTCACGGCGAACCACGTGATCGTCGCGGCCGGCACCTACGGCACCCAGCGGCTGCTGTTCAAGATGCGCGACACCGGGCGGCTGCCGAAGCTCTCGGACCGACTCGGCATGCTCACCCGCACCAACTCCGAGTCGATCGTCGGGGCCGGCCGGTTGCGGGTCTCCGACGATCTGAACCTCACCCACGGGGTGGCGATCACGTCCTCGATCCACCCGACGTCCGACACCCACGTCGAACCGTGCCGCTACGGCAAGGGCTCCAACGCGATGGGTCTGTTGCAGACGCTGATGACCGACGGGGCCGGACCCGAGGGCACCGACGTGCCGCGGTGGAAGCAGTTGGTGCGCACCGCGCGTGAGGATCCGAAGGGCACGCTGCGGTTGCTCAACCCCCGCCGCTGGAGCGAGCGCACGATGATCGCTCTGGTCATGCAGAACCTGGACAACTCGATCACGACGTTCACCAAGCGCACTAAATTCGGCTTCCACCGCTACCTCAGCAAGCAGGGCCACGGCGAACCCAATCCATCGTGGATTCCGGTGGGTAACGAGGTTACCCGTCGCATCGCGAAGAAGATCGACGGCGTGGCGGGCGGAACCTGGGGCGAACTGTTCAACATCCCGCTCACCGCACACTTCCTCGGCGGCGCGGTCATCGGTGACAGCCCCGAGCACGGCGTCATCGATCCGTACCACCGCGTGTGGAACTACCCCACGCTGTCCGTGGTCGACGGTGCCGCGATTTCCGCCAATCTCGGTGTCAATCCGTCACTTTCGATCACCGCGCAAGCAGAACGCGCCGCGTCGCTGTGGCCGAACAAGGGGGAGCAGGATCTGCGCCCCGCCCAGGGCGAGCCCTACCGGCGGATCGATCCCATCGAGCCCGCGCGTCCCGTGGTGCCCGCGGGTGCGCCCGCGGCTCTGGACTGGGGGGTGAGCGCCGAGACGGTCAACCGGCGCGATCCCACCACCGCCGACGCGCAGGGCGCCTGACGCTGGCGACGGCCACTAGACTGTTCGGGTGGATTCTGCTGCTCCCCGCCCGGTGCTGGTGGTCGATTTCGGTGCCCAGTACGCCCAGCTGATCGCGCGGCGGGTGCGGGAGGCGCGGGTGTTCTCCGAAGTCATCCCGCACACCACGACCGTCGACGAGATCAAGGCGCGCAACCCGCGCGCGGTCGTGCTGTCCGGCGGCCCGGCCAGTGTGTACTCCGAGGGTGCGCCGCAGCTCGATCCGGCGCTGTTCGACCTCGAGGTCCCGGTGTTCGGCATCTGCTACGGCTTCCAGGCGATGGCCCAGGCGCTCGGCGGCACCGTCGCGCACACCGGCACCAGCGAATTCGGCCGCACCGAGCTCAATGTCGTAGGCGGAGAACTGCATTCAGATCTGCCGGCCAGGCAGCCGGTGTGGATGAGCCACGGCGACGCGGTCACCGAGGCCCCGGCCGGGTTCGACGTCGTGGCCACCAGTTCGGGTGCGCCGGTGGCGGCGTTCGAGAATCGGGCGCGTGGGTTGGCCGGGGTGCAGTACCACCCCGAGGTCATGCACAGCCCGCATGGGCAGCAGGTTCTCAGCCGCTTCCTGCACGAGTTCGCCGGCATCGATGCGGCCTGGACGCCGGCCAACATCGCAGAGGCCCTCATCGAGCAGGTACGCACCCAGATCGGTGACGGACGGGCCATCTGCGGGCTGTCGGGCGGCGTGGATTCCGCGGTCGCCGCCGCCCTCGTCCAGCGCGCCATCGGCGACCGACTCACCTGCGTTTTCGTCGACCACGGCCTGCTCCGGGCCGGGGAGCGCGCCCAGGTGCAGCGCGACTTCGTCGCCGCCACCGGCGCGAACCTCGTCACCGTCGACGTCGCGGACCGTTTCCTCGAGGCGCTGTCCGGGGTGACCAATCCCGAAGGCAAGCGCAAGATCATCGGCCGCGAATTCATCCGGGCGTTCGAGGGTGCGGTGCGAGATGCCTTGGGGGCCGCGGAGGGGGACGTCGAGTTCCTGGTGCAGGGCACGCTCTATCCCGACGTCGTGGAATCCGGCGGCGGCACCGGCACGGCCAACATCAAGAGCCACCACAATGTCGGTGGGCTGCCGGGAGACCTGAAGTTCAAGCTCGTCGAGCCGCTTCGACTGCTGTTCAAAGACGAGGTCCGTGCGGTCGGCCGCGAGCTGGGTTTGCCCGAGGAAATCGTTGCGCGCCAACCTTTTCCGGGTCCCGGGCTGGGAATCCGGATCGTCGGCGAGGTCACCGCGGATCGCCTGGACACCCTGCGCCGCGCTGATGCGATCGCCCGCGAGGAGCTCACCTCGGCGGGCCTGGACCACCAGATCTGGCAGTGCCCCGTGGTGCTGCTCGCCGACGTGCGATCGGTCGGGGTACAGGGTGATGGCCGCACCTACGGGCATCCGATCGTGCTGCGGCCCGTGTCGAGTGAGGACGCGATGACCGCGGATTGGACCCGGGTGCCCTACGAGGTGCTGGAACGGATCTCGACGCGGATCACCAATGAGGTCCGCGAAGTGAATCGTGTTGTGATGGACATCACAAGCAAGCCACCAGGCACGATCGAATGGGAGTGACGTCAAATTTGACGCGAATGAGGTAAGAATTCCGTCATGATCAAGCAGACGCGCGGGGGCGCGATCGTTGCTGTATTTCTCGTTTCGCTCATGTCCGTGGTCGGGATGTCCATCCCGGCGCATGCGCAACCCGAGGGCGCACACATCACCGGCATCGAAAAGATCAACGATCGCTGGGACAAGGTCTCGGTGTTCTCGCCGTCGATGAACAAGGTCGTCGTCAACGACGTGTTCAAGTCCGCGAAGACCGGCGCGCCGACCTTCTACCTGCTGCCCGGCATCGACGGCGGCGACGATCTCGACGGGCCGCGCGCGCCCGGCACCAAGAGCTGGTTCGGGATGACCGACATCCAGGGCTTTTTCGCCGACAAGAACGTCAACGTGGTGTCCCCGCTGGGCGGGCCGTTCAGTTGGTACACCGACTGGGTCGCCGACCCGAGCAAGCAGTACCAGACCTACATGACCAAAGAGCTGCCGCCGCTGATCAACGCGCAGTACAAGGCCAACGGCAAGAACGCTGTCGGTGGATTGTCCAGCACCGGAGGCACTGCGGTCGACTACGCCGTCCAGGTGCCGGGCCTGTACAAGGCGGTCGGTTCCTACAGTGGCTTCCTCACCCCGGCGGACAACGCCGGACAGGTCGCGCTGACCCTGAGCAGCGGCGGAGCCAACGCCGACGCCATGTGGGGCCCGCAGGGTGGGCCGCTGTGGGTGGCCCATGATCCGTCGAAGAACGTCGCCAAGCTGGCCGGCACCGCGGTCTACGTCGGCGCGTCGGGCTCGGGCAACATCGGTTCGGTCGATCGGCTCCCGGAAGGCTTCGGCCCCAACATCACCGGGGGTTTCATCGAGCGGATCGTCGCCGACAGCACCCGGGTGTTCGCCGATGCCGCCAACGCCGCCGGCATTCCGGTCACCTATGTCGTGCGGCCGGACGGCTCCCACACCTGGGGTCTGTTCGAGTCGGAGATGCAGGAGTCGTGGAACACGACGATCGGGCCGGCGCTGGGCGCCTGATCAGTCGCCGTCGCTCTTCTCGATCAGATCGCCGAGCATCTTCGCGACGGTCGTCTCGACGGCCGACTCGATCGAAAACGCCAGTGTCGCACTGACTGCGCTCACCGCCTGGGTGCGGAACCGCACCAGGGTGGTGATGAGCTCGGCGACCGTGACGTCATCCGGCATGGCGGCACCGGGGTTGATCTTGTCGATGACCTCGTCGAGACCGGCCTGCACCAGGATCGCGCTGATCTGATCGAGCAGCGGACTGACCTGCTCGTGGATGTCGATGAGCTTGTCGTACGCCACGCCGAATCGGTGGATCTCGGCGAAAACCTCGACCAGGGTCGGCCGCACCACCGTGGCGTGGTCGCCGTCGAGGCGGATGATGTCGAGGGCGACCATGCGGTCGAACGCGGCGTCGTCGCCGACGGTGTCTCGGGCCTCGGTGAGTGGCATCCGTTGCGGTTTCTCGGTGGCCCAGCTGCCCGCGATCGCGGACTCCAGACCCAGCATGTCTCCGATGTCCTTGCCCTGCTCCCACGCCGAGAGCATCTCGTTGACGTGGGCGATGTTGTAGCCGCGGTTGAGCAGAGACGTGATGAGTCGTAGCCGGGTCAGATGGGTGTCGTTGAACAGCGCGATCCGGCCGACCCTCAACGGCGGGTGTAGCAGACCGCGGTCCCGGTAGACGCGGACGTTGCGGGTGGTCGTGCCACCCAGGCGCGCCAGTTCGTCGATGCGGTACTCGCCGGACTCCGTGACACCGTGCGGATGCACCGCGGCATCGAACAACTGGGAGACCGCGGCCTCGACGACATCCCGCGAACCCCGGCGGATGCGTCGCAGGATCGTCGGGATCGGTCCGCTGGACTTCGGCTGTGACATCTGGTCAGGCAGTGGACGGCACGGCGCGCACGCTGGCGCCGTGTGCCACCGCGGCATAGTCGTCGAACCGGAATTGGCGCATCTGTCGAAGATACTGCGTCGCCAGTCCCGGGTACATCGACGCGTTGAAGCCGTCGGCAGTCAGATACCAACTGCGGCACCCCGACATCCACGTCGTGGCGGCCAGCCGCTTCTGGATGGCGGCGTTGTACCGGCGCTGCACGTCGGCGCGGACGTCCAGGTATCGCAGGTTCTGCGCCAGGATCGTGGTGATTCCGGCGACCGCGTAATCGATCTGCCCTTCGATATAGACCAGCAGCGAATTGTGGCCGGGCCCGGAGTTCGGACCGGTCATCAGGAACAGGTTGGGATAGCCGTGCACGCTGGCGCTCTTGTGCGCCTCGGCGTGCGCCGCCCAATCCTGCTGCAGTGAGCGGCCACCCAGGCCGGTGACGGGAAACGGCGGACCGGACAGGTGGACGTCGTAACCGGTGGCGAAGACGATCGCGTCGAGATGGTGCTCGATGCCGTCGCTGGTGCGGATTCCGGCGGGACTCAACGTGGCGATCGGCCAGTCGATGAGTTTGCAGTTCTGCTTCTGCAGGGCGGTGTAGTAGTCGTTGGAGATCAGCATGCGCTTGCACCCGGGTGTGAAGTCCGGGGTGAGCTGGCGGCGCAGCCACTTGTCTTTGATGCGCAGGCGTAGATGAGCGCGACCCAACGCCGACACCACGCCCGTCAGCGGGGTGTTCCACACCAGGGCGGCCGCGCATGCCTCATGCCCCCAGAACAAGGCTTGACGGGTGAATTCCTGGGCTGCAGGAACTTTGGCGAAGAGCTGCTGGACGGCGTCGGGGATGCCGATATCGGGGCGGGGCAGCACCCAGCCGGGGGTGCGCTGGAACACTTTTACGAAGGCGGCGTCCTTGACCAGTTCGGGAACGAGCTGCACGGCGCTGGCACCCGTGCCGATCACACCGATGCGCTTGCCGGTGACGTCGAACCCGTGGTCCCAGGAGGCGCTGTGGATCTTGATTCCCGTGTAGGTGTCGATCCCACGGATGTCGGGCAAGCTGTGGTCAGCGAGCGGACCCGATGCCAGCACGACGGTGCGCGCCCGAATCTTTCGACGCCCGTTGGTCGTTGCAATCCACACGCCGGAGTCGTCGGCGAAGCTGAGGCCGGTCACCTCCGTGCCGAATCGGATCAGCCGACGCAGACCGTGCTGGTGCGTCAGGTCCTCGATGTGGGCACGGATCTCACTGCCGGACGGGTACATGCGCGACCAGGCCGGGTTGCGGGCGAACGAGAACGAATACAGCATCGTCGGGATGTCGCAGGCCACCCCGGGGTAGGTGTTGTCCCGCCAGGTTCCTCCGACGTCGTCGGCACGTTCGACGATCGCGATGTCCTCGACTCCTGCCTGGCGGAGCTTGATGGCAGCTCCCAGCCCGGTGAAGCCGGCACCGACGATCAGAGTGTCGTGGACGTGAGTCTGGGCCATGGGTCAGGCCGCCGGCTCGTGGGTGAGCTCTTTGAACCAGGAGGGGATGGGTCGCAGCAGCATCTTCGGGTAGTAGTCGGACGCCCACACCATGGGATTGGCGAGCCAGTGGTAGGGATTGCGGGGGTTGACGACAGCGCGGCCGTGGTACTTGAGCAACTGGTACGTCGGTACCCGCCAGGTCTTTTCGCCGCGTTCACCCAACGTCTGGAAACGCTTCATGGCGTTGTAGAGCTTCTCGGGCTGCAGGCCCATGTCGATGATGTTGTTGCGCATCCGGTTGAGCAGCGGGACGTACATGATCATGCCCATGATGAGTGCGGGGGAGGCGATATTACCGACGAACTGTACGAGCAGACGGCGCAGATCGCTGTGGCCGATCATGTCGAGCACCGCGAAATCGACCGCGATGTGCCGGGATTCGTCGTTGTTGATCTTCTCGAACACCTGGTGGCAGACCGGGTCGTGCACCTCCTCCAGCAGGAATTTCAGCAGCGCCCCGTCGAGAGCCACCTCGAGCATCGGGATCACGGTGCCCAGGATCGACAGCGACATGTCGTCGGAGTAGGCGTCGAGCCAGTCGATGGCCAGCCGGATGTTGACGTTCGGTTCCGGCATCTCCCCATCGTCGAGCATGCCCCACCTCTTCATCAGCGCCAGTTCGGCGTTGGCGTGCCGCTGCTCCTCGGCGTGGAAGTACCGGTAGATCTCGGCGATCGTCGGCGTGGGAGCCTTCTTGGCCAGCGCGGCGAATCCGCGGGCGCCGACGTTCTCGATCCAGCACAGGTCGGCCATGAAGGCCTTGAGCTTGGGCCGCATCTCGTCGGTGATCGTCTCAGCGCCCGGTGCATCCCAGTCGATGTCGGCCAGCGCCCACTGCCGGTCCTTGATCTTGGCGAGCATCGCGTCCATGTCCATCGTCGCATTAGCCATCGGTGTTGCCTCCTAGGTGGTGACGCGGGTGATCAGACCGGCGGCGCGGGTGTACACCGTCGGGGTGAAACGTTTGATGCCCCAGCCGATCCTGGCCTCGGGCTGCGGCATGCAGTACAGGCCGCCGCGGTCGAGAGTGTCCAGGCAGGTGCGTGCGACACGGTCGGGGGAGAAGCCGATCCACCGCATGAGGTTGTCGGCGAGATGGGTTGAGCGGTCGGAAATGCGGCCCGCGGTCACGATATTGGTCTTGACGAACGTGGGGCACAGTGCCGTCACGGTGACGCCGGTGCCGGCGAGTTCAGCCGACAACGTCTCCGACAGTGACAGCGTGCCCGCCTTGCTCACGTTGTAGGCCGCCATCCCGGGTGCGGCGCCGAATGCGGCTGCGGAGGCGACGTTGACGATGCCTGCGGGGCGGCCGGCCTCGCGCATAATCGGGGCGAACACGTGGCAGCCGTGAATCGGCCCCCACAGGTTGACCCCGAGCACCCACCTCCAGTCATCGAGCTCGATCTCCCCGATCGGAGCGCCACCGGCGCCGACGCCGGCGTTGTTGATGACGACAGTGGGCGCAGCGCCGAAGAACGAATGCGCAGCGTCGGCGAGCCGGTACACATCGTCGACATCGGTGACGTCGCAGCGGACCGCCGAGGCCTCGGTTCCGGTGCTGCACAACGTGTCGGCTGTGGCGGTGGCGGCGTCGAGATCGATGTCACTGCACAGCACCCGGCCGCCGCGGCGAGCCAGTTCGGTGGCGAATGCAGCGCCGATACCACTGCCCGCGCCGGTGATCACCGCATCGGCGCGGTGACTGCGTTTGATGCCGAAGATGCCCATCAGCCGGCCTGCTCGACTAGGGGCTCGGCAAGGACATCGGCGATGAAGCCGGCCACATCGCGCATCGCGGGTGCTGCTTCGGGAGTGAGACGGGGGAGGGCCTGGAAGACGTGGACCTGGTCGGGCCAGATCTGAAGGTGGGCCTCGCCGCCGGCAGCTCGAAGGCTCTCGGCGAGTGCGATCGCATCGCCGGCGAGCATTTCGGCTCCACCGGTCTGGATCAGTGCCGGGGGCAGCGTTCGACCCTGAGCCACCTCGAGTGTCAATCGGGGGTGCGTGGATTCGATTCCACGGCAATACAACTCGACCAGTCGGGCGGCGTCACGGGAGCGGATGGCGGGATCGGGGCGGGTGCGTTCCCGCTCTCGGGCCAACGCAAACGTGAGGTCGATGAGCGGTGACATCAAGACGATGCCCGCTGGGTGGCAGACATCGGGTTGCAGCAGGAGGTCGACGATGAGATGGCCGCCGGCCGAATCGCCGGCGATCACGGTGTGTTCGGGTGCGATGCCGTGCTCTCTGGTGAGCCACTCCCAGCCTCGTCGGACATCGTCGGCGGCAGTGGGGAATCGGTGCTGCGGTGCCAGCCGGTAGTCGATGCTGAAGACCGCGATTCCGGTCAGTCGGGACAACCAGGACACCAGCCGCCGATGGGTGCGGGTCGAGCAGAGCGCGAAACCGCTGCCGTGCACGAAGTAGATCGCCCGGCTGGTGTCGCGGGGCACGCCGCGGCCCCACACCCATTCGCCGACGACGCGCCCGCCGCCGGGGGTGTGGACATCGACGGGTTCTGTCCGGGTGCCGGCCAGCGAGGGACCGAAGGTGTCCATCAACCGGGCCACGATCTGCCGCGAGGCCCATAGCCCCCATGGTTGATCGGGCGGAAGGACCAGAGTCAGCTGACGCAGGGTCAGGCCGGCGAGTGCGGCGGCACCGCGGGAGCGGTGGGAGCCGCGGTGGGATTCACGACGGGCGAGTTCGGCGGCGAACATTGGATGGATACAACATCGAATGCTGACATTTGTCAATGACACTATTCGTCGATGGCAGATCGAGATTGGTTGACGATGTCGGTGGGTGGGTGTTTACTGGCGAAGTCGAACAAACATTCGAACACGGGATGAGGCTGATGATGTGCACGGTGCAGTTGTGACAGGGGTGAAGGTGGTGGATCGCGCCCCTGTCACCCGTGCTGAACAGCTAGAACAGCTCCGTCGGCAGATGGCGTCGGTGTCGGGAAAGGTGGGCGCCCGCCGCCGGCCCGCACCCGCGGCGGCGGCTCCGGCGCAGGTGTCTGAGCCCTCAGATTCTTTGCTGGAGGTGTCGGATCTGGGCGTGCTGCCACGGGGAACCGTGGCGGTGGTATCGGGTGCGCGGTCGCTGGAGTTGAAGATCATCGCCGCCGTGACGGCCGAGGGAGGCCACGTCGCGATCATCGGCCAGCCGGACGTGGGCCTGCTCGCGGCGGTGGAGATGGGGGCGGATCTGAGCCGGATCGCCGTGATCCCCGAACCGGGGGCCGATCCGGTCGAGGTGGCCGCGGTGCTGATGGACGGGATGGACCTGGTGGTTCTCGGCCTGGGGGGCCGATCGGTGCCGCCGTCGCGGGCCAGGGCGGTGGTGGCTCGTGCGCGCCAGCGGGGGTGCACGCTGCTCGTCACCGACGGCACCTGGCAGGGTGCCTCCGCTCGGCTGGAGGCCACGGTCAGCGGTGTCGACATCGCCGGTCCGGGAGGTGGGGCGCCCGTCCCGGGTTGCGGACGAATCAGCCGGGTGCGGCTGGCGACGCGAGCCCGGGGGCGGTTGGCCGGGCGGGTGGTGAACGGCTAAGTGTCCGCCTCCCGATCATCGGGCAGGGTGCTGGCGCTCTGGTGCATGGACTGGCCTGCGGTCGCCGCTGCCGCGGCGGCTGGTCTCCCGCCCACGGTGCCGGTCGCGGTCACGCTGGCCAACCGGGTGGTCGCGTGTTCGGCTGCGGCGCGGGCCGCCGGGGTGCGGCGCGGGATACGGCGACGGGAATCTCAAGCCCGCTGCCCGGATCTGCATGTCGTCACCGCCGATCCGGCGCGCGACGCCCGGCATTTCGAGCGGGTGACCACGGCCGTCGACGATCTCGTGCCCCGGGCAGAGGTGTTGCGGCCGGGCCTGCTGGCGCTGTCGGTGCGCGGTGCTGCCCGGTATTTCGGCTCGGAACAGGTGACGGCCGAGCGGCTGGTCGACGCCGTGGCCGCAGTGGGTGCCGAGTGTCAGGTCGGCATCGCCGACCAGCTGCCCACGGCCGTCTTCGCCGCCAGGGCGGGCCGCATCGTCGACCCGGGAACGGATGCGGAGTTCCTGTCGGAGTTGTCCATCAAGGCGTTGGCCACCGAACCCAGCCTGGCGTCCGGGACGCGCGCTGATCTGGTAGACCTGTTGTGGCGCATGGGTATTCGCACGATCGGTCAATTCGCCGAGGTGTCCCGCAGTGATGTGGCGTCCCGCTTCGGAGCCGATGCGGTGGTCGCCCACCAGTTGGCGCGCGGTGAGCCCGGTCGGGGCCCCTCGGGGCGGGAGCCCGACCAGGACCTCGACGTCGAGATGGACTGCGATCCGCCCATCGAGCGGGTGGACGCGGCGGCTTTCGCCGGGCGGGCGCTGGCCGGCAAACTGCACCGCAGCCTCGAGGCGGCGGGCGTGGGCTGTACCCGGCTGGCCATTCATGCCGTGACTGCGAACGGTGGTGAGCTCGAACGTGTTTGGCGATGCGCCGAGCCTCTCACCGAAGACGCCACCGCCGATCGGGTGCGCTGGCAGCTCGACGGGTGGCTGAACCGCCGGCGGGAGCAGGACCGTCCTGGGGCGCCGATCACGATGCTGCGACTGCGCCCGGTTGAGGTGGTCTCGGCCGAGGCGTTGCAGCTCCCACTGTGGGGCGGGATCGGGGAGGAGGACCGGCTGCGCGCACGACGGGCGCTGGTGCGGGTCCAGGGGTTGCTTGGTCCCGACGCGGTGAAAGTTCCGGTTCTCAGTGGGGGGCGGGGCCCGGCTGAACGGATCACCTTCACCCCGCTCGGCGACGAGCTCGTCCCCCGGGCCGACCCCGGGCAGCCGTGGCCCGGGCAGCTTCCCGAACCGTCGCCGTCGGTGCTGCTCGACGACCCGGTGGACGTGCTCGACGAGCGCGGGAACCCGGTGCGGGTCACCGCGCGAGGCTTGTTCTCCACCGATCCGGCCCAGCTCACCGCGCCTGGTCGGTCCGGTCGGCTGTCCTGGTGGACCGGACCGTGGCCGGTTGACGAACGATGGTGGGACACCGCGGCTGCCGGCAGCGGACGCACCGCACGTGCGCAGGTGCTGCTCGACGGTGATCGGCAGGAGGCGCTACTGCTGTGCTATCGGCAGCGGAGGTGGTACATCGAGGGCCGATACGAGTGACATCTTTAGTTGCGCACAACTCAATTGCGCCCTATGGTTCAAAGTGGCACGTTCACGCACCGAAAGGACGACGCATGAAGACGCTCTACACCGCAGAGGCTCTCGCCACCGGGGAAGGCCGCGACGGCCACGGCCGGTCCTCAGACGGCCGGCTCGACTTCGATCTGGCCATTCCCAAGGAAATGGGCGGCAGCGGCAACGGCACCAATCCCGAGCAGCTCTTCGCAGTCGGTTACGCGGCGTGCTTCCACTCCGCGCTGCGCCTGGTCGGCCGCCAGGACAAGATCGACGTCTCGGATTCGGCTGTGGGCGCCCGGGTCTCGCTCGGTCAGCTCGACAACGGTGGATTCGGTCTGGCCGTCGAACTCGAGGTCACGTTGCCCAACGTCGACGCGGAGACCGCACGTCAGGTGACCGAGAAGGCTCACCAGGTGTGCCCGTACTCCAACGCCACCCGCGGCAACATCGAGGTCAAGCTCACCGTCACCGACGACTGAGCGTTCGGGCGAACCTGCCCACCCGATCGATGAAGTGGTCGAAGAACGCTGGTGCATCGACCTCGACACCGATGAGTGCGTTGGGTTCGCGGCCCCAGTGGCCGCTCCAGTCGGCGATCGTCATGCCGCGCGTCAGCGTCCCGGTCAGCTCGACGTCGACAGGAGCGGCGCGGCAGGCGACCATGTCCGGGTCCAACGCCACCGCGGCGGCCAGCGGGTCGTGTAGATGGGCGAGGTAGCCCTCGCCCTGGTCGTAGTGGAACTCGAAGTAGAACCGCATCGCGTCCTCGAGCACCCGGATCACGGGATTGTCGGCCGTCGAGGCTGTGCCGCGCGCGTCGTGCACCGACATCGGCCCCGAGGGTGCGCCGGCCGCCTCGGCGAGCCGGCTCAACAACTCCGGGGTCATCGCGATGTTTTCGGTCACGTTGAGTCCCAATACGATCGGCAGCGCCGCAGCGCCGTTCCACGCGGTGAACACCTCGGCCGCCGACTCCGGATCGACGCTGGTGTTCCACTCCGCCACCGGGGTGGTGTTCCCGCGGTAGTCGAACGCCCCGCCCATGATCACCAGCCGGCGCAGCAATCGCGGCAGCTCCGGTTCGGCGCGCACCGCCAACGCGAGATTGGTCAGCGGGCCCGTGGCCAACCCGATCAGCTCGCCCGGATGGGCGCGCGCGGCCCGCACCCACGCCTGCGCGGCGTCGTAGTCGGTGAGGCTCGCAGTAGGGGTGGGTAGCTGGGCGTAGCCCAGTCCTTGCGGTCCGTGAGTGTCCTCGGCGGTGCGCAACGGCGTGGCCAGCGGCGCGTCCGCCCCCTTGGAGACCGGCACCCCGGTGACACCGCACAGCTCGAGCAGGCCGAGATTGTTCTCGCACACCTGCTGCACACCGACATTCCCCGCGGTCGACGCGATGCCCACCACCTCGGCCTCGGCACTGCCGAACAGGTACACCAGCGCCATCGCGTCGTCGACGCCGGTGTCGACGTCGCAGAACACCGGCAGGCGCGCCGCGCTCACCAGTGCACGCCGGGCACCAGTCGCACCGCCTGCTTCACCGGCCGCGGCACCCGTACCGAAGGCACTGTCCGCCGCGGTCGCCGAGACGGACGCGCCGGAACCGGCCGCTGCTCGGCGACCCCGCGGGCGGCCGGTGAATCCGGATAGCCCAGATACAGCTGGTGCAGTACACGCCGCGACAGCCGGGGCGTGAAATAGGTGCCGATGTCCGACAGGGTGCCGACCGGGGTGTCGATGCGCGGCGGCTTGTCGACCAGCCCGCGGACGACCATGGCGGCCGCGTGTTCTGCGGTGATCGGAGGCATCGGGTTGAGCCTACGGGACGGCGCGATCATCGGCGTGGCGACCAGCGGCATGTGGATGTTGGTGAAGGTGATGTGATCCGAAAGGGTCTCGGTACCAACGACTTCGGAGAACGCATCCAGGGCCGCCTTGCTGGGGATGTAGGCGCTGTACTTCGGACTGCCCGCTTGCACTCCCGCGCTGGAGACATTGACGACGTGACCGAACTGCCGCTCGCGCCAGTGCGGGAGCAGGGCGAGCACCATCCGCACCGGCCCGAAGTAGTTGACGGCCATCACGCGTTCGTAATCGTGCAGCCGGTCCGTCGAGGCGATCACCGACCGCCGGATCGACCTGCCGGCGTTGTTGACCAGATAATCGACGTGCCCGAATTGCTCGAGGATGGCAGCGACGGTGTGCTCGACGGCGGCCGAGTCGGTGACGTCGCAACAGAACGCATGGGCCTGGCCGCCGCCGGCGCGGATCTCGGCGACCACCTCGTCGAGCGCGTCGGCGTTGCGGCCCAACGCGAACACCGTGGCGCCGCGGGCGGCCACCGCGACCGCCGAGGCCCGTCCGATGCCGCTCGAGGCTCCGGTGATGATGACGTGCCGGCCGACCAGCGGATCGTCGCGTCGCGCCCGGTTCGGGTCCAGATGCTGCGCCCAGTAGCGCCACAGCCGCGGCGCGTAATCGGCGAAGTGGGGCACGGTAATCCCGGTGTCGCGCAACGCCTCGTCGGTGTGCACGCGGGTGAACGTCGGCTCGAGCTCGACGACATCCAGGACCTCCGCGGGCAGGCCGAACTGCGTGGCGGCCATGTCTCGCAGCACTTTTGCCCGCCCACGGGCCTGCAGAACCGGGCTGGCCACGCTCCGTGGCAGTGACCCCACCAGCGTGGGCAGGCCGGCGGCCGGCGCCACAGCGCGGTAGATGCCGCGCAGCCCGATCGTCGTCGGCGCGGTCAAGTGGAAGGTTCGTCCGTCATACCCGTCGAGGTGGCTCAATTCCGTGATCGCGTCGACGACGTAGTCGACGGGCACCAGGTTGGTGCGACCGGCCGCAGGCAGCATCATCGGGGTGAAGCGGGGCAGCGCCGCCAAGGCAGCCAGGATCGGGAAGAAGTAGTAGGGGCCGTCGACCTTGTCCATCTCGCCGGTCCGCGAATCGCCGACGACGACCGCGGGCCGATAGATGCGGTAGCGCAGCCCGGCGGCCGACCGCACCAGCAGTTCGGCCTCGAACTTGGTCTGGTGGTACGGCGTCGGCAGCTGCTGCCCGACGTCGAGATCGTCCTCGGTGAACTCGCCGCGAAAGGTACCCGCGACCGCGATCGAGGAGACGTGATGCAGGGTCGCGTCGAGGCGGCGGGCCAGCTCGATCACCGAGCGGGTGCCCTCCACGTTGGCGGCCCGCTGCTTCTCCTCGGGTGCGGTGATGTCGTACAGCGCGGCGTAGTGCATCACGTGGTCGATGCGGCCCAGCCGCGCGAGTTCCTCGTCGCCGATGCCGAGCGCGGGTGCCGTCAGGTCGCCCACCAGCGGTGACACCCGTTCGTCCCAGCGGGCCGCCAGCGTCGAGAACCGGTTCAGCGATTGCCGGCGGACGAGCACGTGCGCCGCTTCGGTGCCGGGACGGGCCAGCAGCCGGTCGACGAGATGACGTCCCAAGAACCCGGTACCGCCGGTAACGACATAGCGCATGCGGGACATGCTCGCGCGCCGGTGGGCAAAGGTCAACACCCGGAGGTGAGCGCGGACTCCACCGCGGCCGGATGCCTAGAAGTTGCAGGGCATGCTGCGGATACCGTGGATGAAGTTGCCGACCAGGTATTCGGGTTCGCCGGCCGAGATGTCGGGCAGCTGGTGCAGCAACTCACCGATGATCGCCCGCAGCTGCGCTCGAGCGAGGTTCGCGCCCAGACAGAAATGCACGCCGCCACCGCCGAATCCGACGTGCGGGTTGGGGTGACGGCCGAGGTCGAGACGCTCAGGGTGGTCGAACACCTCGGTGTCGAAATTGCCCGACGAGTAGAACATCACGACCTTCTCGCCGGCGCTGATCGATTGCCCGGCGATCTCGGTGTCTTTGGCGGCCGTCCGGCGGAACGTCATCACCGGCGACGACCATCGGACGAACTCCTCCACCGCCGTGCCGATCCGGTTGTCGAAGTCCTCCATCAGCCAGGCGCGCTGATCGGGGAAGTCGGTCAACGCCTTCAGGGCATGGCTGGTGGTCTGGCGGGTGGTGTCGTTGCCGGCCACCGCGAGCAGCACGAAGAACGCCGCGACGTCGTTGTCGGACAACCGGTCCCCGTCCACCTCGGCGTTGACCAATGCGCTGAAGAGGTCGTCTCCCGGATTCTCGCGCCGTTCTGCGGCGAGTCGGTTGGCCACCTGATGGACGTACATCTGCGCTTCGAACAGAACCTCCAACGGCGGACGGCCCGCGAGGAAAACCGGGTCGGCCCAGGACACCATCGCGTCAGCGGAGTGGGCGATCTGTTGGCGCTCGGCCTCGGGGATGCCGACCATGTCCGACAGCGTGCGGATCGGCAGTTCCTTGGCGCAGTAGGTGACGAAATCCGCCCCACTACCCGCGGCGCGCAGCTCCTCGACGATCGTCGTGGCGTTGGCCTTGATCGAGTCTTCGATGCGGCGGACCTGCCGCGGGGTGAAGGCGGCGCTGACCAGCTTGCGCAGGAACGTGTGCCGGGGCGGATCCATCGCCAGGAACGACTGCGACGCTTCCAGCAGTTCCTCCGGAACGCTCTCGAACAGCACGCCCTTGCCGGACAGGAACGTCTCGTTGTCCCGGCTGATCGCGACGATGTCGTCACGGCGGGTGACCGCCCAGAAGCCGGGATCGTCGGGGTCGGCCATCAGCGAGTCCTCGACCGGGGGGTGCCAGCTCACGGGGCGCTCGGCGCGTAGCGCGGCGAACGCTTCCTCCCGTTGCCGCGCCGTGGTCGCCCAGAACGCGCGGGACGACAGATCGACGGGGTCGTACGGGCGGGGAGTGGCAGCTGTCGCGGTCATGAGTGGAACCTCCATCCGTATGACGCCGGTCACAGCACTGCGTCACGCTGACGGTATGTCTAGACACCATGTCCAGTCAAGCCGTCTAGACACGATGTGCAGTGCCGATGCGATACTTGCGGTCATGCCGTCGGTCACCCGGAAGGCGCAGGCCACGCGCCAGCAGCGTCGTGAGGACATCGAGCGACGACTGCTCGATGCGACCGAACGATTGATGCGGGACGGGGCGAGCTTCACCGAACTCAGCGTCGACCGGCTGGCCACCGAGGCCGGCATGTCCCGGGCCAACTTCTACATCTATTTCCAGGACAAAGGCGATCTGGTGCGCCGCCTGGCCGGCCAGGTGTTCGGTGACCTCGCCGACAGTGCAGAGCTCTGGTGGGGGGTGGCCTCGCGTCGCGATCCCCGCGACATACACGCGGCGATGGCCGGCATCATCGCGGGATATCGGCGTCATCAACCGGTGCTGGTCGCCCTGAACGAGATGTCCGGGTACGACCCACTGGTCGCGTCCACCTACCGTGAGCTGCTCACGGCGATCGCGGCGCGCCTGACGACGGTGATCGAGGACGGGCAGGCGGCCGGCGCCGTTCGCCCAGAGCTGCCCGCGGCCACCACCGCCAGCGCTCTGTGCTGGATGGTCGAGCGCGCCTGTCAGCAGAACCTGCCCGACCGCCCCGCTGACTACGACGCCGAGCTCGCCGTGGCTTTGACCGAAATTGCCTGGGGCTCGCTGTATCTGACCCCCATCTCGCGGATGTAGCACGGCTGAAACATCGTGCGCCTAGCGTGACGCCATGTCGTCCCGTCGGCGGTCCGCCCTGCTCGACAAGCTCGTCGTCGACCAGCCCGGCCGGCCCCAGCAGGCGATCCTCGACGAGTTGCGTCGGGTGATCCTCTACTGCGCGGTGCCGCCCGGCACGTCGATCCCACTGGCCGACGTCGCGGATCTGTTCGGAGTGAGTCAGATTCCGGTGCGCGAAGCCCTCAAGACCCTGATTGGCGAGGGGTTGGTGTCGCACCGCAGCAACGCCGGATATGCGGTCGCGCAGCTCACCCGCCAGGAGCTGCGCGAAATGTACATCGTGAGAGAGACATTGGAGTCGGCATCGCTGGCGGTGGCGATCGCCAACGCCACCGACGCCGACCGCGCCGCCGTCATCGCCGCGAACGACGTTCTGCACCGGGCGCTGCGTGCCGACGATCCCGCGACCTACCACCGGCAGAGCCGTGAGTTCCACCTCGCGCTGGTCCGCCCGTCGCGGATGTACCGACTGCTACACATGCTCGAATCGGCCTGGAACGTCACCGAACCCGTGCAGTCGATGGTGCACGTGCGGCCCGCCGACCGCACCGACCTGCATGCCGACCACTGCCTCATGGTCCGAGCTTTCCTCGCCGGAGACGTCGAAGAACTCCTGACCGCATCGGAGATCCACTCCCAGCGGCTCAACGCCCTCATCGCGACCCTCCCGGCCGACAGCGGGCTGCTGGAGGCGGATATATCTTCGCCGCAATGACGGGGTGTTTTCCATGAAACACCCGCGCAACACAGCGTGGCTACGTTCCGCGCATGACCGAGATCGACACTCCGCACACCGCCAAGGACGTTCCGCCCGGGGCGGTCGTCGGCGCAGGTGACATCGTCGAAGCATCCGGTCACCCCGTCGGGGGTGGCGTCATCAAAGCCGGTTACGACCCCCGGCTGACCAACGAGGACCTGGCGCCGTTGGGCACGCAGACCTGGTCGTCGTACAACATCTTCGCGTTCTGGATGTCGGACGTGCACAGTGTCGGCGGCTACGTGACCGCAGGCAGCCTGTTCGCACTCGGGCTGGCCAGCTGGCAGGTGCTCGTCGCTCTGCTGATCGGCATCGTGATCGTCAACGTGTTCTGCAACCTGGTGGCCAAACCGAGTCAGGCCACCGGAGTCCCGTACCCGGTGATCTGCCGCAGCGTGTTCGGCGTGCTGGGCGCCAACATCCCGGCGATCATCCGCGGCCTGATCGCGGTGGCGTGGTACGGCATCCAGACCTATCTGGCCTCGGCGGCGCTGGATGTCGTTCTGCTCAAGCTCTTTCCCGGCCTCGCCCCGTACGCCGACGTCGACACGCACGGTTTCCTCGGACTGCCGCTTCTGGGCTGGGGCAGCTTCATCCTGCTGTGGATCCTGCAGGCGTGCGTGTTCTGGCGCGGCATGGAAGCGATCCGCAAGTTCATCGACTTCTGCGGCCCTGCCGTGTACGTCGTGATGTTCCTGCTGTGCGGCTACCTGATCTACAAGGCGGGCTGGGGCGCGATCGACCTCAACCTCGGCGACGTCACCTACACCGGTCTGGATTCGATTCCGGTCATGCTCGGCGCCATCGCCCTGGTCGTCTCCTACTTCTCCGGCCCGATGCTCAACTTCGGTGATTTCTCCCGCTACGGCAAATCGTTCGCCGCGGTCAAGAAGGGGAACTTCCTCGGGCTCCCGGTGAACTTCCTGGTGTTCTCGCTGCTGGTGGTCGTCACCGCGTCGTTGACCGTGCCGGTGTTCGGCGAGCTGATCACCGACCCCGTCGCCACCGTGGCGCGGATCGACTCGACCTTCGCGATCGTGCTGGGCGCCTTGACGTTCACGATCGCGACGATCGGCATCAACATCGTCGCCAACTTCATCTCGCCGGCCTTCGACTTCTCCAACGTCAGCCCGCAGCGGATCAGCTGGCGCGCCGGCGGCATGATCGCCGCGGTCGGGTCGGTGTTGATCACGCCGTGGAACCTCTACAACAATCCCGAGGTCATCCATTACACCCTCGAGACGCTCGGGGCGTTCATCGGCCCGCTGTTCGGTGTACTGATCGCCCACTACTACCTGGTGCACAAGCAGCGCGTCGTGATCGACGACATGTTCACCTTGGACGAGAACGGAACCTATTACTACACAAGGGGTTACAACCCCGCGGCGGTCATCGCGACCGTGGTCGCCGCCGTGGTCGCGGTGATCCCCGTCCTGCTGGGCGGCTCGGTGGCAGGCATGTACACCGCCGCGCAGTACAGCTGGTTCATCGGGTGTGGCATCGGGTTCGGCCTCTACTACGTGCTGGCCACCCGGACGGCCCGGTTCGCCGTCGCCCCGATCGGGTGATCTAGCGCCCGGGCGGGTGAACCTCGCGCCAGTGCTCGGCGATCTCGACGCGCCGGGCCAGCCACACCCGGTCGTGCGACAGCACGTGGTCGAGGAACCGCTCCACCGCTCGGCTGCGGGCCGGCCTGCCGGCCAGTCGGCAGTGCAGCCCGACCGACAGCATCTTGGGCCGCCCGGCGAGCCCCTCGGCGTACAGCACGTCGAAGGCGTCGCGCAGATGGGCGAAGAACTCCTCACCGTTGGAAAAACCTGCGGGGGAGGCGAACCGCATGTCGTTGGTGTCCAGCGTGTAAGGCACCACCAGGTGGTCGGTGTCGCGCACCCGAACCCAGTAGGGCAGGTCGTCGGCATAGGAGTCGGAGTCGTAGACGAACCCGCCGTGCTCGACCACGAGCTCGCGGGTGTAGGGGGAGTCACGGCCCGTGTACCACCCGCGTGGCGCTGATCCGGTCAGCTCCCGCAGGATCTGCACGGCTTCAGCCATGTGCCGGCGCTCGACGTCGGCGGGAATGCGTTGATAGGAGATCCACTTCAGGCCGTGGCAGGCGATCTCGTGGCCGAGTTCGGTGAACGCGGCCACGGCGTCCGGATTGCGCTGCAGGGCGCGGGCGACCGCGAAGATCGTCAACGGGACTCCGCGGCGTGAGAACACGTCCAGTAGTCGCCACAGCCCGGCGCGCGACCCGTATTCGTAGAGCGACTCCATGCTCATGTGCCGATCGGGGAAGGCCTCGGCCGGTGTCATCTCCGACAGGAACGTCTCCGACGCCGGATCGCCGTCGAGTACCGAATTCTCGCCGCCCTCCTCGTAATTGAGCACGAACTGGACGGCGAGTGCCGCCCCGCCCGGCCACTGCGGGTCCGGTGGTGTGCGGCCGTAACCGACCATGTCGCGCGGGTAGGAGTCGGGTTCCGCGTCGGCCATCGGACCATCGTCACAGAAGTCGAGCCCCACGGCGCGCCGATGACGGACTTGCCAAGCCGCGTCACGATGACATAGGGAATGAGCCATGCCCATCGATCCGAACGCCGTCGGCGTCACCACCCCGCCGCAGACCTTCCGCTGGAAGGACCGCGACACCCTGCTGTATGCGCTGGGCGTCGGGGCGGGCACCGCGGATCTCGCGCTCACCACCGAGAACAGCCATGACATCGCCCAGCAGGTGCTGCCCACGTACGCGGTCATCGCATGCTCGCCGTTCGCCGCGGCCGGGGTCATCGGTTCGTTCGACTTCTCCAAGCTGCTGCACGGCTCGCAGAGCATTCGGCTGTTCGCGCCGCTGCCGGCCGCCGGGGAACTCAGCGTCGTCAACGAGGTCGCCGACATCCAGGACAAGGGTGAGGGCAAGAACGCGATCGTGATGCTCAAGGCCATCGGCAGCGATCCGGCCACCGGCGCCCCTGTTGCCGAAACGGTGACCACGCTGGTGATCCGCGGCGCCGGCGGCTTCGGCGGTCAGCCGGGACAGCGGCCGGCCGCGCCCGAGATCCCCGATCGGCAGCCCGACGCTGCCGTCGCTCTGCCGACCCGGGAGGATCAGGCGCTGCTGTATCGGCTCTCCGGTGACCGCAACCCTCTGCACAGCGATCCGTGGTTTGCTGAACTTGCAGGATTCCCGAAGCCGATCCTGCACGGGCTGTGCACCTACGGCGTGGCGGGCCGCGCACTCGTCGCCGAACTCGGCGCGGGTGACGCCACCCGCATCACGGCGATCTCGGCCCGCTTCACCTCTCCGGTGTTCCCCGGGGAGACGCTGACGACCTCGATCTGGCGGTCAGGTCCGGGCCGGGCGGTCTTCCGTACCGAGGCGGCGAGCCCGGACGGATCCAACGCCAGGCTGGTGCTCGAGGACGGCGACGCGGAGTTCACCGACTGAGACCGCCTGCACGCCTGATCTTTTCATTAGGGTGGGCAAGTATTTGCTGCGCTGGTAATCTTCGCCTGTGGGTGGGGGTTACGGCCTGAGTCGCGAGACAGCTCGACAACGGCGCGCGCATGCTTGACCGTTTGCGGTTATCTCGGCTCGGCGGAATTGGTGCTGCGCTGTGGGGTGCAGACCACTACTACTGGTTCACTGCCATCCTGGCCGCCCGCGGCATGCAGACCGCGACGTGTCGGCTCATCGCCCTGTGTATCGCCTCGCTGGGGGTCCTCCCGCTCGGACTTCTCGCCAGTCCGGCAGGGCCGCAGACATCGACGGGGCGGATCGCCACGATCCTCATCGCGGTCAGCTGTTTCGCGCTGGCCACGCTCTGGCTGCGGGCGCACTGGCCGACGCGGGCGCAGTCGCTGCTCTGCGTACTGGTCGCGTCCGTCGCCATCGGGGTGTCGATTCTGATCCAGGCCAATCCCGTGGTCGGGCTGACCGGGGCGGCCAACTACGCCGTGCTCACGGCGTTCGTGGTGAGCTTCCACACCCCGCGCTTGTTGGCGGCGGTCTGGTCGGTCGGGGCGGTGACGCTGGGTGCGCTGATCGTCCACGTGGCGGCTGACGACCCGGCACTGGCCGTGTGTGCGGCCGGGATCATCGTGTTGCTCAACGTGTTCGTCGCATTCGCCTGTCGGGCGATGCTCGTGCTGATTCAGCCCGAAACCCATCACGGCGACATCGAGCAGCTGACCGGGTTGCTGCACAAGGATGCGTTCTATCAGGCGGTGGCCACACTGCTCGCGTCGCGCAGCCGCAGTGACGACAGATACCTGGTCGTCGTTGCGGTGAACATCGACAGTTTCTCGCTGCTCCTGGGGTTGAGCGGAGCCAGCGGAGCCAATCGTGCCCGGGTGTCGGTCGGGCAGGCACTGCGCGAGACGGTGCGGCACAACGCGAGCGTCGCGCATGTCTCCGACCACGACTTCCTCATCGCCGACACCTTCACCACCGCCGACGCCTCCCCGCTGGTCGAGCGGGTTCGCGGGGCCATCGCCGCGACGCCCCAGCGGCTCACGGCCAGCATCGGGGTGGTGTGCACGCCACTCCCGCCGCTGGCGGCCGAGCCGCCCGACGACGTGCTCGACAAACTGATCGCCGTCGCCAACCAAGCGATCGAGCAGGCCCGGATGGCAGGCGGCAACCAGGTCCGCTACGTGCTGCGGCCGACGCTCGACGAAGAATCGGACGACGGCGACGATCCGCGCCCGGGCAACGGCAGGATCGCCTGACGCATCGAACGCGTGTTCGATAGACTGGCCGGGTGGGTTGGCACAATGGTCCGCCGGGCTGGGGCGAGATGGAGCGCGTCCTCACCAGCAAGCCGCGCCGTGCGGGCTGGCCCATCGACGAGCAGGTCGGCGACGGCGGGGACAGCCCCGCCTGGTCGCGTAAGCGGGGGGCCTACCAGCCGCCGGCCGCGCCCACCCGTCCACGCTCGTCGCCGCCGTATGCCGAACTGCACACCCACTCCGCATACAGCTTCCTCGACGGTGCGAGCACGCCCGAGGAGCTCGTGGAGGAAGCGGATCGGCTCGGTCTGCGGGCCATCGCGCTGACCGATCACGACGGGCTGTACGGGGTCGTCCGGTTCGCTGAGGCGGCCAGGGAACTCGACATGGCAACCGTGTTCGGTGCCGAACTGTCCCTCGGTGGGGGAAGTCGCACCGACGATCCAGACCCGCCAGGACCGCACCTGCTGGTGCTGGCCCGGGGGCCGGAGGGATACCGGAGGCTGTCTCGTCAGCTGGCCGCGGCCCACCTGGCCGGCGGGGAGAAGGGTGTGCTGCGCTATGACTACGACGCGCTGACCGAGGCTGCCGGCGGGCACTGGCAGATCCTCACCGGATGCCGAAAAGGACACGTGCGCCGAGCGTTGTCTTCCGGCGGCCCGGACGCCGCGGCCGCCGCGCTCGCCGATCTGGTCGACCGGTTCGGCCGTGACCGGGTCAGCGTCGAGCTCACCCACCACGGGCACCCCGGCGACGACGAACGCAACGCCGCCCTGGCCGCGCTGGCACCCCGCTTCGGGCTGGGTGTCGTCGCCACCACCGGCGCACATTTCGCCGAGCCGGGTCGGGGCAGGCTCGCCATGGCGATGGGAGCGATCCGGGCCAGACATTCGATGGACGAGGCAGCGGGCTATCTCGCCCCGCTGGGAGGTGCCCATCTGCGCTCGGGGGAGGAGATGACGCGGATGTTCGCCCACTGCCCCGAGGTGGTCAGTGCCGCAGCCGAACTCGGCGAACAGTGTGCGTTCGGTCTGGCGCTCATCGCACCGCAGCTGCCGCCCTTCGACGTACCGGCCGGCCACACCGAGAACAGTTGGCTGCGGCACCTGGTGATGCAGGGTGCGCGGGAGCGCTACGGCTCGCCCGATCGGTCTCCGCGTGCCTATGCCCAGATCGAGCATGAGCTGCGGATCATCGAGCAGCTCAACTTCCCGGGATACTTCCTCGTGGTGCATGACATCACCCGGTTCTGCCGGGAGAACGACATCCTGTCCCAGGGGCGGGGGTCGGCCGCCAACTCGGCGGTCTGCTACGCGTTGAAGGTCACCAACGTCGACCCGGTGGCCAATGATCTGCTGTTCGAACGTTTCCTCTCACCTGCCCGCGACGGGCCGCCCGACATCGACATCGACATCGAATCCGATCTTCGCGAAGAGGCCATCCAGTACGTCTATCGGCGCTACGGCCGCGAGTACGCCGCCCAGGTCGCCAACGTGATCACCTACCGCGGTCGCAGTGCCGTGCGTGACATGGCGCGTGCGCTCGGCTTCTCCCAAGGCCAGCAGGACGCGTGGAGCAAGCAGCTCAGCCAGTGGGGCAACCTGGCTGATGTCACCCATGTGGAAGGCATCCCCGAGCAGGTCATCGATCTCGCGCAGCAGATCTCGAATCTGCCGCGGCACATGGGGATTCACTCCGGCGGCATGGTGATCTGCGATCGGCCCATCGCCGACGTGTGCCCGGTGGAATGGGCCCGCATGGAGAACCGCAGCGTCCTGCAGTGGGACAAAGACGACTGCGCGGCCATCGGTTTGGTCAAGTTCGACATGCTGGGGCTGGGCATGCTCTCGGCACTGCACTACTGCATCGACCTGGTCGCCGAACACAAGGGCATCGACGTGGATCTGGCCACCCTCGACCTGTCCGAGGCCGCGGTGTACGAGATGCTGCAGCGCGCCGACTCCGTCGGGGTGTTCCAGGTGGAATCGCGGGCGCAGATGGCGACCCTGCCGCGGCTGAAGCCGCGGATGTTCTACGACCTGGTGGTCGAAGTGGCGTTGATCCGGCCCGGTCCGATCCAGGGCGGGTCGGTGCACCCTTACATCAAGCGGCGCAACGGTGAGGAAGAGGTCACCTACGACCATCCGTCGATGGAGTCGGCCCTGCGAAAGACGTTGGGGGTGCCGCTGTTCCAGGAGCAACTCATGCAGCTGGCCGTCGACTGTGCGGGGTTCTCGGCCGCCGAGGCCGATCAGCTGCGCCGCGCCATGGGCTCGAAACGCTCGACCGAGAAGATGCGCCGCCTGCGGGGCCGGTTCTTCGACGGGATGGCCGAGGTGCACGGGATCACCGGAGACGTGGCGCAGCGGATCTATGAGAAGCTCGAGGCGTTCGCGAATTTCGGCTTCCCCGAGAGTCATTCGTTGAGCTTCGCCTCGCTGGTGTTCTACTCGTCGTGGTTCAAGCTGCACCATCCGGCGGCGTTCTGCGCTGCGCTGCTGCGTGCTCAGCCGATGGGGTTCTACTCGCCGCAGTCTCTGGTCGCCGACGCCCGTCGTCACGGCGTGGTGGTGCACGGTCCGGACGTCAACGCCAGCCTCGCCCACGCCACGCTGGAGAACGTCGGGACGGAGGTGCGGCTCGGGCTCGGCAGTGTCCGGCACATCGGTGACGATCTGGCGCAGCGACTGGTCGATGAGCGGGATCGCGGTCCGTTCACCTCGCTGCTCGATCTGACCGGGCGCGTTCAGCTGACGGTGCCGCAGACCGAGGCGCTGGCCACCGCCGGCGCCCTGGGCTGTTTCGGCATCACCCGGCGGGAAGGGTTGTGGGCGGCCGGGGCGGCCGCCGCCGAGCGGCCCGACCGGCTGCCCGGGGTGGGCTCGTCGTCCCATGTCCCGTCGCTGCCGGGCATGTCGGAGCTGGAGCTGACCGCCGCCGACGTGTGGGCGACGGGGGTGTCGCCCGACCGGTATCCGACCGAGTTCCTGCGGGAGAACCTCGACGCGATGGGAGTCGTGCCGGCCGATCAGCTGCTGTCGGTGCCTGACGGCACCCGGGTGCTGGTCGCCGGTGCGGTGACTCATCGGCAGCGGCCCGCAACGGCGCAGGGGGTGACGTTCGTGAACCTCGAGGACGAGACAGGAATGGTCAACGTGTTGTGTATGCCGGCGGTGTGGGCACGGCACCGCAGGCTGGCCCAGACCGCGGCGGCCCTGGTGGTGCGGGGCATCGTGCAGAACGCCACCGGAGCGGTGACGGTGGTGGCCGACCGGATCGGCCCGCTGAGCCTGCGGGTGGCGTCCAAATCCCGCGACTTCCGCTGAATGTAGGCTCGGCACATGACATCCGAGACGCTCGATCTTTCTGCCGACGACGTTCTGACCACCACGCGCTCGGTGCGTAAGCGACTCGACTTCGACAAGCCGGTGCCCCGCGAGGTGCTGATGGAGTGCCTCGACATCGCGCTGCAGGCGCCCACGGGCAGCAACACCCAGGGCTGGCAGTGGGTTTTCGTCACCGACCCCGAGAAGAAGCTCGCGCTGGCCGAGATCTACCGGACCAACGCCACGCCGTACCTGAACAAGGCCAAGCCCGAGTTGGGCGACATCCGCGACGAGCAGCGGCCGCGTGTCGAGGATTCCGCCCGCTACCTCAACGACAATCTCGAGAAGTCCCCGGTCATGTTGATCCCGTGCCTCGAAGGCAAGCCGATGGACACCGTGTCGGGGGCGAGCGCGGGGTTCTGGGGATCGCTGCTGCCCGCCGTCTGGAGTTTCATGCTGGCGCTGCGCTCGCGGGGGCTCGGCTCGGCCTGGACCACGCTGCACCTTCTCGGCGACGGCGAGCGTCAGGCCGCCGAGCTGCTGGGCATCCCGTTCGACTCCTACAGCCAGGCCGGCCTGTTCCCGATCGCCTACACCAAGGGCACCGACTTCAAGAAGGCCACGCGACTGCCCGCCGAGCAGCTCACGCACTGGGACACGTGGTGAGTCAGCCCCCTGGATCAGACGCTGCCCGCGAAGTCGTGCTGACGCCACGCCTCGTACACGGCGACCGCGGCGGCGTTCGACAGGTTCAGTGATCGGCGACCGTCCAGCATCGGGATACGCACCCGGGCGGTGACGTGCGGGTCGGCCAGCGTCTCGGCGTCCAGGCCGGTCGGTTCCGGTCCGAACAGCAGCACGTCGCCGGGTTCGTAGGCGATATCGGCGAACGACTCATCGGCGTGTGCGGTGAACGCGAACACCCGCGCCGGCATCACGGCCGCCCACGCCGACGCCAGGTTCGCATGCACGGTGACCGACGCCAGGTCGTGATAGTCGAGTCCGGCCCGGCGCAGCTTCGGCTCGGACAGATCGAAACCCAGCGGCTCGACCAGATGCAGCTCGCATCCGGTGCCCGCCACCATGCGGATCGCGTTGCCGGTATTCGGCGCGATACGCGGCGAGTAGAACATCACCCGAAACACCCTTGGCAGGGTAAACGGATGTCAGTCCAGGCAGGTCTCGTAGCTCGCGATCGAGATCAGACCGGCGAGAGTGTCGATGTCGACCATCTCGCTGCTCATCGCTCGCATCAGGGGTGAGTCACCGATTTCGGACGCATCGGCGAGCAGGGCCATCTCCACGCCATTGTGGGTCATTGCACTCCTCCAAAAGGGGTCACCATCGATTGTGCCTGCATTTCAGCGGTGCTTCACCCTCTGACACGCAACGGGTCTGAAACGAAATCGCAACGCCCGCAACGGTCTCTGTGCGATGTCCTTTGCTGTTTCTGCAGCCTCGCGTCGAGCTCTGGCGACCCGATCACCGGGCTGGCATACTCAGCGCATTCGCCAGGCGCTTCACGCCCGCCCGTCCAGGGCGCCATCAGCCAGGATGCTTCATGAACCACGCTCGATCCCCGATCAAGCGGCCGCCGCGGTGGGCGCTGTCCAACTGGCCGGTCCGCGTCAAGGTCGTGGCCATCGTGGTCGTGCCGCTGCTCCTGGCCGGCGTGTTCGGCGGACTGCGCATCCACTCCGCGACGTCGGCCGCCCAGACGTTGCGGGTCTCCGCCGCGCGGGCGGACATGGTGCCCGCGGTGGGGCAGTATCTGGCCGCTGTGGAAGCGGTGCTGGTGAGCGCCACGGACGGCGGTGACGTACCCGCGAGTGTCTCCGCCTTCGAGTCACGGGCCGCCGACCTTCAGCGCCAACTGAACTCCACCGACGTCGACGACCCGGTGCGCCTGGCGACGAACACGCTGCTCGACTTCGGGCGGGATCTGGTCGGCAAGAGCACCTCGGGCGGCAACGATCTGCGTTCCCGCGTCATGACGTACGCCCCTCTGCTGATCACCGCCGAAACCGCGATCACGGGTCTGGTGGCCGGCGACGACGAGGCGGTCCGCACAGCGGGGGAGGCACTTGCGAGGGCAGTCGGTGCCCGCGGTCAGATGACGATGCAGCAGTTGCTCGTCGACCGCGGCGCAGATTTGCCCGAGCCCGAACTGCGCTCGTCGATGATCACGCTCGCCGGCACCGAACCGTCGACCGTTTCTGCGATGGGCGCCTACCTCGGGGGCTCGACCGATGCCGCGGCGTCGCTGAGGTCGGAGATGGTCACACGGATGTCGCTGCTGTCGGACCCGGGTGTGGTGCTGCCGAACAATCCCGATCTGCTGGCGTCGCAGCGCGTCACCCGCGGCATCGCCGACGGCGTCATCACCGATACGTCGCGCTTCATCCCGGCAACCGTCAACGACCAAGCCGCGGCCGCCCGGACCGCGGCCTGGCGCGACGCCGCAATCGTCGGCGCGGCGATCCTCGTCGCGCTTGTTCTGGTCACGCTCGTCGCGCGCAGTCTGGTGCGGCCGCTGCGCACCCTGCGTGACAGTGCACTGAAGGTGGCGCACGAGGACTTGGCCCGGGAGGTCGAGCAGGCCCGCATCGACGGCAAGACGCCCACGGTCGCGCCGCTCGCGGTGCCGACGTCGGAGGAGATCGGCCAGGTCGCGCACGCCGTCGACGAGCTGCACGAGCAGGCGGTCGTCCTCGCGGCCGAGCAGGCGCGGCTGCAGATGCAGGTATCCGACATGTTCGAGACGCTGTCGAGGCGCAACCGGTCGCTGGTGGATCAGCAGCTGGCCCTGATCGACCGGCTGGAGAGCGACGAGGAAGACGCCGACCGACTGCAGAGCCTGTTCCGCCTCGATCACCTCGCGGCACGCATGCGCCGCAACGGGGCCAACCTGATGGTGCTGGCCGGTGCCCGGCCCCCACGCGAGAACGCCGAGCCTGTCGCCGTGGTCGCGGTCGTCCAGGCGGCCGCGTCCGAGGTCGAGGACTATCACCGAGTCAGCGCCGAGGGTCTGCCCGACAGCGCGGTGACCGCGGCCGTGGCCGGTGACCTGGTGCATCTGCTGGCCGAGCTCCTCGACAACGCGCTGCGGTACTCACCGCCGGCGGCTCCGGTTCGTGTCTCGGCCGTGCACACCGGCAACGGCGGCCTGGTGCTCGAGATCGCCGACGCAGGCCTGGGGATGAGCGAATCCGATCTGCGGGTCGCCAACACGCGGCTGCAATCCGGCGGGGAGGTCAACCCGTACACCGCCCGGCACATGGGCTTGTTCGTGGCGGGCCGGCTCGCCGGCCAGCACGGTCTGGTCGTGCGACTGCGCAGCACCGTCGCCGGGCGGCCGTCGTCGGGCACCACCGCCGGGGTCTACGTGCCGGCCGAACTGCTGGCAACGCCCGCCCCGATTCCGGCACCCGAGCCGGCACCCGAGCCGGCACCCGCGCCGACACCGGCTCCGGCCCCAGCACTGGCCCCGCCGCCGACACCCGCCCCTGCTCACGAGCCCGAACCCGTGCCCGCCCGCGCGCGGCACGCCCGGGACGACTCCGATGACGACACGATCTATCAGACGATGCTCTCGGAGTGGCTCGTCGACCCGCACGAGCTGTCCCACAGCACCGACCTGAACTGGCAGACCGTGTGGGATCAGGGCTGGTCGGCCGCGGCCGCGGCGCAGGCCGCACCCGTACAGGAGCGCACCGCCGAGGGCCTGCCGATTCGACGTCCCGGTGCCCGGCTCGTTCCCGGCGCCGCCCAGCACGCCGACGGGGGAGACGGCGACCGCGTCGTCCGGGATGGAGTCCGCGATCCCGAGGCGGTGCGTGCCGGCATCGTCAACCACTTCGGTGGGGTGGCCGCGGGACGGCGGCACGCCCGCCACGAAAGGGTGGACACCGGTGAGTGAGTCGCTCGACTGGCTGGTCTCCCGGTTCGCCCGGGAGACACCGGGGGTTTCGCACGCGATCCTCGTCTCGGCCGACGGCCTGCTGACCGCGGCCAGTGAGCACATGCCGGCCGAGCGGGCCGATCAGATGGCCGCCGTGGCCTCCGGGCTGGCCAGCCTGTCGGCGGGCGCCGCGCAGTTGTTCGACGGCGGGTACGTGCTGCAGTCGGTCGTCGAGATGGAGAACGGTTACCTGCTGCTGATGCGGGTGGGTGACGGCTCCAACCTCGCAACGTTGGCTGCGCGCGGCAGCGACATCGGTCAGATCGGTTACGAGATGGCCATTCTCGTCGAGCGGGTGGGCGCCGCCGTCATGTCGCCGCGGCGTGACCCGTTGCGCTCGTGAGTCGCCGATGACCGATGACCCGGGCCCCCGCCTCGTCCGCCCCTACACGCTGACCGCAGGCCGCACCGACGCGCGAATCGATCTTCCGTGGGAGGCGCCCGTGGAGCCTGTGACGCCGCCGCGGCCGTGGGACTGGCCCAGCGCCGATGTGCGCGCGCAGATCATGGCGGTGTGCGCCGGGCGGCCGTCGGTCGCCGAGATCGCTGCGCGTCTGCGTCTGCCTCTCGGCGTGGCGCGCGTCGTGGTGGGCGATCTGGTGGTGCAGGGTTATGTCATCGTGCACGACACGATGTCCGCGACGACGACCACCGACGAGCGACGGGACCTGATCGGAAGGACGCTGCGTGGCCTCCGCGCCCTCTAGGCCCGAGCACCCCAGGGCCGCCTCGACGAAGATCGTCGTCTCCGGCGGGTTCGGTGCAGGCAAGACCACGTTCGTCGGTGCGGTGTCGGAGATCGTGCCGCTACGTACGGAAGCGCTGTTGACCGACGCCTCCGCAGGCGTCGACGAACTCGCCGGGTTACCGGACAAGACCACGACGACGGTGGCGATGGATTTCGGTCGCATCAGCCTGAGCGATGATCTGGTGCTGTACCTGTTCGGCACGCCCGGGCAGCGCCGGTTCTGGTTCATGTGGGACGACCTGATCCGCGGCGCGATCGGCGCGATCATCCTGGTCGACGTCCGTCGACTGGAGGACAGTTTCGCCGCGGTCGACTTCTTCGAAGCGCGCGATCTGCCATTCCTGGTGGCGGTCAACGAGTTCGACGGGGCGCCGCGCCACCCTCTGCCGGCGGTGCGGACCGCACTGGCGCTGCCCGAGCACGTCCCGCTGATCACCGTGGACGCGCGCGACCGCGAGTCGACGAAGGCGGCGCTGATCGCGGTGGCCGAGTACGCGCTGAGCCGCCTGGCGCCCGCCGGCTGACCACGATGGACGATCAGATCGACCGCGAGTTCGCCGACGTGGACTTCCGCGACGAAGACTTCAGCCGGTTATGCACGGAGCGGGTCGTCTTCGACGGCTGTGACTTCTCCGGGGTGGACATGTCGGAATCCGAGCACGTTGGTTCAGCGTTCCGTAACTGCACGTTTCGTCGTACCTCGTTGTGGCACAGTGTTTTTCGACACTGTAGCTTTCTGGGGTCGACGTTCCTCGAGTGTCGCCTGCGGCCGGTGACGATGGTCGAATGCGACTTCACGCTCGCGGTCCTCGGCGGAGCGGACCTCCGTACCGTCGACCTGTCGGACTGCCGCCTGCGTGAGGCTGGCCTGGTCGGCGCCGATCTGCGCCGCGCCGTGCTGGCCCGCGCCGACCTCACCGGAGCCCGGGTGCAGGGCACCCGCCTGGACGACGCGGATCTGCGCGGAGCGCGCGCCGACCCGACGCTGTGGACGACGGCATCGCTGCGCGGCGCCAAGATCGACATCGAACAGGCGCTCGCCTTCGCCGCCGCACACGGTCTCGACATCCACGGCGGCTGATCGCCGCAGGTACAGCTGAAGTCGCAGGTACAGCTGAAGTCGCAGGTACAAAATCTGCACGTCGCGGGGTGTTTGACCGCACAACCGAAAAAGTCGCATTCCCCATGCGCAATTAATAGCGTCACAGACATGCAGCTCACCCGGTTCACCGATCTCGGCCTACGGGCCCTGATGCTGCTCGCCGCGGGCGAAGCCGACGGGCGGCGGGTGACCACCCGCACCATCGCGTCCGGCGCGAACGCCTCCGAGCACCACATCGCCAAGGCCGTCTCCCGGCTCTCCGAGTTGGGCATGGTCACCGCGCGCCGCGGCCGGGTCGGCGGTCTGACACTGACCGAGCAGGGCCGTACCGCCTCGATCGGTCTCCTGGTGCGCGAACTCGAAGGCGATCGCGAAGTGATCGAGTGCGGCGGTGACAGTCCGTGTCCGCTGATCCCCGCGTGCCGCCTGCGCCGCGCGCTCGCCGACGCCAAAGAGGCGTTCTACGCCGAACTCGACCGCTACACCGTCACCGACCTGGCACGCACCACCGTGCCTCTGTTGCTGGGGTCACCGCAGCTCCCCCCGAATGTCAGAACAGACACCACCACCGAAAGGAACTCCTGATGACCCTCACCGCCGCGCCGGTCGCCCTGGAACCCGCACACGCACAGCTCGTGTCCGCGACCCTTCCGCTGATCGGCGCCCACATCGACGAGATCACACGAGAGTTCTACCGCCGGATGTTCGACGCGCACCCCGAGCTGCTGCGCAATCTGTTCAACCGAGGCAACCAGGCTCAGGGCGCCCAGCAGCGCGCGTTGGCCGCGTCCATCGCGACCTTCGCCACCCACCTGGTCGATCCCGCGTTGCCGCATCCGGTCGAGCTGTTGTCCCGCATCGGTCATAAGCACGCCTCGCTGGGGGTGACCGCCGACCAGTACCCGATCGTGCACGAGCACCTGTTCGCCGCGATCGTCGAGGTTCTCGGCGCCGACACGGTGACCTCGGAGGTCGCCGACGCGTGGGATCGCGTGTTCTGGATCATGGCCGACACGCTGATCGAGATGGAACGCGCGCTCTACGCCGATGCGGGGGTGGCCGACGGTGACGTCTACCGGCGGGCGCGGGTGGTCTCACGGGAGGACGACCCGTCCGGCGCCGTGCTCGTCACCGTGCAGCCGATGGGTGTATCCGGGTTGAAACATGCTGTGGGACAATATGTCTCGGTCGGCGTGACGCTGCCCGACGGGGCCCGTCAGCTGCGTCAGTACAGCCTGGTCGATGTGCCCGACGGCAGGACCCTCACCTTTGCGGTCAAGCCGGTCGGGGAGGTGTCCAGCTGGATCGCCGACCACCTCCGCGTCGGTGACCTGGTGGATGTGACGATCCCGTTCGGGGATCTGCCCGCACCGAGCGGCCGCGACCCGCTGCTGTTGATCTCGGCGGGCATCGGCGTCACCCCGATGGTCGGCATCCTGGCCCACCTCGCGGCGGCGGCCCCGCACACCGTCGTACGCGCACTGCACGCCGACCGCAGCGAGCGGGCACATCCGCTGCGCGAGCGGCAGAACCAGCTCGTGGCCGCGCTGCCCAACGCCACACTGCAGACGTCGTACGAAGACGCCCCCCTGACCGTCACCGCCCGAGTACGTCCAGGGCTGCTCACCCTGGACGGCATCGACATCCCCGCCGAGGCGCAGGTCTACCTGTGCGGGAACAGCGGATTCGTCCAGGCGGTCCGTGCCCAGCTGGTGGCCAAGGGCGCCGACATGTCCCGGGTGCACTGCGAACTGTTCGACCCCAATGACTGGCTGCTCGGCTGATCAACGGCCGGTGCTGACCGCGCGCGTCACCAGCTCGGCGATCGCGCGGCAGTACCCGGGCTGCACCGGCGCGCTGCTGTAGAGCGCGAAAGTCTGCAGTGGAGAAACAAGCAGCTGCAGCACGTTCACAGCGTGGACCTCGACATGGATCTCGCCGCGTTCGGCAGCTCGCGTGAGGATCGTCTCCATGACCCGAACGTGGCGGTCCAGGAACAACTGCCGGGTCTCGTCGTCGACGGTGTGTGACTTACTGTCGACGACGAGCATCCGCGCGATGCGGCGGCCTTCCTGCTCATTGAGATAAGTGCCGACTGACACGGCGAGCTCGATCAGGTCCGCGACGAGAGTGCCGGTGTCCGGCGTACTGATCGTGCTGAAGGTGGAGGTCGTCAACGCATCGACGATGAGCTCGCGCGGGTGGTGCCACAGCTGGCGGATCCGTTCGGCGTCGAGGTCGCAACGATGCGCGACACCCTCGATGCTGAAGCGGTCCACGCCCCACTGCTGTAACTCCGCCAATGCCGCATCCAGTGCCACGGCACGGATCGCCGCGTCGCTGTCGGTCACCCAAAACCCCCCTTAGACGCCCCGTCCGATTCTATTGCGATCGGAAGGGCCTGCCGTGCAGGAGTTTCAGGAGGTGTCTTTTCGCGCGACTCCTCGCAGGCTCGTCGTCACGCGGCCTTGAGCCGGATCTTCCACCTCACGAAGCCGACATACACCACGCTGATCAGCACGAGCATCCCCATGTCGAACAGCCACGCGCCCGACGTGTGCTTCCAGTGGTCGTCCTGCGGAGTCAGCGGACCCGGTACCAGGCGTATCAGGTCGATCGTCGACGCGGATGCGGCGAAGCCCCAGCGCGCCGGGGTGGCCCACGACATCTGATCGAGCACGAGCCGGTCGGTCACCGGGATCATGCCGCCGGAGAACACCAGCTGGCTCATGATCGCGACCACGAGCAGCGGCATGATCTGTTCGGCCGAGCGTGCCAGCGCCGACAGCGCCAGGCCGACCATCGCCGCGGCGACCGTCGTGAAGGCGATGTCGACGAACAGCTCGAGGCTGCGATCGCCGATCACGTTGCCGGCCTCCACGGCGCCGGGCCCCCAGCCCTTGCCGATGATCGCGATCGCGGTCACGATCGCGGACTGCACCACCGCGAACGCGGTGAACACCACCATCTTCGCCAGCAGATACGCCGAGGTCGACAGTCCGACCGCCTGTTCTCGCCGGAAGATGGCCCGCTCGCCGATCAGCGCGCGGATCGTCAGGGCCGTGCCCATGAAGATCGCGCCGACGTTGAGCATCACCAGGATCTGCCCGGGCTCATTGGGGGCTTCCCCGCCCTCGAGCGCCGTCTTGGGCACGCCGAAGCCGACATCGCCCGGGACCGACAGCGACAGGATGCCCATGATGAACGGCAGCAGCATCAGGAACGCGAAGTAGCCGCGATCGGACACGACCAGCCGAATCTGCCGTCTCGCGATCGTCGAGAGCTGCCTGCGCAGGCTGGTGCGAGTGGGGTTGCCGAGTTCCGACGGTGTCAGGGCCGGCGGCTGCGGCGGCGGCGGACCGTGCTGGTCCAGGTAGCGCCGGGCGGCCGCGTCGGGATCGCCGGCGACGGTGGAGAAGATGTCGGCCCAGTTCGTGGTGCCCATCGACGGGCCGATCTGACTGGGCGGCCCGTAGAACGCGGTCTTGCCGCCCGGCGCCAGCAGCAGCACCTGATCGCAGACGTCGAGGTAGGTCAGGGAGTGTGTGACGACCAGGACGACGCGGCCGGCGTCGGCGAGCTGGCGCAGCATCGTCATGACCTGGCGGTCCAGTGCGGGGTCCAGGCCGGAGGTCGGTTCGTCGAGGATCAGCAGCGACGGGCCGGTCAACAGTTCCAGCGCCACCGACGCGCGCTTGCGCTGACCGCCGGAGAGCTTGTCCACGCGGGTGTCGAGATGTTTGGTCATCTCGAGTTCCTCGAGCACCTCGTTGACGACCTGTTCCCGGTCGGCCTTCGTGGTGTCCGGCGGCAGCCGCAGCTCCGCGGCGTACATCAGGGCCTGTCGTACCGTCAGCTGGCCGTGCACCACGTCGTCCTGCGGCACCATCCCGATTCGGGAGCGCAGTGAGGCGTACTCGGCGTGCACGTCGTGCCCCTCGAAGGACACCTGGCCCGTCGTCGGGTGGGTGTAGCCGGCGACCAGGCGGGCGAAGGTCGACTTGCCCGCGCCGGACGGGCCGATCACCGCGGTCAGCGTGCCCGGCCGCGCCGCGATCGAGATGTTGTCCAGCAGCGTCTTGTTGTTCTCGATCGTCCATGTCACGCCGTGCACGTCGAGGCCGCCGGTCGCCGTGGCAGCGGCGGTCTCGGTGCGCCGGACCAGCGTTCCGTCCCGGAAGACCAGGTCGACGTTGCCGATGGTGACGGTGTCGCCGTCGGAGAGTAGCTGCGTCTCGACGCGCGAGCCGTTGACGAACGTGCCGTTGATGCTGCGGTTGTCGCGGATCTCGGTGCCGGTCGGCGTCGTGACGAGGGTGGCGTGGTGGCGAGAGGCCAGCACGTCGGGGATGACGATGTCGTTGTCGCTGGCGCGGCCGATCTTCACCGACCCCGGCGGCACCTCCGGCGCCCGCCCCGGGCGCAGGATCTTCAGCATGCTGGTGGCGAGGTTGCCGTCACCGCCGGAGCGCGGCGCGGCGGCGGGTCCCATCTGGGTGACCGATTCCATCGCCGGCGACGAGATCGGCTGCTGCTGTATCGGGCGCGACGGCGGCGGTGGCGGCGCGGGATAACCGGTGCGCGGCCCGGCGGTCGGGTAGGACCGTGCGCCGGGCGGCCGGGTCTGGGGTGGGCCCGGATGGGTGACCGGCTGGCTCGGCCATTGCCCGCTCGAGCGGCTCGCCACCGGAACGGCTGTGGTCGGAGGGGGTGTGCCCGCCGATCCCTGGTGCCTGCCGACCTCGAACGTCAGCAGCGGTCCGTCGGGGTTGCCGATGTGGATCTGGGCGCCGTCGTTGATGTCGACCACGGGCACCCGCCGGCTGTTGACGAACATCCCGTTGAGCGAACCGTTGTCGATCGCGAGCCAGCGACCCTGGTCGAAACGCAGCACCAGGTGGGCGCGCGAGATCAGCGGGTGGGCGATCCGGACGTCGGCGCGCAGATCTCGGCCGACGACCACGTCGTTGCCGGCTGCGAAGGTGCGGGTGGACCCGTCGTAGCGCACAGTCAGCGCAGGGGGTGCTGATCGGGTCACAGAGCCGCTCCGGCGCCGACAGTAGACATCGCGGCCAACTGTATCGGTAGGCCCGCGGTCCCGAAGATCCAGCGTGACTCTGTGCGGCAGATGTGGGCGTTCTGTGGCCGGGCCGTTACCGCGCTGTGTCACGGGCGGGATGCGACACGCCCACTTCTCGTAGCGCGAAAAGCCCTGCCTCTGAGGGGAATAGCGGGCGGTCAGTGTCGCCCCAGCGGGTTCACAGGATTTGCCGCTGCGCGCGCGCGGAATTTTAGAGGAGGAACTCTACTTTAGGGTGGAGCAATGCCGCGGCCCGCTCGATACACCGTCGACGTCCTCCTCGACGCAGCGGCGGATCTCCTGGCCTCCGATGGGCCGGGCGCAGTCACCATGTCGGCGGTGGCGCGGACCACCGGCGCGCCGAGTGGTTCGGTCTACCACAGATTCCCGACCCGGGCCGCACTGTGCGGGGAACTGTGGGTGCGCACCGAGGAGCGACTGCAGGAGGCGCTGCTGGGCGCGCTCGACGGTGACGAGGATTCGGAGCAGCGCTGTGTGGCCGGCGCACTCTGCGTGCTCGCTTGGTGCCGCGCCCATCCGATCGAGGCCCAGGTGCTCCTGGCCGGCCCGGGGCAACTCGGGCTCGGTGAGTGGCCCGAGAATCTCGTCGGGCGTCGGAAACGCTTGCAGCGCAAGCTCAAGAAGGCCCTGGGGGAGATTCCGGGAGACGCTGCGCGGGTGAGCGCGGCGGTGATCGACGTGCCGTACGCGATCGTCCGGCGTCACCTGGGCGCGCGTCAGTCGATCCCCGCCACCGCCGACGCGATCGTCGCCGACTGCGCGCGCGCTCTCACCGCCCCGAACTGACCGGCGACGGCGAGCCGGTCACCACGCAGTGGGTGTGGCTGTAGATGGTCGCCATGCATTGGTTGCAGTGCGTGCACAGTGATGTGACCGCCGCACCTTCGGCGCGGATGCGGTTGATCAGGTCCGGTTCGGCGAGCAGTGCCCGTCCCATCGCGACGAAGTCGAACCCCTCGGCCATCGCCAGGTCCATGGTCTCGCGATTGGTGATGCCGCCCAGCAGGATCAGGGGCATCGACAGTTCGGCACGGAACAGCCGGGCGTCGCGCAGCAGATATGCCTCGCGATACGGATACTCGCGGAAGAACTTGTTGCCCGTCATCCGGATGCCCCAGCGCAGCGGCGGCTTGAAGGCGCCGGCGAACTGTTTGACGGGCGCGTCACCGCGGAACAGGTACATCGGGTTGACCAGCGAGCTGCCCGCGGTGAGCTCGATGGCGTCCAGACCGCCGTCTTCCTCGAGCCATTTCGCGGTCTGCAGTGCCTCCTCGGTCGAGATGCCGCCGCGAACACCGTCGCTCATGTTCAGCTTGGCGGTCACGGCGATCGGGGTGCCCGCCTTCTCCACCGCCCGGCGCACCGCCAGGACCGTGCCGCGGGCCACTTTCGCCCGGTTGGCCAGCGAGCCGCCGAACTCGTCGTCGCGCCGGTTGATCAGCGGGGACAGGAACGAGCTGGCGAAGTAGTTGTGGCCGAGGTGGACCTCGACGGCGTCGAAGCCGGCATCGATGGCCATCCGGGCGGCTTGGGCGTGCGCCTCGGTGATGTCGGTGATGTCGTCGCGGGTGGCACGCCTGGCGAACCGCATCGACAGCGGATTGAAGAAGCGCACCGGCGCGTAGGCCGTGGTCCCGTTGGACCGGGAATTGGCCACCGGGCCGGCGTGGCCGATCTGCGCGCTGATCTTCGCGCCCTCGGCGTGGACGGCGTCGGTGAGCTTGCGCAACCCGGCCATCGCCTCCGGCCGCCAGTAGATCTGATTGCCCTCGGTGCGTCCGCCCGGTGCGACGGCGAGGTAGGCCACAGTGGTCATGCCGACCCCGCCGGCGGCGGGCAGCCGGTGGTAGGTGATCAGGTCCTCGGTGACCAGAGCATTCGGCGTCGCGGCCTCGAACGTCGCCGCCTTGATCACGCGGTTGCGCAGCGTGATGGGGCCCAGCGTGGCCGGAGTGAACACATCGCGCACAGTTGTCATGTCAGAGAGCCTGTCACAATGATCGCCGTGGGTGCGATCACTTTGGACGGTAAGGCCACGCGCGACGAGATCTTCGTCGACCTCACGGCGCGGACGGCGCGCCTCGTCGAGGCCGGCCACACCCCCGGACTGGGTACCGTCCTCGTGGGAGACGACCCCGGATCGCAGGCCTACGTGCGCGGCAAGCACGCGGACTGCGCGAAGGTCGGTATCACCTCGATCCGCCGCGACCTGCCGGCCGACATCAGCCAGGCCGACCTGATGGCCACGCTCGACGAGCTCAACGCCAACCCCGAGTGCACCGGATACATCGTGCAGCTGCCGCTGCCGCGGCACCTCAACGAGAACGCCGCACTGGAACGGATCGACCCCGACAAAGACGCCGACGGCCTGCACCCGATGAACCTCGGCCGGCTCGTGCTCAATGAGCCCGCACCGCTGCCCTGCACGCCGCGGGGCATCGTGCACCTGCTGCGCCGCTACGAGGTGGAGATCGCCGGCGCCCACGTCGTCGTGATCGGCCGCGGCGTCACGGTCGGCCGCCCGCTCGGCCTGCTGCTCACCCGTCGCTCGGAGAACGCGACCGTGACCCTGTGTCACACCGCGACGCGGCACCTGCCCGAGATCGCCCGGGAGGCCGACATCATCATCGCCGCCGCGGGCGTGCCCCACATGGTGACCGCGGAGATGGTGCGGCCCGGAGCCGCGGTCGTCGACGTCGGCGTCAGCCGCGACGACGCAGGCAAGCTCGTCGGAGACGTGCATCCCGGCGTGTGGGACGTGGCGGGGCACGTGTCACCCAATCCGGGCGGCGTCGGCCCGCTCACCCGGGCGTTCCTACTCACCAATGTCGTCGAGCGCGCCGAGGCTGCCGCCGCGTCGTGAGGGCAACCCGCAGGCTGTTCACCGGGCAGTGGCCGATCCTGGTCGTGGGGCTGTCCCTGCTGGCGGCGTTCGTGTTGGTGGCAGCCGGCTACTGGCGCCGAGGTGCTCTGGTGATAGCGATCGCGGTGGGCATGGCGTCGGCGTTGCGTCTGACGTTGCCGGAGGACCGCGTGGGGTTGCTCGCCGTGCGCAGCCGGACGGTCGATGTCGCCACCACGGGCGCGGTCAGCGCGATCATGCTCTACATCGCGTGGACGATCGACCCCCTGGGCACCAGCTGACAGTTTGCTGGGAGCGCCAATATGCGTCGCCGGGCCGACCCGCTCTCGCGGCGGCCCTAGCGCGCGACGACGGTGTCGACCGGCGCCCACGCCCCCGGTGATGCGGCCCGGGACCCGGCTCCGACGTCGACCGCTGAGGGGTGTGTCTCTGCGCGGCGCGGGCCGATCCGGGCGATGGGCGGCCCGCCGCCGACCGGCGACGCGAAATGTGGCACGAACCGGCATGTAAGAGGGGTCGGCGGCGGGACTCTCGGCAACCCGACGACGCAGGCCACGCGGCCTCGGCGTCGTCGAAAATCGATCGGTGAACAAATGTTTCGTTACCGGCAAGTAGGGATACTCCCGGAGCGTCCTCGT
>JAEXZY010000075.1 GCA_023404955.1 Actinomycetes bacterium
ACCCCGTGCTTGGTCTTGAGAATCTCCGTGAAGGGCTTCTCTCGCTTGCCCTGCACATAAGGCTTGAAGTCCACCCAGTCGCCTCGCCCATTCTCGCCACCCGAGAATATCATCCTGCCCCTGATCACCTGCGGCTTGTCACTGATTACCTCCGTCTCGTTCCATGGCGCCTTGCGCACTGATACGTTACCATTCTCCTCGGTGATCACAGCACCGTCCACCTTTACTGCATTGATTAGTCTTGTAAACATATTATATGTATTAAAAGATTGAGAACCCGCAATACGCAAAGTCCCCGCAACCAGACGCGCTGTGCATCTGATTACGGGGGCAAAGGTACTAAGAAGTAAAATGTTATCTTTATAACAGTTATATAATATTATACGATTATATAAGCTATAAGTATCTGAATATCAAGAGATATATTCCAATAAAATTCTTCGAATATTTTTTGCCTCATTACACCAGGCATTATAATTACTAAACTGTGATATGTTATTGCTCACCGATGCTTTAGCCACACCTTCGATATGCGAAGCATTCAAGAATAGGGCATGAAAAGGTTTCCACATGATAGTATTGTTAGCAGGGTGCTTCACTCCCAGAATATCGGATACGATATACACCATATATCCATACTCAGCCTGCGTACGATCCCATACATACCAAGAGCCCTCAGTATGAATATACTTATGTTCTGTCAGTGTTTTCCATATCAGGGCAGCCTTCTCAGTCTTGAGTCTGGGGTCCACCTTGATTTCCTGGTCTACTTTAAGATTTTGGTTACTAGCAGCTGTATTCTGCAAAAAATCACTCACCTGCGCATTGCTACCAATGACAACAGAGCAATTCAGTATGGTTACTCCACCAGTCAGAATTGCCTGGGCAAAAATTTCTTCTAACGACATTTTCCTTTTCTTGTTAGAATGTTAATTATAAGAACAAGTCACGTTTTACCTATCGTTGGGGAAAGGACTTCTAGCAAACGGTGTCCGCACACAACCTTGTTGCATACGGCAGTCTTTAAGGCAAATGATCTTCGCCCAATCGGAGTTGAATCTTCATAAGGGTGTTGGAAATTTATTAGTGTTACATTATATAATTATAGGTAATCACGCCAAAGCTAACTACTATTCCTTCACTATTTGGCGCAAGTCTATCCCATCTTTAGCTAGGTTAAGAACATACAGAGCCTTACACCCGAATATTCTCTCAAAATCCTTTTCTAGGTCTAAAATGTCATGAAGCTTTTGCTTTTTCTCCAAGCTCTCAGGCTCAGCTTCCACTTTTCTTCTATACACTTCTATATAATAAGCCACCATCCACACAAGTTTATCCAGTGTGGCAGCAGATGCGGCATCCTCCTTCTGTTGCACATTTCTGATGGTCACATAATCCATACCAAAGTCAGCCTTTGCCTCTGTATATTTCAGGATACCAACAGCTATCAAAGTGTCGAGAAAACCACTCAACTCTTTGACAACCTCACCCTTCAGAAGAAGTCTATATTTTCTTCTCTTATTGCCTGTATTCTTTTGTTGATTAGCCATATTACAATATTATTACGATACGAAGTTCGTAATAATATTGCTATCAGCCAAAATTTATTCTTATATGGAAATCCGAATATTCGATAGTAATATTAACTTTTTTATTTTTTTGTTACATTTAAAATATCAAAAAGTAAAAGTTTTTTAGTTTAAGCTAGAGAGCAAGCACCCTTGCCCTCTAGCCTTCTACTTTTTGGAAAATTCACGGTAGATGTGCACAGCACATTGTCGTTAATCCTTTATAAAATTCCTTATCATAGGTTACTGCTGGTGCACCTCTTTATTTACCACTTGATAGCTCGCCCCACCATGGGTAATTATTATATATATTTATTTGTAATCACTGCTTATTATAAATTCAAGTTCCATTACTATGTCTTTCTATAAAGCCCAAAAAATCCCGCACATCGACAAAGTTTAAAATACGTCGATGGCGGGATTAATCTTTGTTGCTGCATCAATATAAGATTAGTTTCTCATATAGCAACATTTATCACTAAATATTTTTCATTTTGCCCTTATTTTTCTTGGTTTCTTACATTTTCAAGTCAATAAGGTTTTCTTTACTATAAATCAATCGTCTTTCTCTAATTTTAATCCTTCTTTAATCTCTTCATCATTTGCAACATATTTCTTCAAGATAAAATGATATACATTTTGGTTTCCAATAGTGATAGGATAAGCGTTTACAAACTCCCATCCTTTGGAAGTCATGTAGTTAAGCACACCTACCATAGTATTAAACTTTAGAGGCTTACCATCTTCGTCTCTAAGTTTATATGTTTCAGATAGTGGCTGTCCTAGATCAACAGAAACTTTGACTTTTGTACTAAACATACTTGTTTTACCAAGCAACTCGATATACACTACATGTTTGTCCCCAATCTTATTCTGTGAAAAACCACTTAGTGAAGACAACACCAGCAAAAATGTTAAAACTAATTTATTCATAATTTATCATTTAAAGTTAGCATCAATAGCAATGCTGCCCACAAAGGTACGAAATGTTTTTGAAACAACCAAGGATTTTTGAAGATTATTTGTATTACGGTAATTCCTTTTCTTGTTAGAATGTTAATGATAAGAGCAAGTCACGTTTACCTATCGTTGGGGAAAGGACTTCTAGCAAAAGTGTGCATTTTCATAGTAAAGGAGCTGGCAGCTCATCAGCCACCAGCTCCACCTACTTTTTGAAAAAAAATACGGTAGATGTGCACAGCACATGGTTGTATGTCATTACCCCAGCAATTTAGCTTTTTGTTTTTCAAATTCCTCCTCTGACAATATACCTTGAGCTTTTAAATTTGCCAACTTGGTAAGTTCATCAGCTACACTGACAGGAGAAGGAACCGATTCTTCATCCTTACTAAACTTCTTCTGATTATCTGCAATATCAAGAATGACAGAGAATATATCTTTGATGCCAGTAACCTCCTTCATCAACTCTTCATAACGCATATTGTCAGCTGTATTCTTTGTCTTAAGGATTACACCAGAATATATAACCAATCTGATATTAGGATTAGCAGTATCTTTCTTCAAGATTTTAATTACCATTTTACTAACTTCCTTATTCTGCTTAGCTTTAGCTG
>JAEXZY010000089.1 GCA_023404955.1 Actinomycetes bacterium
GTATTATATAAATCCATTAAATATGGAACAAAATAGTGAATTGGTTGCAATAGGAAAAATTTTAGATGAAAATAGCTATAAAAGAGAGAAGAAAGGAATATTAATAGATGAAACAATAAATGTTGACTTTATTAAAAATAGAGCTGTACTTCATGAAGTAAAAAAGACAAGATCGATTGAACAGGCTGGATTATGGCAACTTAAATATTATATGTATTATCTTGAAAATAAAGGAATACAAAACATCAGTGCTATAATTGATTATCCCTTAATTAAAGAAACTAAAAATGTATTTTTAGGAGATGATGATAGAAAAACTTTGAAAAAGGTTATAAATGATATTGAAAAAATATCGAAATATGATAGACCTCCAGAGATATTAAATAATTCAATATGTAAAAAATGTTCATATTTTGATTTATTTTATATTTAGGAGGTATTTATGAAGCAGTCATATTATTTATTTAAAAGTGGTAGACTACAGAGAAAGGATAATACTTTGGAGATAGTATATAAAGATAACAGTAAAAGATCAATACCTATTGAAAGAGTTAGAGATATATACATTATGTCTGAATTTGATTCTAATACGAGTTTACTTAATTTTATTTCAACATCAGGAATAAACTTACATTTTTTTAATTATTATGGGTTTTATACTGGGACATATTATTCCAAGGATTCATTAGTATCAAGAAAATTATTAGTAAAACAAGTTGAGTCATATTTAAATAATAATAAAAGAGTTAAAATAGCCAGAGCAATTATTGATGCAGCATCATACAACATATATAGAAATTTAACATATTATAATAATAGAGGAAGATCATTAGAATCATATATGGAAAAAATAGATGAGTTAAGAAGTAAATTAAAATTTTGTACTACAGTTGAAGAAATTATGGGAGTAGAAGGAAATATTAGAAAGATATACTATGAAACTTGGAATTATATAATTAATCAAAATATATCATTTGATAAAAGGGTAAAAAATCCACCTGATAATAGTATAAATTCTGTAATATCGTATTTAAATACATTATGTTATACAAAAGTATTAAGCCAAATATATATGACCCAAATTAATCCTACTATTAGTTATTTACATGAACCGTCTGAAAAGAGATTTTCTCTATGTTTAGATATTTCAGAAATATTTAAACCAATAATTGTGGACAGGCTCATTTTTTCAATGTTTAATAAAAACCAGATAAAAAGCGATGATTTTGAAAAAGGACTTAATTATGTGTATATAAAAGATAAAGCAAGAATGGAAATTACCAAACAATTTGATTTAAAGTTACAACAAACAATAAAACATAAAAAAATTGGACGAGATGTTACATATGAATATTTAATTAGGCTTGAGATTTATAAACTTATAAAATATTTAACAGAGGATATTGAATATGATGGATTTAAAATGTGGTGGTGATTTATGTGTATGTTATATTAGTATATGATATAAATTTAGATGAAAAAGATGGAAGTAGAGTATTAACTAAGGTATACAAAATATGTAAAAAATATTTAAATCATATTCAAAATTCAGTATTTGAGGGAGAGCTTTTAGAATCCCAAATTTTTAATCTAAAATCTGAACTGGATAAATATATTAGAAGTACAAAGGATAGTGTTATTTTATTTAAAAGTAGAAATAAAAGATGGCTTGACAAAGAATTTATAGGAATGATTGAAGAAGATAAAACTTCAAACTTTATTTAAGGATAAAGAAATAATTCATATAGCAAAGTATACTTGTAACACAAATGAAACATAAAAGAAATCAAAATGTAGTTGAAAAAAATACTATAATAGTATATACTATTACTATAGTTTTTATGGTAATATAAAAAACAAAAGAGGTGGTATATAATGAAAGAATTTTGGAAAAATGAGTGGCAACTTTTCTTAGATGATATGCAAACACTTGGAGAATTCTTTTTACAACCAGTTACATTTAGCCCTAAAACTTTACAATTACAAGCTTCAGTAGAAGAAAGAGAACAAGAAACTGAAGTACAAGATGTTGGAATATGGGATAGTTTTAAACAAGGTTGTTCAAATGCAAAAGATTTCTTATTTCAACCAGTAAAATTTAAATTTTAAAAGTTAAAATTGCGATTTTAGATCGCAATTTTATTTTATGATTAACAAAATTATGGTTAACTTTAATATAGCGTAATTATTAACATATGGTATATTTTAAATTATATATCGCTTTTTTGAAACAAAAATGTAATATAAATAAAATATTGCTGTTATTGCTTTTTTTTGACAAATTATATATAATAGTGGTACATGTGATAGTATAGTGTTATTATTAACAAATGAGGTGTTTTATATGAAAGAATTTTGGAAAAATGAATGGAAGCTTTTTTTAGAAGATTTAAGTTCAGTTAAAAATATGTTTGCTAAGGTATTTGGACGTAAAAAAGACTATTTAATGCTTGATAGTGCAAGTGATATACAAGAAAATTCTAATGAAGAAGTTCAAAGTGAGAATATTGTACCAGAAGTACAGTATGAACCAGATGCAATAGATCATAAAGTTACAGCATATTTTGGAGAAAATCTAGACGAATTAAGACAAAATATAAGTGGTGAAAAAACTCAACATGAAGTTTTAAGAGAGTATGCCCAATTCTTTAAGCCATACACAGAATCTCAAGAAATGTGTAATAGTGCATTTAGGAAATATTATGATAGACATGCTTTAAAAATAGCTACAGAGGAATTACCAGTAGCACAAGCAAGAATAATTCAAAATAATGTTGATTTGTTTATAAAAGGTCAAGAAGTATTTGGAGAAAATGGACAATTTATTGATTCTAGAGT
>JAEXZY010000146.1 GCA_023404955.1 Actinomycetes bacterium
CGGGGGCCCCCCCCCCGCCCGGGGCCCCCCGCCCCCCCCCCCCCAAGGCTCGGTCCGCGCAACGTCGCGAGGAAGGGAGCGTCGTCGAGGTGGCCGTCGAGCAGGTCGGCACCCAGGCCGTCCACCAGCAGCAGGCAGACGCCGGAGACCTCGCCCGCGGCACCGAAACTCTCGCCAAGACGTGAGGAGAACCCCGCGACACCCATGGCTGCCAGCAGCGACGGAGCCACGTCGGCGAGGTGGCTGGCCTGCGGATCCGGCCGGGGCAGGTCCACCTCTACGAGTGGGGGAGTCGGACCACCTGCACGAAGAACTCGTCGATCTGCCGGACGGCGTTCATGAACTGGTCGAGGTCGACGGGCTTGGTCACGTATGCGTTGGCATGCAGTTTGTAGCTGCGCAGGATGTCTTCCTCGGCCGACGAGGTGGTCAGCACCACGACCGGGATGTGGTTGAGCTCCGGGTCGCTCTTGATGGTCTCGAGCAGCTGACGCCCGTCGTACTTGGGCAGATTCAGATCGAGCAGCACCAGGTCCGGACGCGGCGCACCCTCGTACTTGCCCCGCCGATAGAGGAAGTCCAAACCCTCCTCGCCGTCGTGGGCGACGTGCAGATTGTTCTTGATCTTGTTGTGCTCGAAGGCTTCCCGGGTGATCAGCTCATCTCCCGGATCGTCCTCGATCAGCAGCACGTCGATGGCACGTTCAGCGGGAGTCATGACGACGATCCTTCCATTTCGGGTACCGCGGCGGCGGAGTCCGCCTCGGAACCTGTCTTGCCGGAGCGGGCGCTGGGCAACGTGAACCGGAAGCGGGTGCCATCGGTGTAGTCGTTGTCGATCCAGATCGTCCCGCCGTGGTGTTCGACGATCTTCTTGCACAATGCCAGACCGATTCCGGTCCCGGTGTAGGCATCGCGTCCGTGCAGCCGCTGGAAGATGACGAAGACCTTCTCAGAGAACTCCGCGGCGATCCCGATTCCGTTGTCACTCACCGAGAACTGCCACTGGCCGGGCTCGGCGGAGCCGCACTCGATCACGATCCGCGGTGCGACGCCCACGCGGCGGAACTTCACGGCGTTGCCGATCAGGTTCTGCCACAGCATGGTCAGCAGGGTCGGATCCCCTGTGATCGTCGGCAACCCATCGGCGGGCCGCTCGATCTGCGCCCCTGTCTCTTCTACCGCCGTCGCGACGTTGCCCAGTGCGGCGTCGAGAACAGAGTCGAGATCGACGCCGGTCTCGGTGGCATTGAGACGGCCCACCCGGGAGAACGTGAGCAGGTCGTTGATCAGCACCTGCATCCGCTTGGCCCCATCGACGGCGAAGCCGATGTACTCCGTGCCGCGTTCGTCGAGCTTGTCGCCGTAGCGTTTCTCCAGCAACTGGCAGAACGACGCGACCTTGCGCAGCGGCTCCTGGAGGTCGTGGGACGCCACGTAGGCGAACTGCTCCAGTTCGGCGTTGGAGCGGCGCAACTCCTCGGCATGCTCATCGAGCGCCTCCGTCGCCGCCCGGGACGCCTGCAGCTCGTCGACGATCCGTTGCCGCATGTTGTCGACGTCGATCGCGATCAAGCGGATGTCGCGGGGACCCTGCGGCTGGATCTTCTCGCCGAAGTTCCCTTCGGCGATCCGCCGGCACGCCGCAGCCAGCCGGCCCAGCGGCCGCACCAGAGCACGGCGCAGCACGATCGCCAACACCACCATCGTGACCAGGAACGCAACGAGCATCGCGACCAGCACGCCGTTGCGCCACGCGCTGATGGATTCGAGTTCGGCGATGCCGTCGGTGCGCGCCTGGGCGAGGTGCTGATTCTGCTGTTCGAACAGCCCGCGCAACCGGTCGAATTCGGACTTGCCGATCTCGGTGAGCGCGGGGGAGATCGCGTTGCGCAGCCCGGGCTGCACTGCCGCGATGACGGGTTCGGCGTAGCTGTCCCGCCACGAGCCGGCGGCCTGCTCGATCGCATCGAGGTCCGCGAGCAGATCGGGCCGTTTCTGCTCGAACTGGCGCAGGTCGGCCGAGGCCTTCGACTCCAACTCTCGCCCGTTGTCGTAGGGAGCGAGGAACTGGGCGTCAGAGGAGATCACATATCCGCGGACCGCCGTCTCCTGATCGCGCAGGGCCGCCTGCAGCTGGTAGGCGGCCACCCGGGCGGGTCCCACGTTGTTGGTCAGCTGACCGGAAACCTGGTCGGTGCGACCCAGCAGCACCGCCGTCGTGACGGCGCCGGCGAGCACGACGATCGCCATGATCGACAACACCAGGTACTGCCAGCCCTCGACGGTCAGGGCGCGCATCCCACGCTGGTCGGGGCTCACTGCGACATCCTCACGACGATGTCCTCTCCACACGCACCACCGCGATGTCGTCGGCCATCCCGCCGTGCGACTGCGCCTGGTGCTCGACGGCGTTGATCAACGCGTCGACGAACTCCGGCCCGGGCAGGTGCGCCAGTGACCGGGCCAGCTCCAGCAGCCCGTCTTCCCCGAGGCGCTCGTTGCCTCGGCCGACATGGCCCTCGAACAAGCCGTCGGTGATCAGCACCAGGCCCATCCCGAACGGCAACTCCACCGACTGCGGAGCCCAATCACCGACGTGCAGTCCGAGCGCCGGGCCGCCGGCCGGCTCCACCCACTCGACGGTGCCGCCGCCGTGCAGCAGCATGCCGGGGTGGCCGGCCCGCACCGCGGTGAGCGCGGTGCCCTCCTCGGGCAGCGCCAGGCTGAGCACCGTGGCGAACGTCTTCTTACCTGCCCGTTCGGCCCGGAGGATCCGCTCGAGTTGCCGCATGCGTTCGGCACCGCGCAGCCCGGCGAAGGTCAATGCCCGCCAAGCGATCCGCAACGCGACACCGAGGGCCGCTTCGTCGGGCCCGTGCCCGGCGACATCACCGATCATCACGTGCACCGTGCGGTCCGGCGTCTGGACGATGTCGAAGAAGTCCCCGCCGAGCAGCGCGTTCTGCCTGCTCGGTCGGTACTGGGTGACGATGCTGACGCCCGGGTCGTCGAGCAGCAACGGCGAGGGCAACAGCCCACGCTCGAGCCGGGCGTTCTCCCGCTCGCGTGACCGGGTGGCGTGCAGATCGACAGCGGTCAGCTCGGCGCGCTTGCGTTCGATGGCGTAGAGGACGGCGCGCCGCAGCGTTTCCGGATCGACGCGGCCCTTGACCAGATAGTCCTGCGCGCCGGAGGCGACGGCGGCCGACGCCACGTGTTCGTCGTTCAGACCGGTCAGCACCACGACCGGGACGGTCGCGTCCCGCGCGGCGATGCGCGTGAGTCCCGCGACCCCTTCGGTGTCGTGCAGGTGCAGATCCAACAGCACGCAGTCGGGGCGCGAGCCGGCGATGGCCTTCTCGGCCTCGGCCATCGATTCGGCCCACACCACGGCCATGTCGACACCGGCGTCGGCGATCAGTTCTTCGACCAGGATGGCGTCGCCGCGGTCGTCCTCGACGAGGAGGACCTGCAGTGGCCCAGCCTCGCCCGGCACCGTCAGCTGACCCGGCACGTCTGCGTACGACTGCTCACGCATGATGGCATCTTCGATTGACGATTTCGTGAACTTTACCCGGCCCGTTCACAGCAACCTCGCCAACCGGGCCGCAGCGGCGTTGCGACCCCTCGACATCCAGGTTGCGCTGGTAACCTCCGACCGGTCGCCGGCGTCTTCGCCCTCGGGGAGGCGACCTGCGTGCAGCCCCGGGAACCGACGCCGTCGTCACTGCTTCCAATCCGTCGAGACCGAAATGAGTCGTGTGCGCACCGGTGAGATCAAGGCCCTGTCGGGCCTCCGCATCGTGGCCGCGCTGTGGGTCGTGCTGTTCCACTTCCGGCCACTGCTGGCCGAAGCGTCCCCTGGGGTGCGGAGCGCGCTCGCGCCGATCCTCAACGCCGGTGCCCAGGGTGTCGACCTCTTCTTCATCCTGAGTGGATTCGTGCTGACGTGGAACTACCTCGACCGGATGGGTGAATCCTGGTCGACGCGCGCCACGCTGAGGTTCCTGTGGCTGCGGCTCGCCCGGGTCTGGCCGGTGTACCTGGTGACCATGCACCTGGCCGCGGCGTTCGCGGTGTTCACCCTGTACGTGGGCCGGTTCCCGCTGCCGCCGGACGTCATCGCATCACTGAACGCGCTGAGTTGGCTCAAACAGGTGTTCCTGGTGCAGCTGTGGTTCCAGCCGTTTTTCGACGGTTCCAGCTGGGACGGTCCGGCCTGGTCGATCAGCGCCGAGTGGTTGGCCTATCTGCTGTTCGGCGGACTGGTCCTGGTGGTGTTCCGCATCGCCGGGGTCACTCGCGCGCGGGGGCTGATGTGGCTGGCCGTCGCCGCCGCCCTGGCGCCCACGCTGCTGCTGCTCGCCCACGGCGTGTTCTACACCCCGTGGAGCTGGCTGCCCCGCATCATCATGCAGTTCACCGCCGGGGCGTTGGCCTGCGCGGCGGTACGCCGCCTGCAGCTCTCCGACCGGGGCCGCCACGTTGCCGGCCTCACCGCGCTCGGCCTGGGCGCGGCGATCATCGGAGGGCTCTATCTCCTGGACGCCTACCCACCGCAGGACATGCTCGACGCCGGCGGACTCGTCGACGTCTTGTTCGTCCCCCTGGTGGTCACGCTGTCCATCGGCGCGGGCACGCTGCCCGCGCTGCTGTCCACCCCGGTGATGGTCTATCTCGGGCACATCTCGTTCGGGCTGTACATGGTGCACGAGATCGTGCACACCATGTGGAACTGGGCGGTGCAGCAGTTCGCTATCACCCTGGTTCCCAGCTGGTCGGCAAAGTTCGCCGTGGTCGGCCTGGTGGTGTTCTCGGGACTGCTGGCCGCGGTGCTCTACCACGTCGTCGAGGAGCCCGCGCGCCGCTGGATGCGCCGCATGATCGAACCCCGCACCCCGCCGGCCAGCGTCTCGGATGCACCCCAGGGCCGGCTGCACCAGGTGACCGCGCGGGCGGGATGAGCAGATCATGACGCGCGGCGAGTCGGCGCGCCGGCCCGACCGGATCGACCCTAGGCTGGCCCAGTGAGTCGTGTGCTGACGTGGATCCTCGCTGCCGCCATGCTGTTCGGCGCTTTCAGCGCGCCGGCCCCGACTGTCACTCATCGCCAGGTACAGGTTCTCGACTTCGCGGTCAACCGGGTTGCGGTGATCGGCGATTCGTACACCACGGGCAGCGATCAGGGCGGTAACGGTCCACAGGGCTGGGCGCCGCAGGTCTGGCAGGCGCTGAGCGATCACGGCATCCCGGTCACGCCCACAGTCGCGGCCGAGGGTGGGGCCGGGTACTGCACGCGGGGCAACCGCGGCAGCGTCTTCGAGGATCTGACCGTGCGGGCAGTCAAACCCAACGACACGCTCGTGGTGTTCTTCGGTTCCCGCAACGACATGAAGGTCGAGCCGACGCGGCTGTCCATTGCGATGTACGGGACGCTGAACTTGGCCCGTCAGATCGCGCGGTCGGCGAAGATGCTGGTCATCGGTCCGCCGTGGCCGACGGCCGATCCGCCACCGGAGATCCTGCGAATCCGCGACATCCTCAGCTATCAGGCCCAGCTCGCCGGGGCGACGTTCGTCGACCCGATCGCCGCCCGGTGGTTCGTCGGGCGCCCCGACCTCATCGGCGCCGACGGTGTGCACCCCACCGATGCCGGCCACGCCTACATGGCGGACAAGATCGCGCCGCTGATCGGCACGCAACTCGCGCCGTACTGAGAGCTGTTACGGTGCGCGGGTGATCCGCAACGTGGTGCTCGCCAAGCTCAAGGACGGTTACGACGCCGCCGAACTCGCGCAGATCCAGCAGGGTCTGCGGGAGCTGAACTGTCCCGGCACGGTGGCCTATTCGGCAGGTACGGATGCGGGCCTGCGCGAGGGCAATTGGGACTTCGTCATCGTCGCCGACTTCACCGATGTCGAGTCCTACCGCGGCTACGACGCCGACGCCGAGCACAACGCGCTGCGGGCGCGCCTGGCCCCGATGATCGAGCAGATCGCGCGGGCGCAGATCGACCTGCCCGGCTAGCGGGCGTACCGCTGCGCGAACGCGCGCAGGATCGCCATGGGGTGGGTGACGGCCCTCTGGCGCGCGGCCTGCTTGAGCGTTTCCGCGGTGTCGGGCGCGAAGTAGCCGTGGTTCTTGTAGGCGTCGATGCGGGTGCACAGCCCGTCGACGTCGAGCTCCGGATGGAACTGCGTGGCGTAGACGTTCGCGCCGACCCGGAATGCCTGGACGGGACAGTCAGCGGAGCGCGCGAGCCGGGTGACGTGGTCCGGCAGGACCGAGGCCGCCTCTTTGTGCCCGCCGAACGCGTCGAAGGTGTCGGGCAGACCCGCGAAGATCGGATCTGCGCGGCCCTCGTCGGTCAGCTCGATGGACAACGGCCCTACAGGTTCGCTGTGCTCACGGTCGATGCGCGCGCCGACCGCCGCACCGAGGATGCCGATGCCGTAGCAGCAACCGAGGAACGGGAAGTCTGCGTCGATGACGGCCGCGATCATGTCGGCGAGTTCCGCTTCCACGCGCTGCTGCACCTGCGATTTCGTGGCGGGATCGTCGCTGACGGTGAACGGGCCGCCGCCCAGGATGATGCCTGACCAGTCCGCCAGCCGCAGGTGGCCGAGCGATTGGTGGGTGAGCCCGACGCGGTGCAGGCTCTGTGCGTCGAGTCCGGCGAATCGCATGACGGCGGCGTACTCGTCGGCGGCCGCGTCGTCCTCGCCACGGATCGACAACAGCAGGAACGGGGCACCGACCACCGATCCAGCGTAATCACGGGATACCTTGTCGATCAGTGAGAACTTGGATCGATCTCGACGACGCGCCCGTGTTCGCGATCCCCAGCGCCGCCGGGCCGCGCTACGGGGTCCTGGTGGAGGGGCCGCAGGGGTGGGGCGAATTCAGCCCGCCTGCCGCGGCTTCCGACGAGCTGGCGGCACGCTGGTTGACCGCGGCCATGGAGCCGAGCACCGTCGGCTGGCCCGACGCGCTGCGCGGCCGGGTGCCGGTCGACGCCGACCGCCCGATGATCGCCGTCGGTGCCGGCGCGGTTGACACCGTCGACACTGCGGTGGCACGCATCCAGGCGGCGAACCTCGACGTCGCGCATCTCGTCGACTGCACCGCTGAGCAGGCCGCCGCGATCCGGCGCCGCGTCGACGTCCCGGTGGCCGTCGACGCCGACGTGCTCGCCGCGGACCCGGGATGCGCCGACGTCGTGGCGTTGCGATGCGGACCGCTCGGGGGCGTGCGGCGCGCGCTGCGTCGCGCCGAGCGGCTCGGACTGCCGGCGCTGGTGGTGTTCACCGGAGCGAGCAGCATCGGGGTGGCCGCCGATGTCGCGCTCGCCGCCGCACTGCCGGACCTGCCGTACGCGTGCGGCCCCGTTCCGCCGTGGCTGCGCGACGGTGACGTCGTGTCGAGTGCGCGGTCGCTGGTCACCTCCGACGGCTACCTTCCGGCCGCGCCGATGCCCGCCGGGCCCGACGCGAGCCGCCTCGAGCGGCTTCTCGTCACCGACGCGGCCGTCGTCACGCACTGGCGCGACCTGCTGCGCCGCGCAGCCGCGCTGCTCTAGCTGTACATCTAGCACGCCGAGCGTGGGGGCTGTGCACGGTTCGGAGCGAAAAACCGTGCACAACAACCACGTTCGAGCCGTGCCTCAGTCCTGCTTGGCGATCAGCCGGGTCAACGCCTCGCGGTCGGGGTTCAGCAGCTCGTCGATGCGCGGCTGGTTCACGTCCGCGACGATGATCTCGCCGACCTCCTGATACACGTCGCTGAAGATGCCATGGCTCTTCATCTTCTCGGTCTGGTAGATGTTGTCCTCCGTGGGCGTCACGTAGTACACGATCTCGGCCTTGAAGCGGTGGATCAGCCACAGGTGGATCACGTCCATCAACCGCTTCTGCCTCAGCTGCTCGGCGAAGGTGTTCTGGTCGCGCACCGTCAGGATGCTGCGGCCGTGCCGGTCCTTGATGGGGTCGACGACGACGTTGGCCAATGGCTCTTCACCCTCGCCGAGGATTTGCAGGTCCAGCACATCCGAGCCCGCACGCCGCGGCCGCAGCTGTACGCGCAGCTTCTCCGGCAGCTTGTTGTGCTCGCTCCACAGCGCCAGCCACTCCTCGAGCAACTTCTTGGGCACCTCGGTCTGCACCAGGTGCTGATGCTGCGTGGAGCCCTTGCCCATCGACTTCGTCGTCGCGGTCCGCCCGGACGAGGCCGCCAATGCGGCATCGCTGCGCGGGCCGCCGACGAGCGTTTGCGGTGTGCGGTATGGCGATTCGACGAGACGCATCTTGCGTTGCAGCCGGGCCAGCGCCAGCATGCCCTCCTGGCGCAGCGACGTCGCGAACTCCTCGGACGCCACGCCGTCGACCTGATGACCGCCGTAGGTGATGAAGTTGAAGACGAACCCCATCTTCCCGATCTCCTCGGGGAACGCCCGCATCTCCTCATCGGTCATCCCGGTGGTGTCCCAGTTGAACGACGGCGAGAGGTTGTAGGCGAGCATCTTGTCGGGATACACCGCGTGGATGGCATCGGCGAACTGCTTGGCGTCGGCCAGGTCGGCGGTCTTGGTCTCCATCCACAGGATGTCGGCGAACGGCGCTGCGGCCAGCGACTTGGCGATCGCGTAGGGGATGCCGCCGCGCACCTGGTAGTACCCCTCGGGCGTCTTGGCCCGCTCGCAGTCCCACGCCGCGTCGGCGCCGAGCTCCTTGGCCTTCTCCCGGGCGTTGTAGAGCGGTGCGCGTTCGGCGAATTCACGCCACTGGCTGGCGCTCATCGCCGCCGACTCGCCCTCGCGTTCCCGGAACTCCAGCAGGTCGGCCACCGCGCCGGCGTAGGTGTCGAGGCCGGCGTCGTCCTGCCAGGCGTCGACGAAGCGGGACTCGACCTTGTCGAACGCGGCGTCCAATGACGACTCGGCACCGTCCTGCCAGGCCGCCGCGGTCTGGTCGATCAGCTCCAGTACGCCCTGGCGGCCCAGCCACGCCTCGGCGATGGCGTACTCACCGTCGGGCAATGCGTAGAGCAGGTGGCCGTTCAGCTCGGTCACGCCCTTGTCGTAGAAGCGGCGCACCATCGCCAGGAAGCAGGACTTGTACGACGGGATCTTGAGGTTGGTGACGCCGAGCAGGAACGGCTGGTCGCGTTCGTCGGCGCGACTGTCGATCAGATTGGCCGCCTCGGCGTCGGTGCGCGCGACGATGATGCCCGGCACCCGCATGATGTCGAGCTGGAAGCGGGCGGTGTTGAGCCGCTTGATCTGCTCATCCGAGGGCACCAGAACCTTGCCGCCCTGGTGGCCGCACTTCTTGGTGCCGGGGCGCTGGTCCTCGATGTGGTAGCCCGGCACCCCGTTCTCGACGAAACGGCGAATCAGGTTGCGTACGTGCGGATCTCCGCCATGGCCGGTGTCGGCGTCGGCGATGATGAACGGCCGGTAGTCGTACTGAGGCGTTGTCGCGAGCTGTTCAGGGTTCATCTGCAGCCTCAGGTACTGCTGGTTGCGGTCCGCTGTCAACAGCGCGCGGACGATGCCGGCAGCCTCTTCGGGCACCTGGCTGAGGGGGTAGCTGGCCAGGTCGGGTCCCGGGTCCTCGCTGATCGATCCCTTGGCCGAGGTCGCCCAGCCGCCGAGGTAGATCCCTTCGATGCCCATCCGCTTCATCACCACGGCCTGGCCGGGGGAGTAGGGACCGAACGTCGTGATGCTCCTACCCTGGGCGAACAGGTCGCGCAGGTGGGGGTAGAAGGCGGTGGCCGCCTCCCGCGCCACCGGGTAGTCGGAGGGAATCGTGCCGCGCTGCTCGGCGACCTGGCGGGCGGTGTAGAGACGGATGATGCCCTCGAAACGGGGGCTGTCGAAGTAGCGCTGGGTGTCGACGACGTCGCGCTCGAACGGGGTCTGCGGCGCGAGGTCAGCTTCGGTGATGGCCATGACCCACCCTAGAGCGGGCCACCTGCGGGCGGGGCGCTATTTGGTGCCGAAGATGCGGTCACCGATGTCGCCGAGTCCCGGCAGGATGTAGCCGTTGCTGTCGAGTTCGCGGTCGATGGCGGCGGTGAAGATGGGCACGTCGGGGTGCGCCTGCGTCATGGCCGTGATCCCTTCCGGGCAGGTGACCAGGCAGACGAACTTCACCGATTTCGGGTTCAGCTCGCGGACCCGCTCGACCGCGGCGGTGGCCGAGTGACCGGTGGCCAGCAGCGGATCGAGCACCACGACGTCGCGCTCGGCGAGATCGCTGGGCATCTTGAAGTAATACTCAACGGTCACTTGGGTTCTCGGTTCGCGGTAGAGCCCGATGTGACCGACCCGAGCCGAGGGCACCGCGTCGAGCATGCCGTCGAGGATGCCGGTGCCCGCCCGCAGCACCGAGACGAACACCACCTTCTTGCCGTCGATGACCTTGCCGGTGGTGGTCTCCATCGGGGTGTCCACCTCGACGTCGTGCAGGGTGAGATCACGCAGCACCTCGTACGCCATGAGTGCCGACACTTCGCGCACCAGCCTGCGGAAGGTGTTGGTCGATGCGTCACGGCGACGCATGAGCGTGATCTTGTGCTGGACCAGCGGATGGTCGACCAGCGTCACCCCGGACACAGAGGAAGTCATCTAGAACACCGTCCCGTCACTGACCACGTTCAGCGGAGGCAGCCCGCCGCGTAATCGTTGCGCCGATTCCCGTCCGGCTGCCCACGTGCCGCCTTCCAGCACGCATGCGAGCGGCATAGCCGCCTGGTCGACGCCCAGTCGCGCACGCACCAGCGGCGCGATCTCGTCGAGCAGGGCGACGGTCAACCCGCGCCACTCGACCACCAGTTCATCGCGCGGCGTCCATGCTTTCTCGGCCCACTCGGGTTCCCGCAGCCGCAGCACGCCGCTGTCGAGCAGCAGTCCGCCATTGCGATATTCGGGCAGCCCGGTCAGCGAGTCGATCCCGGTGACCGTCACACCGGCCCACTGCAAAGGCTCGATCAGTGAGTAGGTGAGCCACTGCGAGAGTTTGTGCAGCGGAAGCCAACCCGCAGTCTCGCCGGGGCCCTCCACCGCGCTGTGGCGCCAGCAGTCGCCCAGCGCCTCGGCGCCGATGGCGTTGCCCGACGGCCAGATTCGCGACAGCGAGGTGAGTAGGTGGACCAGCAGGTCGTGGACATCCACCACGCCAGAGGACGCCGAGGAGGCGTCGAACAGTCCGCCCGGTCTGCCGTCCGGTCCGAACACCTCGGGTTGCTCGGCCAGCGCGGCACCGAGGCTGCGCATCAGCTTCACCCGGCCCGGCAGACCGACCAGCGGGTTGTCGGGGGAGACTTGCAGCACGGCGGTGAGGTCCTCGACAGTCAGGGCCTGCAACGCAAGGGCATCGACCCGCAGCGGGTGGTCGGGAGCGCTGGAGAATGCGCCGTCGACGAAGCCGTGCCAACTGGCCACCGCGAGACCTTCGGAACGGCGATAGCGGACCCCGTCCTCGGAGAACCCCCAGTCCGCACCGGCGCCGGCGTCGAGCAGCACGCTCACCACGGTCAGGTCGATCATGGCCCGGGCGCGGTCACCGGCCGGCATGTCGTCGAGGCGGGCGGTGAGTGAGGCGGTGCGGTCGACACCGCCGACGCCGAAATGCCGCCACCGACTGTGCGGGGGGATGTCGAGATCGGGAAACCTGCTGCGGGTCAGGGTCGCAACCGTGTCGGCCACCTGCTGGAGAGCGTCATCGTCGACGGTGAACCAGGCGGAGTCACCGGCGCGAGCGCGGTCGAGCAGCGATGCCGACCGCGTCCGCACCGCCGCCGTGGTGCGCAGCACCCCCACGGCCTCAGCGGCCTCGGCCGGGGCCGTCACCCCTGCAACCCTCTGCCTTTGACCCGCTTGAGTTCGTCGGCATCGGGGACCTCACCGGGCGTGTAGTAGCCGGCGGCCATCTTGGCGTCGATCTCGACGCGTGCATCGGCGGGAATCAGATCGTCGGGGATCGAGACACGTTCGCCCACCTCGATACCTGCGCCGGTGATCGCGTCGTACTTCATGTTGCTCATCGACACCAGGCGATGGATCTTCTTCACCCCGAACCAATGCAGGACATCGGGCATCAACTCCTGAAAACGCATGTCCTGCACGCCCGCAACGCATTCGGTGCGGGTGAAGTACTGGTCTGCGGTGTCGCCACCGGCTTGGCGTTTGCGCGCGTTGTACACCAGGAACTTGGTGACCTCGCCGAGCGCGCGACCTTCCTTGCGGGAGTACGCCACCAGACCCACCCCGCCACGCTGAGCTCCGTTGATGCACTCCTCGATGGCGTGGGTCAGATAGGGCCGGCAGGTGCAGATGTCGGAGCCGAAGACATCCGATCCGTTGCACTCGTCGTGCACGCGCGCGGTGAGCTCGACAGTGGGATCGGCCAGGTGCTCGGGCGCGCCGAAGATGTAGACCGTCTGACCACCGATCGGCGGCAGGAACACCTCGAGGTCAGGCCGCGTCACCAGTTCGGGGTACATGCCCCCGGTCTCTTCGAAAAGCACACGGCGCAAATCGTTTTCACTGCAGCCGAAGCGGGCCGCGACGCCGGGTAGATGCCACACCGGTTCGACGGCGGCCTTGGTGACCTGCGCGGCGCCGGTGTCGAGCAGGATGCGCCCGTCGGGGACCAGCCGGCCCTTGGCCAGCGCGTCGGCGATCTCGGGCAGGATCACCTGCGCCTTGGTCACCGCGATGGTGGGCCGGATGTCGATGCCGGCCGCGATCTGATCGGCGAACGCCTCGGTGACCATCGCGCCCCATGGGTCCAGGCTGACGATCGTCGTGGGGTCGGTCCACTGCGGGAACGGGCCGATGCGATCGGTGGGCGCGGTGTCGGTCAGATCTGCCCGGTGGTCGGGGGAGAGCTTGCCCGCGGCAACGGCCAGCGCCCGGTAGACGCCGTACGCGCCGCTGTGCGCGCCGATCACGTTGCGGTGCGCGCGGGCGGTGGTCCCGACGATCGGTCCCCGCTCGGCGGCCGTCGGCGCGCCCCAGTGCAGTGCGGGCGCGTCGGTGCCTCCGCTGTGCGACGTCAGTCGGACGTGTCCGGTGGGCATCGGTGTCCTTCGGTTCGGTCCGACAGAGAATCCGCCAGCTTAGTCACTACGGTGCGGATGCGCCTGAGATCTCCTGCGGCCACGTCTCTCGCCGGTGTCCGGCGTCGAAAAACATCCACTCGTAGCGGGAGGTCGTCACGAAGTGGGCGCGGGCGACGGCTTCGTCGGCGTCGGTCAACGTCGGCCCCACCCGGTCGGCGAGCGCGATCACCTCGGTGACGGTCGCGGCGAACTCGTCTCCGCCGTAGCTGTCGATCCAGCGCTGGTACCGCGGGTCGGTCGAGCCGCGCTGGGCCAGCTCGGCACCGACCTCGGCGTAGATCCAGTAGCAGGGCAGCACCGCGGCGAGCCCGTCGGCGAACGAGCCTTCGTAGACCGTGGCCATGAGGTAGCTGTTGTACGCCAGCGTGGTCGGTGCCACGGGGGCGCCGCCGATGTATTCGGCCGACAGACCCAGTGCGGGCAACAGCTCGGCGTGCAGCTCGAGCTCGACGTCGAACACCTCGGCCGCGTGGCGGGCGAACATCGCGGTGTCGGCGAGCGTGCCGGCTTTGGCGCCGACGACCGCGAGCGCGCGGGCGTAGGCGCGCAGGTAGTGCACGTCCTGGGCCACATAGTGCGCGAACGACGCCGGGTCGAGGGTGCCGTCGGTGAGGCCCGTCAGAAACGGGTGGGCGATGATCGCGTCGAAGATCGGGGCGATGTCGCGCCACAACCGCGAGCTCCAGGAATCGGACAGCCCCGAACCGATGCGGGGCGCAACCCCGATGCGCGATGTCATGGCGATCATCCTGTCAGCGATGAATTCTGTGCGCCCGTCCGGTCAACACTGCTGACCCGTTGCCCCACCGTTGACAGGATGGTCAGATGACGCAGCCCGCCCTTCCCCCCATCGTCGACACCGCGACATGGCGCGCCCAGCTCGACGAGCTGAGGACCCGCGAGAAGGCAGCCACGCGCGAGCTCGACGCAATCGCCGCGCAACGCCGTCGCCTCCCGATGGTCGAGATGCCCGACTACACGTTGATCGGCGCAGACGGCCCGATCCGGCTCGCCGACATCTTCGACGGCCGTTCGCAGCTCATCGTCTACAACCACATGTGGAGTGACGGCCAGACCTGGCAGTGCGGCGGTTGCACCGGGTTCACCTCCCAGTTCACTCGCCTCGAGTTCCTCGACAGCTACGACGCCCGGTTCGTCATCGTCACGGCCGGCCCGATCGAGGAGGCGCTGGCCTACAAGAAACGGGTCGGAAACCAGATGCAGTGGTATTCGTCCTCGCAGAGCTCGTTCGCCGCCGACGTCGACGCGGCGCCGGGGACGGGGTTCGCGGTGAACGTGTTCCTGCTGGACGGAGACCGGGTCTATCGCACATGGCACACCAACGGCCGGGGCACCGAGCAGCTGAGCCACTCGTTCGCGCTGCTCGACATCCTGCCGTGGGGCCGCCAGGAGGTCTGGCAGGACGCGCCCGAGGGCTGGCCGCAGCGCCCCACGTACTCGGGTTGGCTGGATTCGCCCGACATCGCCCGCATCTACGGTGATCTTGAAGGATGACCCGGACGGGACGAACCGGCCCCGTCTTGGCAGACTGTGCGCATGGCACAGATAACTTTGCGCGGAAACCCGATCAACACCGTTGGAGAGCTTCCCGCTGTCGGGTCCCCGGCGCCCGGGTTCAGCCTCGTCGGAACGGATCTCGGCACCGTCGGCGACGATCAGTTCCGCGGTAAGCCCGTGCTGCTGAATATTTTCCCGTCCGTCGACACCCCGGTGTGTCAGGCCAGCGTGCGCACGTTCAACGAGCGCGCGGCCGCGTCCGGTGGTGCCGTGCTGTGCGTGTCGAAGGATCTGCCGTTCGCCCAGAAGCGGTTCTGCGGTGCGGAGGACATCGAGAACGTGACCCCGGCGTCGGCGTTCCGCGACAGCTTCGGCGATGACTACGGCGTGACGATCACCGACGGTCCGATGGCCGGCCTGCTGGCGCGCGCGGTCGTGGTGGTAGGCGCCGACGGCAACGTCTCCTACACCGAATTGGTACCCGAGATCGGTCAGGAGCCGGATTACGACGCCGCGCTGGCAGCCCTGGGCGCGTGACGCGCGACACACCTTAGGCGGCGAGCCGCCTGCACAGGTCACCGTTCGATTCCGGTCGGGCATCTGATTGATTCGCAGTCCTGCGACGACGTAAAAACACCCGCTCAGGTGGTGTAGAAGTGGTCATAGTGACTGTTGTTGTCAATGGGATCAGCGCCATCCTGGTGCTGACAGCTCGGAAAGCGGTGGAAGTGTCATGCGAGCGGTTCGTGGGTTTGTCGTCCTGGTTCTCGGCCTGGTTCTCGCCCCAGTGCTGAGCCTGGCGCTGATGATCGCGGCGCCCGGCTCGGCAGCAGCACAGCCCGCGCGCTCGGCCACCAATCAGAAGGCCGTAGAGGTCGTAATCGCCCGCGCGCTGTCGCAGCGCGGGGTGCCCTTCGCTTACGGCGGTGGCGGTGCGTCCGGGCCCAGCAAGGGCACGGCCGCCGCACCCGCCGATCCGGCAGCGCCGGATCAGGCCGCGACGGATGCCCTCGACCTGACCACGCCCGGACTGAACCTGCCGGCCGCCGTCCCCACGCCGGCACCCGCTCCGCGGGTCGAGGTGGTGGGCTTCGACGCCTCCGGTCTGATGGTGTACTCCTACGCCGGGGTGGGCGTGAAACTGCCGCGGTCCTCGGGTGAGATGTACAAGGTGGGTCAGAAGGTGATGCCGTCGCTGGCGCTGCCGGGTGATCTGCTGTTCTACGGACCGGACGGCACGCAGAGCGTCGCGCTGTTCATCGGCAACGGGAAGATGGTCGAAACCACCGACTCCGGCGTCGCCGTCTCGGAGGTGCGGACCAAGGACATGACGCCCTACCTGGTCCGCATCATCGCCTGACCGATTGCGCCACAGCAGGATTGGCAGATTGCCTACGTCACCGACGTGAAGGGACTGAGGACGTCCCTGACGAACTGTGTGACATTGGTTTTCGGATTGCTGTCCGGAAAGCTCACCGTGGCAAGCACATTGCCACCCGCGTCGGCGAAGTTGCCGTCTGCGCGGTCCTGGTGCGACGACGAAGTCACCAGGATGATGCCCGACGTGCCGGCGTCGCGGGCCAGCGGAACCGAGAACTGTGCATTCTGCACAGTGCTGTTGGCTCGATCCTCGACGATGATCCTGTCGTCGGGCAGCCCCAGCACGCGAAGGGTCTTGCGCATCTCGCCGGCTTCGGTCCGCCCGTTTCGTGGGTTGCCACCCGTGACGATCACCGGTGACTGCGGGAACATCTGCGCCACCGCGAGCCCCGTGAGGACGCGGGTGTAGAGGATCGGCCGCATCGTGCCGTTGTCCTTGAGGCCATACCCCAGAATCACGATCGCCGGCTTCGAGAAATCCTTGGCCACCAGGGGAGGAGCCGCCTGCGCGCCGGGGGCGATGCCGAGGACCACCGCGAGCGTCATCGCCACCGCGGATGCCAGCCGCGCCGCAGCGCCGGAAAGGGTCACGATGGTTCATCGCCGCACCGCCGCCGCGCATTACGGTCCGGTCTCGATGAGCCAACGATGCGCAGAAGATCGGACGCCGTCGTTGGCGCGACGAGCGCTGACGTGCTCTGGTGGAAGATGATGCCTTTCCCACCCAGCACCCCCGCCCGTGCGGTCCTGGCCATCACCGCCGCCGCCGCGGCTCTGCTCGTCGCCGCCCCGGCGGCCGCCTCGGCTCCGCCGTCGGACAGTCAGGGATACGTCGACTCCACCGCCCGGTGCGCGTCGCCGGCGACTCCCGTCGTGTTCGGCAGCACCTCGGGTTCTCGCGTGGCGATCTGCAAGAGCGCCGACGGCGACCTCGAGTACCGAGGGGTGAGGGTGCGCGACGGTGCCCGGCTGATCGCCTCCGCGTCCCAGTCGGCTGACGGCGCCTTCACCGCTGTCCGGGACGGAATCGAATACATGGTGACCTCCGATGCGCTGGTGATCAGCGCCGGGGAGAAAGTCATCCGCGACGAGGAGATGCTGGACTTCCACCGGCCGGGCGACACGGCAGCCGCACCGCAGGCACCGAAGACCTCGACGACGCCTCTACCGCCGCCGTTGCCGGCGGAGGTCGGCGGCGACGGAAGCTGACGCGTCACGCGGACGGTGTCAGGGGGAGTGCGCTGCCGGCACCGTCACCTCGTCGCCGACGCGCAGCGTTCCCGAGCTCAACAGCCGGCAGACCGACCCACCGCGGCGGGATATGGCCGCCGCTGCACCAGGACCGATCCAGTCGTCGAGCAGCCGGCACGGGGCGCTGAGTCGCACCACCTCGAGATCGACCTCACCGATGCGGATGCGGGTGCCGGGCTTGGTCGGGATGTCGCCGCTGTCGACAGTGATGTTGCGGCGGGTCGCCCCCGAATCGATGGGTCGACCCAGCGCAGCGGCGGCGGCGTCGAGCGCTTCCCGGGACTGGATCGTCACGTGCCGGTGCCGGGTTCCGTGATATCGGTCGCCCACCAGTCCCTTGCCCTCCTCGGCGATCACCGACTCCACGGAGCGGGTCGGTATGCGTCGCCCGGGGGCCACGTGGATCGCGACGATGTGCACGACAGGCGAGAGTACCCACCAGCGTCATCGCCGAAATGTGTCATCGTTTGCTCATATTTGGCACCGGAATTAACTGACGTGCTCGTCAGCAAATCAATACGCCACAAGAATTCCTCGCGTTTCGGTGGACAATTCATCACATTATGGATACGTTTCTCGCGGTCGGGGCCACACGCAGCAACTTGGAGGGTCGCGTCATGCGCACTACCGCACGTTCTTACGTCACCGCCGGCGTAGCCCTGATGGGGGCCGGAGTGATCTCCGCCACGCCGGTCACCCCGAACCTCGACCTCGAGATGAAGAGCTATGACGTGGGACTGGTCGCCGCCACGCAGAGCTGTGCCACGGGCAGCACCAGCGCCCTGTGCGCGACGCCGGCCGGAATCCCGTCGGCCACGACGTTCGCGACCACCACCGACAGCACGAACATCCTCAACATTCCGGCGAACCTGTTTATCGCACTGGCGAATACGCCCTACAACTTCTTCAACGCGCTAGGCGAGGGCGACGTCGCGCTCGGCTCCGATCCCAACGGTGACTTCAGCTTCCAACCCACCTACGAGGGAGTGACGCTGACCCAACCGGAGGGCAGCGTCGTCGGTCTCGGCCGCAACCTGCGCTACACGGGCAACTGGTGGGTGTACAGCCAGACCAACATCCTGGGCACCGACCCCGCGGATCCGTCCCGGTATCAGGCGTTGACCAACGTCCTCGTGCCGTTCCCGGCGCTGTCGGTGCCGTTGGGCAACATGGTCGCGGCGATCGCGGCCTCACAGCTACCCATGGACACCGGGTGCACAGGAACCGGCCCTGGCGCCTGTGATCATCCCGAAGCAATTCTCAGCAAAATGTTTGATCTTCGTCACGTGGTCGCGCTGTTTTCGCCGGATGGCTACACGTATCCCGAAACCCGGGCCGGCATCACCTGCAGCGCCGACGGCCAGTGCTACGTCAAGGACGAGGACGGCCCCGAGGTGCCGTGGTCGGGCGAGACCGTCAAGCTCGACGCGACCGCACCGTTCACCAGCTTCTACAACAGTCTGACCAAGACCCCGGACTTCTCCGAGATCAAGCCGGTGACACCGGAATTCGTCGCGGGCAGCCTGACCAGCCTCGCGAACGGGCTCAACACCGACTTCAATCCGTTCGTGCTCGGCACGCAGTGCGCCGTGTGCGCGCCGTTCGTGCCCAACCCCGACAACAAGCCGATCCCGGGGCCGGTGTTCACCGATCCCGACACCTCGACGACGACGACGCTCGTGGCGGACCAGAAGACCGCTGCGACCGAGACGAAGAGTGTCGAGAAGGCTGACGACACGGCCACCGGTACGCCCGCCGCGGACGATGCCGCGTCGGACACCACCGACAGCACGAGCACCACGTCGGGACCCAAGCACCGCAAGCCGACCGCGACCAGCACAGCGATCAAGCAGGTGCGCGATTCGATCAACACCACCGTCTCGAAGGTGACCGACAGCCTCGCCAAGAAGCCGAAGACCACGGAGTCGAGCGCTTCGAAATCAGACAGCACAAAGAGCAGCGCCTCCGACGGCGGCTCGAAGAAGTCCGGTTCCGAGGACTGAGCGCGGCGTGGTCGGGCGGCGCGCTGATGCGCCGTCCGACCACGCTCACAGGTAGGGATCGGCCCAGGCGCTGATGATCCGTGCCGCGCGGGCCGCTTGGTTCTTCTCGGTCAGCAGGTGGTCGGCTCCCTCCAGGGAGACGAAACTGCGGGGATGCCGTGCGGCACGGAAGATGTCGCTGGCGTTGCCGATGCCGACGGTGTTGTCGGTGGGCGAATGCATGACCAGCAGCGCGCGCCGCAGCGTCTTGATGCGCTCGCGCAGGTCGGCGTCACGCACGTCTTCGATGAAGTGCCGTCGCAGCGTGAGCGCCTTGCCGCCGATGAGAAGCGGCGCCTCACCGTCGGCTTCGATGCGCTCGACCAGCGCGTCGTAGATGTGCTCCACGTGAGCGGGTTGGAACGGCGCTCCGACACTGGCCACCGCCGTCACCGTCGGGCACTCGTGGGCGGCCGCGATCGCGGCCGAACCGCCGAACGAATGGCCGACCAGCAGTCGCACCTCCCGGCCGGAGTCGTTCATGAACTCGACCGCACGCACGGTGTCGGCGACCTTGTGCGAGAACGATCCATCTCCCCAGTCACCGTCGGAATGGCCCAGGCCGAGATTGTCGAAGCGCAGCATTCCGATGCCCTCGCTGGCCATCTGCTTACACATGCGGCTTGCCGCCGGACAGTCCTTGCCCAGCGTGAACCCGTGCGCGAAGACGCCCCAGCCGCGGACCTCGCCGTCCGGTGGGTCGATCAAGCCGGCCAGTGCCGGACCGCTGCTGCTGGGGAACTTCACGCGCTCTGCCACCGCGTCATCCTCTCAGTTCGGGCCGTGGCGCATGCTGGTGAGGGACGACGGGAGCGGATGTGATGATGAAGGTGCGGTTCGGAGTCAGCCTGGGCACGGACGTGGGCCCCGAGGCGCTGCCGGATGTCGTCGACCGCCTCGAGGCTGACGGGGTCGATTCTCTGTGGTTCTCCGAGCTGGTGTACTCGCCGGCGATCGATCCCACCGTCGGCATGGCGTTCGCTCTGGCACGCACCCGGCACCTCAAGGTGGGCACGTCGGTCGCCGTGCTGCCGGGCCGCCATCCGGTGTTGGTCGCCAAGCAATTGCTGTCGATGGCTGCACTGGCCCCCAAGAGGGTGCTGCCCGTGTTCGGGTTGCGCTCAGCGCTACCCGCCGAGCGTGACCTGTTCGTCGTGCCCGCAGGGAAGCGCGGCGCCGTGTTCGACGAGTCGCTGACACTGCTGCGCCGTGTCGTGCGCGAAGAGGCTGTCACGTTCTCCGGCGAGTTCTTCTCGGTGCGCGACGTGACCCTTGCCCCGAAATCATCGGCGCCCCTTGATGTGTGGCTCGGCGGCTCCTCGTCGCCGGGGTATCGGCGCATCGGGACCTACGCCGACGGATGGTTGGGAAGCTTCCTCACCCCCGAGGAGACCCGCGGCGCAGTGGCGGAGATTCGCGCAGCTGCCGAAGCCGCCGGTCGGCATGTGCCCGACGACCACTTCGGCATCAACGTGGCGGTCGGCACCGGCGACCTACCGGACGTGGTGCGCGCCGCCGTCCACGCGCGCCGGCCCGATCTCGATCCCGCCGAACTGGTGGCGCCCGACTGGCCGCAGTTGCACCGGATGCTCGACGGCTACATCGAGGCGGGTCTGACGAAGTTCGTCATCCGCCCACTCGGCGCGACCGATAGTGGAGAGTTCCTGGACAAGTTCGTCAAAGAGCTTCTACCGCGCCAGAATTGAGCCTGTAGATTCTGACCGGGTGGACCACCGCACGTGTCACACTGGCAATCATGATCGAGATGCTGTCCGACCTGCCGCCGGGCGTGGCGGGGTTCCGGGTGTCGGGTTGTCTCGACGGTGATGAACTGCGCCACGTCCAGCCCCGGCTGGAGCAGATGCTGGCGACGGGGGAGGTACGGCTCGTCGAGGTGATCGCCGACGACTACGAGGGATTCGGACCGGGTGGCCTGGCGGAGGACCTGCGACTGGGACTCGACGTGGTGTTGCACCATCATGGCGCGTTCCGTCGCATCGCCGTGGTCACCGACAAAGAGTGGGTGATCCACGCGTTGCACGCGTTGGCCTGGCTGGTGCCCGGCGACGTCGCGCTGTTTCCGCTCACGGAGCTGGACGCGGCGGCCAGGTGGGCCGCCGCGTGACGCGCCGGAGGCTCGACCGCGCCGCCCTTGTCGCAGGCGGCATACGCCTCACCTCGGGCGTGTGGTTTCTGGTCGACCCTCTGCGGGCGAACCGCTTCTGGGGCGATCCGGCGGATCCGCCGCCCACCGCGCGGCTGCTGCTGCGCTCGATGGGGTACCGCGATGCCCTGATCGGGGCGCTGATGGTCTCCGCGGCGGCGTCGGGTCGCGACACCCGCGGCTGGTTCCTCGCCTCGGGCGGCGCCGACGCAGCCGATCTACTCGGCGGAATGAGTGTGCACGATCACCTGAGTCGCTCGCAGCGGCTGATCGGCCTCGGTGGAGCGGTGGCCGGTATCGGCGTCGGGGTGTGGGGAGCGCTGCGCCCCGCCGTTCCCGCGGTCGAATCAGCGCCGGCCGAGTAGCCAGGCCTGACCGTCGCCCTCACCCGCGGCGACCACCTCCAGCGCGGCGAAGGCGCGCGTGAGCTCTCCGGCCGGTGCGCGAAAACGGCCGGGCGCGGCGCCGACCTCGCTGAGCACGCTGATGGCGAGCACACCGCCGCGCACCACCCTGTCGATCATGGCTCCATACAGCGGAGGGGCACGAAACATGCTGCACAGCAACACATCCACCGGCTCGCCGGGCGGCAGGCCGTCGTCGAGGTCGGCGACCCTGACGTGGCAATTCGCCGAGCAACCGGTGGAAGCGGCCAGCACCCGCGCCGCCTCCGCCGCTGTGGCCGAGACGTCGTACCCGTACACGGTCATCCCGCGCTGGGCCAGCCACACCGCGGCGGTGCCACGCCCGCATGCGAGGTCCAGCGCCGTCCCGGTGCCGGGTATCAGGTCGGCGAAGGGGCGCAACGGCGCGGGTAGCCCGATGTCGTCGGCGCACACCGCGGGCAGCGACTGGTAGCGCTGCTCCCAGCGGAGACGATCGTGGTCGGACACGCCGTCATGGTAGGTCGGCCGCGCGGATGCGGATGGGGCCGCGCCATTGCGCGTCAGGATCGAGAACCTCGCCGCGCTGGGTGATCTGCACGACGCCGCGACGTGCGAGGCGGCGGGAGATCTCCCGTGCGGCGTCCATCGCGTCCCGCCATTGGCTGCCGCCGACCGCGCGGGCCGCATCCGACGGGCAGGTGCTGCTGCGCGCACCGCGATGGCCGGCGAGCGCGCGGATCGCCGCCTCGAGCCGACGGTCCAGCGGACCCTCACCCAACGCGACTCGTGCCGCATCGGAGTGCGGCCCCGGACCATTCGCGATCGTCTCCAGTTCCTTGCGCAACGGGTCCGGCATGGGCCCAGTCAAGCAGCCCGGCGTTGTGAGGTCCGACACAGCATGCGTTTATCCAGAACGAGGACCGGTTAGTAATTAGCCGTACTCAGTGTCCGTGGGCCGATCTGGCCCGGAAAAGGAGTTGCACCGATGAAGTTGACTCACGTTGTCGCCAGCGCCGCCGTGTTCGGCGGTCTCACGGCCGGCGCTCTGGGTGTCGCCGGTTCTGCTGTAGCGCAGCCCGGCTGGACGCCTCCGCCGGTTCCGCCTGCCGGTCCGAACACCGGCACCGCCCCCGCCTCGGCGCCGCCGAAGCCGGTCGATCCCGCATGGGCCGCCGGCAACCCGCAGGTGTGGGATGAGGGCTGGCAGCACTGGGGCGTCTGGCTGAACGGCGTTTTCGTCCCGACCTACTGATCGATCGATAACGATGCGATGGCCGCCGCGGACTTTCGGGGTCCGCGGCGGTCTGCTGTCGTGAGCACCGAAGACGACCGCTACGTCGTCATCAAGGGCAGGCGGTGGCGAGCCACTGATCCCGCCATTCCCGAATTCCGCCGCGACGAGCTGACCCGCATCCTGATGGCATGGCGCCGCGAGGTGCGGCGCACGCTCGGAACCCCGCAGGAGGCCGCGGCCCGCGCGGGCGTTCACGCAGCCAAAGTTGCTCTGGGCGAACGAGGTTCGCCGCCGTGGTGGGAACAGTCCGCCGACGAGCGTCGCGCCCGCTGGGAGACCCCGGTGCCGAAGCCCGACTGAACCGAACCGGCCCTGTCTCTTATACACAACACCGCGCCCACGAGACCGTACTAGATCTCGTAT
>JAEXZY010000148.1 GCA_023404955.1 Actinomycetes bacterium
CGTCGGTCGCGGCACTCGGTAGCTGTCACACTAAGTCTAAGACATCTAGCTACACATGTCAAGAAATAGCCGAAACCCACCCTATTGTGACGTGATACGCAGCCAGCTCGACGTGTCGCTTTGGGAGTACCCCAGACTGACGTGTGACGTCAGCTAAAGTCTGACGTCATGATTACGAGGCAGCTGGTCGACACCGACAAGTTCAACCCGGCACCGGCCTTGCCCTACAACCTGCGCGTTCTCGACTTCCAGGGTGCGATGCAGGATGTCTACGACTTCTTCTACGACGTGAACGTGCACTTCCAGGACAGGAGCCTGCCTCGCCTGGACGACATGCTCCGCGCCGCGATCTGCTCGGGCGTGATCTCGGACATGCTCACCGAGTCGCTGGCCAAGCACTCGCGCTCGCTGACGGTGAACGCCTACCACAACGGTCACCCCGACCTGCTCGTGCGCGGGGTCTATCCGAACGACGCCATCAAGTCCGGCGCAGAGGGAGTGGAGATCAAGTCCACGCGCAAGAAGGGCGGTGCGGTCGACACCCACGGCGGACGCAAGCAATGGATGTGCGTGTTCGTCTACGCCGTGGACAACGCGACCGAGCCGGCCACCGACCGGCTGCCGATGACGTTCACCGAGGTGTATCTCGGCGAGGTCGATCCCGATGACTTCCGCCGCAACGAGCGCGGCGACCTGGGCACCCGGACCTCGACGCTGGATCGAGACGGCATCGCCAAGCTCCGTGAGCACTGGATCTACCTGGACAAGGACTGAAGACCGATCAGACCGCCAGCTCCGAGAGCGCCTGAATGCTCGACTTGGCCACCTCGATGTAGGCGGGGTCGCGTTCGATCCCGATGCTCTGGTACCCCACGGCCTCGGCAGCTGCCAGCGTCGACCCCGATCCGGCGAAGGGATCGAGAACTATGCCCTTCTCCATGGGCAGGACCCCGCGCACGACCTGGCGCAGGAACGCCTGCGGCTTGAGCGAGGGGTGCTTGGCGATCGCCCGCTCGCGGCGGCTGGTCGGGGCCGAGCGGATGACATCGCCGAACGGCAGGTCATCGGACACACGGCGCAGGCCGCCGGTGCCCCACTCGGCCAGATTCTGTGCCACGGTGCCCTCGACCGGCTTGCGAAACAGCAGCCAGGGTTCCCACATGCTGCGGGGCATCACCGACACGTCGGGATACAGCTCGTGGGCGTTCTTGGGCCGGTCGCCGCCGCGCATGGTCTGCACAAGCCGGACGATCTCGCCACGACGTTCCAGGCCGGCGCGCCCGAGGGAGTACGACACCAAGTGCGACACCAGCGGGTTCGCGGCGACCACCACATGCGCGCCCGGCACGAGCGCCGGTAGCAGTGCTTCGCCGAACTCGCGGAAGAACCGTTCGAGGGAATCGAGCTCCGCGCAGGACAGGGTGGTGAAGCGCGGCAGCGGCGCCCGTGTGTGCCCGTCGAACGACGGCGGCACGCGCCACACGCCGCCCTTGCCCGAGCGGAGCTTGGCCTGCTGGGTGTTGGTGTACTCGACCAGCCCGTAGGGCGGATCGGTCACGACGCCGTGGATCGAGTTGTGATCGCGGTTGCGAAGCCAGTCCAGGGAGTCGGCGTGGAACAGCGAAGCCTGTCCGAACTCGAAGACGGGGGGCGTCGCGTTGATCTCGGGGGCGCTGGGCGCAGGGGAAGCCTTGAACGTGTCCGGCGCTTTGGTGTGGCTCGCCGATCGGCGAGCTAGCATGTACCGGCCCCGGCCGACGCGCTCGAACGTATCGGGCGTGTTGAGCCGCAGATAAGATCTCACCGATGACGCTGGGACGGTCCTTCCGAGCCTGGCCGACACTCCGGCGCAGACCTCCGCGGCTGACGCGCTAGTGTTGATCTCCTCGAGATAGGCGACGATGGCATCTCGCACCTCGCCGGGCCGCTGACGCTCCACTGCGCACCTCCGTTGTTTGACGTCTGGACGTCAATGTTACGCGTTTTCGGACGAAAACGCCAATCGCGACAACGGAATTGGATCAGGCGACGAGGTCGCGCAGGATTCGCTCGCAGGCGGAGCTAGGCGTGATCTCCTCGATGACGCCGAGCGGCAACACACCGGGCGGCAGGCAGGAGTCGTCGGCGTGGCCCATGCCGAAGACCACGATCACGCCGAGGTGAGTCAGCCGGATGGCCAACTGCAACAGTGCACTTCGGTCGTCGTCGATAGATCGCGTCGAGTGCCCGTAGTCGATCCCACCGCCACGGTAGACGACGAGCACGTGACCCCGGCCTCCACCGGGACCCACGTGCTGGGCCTGGTCCACCATCGCGGTGAGGGTGATGATTTGCGGTTCATACGTGTGGAAATTGGCGCCGGGGAAGCAGAGTCGATGTCTGAACGCGACGCTCAGGCCGCCACGGCAGAGCACGTGGTGCACGTCGGCGAGCGTCGAACCGCCGGAGGCGGGTCCGAGCGTCGTGACCCGCAGCGGCGGTTGGTTGAGCGGGACGAGCGGTGGCGGTGGCACGGCGAGACGCGCGAGATGCGGCATGGCACTCGCGAGCGACGGGATCGGCAGCGTCGTCTGCGACATGATGACACCTGGGACGGGGATATGCGGACTGAGGCCAGCATAGCCGCAGTTCAGCGCATCGCGCGGGAGGCGGAACTAGGCTCGTGCCATGGCGAAGGCGTGGCACAGGCAGGTGGACACCCGCTTCGAGATCAAGGTAGATGAGGGGCTGGCGAAGATCATCGAGGCCTGCTGGGCGCGCGGCTGGACTACGCGGTTCAGCTGCCAGGGCGGGCCGATGTGGGGGCGAGGCGAGCGCCTGGCACTGGGGTACATCATGTTCGCCGATCGGGAGAGCTTGACGAGCTTCATCGACGTTGTGGGGCAACACCTTTCGCGAGAGATGCTCATTGTCGATGACGCTTTCGAAGCCGTCGTCCGCTTCGACGCGTCACGAATACCGGAGATCGAGCAGGTCCTGCGCCCACTCGACGATCAGGGGGCGGCGTAGAAGAAGAGTACCTCATCGCGATCGGGCACGGGCAGGTAGGTCGTGCGGTCGGCGTCCAGGTCGCGGTAGGCCGCTCCGGCCTCCGCTGCGGTGCGGTCGGGGTAGACG
>JAEXZY010000033.1 GCA_023404955.1 Actinomycetes bacterium
GGTTAAGCATGGTTACAAGCTGTATGCAACCGGTGGTAGTAGCAAGTTCCTCACCGAGAACGGCATTGAGAACACCCGTGTGCTCTGGCCATCAGAGGAGGCAGAAGGCGGTGCACCAAAGGCTTTGGAGATGCTCCACAACCATGAGATTGATATGGTAGTGAATATTCCAAAGAACTTGACCAGCAGCGAGTTGAGCAATGGTTACAAGATTCGTCGTGCAGCCATCGACCTGAACGTGCCATTGATTACTACCAGCCGTCTGGCGAGTGCGTTCATCTATGCATTCTGCACCACCAAGCTCGAGGATATCGATATCAAGGCTTGGGGAGAGTATAAATAATGTTTAGTGATTATTTATTAGTGATTAAGAATTGACAGTTAAGTCATTCTTGATGATCCCAAATAGAAAAATCCCTGCTGTAGGAAATGCTTCCTATGGCAGGGATTTCTTGTTTGAACAAAAAAGCAGTGAAACCTTGGTTGTTTCAAAATTAAATCGTAAATTTGCAGCAAAAACTATAATAATGAGGAGTTATGGAAGAAAAATTATCGACTATATATTTAAGAGATGGGCGGAACGCCCTGCAATATGTTATGAGCCTGAGCGAAAAGTACAGGCAGATAGCGACCGAAGCGATATTCGAGTGTTTGAGACTGGGCTATCCACTCAACAATATGGAGATAACAGGCAAAGCACGAGAACTGCAGAGGAAGAGGAATGCCTACGTTTGGTAAAAATCGCCAAAGAACAAGGCTTGTATATAGATAAGTCGGACTGGGGTAAATTTGGTGATAGACGAATGATTCCTTAGTTCCATCTTTCTCTGTTCTTAGTTCCGTCGTTTACTCTTATAGCAAGTGATGTGAATCGGCGTTGATAAAAATGCCTTCACACTTAAGAGTATGAATATCAGTGTATTGTGGTTGCTGTGAAAGGAGAAATGATTTTGTAATGCAAAAAAGAGTTTTCCATAGATATTCGATTACTTATTTAATACCCAAGAGTAGATTCTAGAAGAAATGTTTGGAGATTACGAAAAAAATGATTAGTTTTGCAGTTGAATAGGCTGATAGGTTATTATCACCGGAAACTTAAAAGATAGAACAATGGCAGAATTGAAATTATATCCAGTAGGAATCCAGACATTCGAGGAAATAATCACTCGGAATCTTCTGTATGTAGATAAGACGGAATATGTCTATCGCATGACTCATAGCGGTGGCAAGCATTTCTTCTTAAGTCGTCCGCGCCGTTTCGGAAAGTCATTGCTTGTTTCAACATTCAAAAGCTATTTTCAAGGCAAAAAGGAACTGTTCAAAGGATTAGCCATCGAAAAGCTGGAAAATGAGTGGACGGAATATCCTATACTGCATTTCAGTATGGCAGGAGGTAAGCACATGGAGAAAGACCAGCTGGAAAGATATTTGGGAAGACGACTTGCTGAGCAGGAAAAGGTATGGGGTATTACATCTCCTGCAGTTGATGCGAATGACCGTCTCATTTCGCTCATTCAGACTGCTTATGAAAAGACAGGTAAGCAGGTTGTCGTACTGATTGATGAGTATGATGCACCTCTTCTTGACGTTGTTCATAGCGAGGTTAACTTGCCGGTGCTTCGCAATGTTATGCGCAATTTTTATAGTCCGTTGAAGGATTGTGAACCAATGCTCCGTTTTGTCTTCCTGACCGGTATTACGAAGTTCTCTCAATTGAGTATCTTTAGTGAACTGAATAATATTACGAATATAAGTATGGATGATGAGTATGCAGGAATCTGTGGTATTACCAGAGAAGAATTGGAAACACAGATGTCTGCTAATGTTGATGTGTTGGCGGAGAAAATGGGCAAGAGTAGAGAGCAGATGCTTGAATCCTTGCGAGAGTTTTATGATGGTTATCATTTTGCTGCCCAGTCACCTGATATATTTAATCCATATAGTTTGCTGAATGCCATGGCAAAAAGCAAGTTGGATTATTATTGGTTCTCTTCAGGCACACCAACTTATCTGATAGAAATGCTCAAGAAATTCCAGGTTATGCCATCGGAGATTGGTAGTTGTGAAGCCGACCAGTCGGAGTTTGATGCACCAACAGAAGGTATGTCATCTGTTATGCCTTTATTGTATCAGAGTGGTTACATCACCATCAAAGGGTACGATCCGGAGACGGAACTCTATACCCTGGATATTCCTAACAAGGAGATTCGGATAGGGCTATATCGTAGTCTCTTACCTAATTATATAGGTATGAATACGGTGAAGGGAACCACGACCATTGCCAAGATGTCAGCTCTTATCCGCCGCAACGATATGGATGGAGCCATGCAGATGCTTCAGGCTTATCTGGCCACGGTTCCGTATTGCAACAATGCGGACTCTGAGGGACATTATCAGCAGATGATGTATGTGATATTCTCTATTCTTGATAATTATGTAGATGTAGAAGTTCGCACTCCATCAGGGAGGGTGGATATGGTATTGAGAACAGCTACACATCTTTATCTTTTTGAGTTGAAGCTCAATAAGGATGCTGATGCAGCGATGAAGCAGATCGATCTTAAGGAATATCCTAAGCGCTTCGCTTTAAGCGGCTTGCCAATCGTAAAGGTTGGGGTTAACTTTGATGTGGCAACGCATAATATTACGGATTGGAAGATAGAAATGGAGTAATTCCGCAACACTATTATAACTTAAACTTTTTGTTGCTCAGGTACTTAAAAAGTTTAAGTTATAATAGTGTTGCGGAATTAAGGGAATGTTATTGATTTTTTAACACGCATAATTTGCTAGTTTCCATCATTTTTCTTATTTTTGCAGGGAAGTTCTGTATCTCTTATGTAGAGATTCAGATGACCGACATCAAAAAACGAACTTAATTCGCATGATGAAAGAGACAAATATACAATCACAGGTTACATCGACTATTGCAGGGGACGACGGCGAAGCCATGGGAAAAAGTGAAGAAAACGCTAAGAAAATGGCTTCCAAAAAGCCTGAAGGGCTTAAAAAACCTGATAATGCAGGATGGCACGATTGCAAGAAGGCAGGATTTGATGCAGAGCAAGTTCGTGCTGAAAGGCTCAAAAGAAGCAAGCCTATCATGGATCGAATCAAAGAGAAGTTTGAGCGATTTGCAAAGTCGAACTACAAGGGCTTGGGTGTGTTGACGAAGAAAGCTCTCAAATATATAAAGACAGAATGGTCGGCAATGCAGACCGTTTTACAGGATGGCAACCTTGAGTTGTCCGACAACTTAGCAGAACAAATGATGAGACATATCAAGATGAATCTGAAAAACTGCCTGAACTTAGGCAGCGAGGATTCTGCGCTTGATTATGCCTTTATGTTTTCTATCATAGAAAGCTGTAACATGAACAAGTTATCTCCTGGGTGGTACATCAAGGAGCTGGTTAGTCGTCTTACTGCCAAACCATGTAGCGATGTAGAAAAAGTGGCGATTTTGCCTTGCTTTATACAAAAATAAATGTTAAATCTAGTCCTTTTTTATTTTTAACATCTCGTGAATCGCCTTTAAATAAAGGCGGTTCAGAGGGTGTGTGGAAATATAGAAGGTTACACCAAGATTAGCTTAAAAACAGACGAAAACGATGGGCGGACTATTAGCATTTAGAGTAGGAAACTACGACAACACAGCAGAGAGGGAACAGTTTCGTTTTCTTTGTGAGCAACTGAAAGCTCACTATGAAAACTCAAATGATTTTTGTGTATTTGTTGGTAATTACAATATTGGTTGTGAACTCGATGCTCTCGTCATAAAGAAAGATGCCATTATAGCCATTGAATTCAAAAACTATGGCGGTAATGTCATTGCCAATGAGAATGGTGCATGGACTTGTGATGGAACCATAATAAAAGGAGGTTCACGCAAGACTGTTCTTCAACAAGCACGTATTAACCATTCCATTGTAAAGAAAGAGTTGAAGGTTTTGGGGGTTGAGTCAAAGCAGATTAAAGACGTCCCAACACTCGTGGTTTTTCATCGGTCTATTGAATTAACCAACAATCTGAGTGCTACCAATAAATCTTGGTTGCACATCACGGATGATAATCATTTCATTGAAAAATTGGATGATATCACTTGCCCTTATACCGATCTAGATCCTCTCGGCATAGTCAATCTTGCAGAGCTCCTCAATTTGAACTCATTCTATTTAATAGAGTTTAGCAATGCTGTTTACGATAAGCAAAAAACAACATCTGACCAATTACAGATTTTTAAAGACGTTAAATCTTTTAAGCACCAGGCTAAAGAATCACAACAGGTTGACATTCATTCATCAGAAGAGTTATTAAGGCAAGAATATCCAAGTCAAACAATCTCAACAAACGAAAATGACAAGGTTTTAACTACACCAAAAGATCTAGTTTCTCTTCGTAATTATGCCATTCAGATTGTACAAACTGTATGCAAAAGAAAAGACTGCGATTTACAAGCATTGAAATACAAAGACTTTCTTTCAGCCTATCCAAATTTACGAGATAATATATGTCAAGAAACAATTATCTTTGTAAACGATCTGTATGATGAAGAAGAAAAGGAC
>JAEXZY010000029.1 GCA_023404955.1 Actinomycetes bacterium
CCCGCGCCGGTTCCTCCGCGACGTTCCCCTGCCCCGCCGCCGCAGGCGCGGCGCCCGCCGCCGGCCCCGGCGCGTCCGCCCATTCCGCCGACGCGGGCGCAACGACGCCCACGACCCACACAGCGCAGCCTCCGGCGCTGGTTGCGTCTGATCCCGGTCGTGCTCCTGGTCGCCGTCCTGGCCCTGATCGGTGCCGGTGTCTGGATCGACACCACGCTGCGCCGCGTCCCGGCGCTGACCGACTACGCCGACCGGCCCGCCCAGGGCGCCGGAACCACCTGGCTGCTGGTGGGTTCGGACAGCCGGTCCGACCTGACCCCCGAACAACAGGCCGAGCTCGCGACCGGTGGCGACCTGGGCAACAGCCGGACCGACACGATCCTGCTGGTCCATCTGCCCGGCTTGGGCTCGAGCACGCCGGCCACGATGGTGTCGATCCCGCGCGACTCCTACGTACCGATCCCCGGGTACGACAGCGACAAGATCAACGCCGCCTTCTCTCTCGGCGGCCCCGCGCTGCTGACCCAGACGGTCGAGGAGGCCACCGGACTGCGCATCGATCACTACGCAGAGATCGGTTTCGGCGGCTTCGCGGGCCTGGTCGACGCGGTGGGCGGCGTCACGGTGTGCCCGACGGAACCCATCAACGATCCGCTGGCCGGAATCGACCTGCCCGCCGGCTGCCAGCACGTCGACGGGCAGCAGGCGCTCGGCTTCGTCCGCAGTCGAGCCACCCCGCGCGCCGATCTCGACCGGATGGCCAACCAGCGGGCCTTCATGTCCACGCTCGTGCACCGTGCGGTGAGCCCGTCGGTGCTGGCCAACCCACTGCGCTGGTACCCGATGGCCGCCGCCGCAGCCGACACCGTCACCGTCGCCGACGGCGACCACGTGTGGGATCTCGCGCGGCTGGGATGGGCGTTACGCGGCGACCTGCAGACCATCACGGTGCCGATCGGCGAGTTCACCGAGAACGGCTCCGGCTCGATCGTCGTGTGGGACAGCGACGCCACGCAGCAGTTGTTCTCTGCCCTGGCGTCCGACGCGCCGATCCCGCAGGACGTGCTCGACGCGGCGAACCCCTGAGCGGACCCCTGGAGATCAGTCTCGGCCCGCGCCGGTCAGACCGTTCTGCAGCCAGTCCTTGGTGCGACCGGGATGGTTGGTGGCGATCCACGCCACCCCGAGGTCGCGGCAGTACTGGACGTCCTCGTAGTGGTCGACGGTCCAGCAGTACAGAGCACGGCCCTGCGCCGCGGCCCGGTCCACGAGTTCCGGATGCTCACGCAGCGTCGCGATCGACGGTCCGACCGCGGTCGCACCCACCGTCGTCGCCGCGCTGCCACCGAGGAACCGAGACGTCTCGCCGAGCAGCACCGTCGGCAACAGCGGGGCCGCGCGCCGAATGCGCCAGACCGCCGCAGCGGAGAACGACATCACCACGGCACGGGACAGGTCAGCCGACGCCGGTGAGGCGATGCCGTACCGGTGCAACAGGGCCAGCACCTTGCTCTCCACCAGCGCGCCATAACGGACGGGGTGCTTGGTCTCGATGAACATCTTCACGGGCCGGTTCCAGTCCAGGACCAGCGCGACCAGATCGTCGAGGGTGAGCAGCCCGGTGTCCCCCTGGCTGCCGTCGGGTCGCCAGCTGGGATGCCACGAGCCGTAGTCCAGTTCCCGGAGTTGAGCGAGGGTCATTTCACTGACCAGGCCGTTGCCGGTCGAGGTGCGGTCCAGTCGACGGTCGTGCACACACACGAGATGTCCGTCGCGGGTCAGCCGGACATCGCACTCGACCGCGTCGGCGCCCTCATCGAGGGCGCGCTCGTAGGCCGCTCGGGTGTGTTCGGGCAGATCGGCCGAGGCGCCGCGGTGGGCCACCACGAACGGGTGGCCGTCGGACGTCCCGCCGGAGTTCATATCGCTATGCTGCCGGGTTCTGCCCTTCGGGCTCAACCGCACGCGCCTGATCGTCTGAGGAATCTTTGCCGGGTTCCTTCTGCACGGGTGCCGTGACCATCACCCACCGCTTCGACGGCCGCTCGACCGGTTGGCGTTCGAAGCCGAGAAAGACCTGCAGGGCCAGAAGCAGCGCGCCTGCCGCGAACAGGTACGCCACGATCGTGGTCACCGTGTTGTCGGCGATGCCCTGCGGATCGGTGGTGAAGCTGGTCGCGATGGAGAACACCGACACCGCGGTGCTGGCCACCCACACCGCCCACCACACCGCGATGGGCCGACGCAGCCAGTTCTGGCGCCCCTCGACCTGCGCCAGTTCGAGCACGAACACCGGTGCCCAGAACAGGTTCACCAGAGGCACAAGGCAGCACAACCGCAGCATCCAGGCCGGTCGAGGATCTTCGTGCCCGTGGTGGGCGTAGGCCGCGGAGCGGCGGGCCACCAGCCACTGCGTCAGCAGCAACAGGCTGGCGACCGTGGTGAACAGAGCCACGACGCTCACCGCAACGCCACCCCAGGTGGCGACACCGGCAACCCACGGATTGAGCAGCACGGTGCGGTTGACGATGAGCAGCACGTAGCGGATCACGTGCACGAACGCCGCAGCGCCGAGCACCGCGGCCGTGGTGATCAGGGTCATCTGGACCGCGGTCAGGGACGGGCCGGTGCGCGTCGGCTTCTCGTCGGCGGGGGTGTCGAAGTGCTCGACGAGCCCCCACCTCGGGATCGCGGAGTACCGGGGCGTCGGGCCGAGATCTCGCCGGGGACGCCGGGGCGGCGGAGGGGGCCCGGGTCGTACGGCGACCCACTTGAATCCGGCCGGCAATCCGGGGGTCGGTCGCTGACTCGCGGGGGCGGGCTGCCGCCGACCCCATTCCGGCGCGGGCGCCGCACTCCCGGGGGCGAGCAGCGCGCCGCGGCAGCGCGGGCACCAGACCCGCTGCCGGTCGCGCACGTTCCACCGCGTCCCGCACTGGGAGCACACCTGGATCATCCGGCCAGCTTAATGTCGCCGCCTGGAAGGCGAATCAGACCGGTGATCAGACACCGGTGATCAGACAGAGCCCGGCCGGCCGTCGTCGGTCACCACCGGTCGGCCCGCACCGGCCCAGGCCGCCATGCCGCCGCTGACGTTGACCGGCTGGTAGCCGTTCCGTGCGAGGTACTCGGCGACGCGCTGAGACCGGCCGCCGAGATGGCAGACGACGTAGAGCTCGGCGTCGGTCGGTATCTCGGCCATGCGGGCCGGCACCTCACTCATCGGGATGTGCCGCGCCCCGGGCGCATGCCCGAGTCGCCATTCGTCGTTCTCGCGGACGTCGAGCAGCAGCGGGCCGCCCGACAAAGAGTCGGCATCAGCGCCGAAGTCGGCCGGTATCTCGGCGATGTCGGCTTGCCTCACCCCGGTGTGGTCCATGTGGTCATGCTGACACGACCCCGCGGTGTGGCACCACCGCCTCCAGGGGACAGCGAAATCGATCCCTGCCCCGAACCTATCCACAGATTCCACAGGTTCATCCACAGGCTGTGTGGGCAGGTGTCCAGGCTGCGCCCGTCGTCTGTGGATGACGGGTACCACGGCGCACCGAGAATTCACAGCTACCCGTCAGTACACGAAACGAACGGAGCGAAATGTCTCGGCTGCCTAACGAATTGGAGGCCGTGATCGAGGCCGCGACAGCCGATTTTCTCGAGTGCGACAAATGAGGTTATGATCGCGATCACAGGACCCCGTCTGTGACAGATGTCACTGGGGTGCGCACGTGGGGGAGGGAGCAGAACGTGCAGGTGAGGAGCATCTGATGGCCCAGTCATCCACAGGGTCCGGCTCGGCTTTTCCGCCGTCGGAATGGCAGACGTCATCGCGGCCGTACACCCGAAGTCAGCTCATGTCCTGTGTACGCGCCGGCGTGATCGCACTGGTGTTGCTCGTCGTCCTCGCGGCGATCGTCCTGTTCTGAGTCACTCCCTTCGGTTCGCCGACTGGCGCACTGTCCAGAGCACGCGGTAGCTGCCGTTCGCGGGAACCCACCCGAATGTTCGGGAATCGACCACACCCGGCGCGTCGGCATTGTCCGACAACGCCTCGAACATCACACCGCCCGCCTCGCGCCGTACCTCCCCCACGCGCTTGACCAGATAGCGCGAGGACCGCGACGGGTCCGGAAACACACGCAGCTGGCCAGTTCGGAGCCGCCCGCACCGCCCGGCCAAGAGGCCGTCGCCGGGGTGGAGGGTGGGCCGCATCGAATCCTCGACCACCAGGAATCGGCGCACGGGCGGACCACCCGGAAATACCGACCGTCCGTGGTTAGGCGCCATGATCTTGAGGGTAAGTTAAAGCCATGCTGCATCGACTCTTTGACTCCGTGTTCTCCAATGCCACTCCTGCCCACGCTCACTGCGATCTGTACTGCGGCGTGTACGACCCCGCGCAGGCCAAGATCGAGGCGCTGTCGTGCCTGAAAACCATTCAGAAATACCATGATTCGGATGACGATCACTTCAAGGCCCGCGCGATCATCATCAAGGAACGCCAGGCCGAAGAGGTCAAGCACCACCTGATGGTCCTATGGGCCGATTTCTTCACCAAGGACCACTTCGAGCAGTTCCCCAACCTGCACCAGCTGTTCTGGGACGGCGTGCACGGCGCCGGCGACGTCAAGAAGTCGCTGGATGCCGCGGTCGCAGAGAAGCTGCTGAAGACCATCGACGAAATCGCCGACATCTTCTGGCAGACCGACAAGGGCAAGCAGATGGGCGTGTACCCGCCTGCGTGAGCCTCCCGCATACCCGTGAACCGGCCCGGTCGTCCGCGACCGGGCCGGTTTTGTGTCTGCGGGGTATCGATATGCCGTGTCCACTTGCGTGCCCGCCGCAGCCTGCCGCATCCTGAGCGAATCGACCCACAGACGTGTCTGGCTGTTGCTCACCGATGCCGGGAGGCGAGATGGATTTCGGGTCCGGTCGGGCGATCGAGATCGCACCGTTTCATTCGCGTGGGTCTTTGAAGGGATTCGTGGTCTCCGGCCGGTGGCCTGATTCGACCAAGGAGTGGGCACAGCTGCTGATGGTCGCCGTGCGGGTGGCATCGCTGCCGGGGCTGCTGTCCACCACGACGATCTTCGGGGCACGGGAGGAACTGCCCGACGAACCGGAACCGGGAACGGTGGGGCTGGTCGTGGCCGAGGGCACCGTGGTCGGCGACGCCGCGGTCGCGCCGGGGTACTTCGCCGAGCGGCAGCCCCCGGCTCTGATGATGCTCCATCCCCCGTCGGAGACCACACCGTCGCTGCCTGAGTGCACCGGCGCCGCATCCGGGTGCGTGCTGCTACCCGGGTTGCCTCATCTGGGCTTGGAGCACCGGGCGGCGTGGGTGGAGGCCGAGTCCGACGGCACGGTGACATCGATGGTGAGCCGAGTGGGCCTCGATCCGATCAGCCATCCCGACACCGCGATCCTGGCGATGCTGCTGGCCGCTTGACCGGCCGAGAAGCCTTCTCGCCCGCTGCCATTGGCTACTGACAGCCTGGCCGCCTGTGCGACGCCGCCGTCTGCCGCAAGTTTGCGCATCACCGGGCGCGCAGTACAGCTCACCCTGCCCACGGCAGCGTGACCGAACGAACACTCAGCAAATTCCCACGTGTTCGCCCCGCGGTCGAGGCGTCGTTGCCGGCCACCGTCGCGACACACGCTGTACCAACGCCTCCGGGAAAGCCGCACGTATGCTGGCTACGGAGGCGTTATTATTTGCCTAGCTGCACCGTGCCCCGCCCGTGGCAGATGCTCCATCCACGCCGTTCACACCAGTAGCGGCGGCCAGCGACGCAAGCCCTGGGTTAGTTTTCTGTGGTTTGCACTTGGTTGTGGACACATCTGTCGCTACGATGATCAGCAAATACGCCGCCCCGAAACACCGCTCGTCTGTATGTGGAGGTCAATCCCATGAGCAACACGTTTGCCGCTCGCCTGAACCGCTTGTTCGACACCGTCTACCCGCCCGGACGTGGTCCTCACACCTCTGCCGAGGTGATCGCAGCACTCAAGGCCGAGGGGGTCACCATGTCGGCTCCCTACCTGTCCCAGCTTCGTTCTGGCAACCGAACCAATCCCTCTGTCGCCACGATGGCCGCGCTTGCCAACTTCTTCCGGATCAAGCCCGCGTACTTCACCGATGACGAGTACTACGAGAAGCTCGACAAGGAACTGACGCTGCTCGCCGGGATGCGGGACGAGGGTGTTCGCCGCATCGCAGCCCGCACGGTCGGCCTGTCAGCCGAGGCGAAGCAGGACATCGTCCAGAAGGTCGATGAGCTGCGGCGCAAAGAGAACCTCGACGTTTAGCCGTCGTCACGCCTGCGGGTCGGATCGGCGAACGTCGGTCTGCGACCCGCCGGAATCGAGTGCGCGGTACTGACGGGCGATCTCGAGGATCCACTCGCGGTCGGAGTAGCTCGTCGGCTGTCGCAGCCAGGACAGACCCGGGAATTCCTCCTGGTCGGCGATCCACGCCGCGACCGCGGTGGCCTGCTCCTCGGGCTCCACGTCCGGCGGTTGCAACTCGTCCAACTCGGTCAGATCCTCGTGCCGGTTCGCATCACCGGCGTCGCCTCGCCCGGTGCCTGCATCGACCCGGCGCAGGGCACCCCCCGCAGCCGTCGCCTCCAGGAACAGCGCGTCAGAGATCAACGACATCCGCTCGGCCACTCGGAACACCAGCGGGCCGCGCGGCCGCACGCCGATCCCCACGTCCGGGTGACGGCGACCGAGTTCGGTGAGAAGCGGCGCAATGGTGCGGAGTTCACGGCGCGCGCCGAACCAATCCTCCAAGCTCGGCAGCAGCGAACCCGCCGCCACGATCAGCATCGCCGCGCCCAGCAGTGTGGCTGCCGCACCCACGCCGACCAGCCCACTGGTGCCGACGGCACGCAGCAGGAAGAACGCCGACGCCGCGACGATCAAGACGATGCCGACGGTGAACACGAACAGTGCTCGCCCGCGGCGAGTGCGGTTGCTGTGCCGCAGGCCGGCCCAGGCGACCAGACTCAGCGCCAGCATCACGTAGAGCAGCGGCAGCAGCCACGGTAGCGACGCGCCGTCGGCAGCCAGGCTGCGCCGCAGGTACTCCTGCGGCGCCATCTCGGTGCCACGACCCGCCGCGAAGAACACGGCGAGACTGGCCACAGCGATCACTGTGGCGACCCCGTACTGCACCATCGCGATCTTCTTGACGGCCGCGGGCGAGCGGTTGCTCGACACGGTCGTGATCATCACGCAGCTCCCGGCAGCGCACCCGATCAACGCGACCTGGCTGAGCCCCATCGCGATGTTGGGCCAGCGCAGCAGCGTGTCGATCAGCAGTGCCAGGGGCTGCCAGTTGAGCGCTGCGACCACCCCGAGGCTGCCCAAGGCCAGAATCATCGCCGTGCTGACCAGAGACTGCTTGTTGACCAGCGCCCATCCGATGCGGAGTCCGGTAGCCAATCCCAGGAGACCGGCTATCACCCAGACGATCAACCAAACGCCTCTCCGAGACGCACCTGGACGATCGACGACCGATCCGACGGCAGCCGGCCCAGCCGGTAGATCAGTAGCGCCGCGAAGTCTTCCGCCTCCTGCTCGGCGTCCTCTCCGGCCGGCCCCATGCAGCCGGTCCGCTGGTTGAGCATGTAGCCGATCAGGTCGGAGCTTGCCAGTTCGGTGCTGTCCCGGGCCGCCTGTGTCACGGGGATGCCCTGATGCCCGAGCACGAGGTGACCGAGCTCGTGAGCGAGGGTGCGATCCCAGGCGGGTAAACCCTGCTGGATCAGGAACACATCGTGATCGGCGTACTGGCGCCATTGACCGCAGACGCCGGGCGGCAGTTCGGCCGTGGTCAATTCGATCGTGCGGCCTCGGTGCTCGCTGACCGCCTGGACCAGCCGCGGCAGGGTTATCTCCCCACGCCGCGGTGCCAGATCGAGCACTTCCCCCACCGCACGGGTCACTTGCCGGCTCGCAGGCATGATTCCCCCTTCCCGACCCTCTCACCTTCAACTATGCGCCGCTTACCGCGCCCGGTCACGCATATCGTCTCAGTTCATGAAACGCGCTGTGTCCCGGGCACGAACCGCCTGGCCGGCCTTGGCCTGGCGGTAACCCACCACACTGCCGGCGGCGGTGAGAACCAGGATGCCGACGACGCCGGGCAGTGCCAGCGCGGCCAGCTGCGATGTGCCCGCGGTGCGCAATGTCTCGCCATATCCCACCCGGGTCGGCGCGGGCGGCGGTGAGCCGGCGAGGACGTTCTCGCCGGGCTGGACCGGTCGGGCCGGAGGCGACTCAGGGGCGATCCGGGGCGGCGCGGCCGGTGGCGACGCGGCCTCGACGGCGCGCGGAGCGCCGATGCCCGCGCCGGCTACCGCCGGGGTCACGACAGGCAGCACCGGGAGGCTGATCGGCGCGCCCGCTCCGGTGGTCGGCAGACCGACGCCGGGCACGACGTCGATCACGTCGGGGTCGAACGGCAGCTCGATGGGCGGTCGGGTCTGCGGTGAGCTGGCACCGGGTGTGCCAATCCCGCCGGGACGTGGCGCGACGACCGGTCGGTCGCTGACGCCCCCGTGGCTCTCCGGCGGGGCCGGGATGCCGGGTGGCTCCGGATCGTCGGGTGGCCAGGGCCAGCCCGGCCCGCAGTCTTTTCCGCCGTCGTCGCAGCACGGGTCGGACGGTTCGCGATCCCGGCCGCGAACGACGCGCTCGGCCCGGTCGGCCCGGCGCCACTTCGTGCCGATTCCCCGTCGTGCTGGTGGATCGTCCGCCGTCGGAGCGCGATTGACGTGCGGCGGGTCGTCGGAGCGGGCGCCGGAGCCGGCAGGGTTCGCGGAACTCTCGGTGTCAGCGGTCTCGGCGGACGCTGTCGCACTGACGCCGCCGACCCACAGTCCGCCGACGATCAGGCCGGCGGCACAGGCGCTGCGCACTCGCGGACCCACGTCGTCACCACCTTCCCGGGGGTCGGGCGGGAGGAGGAACCCGGGTGAGGCTCGATTCTCGCACAGTGGTGCGGCCCCCTCCGCCCGGTTGATCGCCGAGGTTCGGACGATAGTGTGGGTCAGCGCGCCGGCGAAAAGACAGTGGAGAGGGCTTTGCGGATGAGTCTGTTCAAGCGACGTAAGTCCCGCGCCGTCCGCAGGGCCGAGAGACGGGCGATCAAGACCAAGGCCAAGCTCGAGGCCAAGCTCTCGGCCAAGAACGAGGTCCGCCGCTTCAAGTCCGAGCAGAAGGCCGCGGCGAAGTCGTTGCGGGCGCAGTTGCGCGCGCAACGCGACAGCGATCGCACCGCGCTGAAGGTCGCCGAAACTCAGCTCAAAGCCGCCCGCGAGGGAAAGCTGTTCACTCCCACCAAGATTCGTCGAGCGTTGACGGTGTCGCGGCTGCTGGCGCCGGTCGTCATCCCGCTGGTGTACCGGGCATCCGTCTCTGCGCGGGGACTCATCGATGAGCGTCGCGCGGATCGTCTCGGCATTCCCGTCAGCCAACTCGGGCAGTTCTCGGGCCACGGTGCTGAGTTGTCGGCACGGATCGCCGGCGCGGAGCAGTCGCTGCGCCAGCTGACCGAGAAAAAGCCCAAGGACGCCGAGACCAAGCAGTTCGCCGCGGCGATCAGCGCTCGCCTCACTGACCTGGCGGCCGCGGTCACGGCGGCCGAGAACATGCCGCCCGCTCGCCGCAAGCCGGCACATGCCGCGATCGCCCAGCAGCTCGACGGTATCGACGCTGATCTGTTGGCGCGCCTCGGCGTGGCCTGAGCCCTCCCCGAGAGCCCCGTGACTGACGCGTCGGTCCGCCAACCGGTCCTGCTGCGCAGTGCGGCGGCGGGCCTGCTGACGGCAGCGCTGTCACTGGCGGCCCACGCCACGGGTGGTGGTCATCTCGCCGTCGGCCCCGCCTTGGTCGGTCTGCTGCTTGTCGGGGTGACTGTCGGGGTGACGGCCGCAGCGATGCCGCGAACCCCGAACGCGGCTGCGCTGGCGCTGCTGCTGACAGTCGGACAGGTCATCGGCCACGCCCTATTCGCGGTCGGCCACCCGCACGCCGGAGCCGCGTCGCACGGGCCGATGCTCGCCGCACACGCAGCCGCGGTTCTGGTGGGCGCCCTGCTGATCAGCGTGGGCGAACAGCTGTGCCGCATGCTCGTGCGTGTCGCGCGGTGCACGGCCGCTCCCGCGATCGCGGCAGAATTCGCCACGCCCCCAAGCCTTTTCACCTCCGGGGACCATCCCCTGTTCGCGGAGTTGCTGCTCGCCACGTCGATGTCGCATCGAGGTCCGCCCGCCACGGGCTGACCTCGACCTCGACAGAACCGACACAGGAAGCAGACAACCGAATGCACGCACTTCATCATGGGCGGCCCCGGCTCGCCCACCTCCTCGCGATCGGGGCGACGGCATTCGCCGTCGTCCTGGCCGCGCTGATCAGCGCTGGTCCGGCGTGGGCACACGCCGCCCGCATCGCCGGTGACCCCGCAGACAACGCCGCAGTGGCGCAGGCCCCCGGCCGGGTCAGCGCGACGTTCAACGAAACGATGCAACCCGAGTTCGCCGCGATGACGGTCGTCGGCCCCGACGGCACGCAGTGGGCCGACGGCACGCCGACCGTCGACGGCGCCGTGATCAGCATCGGCGTCCGGCCCGGGGCTCCGGCGGGCACCTACACCGTCAACTACCGGGCGACGTCGGCCGACGGACACGTGGTGACCGGCTCGTGGCCGTTCCAGGTGACGACCGGCCCGACAGCAGCCGCGGCGACGCCCGCGGCTGCAGCACCGAGCACGCCGCAGGCTGCCCCAGCCTCCCCGGCACCGGCGGGGCTGCCCGCGTGGCCGTTCGTCGTCGGTGCGGTCGCCGTGGTGGCCGCGGGTGCGGTGTGGGCGGTCCGCCGCAGATCATGACGCACGGCCGGGCGGTGGCGGGCGCCCTGCTCGTCACCGCCGCGGCGTGCGTCCTGGCCTGGGCGCTGGCCTTCCCGGGTGCATCGCTGTCGGCAGCGCTGGTGCGGTCGCTTGCCGACGGTGCCGCGGTGGTGACCGTCGGGTTGGCCGTGGTGCCGGCACTCGACGGGCCGCGGTATCGCGATGAGCTGCTACGGCGCGGCACTGCACCGCTGCTGGCCGCCTCGGCGGTGTGGCTGGCGGCTGAGCTGGTGCGGCTCGTGCTGGCGACCGCCGAGGCTGCGGGCCGCAGCGTCGGGACCGTCGGCCTGCACACGGTGTTCGATTTCAGCGTTCACACTGCCCCCGGCCGGGCTGCGCTGGTGACGATCGTGGCTGCGGCAGCGGTCGCCCTCGCGGCCGGACTCGCGCCCAGGTCTGCCCCGGTGGCAGCCGCCACCGCGGGCGTGGCAGCCATCGGCGTCGTGGGCCACCCGCTGACGGGGCATCTCGGGGAAAGTGCCCTCGGCGGCATCGCCGTCGCAGTGCACACCCTCGCCGCCGCCCTCTGGTGCGGGGTGCTCGCCGCGCTGGTTCTGACGGTCTCGCATCGCGGCCAGTGGGCGCGGATGCTGCCGCGGTTCTCGCAGCTGTCGTTGGCCAGCGTCGGCGTGCTGCTCCTCGGCGGGATGGTGGCGGGCCTGGCAGTGCTCGATACACCCGCGCAGTTGGTCACCACCGGGTGGGGCAGGGTGCTGTGCGCAAAACTGGTACTGACGGCCTCACTCATGACGCTGGCGTGGCGTAACCGCGCCTCCTGGTTGCCCGACGCGCGTGCCCACCGCTCGAGCGCCGGGCTCTCCCGGACCCGGGCCTACACAGAATTGGGGGTCATGGCGGTCACGCTGGCCGCGGCGGCGACGCTGGCGGTGACCGGCTGACACGGGAACCGGGCGCGCCGACCGGCCTGGCATGATGAATTGACGCGCACGCCTGGACAGTCGAAGGAGCGGTGACATGGAGCAGTCGGATCGGCCCGAAGACCGGTCGGATGCTGCGTCTGCCGACAGCGATCCCGCGGCTGATCCCGCTGCCGTTCCGGCCAAGAAGACGCCGGCCAAGAAAGCCCCCGCCAAGAAGGCGTCCGTAGCGAAGAAGGTGCCGGCCAAGAAGGCACCGGCCAAGAAGGTTGCCGCGAAGAAGGCGCCGGCCAAGAAGGCACCCGCCAAGAAAGCTCCGGCGAAGAAGGCTCCGGCGAAGAAGATCGCGCCCCCGCAGCCTGCCGCTGCCGCCAGTGCCGTCGAAGAGGTTGCCGCACAGGCCAAGTCGACGGTCGCGACCGCCAGCCCCGCGGTCACCGCTCCGGCCCCCGTCAGCCGAGAGGAGTCGCGGTCAGCTCGCCTGCCCCTCGCGGCTGCGGCCGTCACCGGCATACTCGCGCTGGTCGTGGTTCTGCTCGCCGCACGCCGCAACCAGGACTGACGCCACCGGTACTGGCCGAGGTCCCGTCCAACAGCGTCACGGCATAATGGCGCGGTGACTGTGACCCCGCGCCCCACCGCTGACCTGGTCGACGAGATCGGCCCCGACGTGCGCAGCTGTGATCTGCAGCTGCGCCAATTCGGCGGGCGCTCCGAGTTCGCCGGGCCGATCACCACGGTGCGCTGCTTCCAGGACAACGCGCTGCTCAAGTCGGTGTTGTCGGAGCCCGGCAACGGCGGCGTGCTGGTCATCGACGGCGCAGGCTCCGTGCACACTGCGCTGGTCGGCGACGTGATCGCCGAGTTGGGCCGGGCCGGCGGCTGGTCGGGTCTGATCATCAACGGTGCGGTGCGCGACGCCTCTACGTTGCGCACCCTCGACATCGGCATCAAGGCGCTGGGCACCAATCCGCGCAAGAGCACCAAGACCGGTGAGGGCGTGCGCGACGAAGCGGTCGAGTTCGGCGGGGTCGTGTTCGCTCCCGGCGACATCGCCTACAGCGACGACGACGGGATCGTCGTCGTCACCGCTTCGGACGGCTGATCACACCGAAGTGGGCACCGCCGCACGGTGTCTGGTGAACTCCAGCGCAGAGTCGTCGACCTTGCCGCGGCGGATCAGCTGCAGGTCGAGCAGGTAGTTCTGCTTGAGTCGCCACGGCGTGCGGGAGCCGGATTTGGGTAGGTAGTCCAGGGCGCGCAGCACGTATCCGGGCGTGAAGTCCATCAGCGGGGCCTCGTCGACACTGGCGCCGGGATGCCGGGGTTCGACCGTGTCGTAGCCCTTGTCGGCCATGAAATTGATGACACGGCAGAAGAATTCGGAGACCAGGTCGGCCTTCAGTGTCCACGACGCGTTGGTGTAGCCGATGGTGAACGCCATGTTCGGCATGTTCGTCAGCATCATGCCCTTGTAGGCCATCGACTCGTTGAGCACCAGCGGTTCACCGTTGCGCGAGATCGTCGCGCCACCGAACAGCTGCAGATTCAATCCTGTTGCGGTGACGATGATGTCGGCGTCGAGATGCTGCCCCGAGGACAGCGCGATGCCCGTCTCGGTGAAGCGCTCGATGGTGTCGGTGACGATGTCGGCCTTGCCGGCTCGGATCGTCTTGAACAGATCCCCGTTGGGCGCCAGACACACTCGCTCATCCCACGGGTTGTAGCGAGGGTTGAAGTGTTTGTCGACGTCGAAGCCTTCGGGCAGCCGGTGGCGGGCCATCGTCAGGAGCTGCTTGCGGAAGAAGTCGGGGAACCTGCGGGCGATCTGATACTGGGCGGACTGGGCGAGGATGCTCTTCCAGCGGTTCAGGACGTAGGCGACCTTGGCGGGCAGGCGCTTGTTGGTCGCGACGGTGAACGGGTCGACATCGGGCAGCGCGGCGATGAAGGTCGGCGATCGCTGGAGCATCGTCAGGTGGCCGGCGCCTGAATTGGCAAGGGCGGGAATCAAAGTGACGGCCGTGGCGCCGCTGCCGATCACCACGACGCGCTTGCCGGTGTAGTCGAGGTCGGTCGGCCAGTGCTGCGGATGCACGATCGGTCCGGTGAAGTCCGCGGCGCCGGGGAACTGAGGCGCGTAGCCCTGGTCGTAGTTGTAGTAGCCACTGCAGGCCATCAGGTAGCGGGCGGAGATCTCGACCTGTTCGCCGTCTCGTTCGACCGTCACCGTCCAGCGGCTCTCGTCGTCGGACCAGTCGGCGCCGGTGACGGTGTGCCCGTACCGGATGTTCTTGTCGATACCGAATTCGGCGACGGTCTCTTCGAGGTAGGCCATGATCGACGGGCCGTCGGCGATGGCCTTGTTCGACGTCCACGGCTTGAACCGGAAGCCGAGCGTGAACATGTCGGAATCCGAGCGGATGCCGGGGTACTGGAACAGGTCCCACGTGCCGCCCAGGTGCGCCCGCCGTTCGAGGATCACGTAGCTGGTGCCGGGGCAGCGATCCTGCACGTGCCATGCGGCACTGATGCCGGAGATACCGGCTCCCACGATGACGACGTCGACGAACTCGGTCATGCAGGCAAGCTATCAACGCCGCGTCGAGCGAGTCAACAGTGCGTCGACAATCTCAACAGGGTGTAAAGTACAGGAAGTGACGACCACCAGCCATGCGCGTACCGGCCGCGGCCGGCGCAGTTCGCGCCCGTCCGGTGACGATCGGGAACTGGCGATTCTGGAGACCGCCGAGCGCCTGCTGGAGCACCGCCCGCTGGCCGAGATCTCCGTCGACGATCTCGCCAAGGGCGCTGGGATATCCCGGCCCACGTTCTACTTCTACTTTCCCTCCAAGGATGCCGTGCTGCTGACGCTGCTCGAGCGCGTCATCGCCGAGGCCGACGCGGCGCTGGCCGAGATCATCGCCACCCGACCGGTGGACCGCCGGGCATTCTGGCGGCGCGGCATCGATGTGTTCGTCCGCACGTTCGGCGCGCACCGGGCCGTCTGCGCCGCGACGGTCGGCGTCCGGACCACGGACTCGGCCGCGCGCGAGATGTGGGCGGGGTCGATGCAGCGCTGGATCGATCATTCCGCGACGGTGATCGAGGCGGAGCGGGCGGCAGGCGCGGCGCCGGTGACGGTGCCCGCGATCGAGCTCGCGACCGCGCTGAACCTGATGAACGAGTCGGTGATGGCGGCGACCTTCGCCGGCCAGCAGCCCGCGATCCCCGACCACCGGGTGCTCGACAACCTCGTGCACATCTGGACCACCAGCATCTACGGCGACTCGAACTAGCTTTCGCTCGCAGTGTCGGTCCTCGGTGCGAACATGTGTTCGTGTCCGGCGAAGCGAGCATCCTCCACGCGGATCTCGATTCGTTCTATGCGTCAGTCGAGCAGCGGGACAATCCTGCACTGCGCGGTCAGCCGGTGATCGTCGGCGCCGGCGTGGTGCTGGCGGCCAGCTACGAAGCCAAGGCGTTCGGGGTGCGCACGGCCATGGGCGGGCGGCAGGCGCGGGCGTTGTGCCCACAGGCCATCGTCGTGCCGCCGCGCATGTCGGCGTACTCGAAGGCCAGCGAGGCGGTGTTCGAGGTGTTCCGCGACACCACGCCGGCCGTCGAGCCTCTCTCCATCGACGAGGCCTTCCTCGACGTGTCCGGTTTGCGGCGGGTCTCCGGTACACCGGTGCAGGTCGGCGCCCGGCTGCGGGAACGGGTGCGCGACGAGGTCGGACTGCCGATCACCGTCGGGATCGCCCGCACCAAGTTCCTCGCGAAGGTGGCCAGCCAGGAAGCCAAGCCGGACGGTCTACTGCTGGTTCCGCCCGATCGTGAGCTCGCGTTCCTGCACCCGCTGCCGGTGCGCCGGCTGTGGGGCGTCGGCGCGAAGACCGCTGCCAAGCTGCACGAGCATGGGATCGAGACGGTCGCCGATGTGGCCGAGCTGAACGAGGCCACGCTGCGGTCGATGGTCGGTGGCGCGATGGGGCGACAGCTGTTCGCGCTGGCGCACAACCAGGATCGCCGCCGGGTGGTGACGGGACAGCGCCGCCGCTCGGTGGGCGCCCAACGTGCGCTGGGGCGTGCGGGCAACTCGATGTCCGCCGCAGAGGTGGACGCGGTCGTGGTCAACCTGGTCGACCGGATCACGCGGCGCATGCGCGCCGCCGATCGGACGGGGCGCACGGTGGTGCTGCGCCTGCGGTTCGACGATTTCGGCCGGGTCACCCGCTCGCACACGCTGCCGCTGGCCACTGCGTCGACGGATGCGATCCTGCAGGCGGCGCGCGCGCTGGTGGCAGGTGCGGCGCCGTTGATCGCCGAGCGTGGTCTGACATTGGTGGGGTTCGCGGTGTGCAACATCGACCGCGACGGTGCGCAGCAGATGGAGCTGCCGTTCACGCATGCCGATCTCGTCGCCGACAGCTCGAGCATCGACGCGGCGATCGACCGGGTGCGGGGTCGCTACGGCAACGCGGCGGTCACCCGCGGTGTGCTGGTCGGCAAGGACACCGGATGGGAGATGCCGATGCTTCCTGATTGACGCGTCACGAGCGGGTCCACTCGAGCAGAGTGTCCGCGTCCCAGGTGTTCACGATGCGCTCGGCGGCCAGCCCGGCGTCGAGGGCCCGTTGGGCGCCGTACCCCAGGAAATCGAGCTGCCCCGGTGCGTGGGAATCGGTGTCGATGGAGAACACGCAGCCGATGTCCATGGCGAGGGTGAGCAGCCGGGTGGGCGGGTCGCGGCGCTCCGGCCGCGAGTTGATCTCGACCGCGGTGCCGGCGTCGCGGCAGGCGGTGAACACGGCTTCTGCGTCGAAGGTGCTCTCGGGCCGCATCCCCCGCCCGCCGGTGACCAGACGCCCGGTGCAGTGCCCGAGGACGTCGGCGTGCGGATTGGTGACGGCCTTGATCATGCGCCGGGTCATCGCGGGGGCATCCATCGCGAGCTTGGAGTGCACGCTCGCCACGACGACGTCGAGCCGCTCGAGCAGCTCCGGCTCCTGATCGAGCGAGCCGTCCTCGAGGATGTCGACCTCGATCCCGGTGAGAATGCGCATGGGAGCAACTGTTTCGCGGATCTTGTCGATGACGTCGAGCTGATGTCGCAGGCGATCGGGTGAGAGTCCGTTGGCGATCTTGAGCCGGGGTGAGTGATCGGTCAAGGCGCAGTACTCGTGACCCAGGTCGCGAGCGGCCAGCATCATCTCCTCGATGGGCGCCGACCCGTCCGACCAGTTCGAGTGCACGTGCAGGTCCCCGCGCAACGCGGCACGAATCTCGCCGCCGCCGAGATCCTGCGCGGATTCTCGTAACTCGACCAGCACATCGGGTTCCTGGCCCGCCCACGCCTGAGCGATGACCTTGGCGGTCTTGGGTCCGATCCGTGGGAGCGATTGCCAGCTGTTCGCGGCGCCGTGCTTCTCACGCTGAGCGTCGGTGAGCGCCTCGACAACGTCGGCGGCGTTGCGGTAGGCCATCACCCGGCGCGAATCCTCGCGAGCGCGGTCCTTGTAGTAGGCGATCTGGCGCAGGGCGGTGACCGGATCCATGCCTTCAGTGTGCCCGTAGATCCGGACAGAAATTCCTGTCAAGACCCCTCTTCGCCCGTTGTTAGTGTTTTTCTCCGACGGAAGGGGCGGTCCACTTCACCATGGGCATTTGGGACGAGCTGGCTGACGTGGTCGACGATGCGAAGAAGTTCCTCGACGGCATTGACGGGCTCGGGACGATATCGAGAGTGCTGGACCCCCTCGACGCCGTCGGCACCACGCTGCAGGCGGCTGGTGTCGGTTACGCCACGTCGCCTCCGCTGCTGATCGGCCAGCTGCAAATCGACGCGATGAAGCTCACGATGGGCATCGGCGATCCCGAACGAGCTGAAGGTCTCGAATCCTCGGCTGCTGACTTGAGCGAAGCCGGCAACACACTTGTGTACGCCGACCCCCAATCCGACCGATGGAACGGAACGGCGGCGGATGCGCACACGGCTGCCAATAGCGACCATCGGCATCACACGTTCGAGATCGCAGCAGCTGACAAGGTGCTTCATGCCGAAGTCGAAGCGCACGCTGACGAGGTGGCCAAGGCTCGGCGCCTTCTCCAGGACAAGTGGGATTTCCTCTCCGACTTCGACGCCGCAACTGCGTGGATGAGCAAGTTGCCGGGACTTGGACAGCTGAAAATGGCCACCGACACAACAGTCGCGCTCGAACAGACCAATGAGGCACGGATAACGACCGGCGAACTGGGAGTGCAATCGATCGGACGCGCGTCGCGCATCAGCGCGCTGCTGAAGCGTTACAGCCGCGCTGCAGAAGAAGAAATCTCCAAGAAGTTCGGGCAGTGCGGGGACCCGTTCGGTGACGAACACGCGCCCGGCGCGACACTGCCGACGCGAACGCAGCCGACCACGCCCTACAACCCCCCGAACCCTGTTCCCGCACCGACTACGCCGGTGACACCGTACGAATCGGCGACCGATCCCATCGCACAATCGCCTGTTCGGTCCGCGGGCTCTGGCGGTATCAGGCCGCAGAAGCTCACGCAGCCGTCAACGGGCCCATCGCCTGGCGGCACGTCACCTTCTCCGAATCGGCCCGCCAGCAACAGTATTAGCGCCCACGGGTCTGGCGCGACGTCTATCACGAGGGAAGGAGCAGTACCCGTCGGGCCCACCCGCGACCGACAGCAGAACCGACCGCCTGTGCGGAGTACGACAACCACAACAACCGGGGAGTGACGACAAGCTGTGACGAACCCAGACATGAATCTCCGCGTCCTTACTGATCATGTGCGTGAGCTGGCTCATCAGCAGCAAGCAGCCAGTGGCCGCTTGCGTTCGGCTCGACAAGCTGTCGCCGAAGGTCTGGCAGATCGAGTCTGGGCCACCCATGGCGTGGTGTCGGCGGTGATGAACATGGCGGTGGCGAAGGCTGAGACAGCGCGCAAGGACGCCATCGAGAACCAGTACCGACTCGGCCTCGATTTGCATGAACGTCTGAACAACGCGGCGGACAACTATGAGAACGAGGACTGGGTGGGCGGCCGCAACATCGGTGCATGCGGACTGTGACCTCCGTGGACTCTTGGCACGATGAACCGAGCTGCAACGTCGAATCACCAGTCACAGGAGCACTCGACTTCCTGTGTAGCGAACCCTCCGAGGACGGTGCTGTCGGCACTGCAACGTTGGCGTTCACCACGACGAGCCCGGACGGGTGCGTAAGCGTGACAGCCACTTTCGGAGGACGGATGAGGCGAGTTGAGCTATCCCCGGGTGTCATCACAAGAACCGAAGCGGAGCTTGGAGCGGAGATCCTCTGCCTCGCCAATCTCGCACAGAGACGTGCGCTCGCCGGCCTGCACGCCATCATTGCGGAGAATCTGGTCCGGCGTGGGCACGACCGATTCGCCGTGGGCGCATGGCTCGAGCGCACGCTCGGTTTGCCATCGCCACCAACAGTTCAGAAAGAAGCTGCAGATGTTTTCGCCCAGTACGCTGGACGAATCGGATGAGCCAGCGGAGCCTCCGGTTTCTCGCGACCATCACGCCGCTGGTGGTCGCGATCGTCGCAGGCTTTGTATGGTGGCAGCATTCTCGTCCGTCCCAGATTCTCGTAACCTGGAATCCGCCACCGCAATCACACCTCTCATCGATGCGCGCCCTGCCAGTAGCCGGGTGGCGCCTGTCTGCCGCAGATCTTGGGCTTCCCCCCGGCACAATGTTCGTCACCGCTCCTGCAGTCGGACAGTCCAAGCCATTGATTGGCTACCTCGACAACAAGGCGTACTTCCTGGCATCGCGACTTGACGACCATGACTGGTGGCTGGTCGGGATCGATATTCGAAGCGGGAAGCCACTTTTCCCACCCGTGTCGCTCGAGTCGGACACCGTGTACCGACCAGATTGCTTCCTGAACGGCCCAAACGACGTTCTGTGCCTGCGGCTCGACGGAACCTCCACCATCGCCTGGGTCATCCACGCCGCCACCGGAGCTGTCACCTTCCGAGGACCGACGACGGTGACGCAGAATCCCGGCCACAACAGCGTCGATCAGGTGGGCATTTACGCCATCGCCTCAGAACAAGGACGCGGTGTCTCGGGAATCGGGAATCGCGCAGAGCTGACGTGGTTCGTCGGCGGGCACGGCGACGTAGATCAGCGATACCGGGCGCAAAGCGACCTCGGCGATCCCACGATCGGAACTCAGGGCGTCGGCGGCCCGGCAACTGTGCGCAAAGTGGCGTTCTCGCTTGCGGACGGCGCCGTTCTCGGTCCCGACCTCGGGCCGGAGAGACAAACCCTCGACGCTGTGGTCTATCCGGGCGGATTCGCCATGGAAGCCGGTCCGAGCGGCCGACTCGCTGACCCCGACGAGGTTTTGTTCTACGACAGACAGGGGCAACAAGTCGGACGCGTCGCGAGTAGAGGGCGACTAGCCACCAGTTCGCGTGATGTACCCATGATCGGGACACCCGCCGGTACAACGGTTTATACGCCGGGCGGCGTGCCGTTGGGCCGCATCAGCTCCGACAGTGCCGAGCCACACACCGTCCTCATCGGGACGCGCCTCATGGTCAACGTGGGCCACGGCAGTTCTTCACCCGAATGGACGCAATACGATCTGCGCACCGACAAGCAAGGGCCCACCTGCGAGGACAACTTCGGCTATTACCTCGGTACCGACGGCGCGGTCGCGATCCTTCGGGTACTCGATCCGGCACGTGGCCGTATCGCCAAGGCCATCGATCTGGCGACGTGCCAGCGGCTGTGGACCTTGCAGGCAGGTGCGGATTCGAAAGCGCAGGTCTGGCGGATCAACACCACGCTCGTCCAATTATCCGACGATGGAGCGCAATTGATGTCGCTCGTCGCCCCCTAGCGCGTCCAGGCAGGGTCCCGGCCGGTCAGCGCGATCACCCGATCCAGCAGTGGCGCATCGTCTTTCACGGGGACCGCCGCGGCGAACAGTCCCTCGACCGGCGCCCCGGAGGCGAACTCCGTCACATGCGGCAGCACCGCACGCAAGACGTCGTCGTCCACCGCATAGGGTCGGCCGGTCGCGCGGGCCAGGTCCCAGCCGTGCACCACCACCTCCGTCAACGCGATACTGCCCCCGACCTCGGCAGGGAAGTCCACCCCGCCGGCGCGCGACATCCCCTCCCACGCCGCGGCGTCGCCCCACGCAGCCGCCATCGCCATCAGACGCTCCGGGTACGACGTCCGCCAGCCGTCGTCGAGTTGGTCGCTGACCTCTGGCGGAGAGTCGGTCAGCTCGCCGAAGTCCTTCCGCGCCGCCGCGGTGAACGCCGCCGCCAGCCCACCCAGATGCGACACCAATGCCGCCACGCTCATCTCCGAACACGGGGTCAGTCCACCCAACTGGTCATCAGTGACGGTGCGCACCAGATCCGCGGTGCCCGCACACGCAGAGGTCATATCGATCATGTGCATGCTGACTCGGATCGTCTGCAGAACTCATCGGTACATCTCCAGGATTTCGTCCTAGAGTCGGCATAGTGAGATTCGCTTTCAAGACATCCCCGCAGAACACCACCTGGTCGGACATGCTCGCGATCTGGCAGGCCGCCGACGACATCGACGTCTTCGAATCCGGCTGGACCTTCGACCACTTCTATCCGATCTTCTCCGACTCGTCCGGCCCCTGCCTGGAGGGCTGGATCACGCTGACCGCCCTTGCGCAGGCGACCACGCGTTTGCGCGTCGGCGTGCTCGTCACCGGCATCCACTACCGGCATCCGGCCGTGCTCGCCAACATGGCCTCGGCCCTCGACATCGTCTCCAACGGCCGCCTCGAGCTCGGGATCGGCGCCGGCTGGAACGAGGAGGAGTCCGGCGCCTACGGCATCGAGCTCGGCAGCATCAAGGAGCGGTTCGACCGCTTCGAGGAGGCGTGCCAGGTGCTCAAAGGCCTCCTGACTCAGGAGACGACCACCTTCGACGGCCAGTTCTATCAGCTCAAGGACGCCCGCAACGAGCCGAAGGGCCCGCAGCAGCCGCACCCGCCGATCTGCATCGGCGGCAACGGCGAGAAGCGCACCCTGCGCATCACCGCCCAGTACGCCGACCACTGGAACTACGTCGGCGGCACGCCGGAGGAATTCGCTCGCAAGCGGGATGTGTTGAAGCGGCACTGCGCTGACGTGGGGCGCGACCCGAAGGAGATCATGCTCTCGTCGCACGTGCGGCTGGAAGAGCGCAACTACCGCAAGCTCATCGAGGACTGCATTGCTCTCGGCGCGGAGGGCCTCGACCTGGCGATCATCTACCTGCCCCCGCCCTACGACCCGGCGGTGCTCGAGCCACTGGCCGAGGCGATCCGCGACTCGGGACTGCTCAGCAAAGATCAGTGACGATCACGATTTGGTAACGGACGGCAATGTTGCGGGTCGCGGCGTCGGCCCGGAGATCGACGGACGCGACAAAATTCGCTAGAAGCCGTACCGAACGAGTTCGTCGGGGGTGATCAGGCGCTCTGCTTTAGCCGGAAACTCGCGGCTCTTGACGTGGTGGCGGAACAGTGACCAGGTAATACGACTGATCCGAGTGCGGGTAACCGGGTTGATGGACACGGTGATCACTCCTGCGGTGTACGTATAGCTGAACCGGGGAGCCACATTACCGCAGCGCCCTCACCAAGTCATTAGATACCTGACTGCTGGCAAACACCCGGAGGCACGCCGAACAAAAATATGCCGTTTCTGGTGTGACTCATGTGGCTGCTGTTAACACGGCGAAACAGTTCCTTGACCGTCTCGTGCACCGAGCGTGCCGTGGTGGTTGTGAAATCGATGCGGTCACAACCACCCGGGCACGCTCGGTGCGTGAGCGGAGAATTCGACTATCGCTGCGGCACTGCGGTCGGTTTGATGGGCGCCGGCAGCGCCGTGTGACCCATCAGGTACGCGTCCACCGCGGAGGCCGCAGCGCGACCCTCGGCGATCGCCCACACGATCAGGGATTGACCCCGGCCCATGTCGCCCGCGACATAGACGCCTGGCACTGAGGTGGCGAACTTCGCGTCCCGGTTGACGTTGCCGCGCTCGTTGATCTCGACCTTGAGGTCGGTGAGCAGACCTTCGCGCTCCGGACCGGTGAAGCCCATCGCCAGCAGCACCAGATCAGCGGCCATCTCGAAGTCGGTACCGTCGACCTTCTGGAATTTGCCGGCCTTCATCTCGACCTCGTAGCCCCGCAGGCCCGTCACCCGGCCGTCCTCGCCGAAGAACTCTTCGGTGTTGACCGAATAGACGCGATCACCACCCTCCTCATGCGCCGAGGTGACCCGGTACATCAGCGGGTACGTCGGCCACGGCGTCGAATCGGCACGGGTCTCCGGCGGACGCGGCATGATCTCGAACTGGTGCACGTGCTCGGCGCCCTGACGGTGCGCGGTGCCCAGGCAGTCGGCGCCGGTGTCACCGCCGCCGATGATGATGACCTTCTTGCCCTTGGCCGTGATCGGCGGCTGGTCGTCGTCGTCGGCAACCGGGTCACCGAGCTGCACGCGGTTGGCCCACGGCAGGTATTCCATGGCCTGGTGGATGCCGTCGAGTTCGCGCCCGGGGATCGGCAGGTCGCGCCGAGCCGTCGCCCCGCCGGCCAGCACCACGGCGTCGAACTGCGAACGCAGCTGCGCAGCAGTGATGTCGACACCGACGTTCACGCCGGTGCGGAACTGCGTGCCCTCGCCTTCCATCTGCTCGAGGCGCCGGTCGATGTGGCGCTTCTCCATCTTGAACTCGGGGATGCCGTACCGCAGAAGACCACCGATGCGGTCATCGCGTTCGAACACCGTCACGTCGTGTCCGGCACGCGTGAGCTGTTGCGCCGCAGCCAGTCCCGCCGGGCCCGAGCCGACCACCGCGACCTTCTTGCCGGTCTTCCGATCCGGCGGAAGTGGCACCACCCAGCCCTCGTCGAAGGCCCTGTCGATGATCTCGACCTCGACCTGCTTGATGGTCACCGGGTCCTGATTGATGCCGAGCACGCAGGAGCCCTCACACGGCGCCGGGCACAACCGCCCGGTGAACTCCGGAAAGTTGTTGGTCGCGTGCAACCGCTCGATCGCATCGCGCCACCGATCGGTGCGGACCAGGTCGTTCCACTCCGGGATGAGGTTCCCCAGCGGGCATCCGTTGTGGCAGAACGGGATACCGCAGTCCATACAGCGTGCGGCCTGGACTTGCAGATGGTCTGGAGGGAACTCCTCGTAGACCTCTTTCCAGTCCCGCAGGCGCAGGTCGACGGGACGACGCTGCGGGGTCTCCCGCTGCGTGTATTTCATGAAACCGCGCGGATCAGCCACTTGCGGCCGCCATGATCGCCTCGTTCACATCGTCTCCATTGCGTTGCGCGTCGGCGATGGCCTGCAACACGCGCTTGTAGTCGCGAGGCATCACCTTGGTGAAGTAGCCGGATTGGGTGTCCCAGTCGGCCAGAATCCGTTGTCCCACAGCGGAATCGGTGGCGTCGACATGCGCGGCGACGATGTCGCGCAGGAACTCCACGTCGTCGTCGTCGAGGCTCTCCAGCGCCACCATGTCGCCGTTGAGATTGTCGGCGAGAACGTTGTCGACGTCATAGACATAGCTGATGCCGCCCGACATGCCCGCGGCGAAGTTGCGACCGGTGGGGCCGAGGATGACGACCCGTCCGCCCGTCATGTACTCGCAGCCATGGTCCCCGACGCCTTCCACGACGGCGTGCGCGCCGGAGTTGCGTACTGCGAACCGCTCGCCCACCTGACCGCGCAGGAACATCTGCCCGCTGGTGGCCCCGAACAGCACCACGTTGCCGGCGATGATGTTGTCTTCGGCGACGTAACCCTCCGGCGCGTTCTCCGGTGGCCGCACGACCACGCGTCCACCGGAAAGACCCTTTCCGACGTAGTCGTTGGCATCGCCGTAGACACGCAGCGTGATGCCCTTGGGGACGAAGGCACCGAAGCTGTTGCCCGCTGAGCCCTCGAACGTGATGTCGATGGTGCCGTCCGGCAGACCCTGTCCGCCATACGCCTTGGTCACCTCGTGGCCGAGCATCGTGCCCACCGTGCGGTTGACATTCGCGATCGTCGTGGAGAAACGCACCGGCGCCTCGCTGTCGAGCGCCTCGCGGCACTGCACGATCAGCTGCTGATCGAGCGCCTTGTCCAGCCCATGATCCTGACGCGAACTGCAGTACAGGTCCTGATTCATGAACGCCGAATCGGGCTCGTGCAGCACCGGAGCCAGATCGAGCTTGTGTGCCTTCCAGTGCTCGGCAGCCTTGGCGGTGTCGAGGGCGCCGACCTGGCCGACCATCTCGTTGACGGTCCGGAACCCCAACTGCGCCATGAGTTCCCGCACCTCTTCAGCGATGAACATGAAGAAGTTCTCGACGAACTCGGGCTTGCCGTTGAACCGCTGGCGCAGCAGCGGATTCTGGGTGGCCACGCCGACGGGACAGGTGTCGAGGTGGCAGACACGCATCATGATGCAGCCCGAGACCACCAGCGGTGCGGTGGCGAAGCCGAACTCCTCGGCGCCGAGCAGCGCCGCGATCACCACGTCACGACCCGTCTTGAGCTGACCGTCGACCTGCACCACGATCCGATCACGAAGACCGTTGAGCAGCAGGGTCTGCTGCGTCTCGGCCAGCCCCAGCTCCCACGGCGCGCCGGCATGCTTCATCGACGTCAGCGGCGTCGCACCGGTGCCACCGTCATGGCCGGAGATCAGCACGACGTCGGCGTGCGCCTTCGACACACCGGCTGCCACCGTTCCCACGCCGTTCTCGCTCACGAGCTTCACGTGCACGCGAGCCTGCGGGTTGGCGTTCTTCAGGTCGTGGATCAGCTGGGCGAGATCCTCGATGGAGTAGATGTCGTGGTGTGGCGGCGGCGAGATCAATCCCACGCCGGGTGTCGAATGCCGCACCTCGGCCACCCACGGGTACACCTTGTGTCCCGGAAGTTGGCCGCCCTCACCGGGTTTCGCACCCTGGGCCATCTTGATCTGGATGTCGGTGCAGTTGGACAGGTAGTGGGAGGTGACGCCGAAGCGGCCCGAGGCGACCTGCTTGATCGCGCTGCGCCGCCAGTCGCCGTTCTCGTCGCGGTCGAAGCGCGCGGTGGCCTCGCCACCCTCACCCGAGTTCGATCGGCCGCCGAGCCGGTTCATCGCAATCGCCAGCGTCTCGTGGGCCTCGGCCGAGATGGAGCCGTAGCTCATCGCGCCGGTGGAGAACCGCTTGACGATCTCGCTGGCCGGCTCGACCTCCTCCAACGGAATCGACGGGCGCTCTCCCGCACGGAATTTGAGCAGTCCGCGCAGCGAGGCCATCCGTTCACTCTGGTCGTCGACCAGCTTGGTGTACTCCTTGAACACCTCGTACTGCCCGGTGCGCGTGGAGTGCTGGAGCTTGAACACCGTGTCCGGGTTGAACAGGTGGTACTCCCCCTCGCGGCGCCACTGGTATTCGCCGCCCACCTCGAGCTCGCGGTGTGCCCACTCGTCGGGGCGATCCAGGTACGCAAGGGAATGACGAGCGGAGACGTCGGCGGCGATGTCGTCCAGATCGATGCCGCCGACCGGACAGGTGAGTCCGGTGAAGTACTCGTCGAGCAGCTTCTGGCTGATGCCGATGGCCTGGAACAGCTGGGCACCGGTGTAGGAGGCCAGCGTGGAGATGCCCATCTTCGACATCACCTTGAGCACACCCTTGCCCGCGGCCTTGACGTAGTTGGCCTTGGCCTGGTCGCTGCTGATGCCGCTGATGACGCCGCGATCGACCATGTCCTCGATCGACTCGAACGCCATGTACGGGTTGATCGCAGCCGCGCCGAAGCCCACCAGGCACGCCATGTGGTGCACCTCGCGAGCATCGCCGGCCTCGACCACGAGGCCGACCTTGGTGCGGGTCCGGTCGCGGACCAGGTGGTGGTGCACCGCGGCGACGGACAGCAGCGACGGGATCGGCGCCATCTGCTCGTTGGACTCGCGGTCGGAGAGCACGATGATGCGCGCGCCGTCGCGGATCGCCGCCGACACCTTGGCGCGCACGTTGTCGAGCGCTTCCTTGAGGCCACGGCCACCGCGGTTGACGGGGTAGAGGCAGCGGATCACCGCGGCGCGCATGCCGTGCTTGTGACCGCGGATCTCATGGTCGGGGTCGACGCACATCAGCTTCGACAGCTCGGCGTTGCGCAGGATCGGCTGGGACAGCGCGATCTGACGACACGACTCGGCGTCGGGGTTGAGCAGGTCGCCTTCCGGGCCGACGGTGCCGGCCAGGCTGGTGACCACCTCTTCGCGGATGGCGTCCAGCGGCGGGTTGGTCACTTGGGCGAACAGCTGCTGGAAGTAGTCGAACAACACCCGCGGCCGCGCGGAGAGCACGGCGATCGGGGTGTCGGTGCCCATCGAACCGAGCGCCTCGGCGCCGGTCCGGGCCATCGGCGCGACCAGCAGGTTGAGCTCTTCGTAGGTGTAGCCGAAGATCTGCTGACGCAGCACCACGCGGTGGTGGGGCATCCGCACGTAGTCGCCTGGTGGCAGTTCCTCGAGCTGGAACAGGCCCGCGTCGAGCCAGTCCTGGTATGGCTGCTCGGCGGCCAAGTCGGCCTTGATCTCCTCGTCGTCGACGATGCGGCCCTGCGCGGTGTCGACCAGGAACATCCGGCCGGGCTGCAGGCGCATCTTCTGCACGACGGTGGCGGGATCGACGTCGAGGACGCCGGCTTCCGAGGCCATCACCACGAGCCCGTCGCTGGTCACCCAGATCCGGGACGGACGCAGACCGTTGCGGTCCAAGACCGCGCCGATCACCGTGCCGTCGGTGAAGCAGACGGCCGCCGGGCCGTCCCAGGGCTCCATCAGCGACGCGTGGTACTGGTAAAACGCCCGGCGGGCGGGGTCCATCGACTCGTGACGCTCCCAGGCCTCCGGGATCATCATCAGGACTGCGTGCGGCAGGCTGCGGCCACCGAGGTGCAGCAGCTCGAGCACCTCGTCGAAGCGGGCGGTGTCCGACGCTCCGGGGGTACAGACGGGCACGATCTTGTCGAGGTCCTGGCCTGACCCGAACACGTCGGTGTTGATCAGCGCCTCCCGGGCGCGCATCCAGTTCTCGTTACCGGTGACGGTGTTGATCTCGCCGTTGTGGGCGACGCGCCGGAACGGGTGCGCCAAGGGCCACGACGGGAATGTGTTCGTCGAGAACCGGGAGTGCACGATGCCGAGCGCACTGGTGAGACGCTCGTCCTGCAGGTCGAGGTAGAAGGCCTTGAGCTGCGGGGTGGTCAGCATGCCCTTGTAGACGAAGGTCTGGCCGGACAGACTCGGGAAGTAGACGGTCTCGCGGCCGGGGCCGTCCTGGCCCGGGCCCTTGGTGCCGAGTTCGTGCTCGGCGCGCTTGCGCACCACGTAGGCGCGACGTTCGAGGTCCATTCCGGAGGCGCCGGCGAGGAACACCTGGCGGAAGGTGGGCATCGCGTCGCGGGCCAACGCACCCAGCGACGATTCGTCGGTCGGCACGTCGCGCCACCCCAGCACCGTCAGCCCTTCGGCCTCGGCGATCTTGCCGACGGCCTCGCAGGCCGTCGCTGCATCCTTGGAGGACTGCGGCAGGAAGGCGATGCCGGTGGCGTAGCTCCCCGGCTCGGGCAGGTCGAACTCGACGATCGCCTGGAAGTACTCGTGGGGAACCTGCAGCAGGATGCCGGCACCGTCACCGGTGTTCGGCTCGGCGCCCTGGGCGCCTCGGTGTTCCAGGTTGAGTAGCGCCGTGATGGCCTTTTCGACGATGTCGCGACTGCGGCGGCCGTGCATGTCGGCAACCATGGCCACGCCACACGCATCGTGTTCGAATGCGGGGTTGTACAGGCCCTGAGGACTGGGCGCCATTCCCACCTACCTTATTTCTGCAGATACCTCGGCGCGAGAACGTTAGCCGGGGCGGCGGCGGAGGGGCCTTCGTGCAGCACTGAACGCCGGCCCTTTTTCCACGCGCCACAAGTGCTCAAAACGATATGACAAAGGGCCCCTGACATGCCAACTTAGTGCACCCTAACGGGGCCCGTCCGTCGCACGGCAGCGCCGCGCCGCCCCCCGTAAGGTCACAGACGAATAACGTTGCCATGGACGGTCTTTCACCTTGGCAACAACCGCCCCGCCCAGATGAGAGCCACGTCACACCTTGGCATGCTCCCAGGCTGTCGTTTGCCGCAATCATCGCCTCTGCGTTTGACGTGCTGTTTACAGTCCGGTGACATTTGCTGAAAGCCTGGCGAGATTCTTAGAGTTGCCCCCGCGGGCGGCGGAGGGCCCGGCCAGCGGCGACCGGATGCTCCTGGACACCGAAACACGATGCGCCGCAACGGCATTCAGCACGGGGCAACCCCGCCGCTGCGACGACGCCGAGCAACCGTCAGGCTGCAGGGGTGCGTTTCCCACTGAATCATCCGCTGGGCCGTTTCGGGATCGAAACCGACGACCGGGATCCCGACCTGGCCACGGCATCCATTCCGACCGCCGGTCTGGTCAATCCGCTCACCGGGCTGCCCACCATCGCGCCGCTGGCAATGCTGGTCGACCATGTCGCCGGCGCGGCCAATCACGTCCGGCGAGGGGCTGACGAGTGGACGGTGTCCAGCGAGCTCGCGCTGGAAGTGTCGCCCGGGGCCCTCGACGCGATCGCGGCCGCGCCGGATCACCCCGTGCTGGGCGTCGGGCGCCCTCTGGGGCCCAAGGGGATCACCGCGCTGGCGCTGTGCGAGCTGTCGGTCGACGGCACCGTGATCGCGACGGCGACGGTCCGCTCGTTTTTCATCCCTGCCCCTGAAACGCTCGTGACCTGGCCCGACGACGATGCGGATGCGCCGTCGGTGGGTCCTCGCCTCGCGGATCGGATGGCGGTCGAGGTCGGCGAGGCCGGGGGTGCGGCGACGGTGCTCGTCCAACGGGATGACCCTGCGGTGTTCAACGGCGTTGGAGCGATCCACGGCGGGGTGTCGTCGATGGGGCTCGAGCTCGTGGGATCAGCAGCCCTCAACAGCGGGCCCGGCGGCGAGTTCGTCACCGGCTCGCTGCGGGTGAACTTCTTCCGTCCGATGCACGGCGGCGCCGGCGCGCACTACAGTGCCACGCCGGCCCGGGTGGGCCGCCGAAGCGCAGCCGCCGACGTGGTGGCCACGGGTTCCGACGGCCGCCCGGCCCTGGTGGGGCGGTTGACCGCCTACCGCTGAACGAACGGATCTCGCGGGGGACTAGCTCTTGGCGGCGTCTGCCGCGGACTTCTCGGTCTTCTGGCCCTCGTTGGCCAGCTGGCCACCGGAATTCTCCAGATGCGCCCGGACGAACCACTGGAACTTCTCGAGTTCGCCGGCGTGGCCGATGAGCATGTCCTCGGTGACCGGGTCGAGCTCGCCGGACCGCTCGATGCTCTTGCGCGTGTCCTCGATGACGCCGGTGTAGACGAGGTCCAGCGCGGCCAGGTGCGCCTGCACCGTGTCGCGGCCCACCGAGTAGTCGTCCCAGGTGCGGTCCTTCTGGATGGCCCCGGGGGTGCCCTGCGGCGACGCACCGAGTGCGGCGATGCGTTCGGCGACTTCGTCGGCGTATCCGCGCACCAGCTCGACCTGCGGGTCGATCATTTCGTGAACCCCGATGAAGTTGGGGCCCACCACATTCCAGTGCACGTGCTTGAGCGTCAGGTGCAGATCGTTGTAACGGCTCAGCGCCTTCTGCAGCAACTCTGCGACCTCGGCGCCCGCCTTGTCGGACAGTCCGGGGACAGTGAACGTGGTCATGTTGATGGCTCCTTCTCTTGTCCCGCCCCGTGTACCCGGGCCGTCGGCCCGATAATCGCCTGCGCCCGACGTCACAGTTCAGCAAGATTCGGGATGGCTACGCGCGGACCGAACCTCGGATTGACCGCGAGCCCACTGACTTCCAGCAGTCGGACGGCGCGATGCCGGTGCGGCGACAGCGGCGCCAGCAGCGTCACCATCTCGTCGTCGTCGATCGGGCGGCCGAGCAGGCTCCAGCCGATCATCGTCGACAGGTGGTAGTCGCCGATCGACAGCGCATCGGCGTCTCCCATCGCCCGTTGGGCCACCTCGGCTGCCGTCCACACCCCCACCCCGGGCAGCGACATCATCGCGGTGCGGGCCGCTTCGCACGAGCGGTGGACCAACCGCTCGAGGGCGTCGGCGCGCTGCACGCAACCGATCACCGTCCGCGCCCGACCGGGATCGACGTTGGCGAGATGAAAGTCCCAGGACGGAACCCGCCGCCACACGTCCGCTGCCGGGGGGACTCGCATGTGCGCCGGCGCGGGACCAGGTGCCGGCGCGCCGTACTTGCCGACGAGCTGGCGCCATGCGCGCCGGGCGTCCTTGCCGTACACCCGCTGTTCGAGAATGGCCGGGACCAGCGCCTCGAGCACCCGTCCGGTGCGGCCCAGCCGCAGGTGCGGTACGCGTCGATGGGCACGCGCGATCGTCGGCTCCTGCGGGTCGAACCCGCCGACGTCGTCCTCGGCGCCGAGCAGCGCCGGCAGTGCGTCCGCGAACTCCGCGGCGCCCGGCCCCCACGCTTCGCAGGCGACGGTGTCGACGCCGTCCCGGGTGATCCGCGCGGTCACCGGGCCGCTGGCCAGCAGGCTCGTCCGCCAGATCGCACCGTCGGGTGCGTCGTGATGACACGGATCGGCCCGGCCGCGGCGCAGCGGCGACAGTGTCAGCGCCGGACTGGCGGGTCCTGCGAACGTGACACTGGCGGTCCTGCTCTCCGGCATCCGCTAGGGCTCCACCACGACATCGGCCTTGTTGGGGTAGAACGCGACGTGCCCGGCGATCGCCGCGACCGCGGGGTAGGGCTGCTCATAGGTCCACACTGCGTCGGCGACGGTGTCGGCGCCGGTTCTGACGTCGTAGTAGCCGGCGTCGCCTTTGAACGGGCAGTACGTGCTCGTGTCACTGCGCTGCAGTTTCTCGGCTGCCACATCCGACATCGGGATGTACTGCACAGCAGGGTATTTCGCCTCCTGCAGGGTGAGGGCGCTGGTGGTGTCGGCGATCACTTCGCCGGCGATCCGGACGACGACGCGGCGTCCCGTCGGTGTCACGGTGATCGGGTGTTCGCTCGACGGTTCGAGCACAGGTCGGTCGGTCATGAGTCCATTGAACGCCTCGGGGCCGATCAGTGCGGCCGGCCGGCGATCTTGTCGGCCACGACGGCGATGGGCGAGGTGCCGGAACGGCCCCGCGCTTCATGCCAGTCGGCGGCCTTGTAGGCCAGGTACATGCCCCGCACCCCGAGCCAGCGCAGCGGTTCGGGCTCCCACTGCGCGGAGCGGTGCCCCACCCACGGCAGCTCGGTCAGCGGTGTCACATGGCCGAGTACCAGGTCGGCCAGCGTGCGGCCGGCCAGGTTGGTCGCGGTGACACCGTGGCCCACGTAACCACCCGCCCAGCCCAGCCCGCTGGTGCGGTCGAAGTCGACCGTCGCCTCCCAGTCGCGGGGCACCGCGAGCACGCCGCACCAGCCATGGGTGATGCCGATGTCGGACACCTGCGGCAACACCGTGCGCAGCGTGGCGGTCAGCGCGGTGATGGTGCGTGCCGGCACCTGGCCGTCGCGATCGGTGCGGGAGCCGAATCGGTAGGGGACGCTCCGCCCCCCGATCGCGATGCGGTCGTCGACCGTGCGCTGCGCGTAGAAGAACCCGTGCGCGGTGTCGCCGAGTGTTTCCCTGCCCTGCCAACCGATCTCGTTCCACACCTGCGTCGGAATCGGATCGGTGGCGATCATCGAGCTGTTCATCGGCAGCCAGCGACGCTTCAATCCCGGCAGGCCCGCGGTGAAGCCTTCGGTGGCCCGCAACACGATCGGGGCGGTGACGGTGCCCCGCGGGGTGACCGCCCGCCCGGCCGCGATCTCGACCACCGGTGAGCGCTCGTAGATGTCGACACCGAGCGCGGCGACGGTGTCGGCGAGCCCGCGCACCAGCTGGGCCGGCTGGATCCGGGCGCAGTGGGGATTGTGGTAGGCCGCCACCACATCGCTGAGCTTAATGCGTTGCCGCGCTTCGTCTCTGGAGAGCTCTTCGATACCTTCCACCTGCCAGCGGCGCTCCGCCGCGGCGGAAGCGGCCAGCCGAGTCGCCTGCGCCCGGTTGCGGGCGACCTCCAACGTCCCGCCTTTGACGATGCCCGCCTCGATACCTTCCTTCGCGGCGACGGCGATCACCTCGTCGACGGCCTCGTTGAGAGCGCGCTGCCAGGCCACCACACCGTCGCGGCCGTACTGCCGCGCCATGCGCTCGCGATCCCCGGGCACCAGACCGGACAGCCAACCGCCGTTACGTCCCGAGGCTCCGAACCCGGCGAACCGTGCCTCCAGCACCACGATGCGCAGACTCGGATCGGCCCTCTTCAGGTAGTACGCCGTCCACAACCCCGTGTAGCCGGCACCGACGATGCAGACGTCGGCGTCACGACTGCCCGGCAACGCGGCCCGGGGTGTGGGCAGTCCGTCGAACCAGTGCGAGATGTATCCGTTGAGCACCGACAGATTGTGGCAGCACCTACCGTTTCGCGGAGCGCAGGCTGACCCAGAACTTCGCGGCCTCCCGGATCGACTCCTCGACCGGCCGGGGCTCCCATCCGAGCTCGCGCTTGGCCTTGCTGCAGTCGACCGGCGCTTCGGCGCGCATCAGCCGGACCGAATCCAGCGACAGCCGCTCGTCGGTTCTGGTGAGCCTTGCCTTCAGGCTGCCCACGGCCGCCATCGCATACGTCAGTGGCAGCGGGATCGTCCTGCTCGGCGCCGGCACCCCGACTGCCTCGGCGGCGATGCGCACCACGTCGGCGTTGGAGATCATCTTCTCCGAGATCAGGTAGCGCTCACCGACGCGTCCTTTCTCGGCGGCCAGGAGCAGGGCAGCTGCGGCGTCGTCGATGCCCACGGCCTCCAACTCGATGCTGCCCAACACGAACGGCAGCTTGCCGAACGCGGCGCCGGCGATGATCGCGCCGTGCGGGGTGCGGCCCCAGTCCCCCGCGCCGTAGGTGGTGGACACGCACATCGCCACCGCGGGCAGTCCGCGGGTGCGGGCGTAGTCCAGCACGAGGCGCTCGGCCTGGACGCGCGACTGCACGTACGGGGTCAGCGAACTCTCATCGGTGATCACGTCGTCCTCGGTCGCCGTGTGGCCGCGCCGCCGGGCGACGGCGGCGTAGGTGCTGGTGAAGACGAACTTCTTCAGCCCGGCGGCGATCGCAGGCTCGACCGCGACATCGAGGACATGGCGGGTTCCCTCGACGTTGGTGCGGAACAGCGGCGCCGGGTCGCGCAGCCAGCCGCGCGTGTCGACGACGCAGTAGTAGACGACGTCGCATCCCGTCATGGCCTCCCGCAGCACCGCGTCGTCGAAGATGTCGCCGACGAAGCGGGTCACCGCACCTCGTCCGATGAGGTCGTCTATACCGACGGTGTTGGCCCCCTTGCGCACCATCACTCGCACGTCTTCGCCGGCGTCGACGAGCTGCCGGGTCACGTGGCTACCGAGGTAGCCGTTGGCCCCGATCACCAACGCGCTCATCGGCTCACCCGCGACATCCACTCGGCGGCTTCGTCGGGCAGGGTGCCGAGCTCCTGAGCCTTGCGGCACCACTTCAAGGTGGCCTTGACGAAGCGCAGCGGGTTGTAGATGTCCTCCTGCCGGCACCACCTGCCGTCGCCGGCGTAGGTGACGATCGAGATGTTCGTCGCGCTGATGATCGTGCCGTCCCCGGGATCGCGCATCGGGTTGTCGAGCTCGCAGATCACCCGTCCGGTCTCGTCGTCGAAGACCTTCCACAGCGCCGGGAACGACGTCATGTAGCTGCCGGGGAAGGTCTCCATGGTGTTCCAGATCCAGGGCCGCACCTCCTCGCGACCGCGCATCGTGCCTGCCGCGTGCTCGATGTAGAGCACGTCGTCGGTGTACTGCTCGACCCAGGGATCCCAGTCCCGCGTCCGCGCGGCGTCGTCGACCGTCTGCTCGAACACCGTGAACGCGTCGACCAACTCGTCGCGACTGAAAGTGCTATCCGTCACATCCAGAACTAGAACACGTTCTACCTGGTCTTGTCGACCGGCCGATTGCGACGCTGGTCCACGAGGTCCGAGACGGGAACTAACCGAAGGGCGCTCGAGGTTGTAGAGATGGCAACCCGAGGAGGTTCCGTGACACAGACCTACAACAGAAACCCCGAGGCGCTCGGCGCGCTGTCGCCCGAGCAGTACCACGTCACGCAGGAGAACGGGACCGAACGCCCGTTCACCGGCGAGTACTGGGACAACCACGAACCCGGGCTCTACGTCGACGTCGTCTCCGGTGAGCCGCTGTTCGCCTCGGTCGACAAATTCGAGTCCGGCTCGGGGTGGCCGAGCTTCACCCGGCCCGTCGACCCGGAGAACGTCATCCGCAAGCGAGACTTCTCCCACCTGATGATGCGCACCGAGGTCCGCTCCGCCCACGGCGACAGCCACCTCGGACACGTCTTCACCGACGGACCGCGCGAGGCGGGCGGTCTGCGGTACTGCATCAACTCCGCGGCGCTGCGCTTCGTCCACCTCGACGACCTCGAGGCCGAGGGGTACGGGCAGTACCGTGAATTGTTCACCGATTCCAATGAGGAGCGCGCATGAGCGACTACAAGCGGGCCGTGCTGGCCGGCGGCTGCTTCTGGGGCATGCAGGACCTGATCCGCCGCCAGCCCGGCGTGGTGTCCACCCGCGTCGGCTACACCGGCGGGCAGAACGACCACCCGACCTACCGCAACCACCCGGGGCACGCCGAGGCCGTCGAGATCGTCTACGACCCCACCGAAACCGACTACCGGGCGCTGCTCGAATTCTTCTTTCAGATCCACGATCCGACCACGAAGAACCGTCAGGGCAACGACGTCGGCAGCAGCTACCGCTCGGAGATCTTCTACGTCGACGACGAACAGCGTGAGGTCGCGCTGGACACGATCGCCGACGTCGACGCCTCGGGCCTGTGGCCGGGCAAGGTCGTGACCGAGGTCAGCCCCGCACCGGATTTCTGGGAGGCCGAGCCGGAGCATCAGGATTACCTGCTGCACTACCCCAACGGGTACACCTGCCACTTCCCGCGGCCGGGCTGGAAGCTGCCGAAGCGCACGCAGGTGTGACTATCGGCGGTGCACCACGATGCGCCCGCCCAACTTCGGCGTGTGGGCCACCCCGCGGAAGTGCTGCTTCTCAGCCGGCTCGGTGGTGGGCTGAATCGTAAAGTGCCGCAACACCGTTCGTAATACGACGTCCATCTCCACGTTGGCGAAGGTGGCCCCGACACAGCGTCGGGTGCCACCGCCGAACGGGATGTGGGCGAAGGTGGAGGGCCGCTCACCGACGAACCGCTGCGGATCGAACCGCAGCGGGTCCGGGAACTCTTCGGCGCGGCGGTGCATCTGGGCGATCGCCACGAGGATCGAATAGCCCTGTGGGACCACCCATTCCCCGAGCTCGAACGACGGCGCGTACACATGCCGCCCGGCGAAGTCGATGATCGTGCGCGTGCGCTGCACCTCGAGGATCGCCGCTTGACGGTAGGTGTTGTCGTCTCCGTCGGCTTCGGCGGCAAGCCTTTCGAGCACGTCAGGGTGACGGCTGAATCTCTCGAAGGCCCACCCGAGGGTCGCCGCCGTGGTCTCGTGTCCGGCTGCGAGCAGCGTGAGCAGTTCGTCGCCGACGTCCCCACGCGACATCGCCGAACCGTCGTCATAGGAGCTGCGCAGCAGCAGCGACAGCACGTCGTCGCGGGAATCGAGTTCAGGATCGGCGGCCACGTCATCGATCAGCCGCCCGATGATCTCGTCGTAGGTCTTGCGGTAGGCCGCCAGCCTCCCCCACGGAGTGAATCGACCGTAGGTGTGCGACGGCATCGGGAGCACCGCCAGCCGCGACCCCAGCGTCACCCAGGGCGGGATGCTGCGTCGCAGTTCGTCGAGGTGCGCACCGTCCGCACCGAACACGGCGCGCAGGATGACGTTCAGCGTGATCCGCATCATCGGCTCGAGCGTTTCGAAAGGCGAACCCTCCGGCCAGTTCTCGATCTCACGAAGGGTCTCTTCCTCGAAGATGCGCTCGTAGTTCTTGATGCTCTTCCCGTGCAACGGCGGGGTGAGCAGCTTGCGCCGCAGCCGGTGGTCGGCGCCGTCGAGAGCGAACACCGAACCCGGACCGAGGACGCGGGACAGATTCGGCGAGATGTTGCCCACCTCGTCGGGATTGGCCATGAACACCTGCTTGGCCAGCACGGGGTCGGACACGATCACGGACTCACCGAACACCGGGAGGCTCAGCGTGAACACGTCACCGCAGCGGCGGGTGGCCTGCCGGATCGTCCACTTCCGGGCGAACGAGAACCCGAGGCCCTGAAGCGCATGCGGGATGGGTGGACTCGGCGGCAGACGATCGGTACGCGACGGTCTGGTACTGCTGTGTACCACGGTCATGTCCGGTACGGTACCGCTTGGTACCAGCGGACCGCAAGAGGGTGAGATGACCGAGAGCGCAGTTCCGACACTGGACCGATTGCTCGACGGATTGTCCGTGTCGATCGGCGAGCGCGGCTACCGCGACACCACCGTCGCCGACATCGTCCGGCACGCCCGCACGTCGAAGCGCACCTTCTACGAGCACTTCGCCGGCAAGGAGCAGTGCCTGATCGAGCTGCTGCGCCGCAACAACGCCGACCTGATCGCCGGGATCCGCGCCGCCGTTGCTCCGGAGGATGATTGGCGATCGCAGATTCGGCAGGCCGTCGGCGCCTACGTGGCGCACATCGGTGCGCGGCCGGCCATCACGCTGTGCTGGATTCGGGAGGCGCCCGCCCTGGGCGCCGTGTCACGACCGCTGCACCGCCAGGTGATGGGTGATCTCACGGAGCTGCTGACGACGTTGACGGCGAGCCCCGGCTTCCTCCGCGCAGGCGTGACGCCCCTGGAGCCCTCCACCGCGCTGATCCTCCTGGGCGGGTTGCGCGAGCTGACGGCGTTCGTCGTCGAAGAGGGCCGCGACGTCTCCGAGATCACCGAACCGGCGATCGCGGCGGCGACCGCGCTCACCGGTCCCTGACCTCTGCCAGAAAAGTCATCACCCGTTCACCTGTTCAGAACCGCTGCACTGCAATGCGTTCCGGCCCGCAATGTGCGGTGCCCGTACCCTTCCGTCCGTCCTGACACCCCTTACGAAGGCGACGGTATGCACTCGTCCATTGGCAAACCTCTCGTGGCGCTCGTCTCTGCTGCCTGCCTGGCGGCCCCGACCATGACACCGACCACATCCGACTCCGTGCGCGCGACGACCGCGATCCCGGTCGAATTATCCGCTGCGGTCACCACATTCGATCCGGTACCGCCGTCTATACGCTCGTTGAACTCTCCTGTCGCGCCGACCTCCGACGCCAAGCTGGTCGAGGCAGTCGACACGATGGCCGAACTGTCTGGTGTCGACAGGGCAACGCTGCTGCTGCAACTGCTGTCCGCGCCCTACCACAATTTCCTCGGTGTCTCGAAGGCTGTCGGCAGCGCGGTCAACGCCGTCGTGCAGGTGGCGTCGCTGCCGTTCTCGGTCTTCACCTACGTGCTGACCAACCGCGCAGGCGAGATCCCCGACTACATCGCGAGCGTCCAGAAGAACCTCAGCGGCGCGCTTCCCGGGATCTCCACCGCGATCAAGTCCGAGATCCAGTACGACCTCGATCTGATCTCGCAGATCTTCGGCTCGCAACCGGAGGTCACCGCGAGCGCAGCGCCGGTGAAGAGCATTGCGGCGCAAGCTGATCCGGTGGACCAGGGCACCCTGTTCCTGCAGCTGCTGACCATCCCCTACCACAACGTCCTGGGCGTCTCGAAGGCCGTCGGCAGCGCTGCCAACGCGGTCGTCCAGCTGGCGTCGCTGCCCTTCTCCGTCTTCACCTACGTGTTGACGAATCGAACCGACGAAATTCCCGCGTACGTCGACACCGTCCGCGCGAACCTGAAGGGCGCACTGCCCGGCATCTCCACCGCCATCAAGAGCGAGCTGGCCTACAACAAGAGCATCATCGACCAGGTCTTCGGAGGCGGCACGACGGCCACGGCCACCAACGCCAAGGCGGCTCCGAACTTGCTCGCCAGCAGCGATTCACGGGCAAACGTGCTGAGCAGCCCACACCCGTTCTTCACTCAGCTGAGCGCCACGCACAGCGTCGCTGACGATTCGACCGGGACCGACACCACGGAGGCCCCGAAAGCCCTCGGCGGCAAGCACCGTGCGCCCGAGGTCGAGGATTCGTCGGAGCCGACGGTCCACGAGCCGGGACCGACGTCGGACGCCAAGGCCGACGAGGCTTCTGACACGGAGTCTGGCGCCAAGACCGATACGAAGGACGACTCCGCGACTGAGTCGAAGGCCGACACCAAGACTGAGTCCAAGGCCGACACCAAGTCAGACTCGAAGACTGACTCGAAAGCTGACGCGAAAGCTGACTCGAAGGCTGCTCCGTCTATCGGCGGCAAGCACCGCAAGCCCGACGCGGACGCTGCCTGACCTCACACACAGATCGGCCCCCACGTCCAGTGGGGGCCGATCGTCGTTGTGGGAGGCGTACCGCGAAAGTGCTCACACAGCAGCTGCGAACGATGATTCACAGCACTGGAGGCACTTTCGCGCACGCGATCAGGGCGGTGGTGGCGGCGCCGCCGGATCAGGCAGGAACTGCACCAACCCGGGCGGGATGTTCGTCCCCGGCGGTGGGGCGGTCCCCGGAAGCGGCTCGCCGAGTTGCTGCTGCGGCAATTGGCCCAGCAGCGAACCACGCAGGCGCCCATCGCGATACAGATCGATGTAGCGGCCCAGCCAGGTACGCCCGTTGACGTCGGCGTTCTCGTCACCCGGAGCAACGTCGAACTGCTGGCCCTGGCCAGGGGCCGAGGGCACCTCGTTCTGCGGCACACCGTAGGCGTTGTTGAAAGCCCGCAGGTTCGGTACGACACCCGGGCCCGCACCCGGCGCCGACGGCACCGCGTTCTGGCCCAGGACGGTGGTCCGGTCGATGCCAGGAATCGCGGGAGCCCCCAGCGCACCGGGAACAGCGGGCTGGCCGGTCTGGGCGAGCATGTTCCAGCCCTCCGGTCCGAGCAGGGCGCCGATCACCGGGATGGTGGGTCCCGGGGGTGGTGCCGGCACTGGTGCGGGTGGCAGGGGCTCCGGCGGCGCCGG
>JAEXZY010000070.1 GCA_023404955.1 Actinomycetes bacterium
CCCCCCCCCCCCCCCCCCCCCGCGCCCCGCCCCCCCCCCCACGAGTCGCTGCCGGATCTGTTCGAAGCCAGAGCCGCGATCGAACAGGCCAAGGGCGCGCTGATGCTCACGTACGGCGTCGACGCCGATCAGGCCTTCAAGCTGTTGATGTGGCGGTCGCAGCAGACCAACACCAAATTGCGGGCGCTGGCGGCACAATTGGTCTCGGAGCTGGCGTTGGTCGACGGCGCGTCGTTGCGCCGCCAGGTCGACCATCTGATGCTGACGGTGCACGAACGTGTCGGGTCGAACGTCGAGCGTCGATGATCGAGACGTTGTGGTCGGTGATGGAGCCGGTGACGGCGCAGACGAAGGTGTGTGGGGCAGCTGGACGTCGTACAGGATGCTGACGGTGGCGCAGTGGTGGTGTGCGTCCGCGGCGAAGTCGATTCGAACTCCGTCGGTACGCTCGCCGATGCGCTCGACAGGGGTCTGTCAGCCGGCACGGCTGCCCCGGCGAAGGCGTTGATCATCGACCTGACACGGGTGTCGTATTTCGGCAGCGCAGGGCTCAACGCTGTATTGAGCTGTTTCGAACGGGGCCGCGACCAGGGTGTCCCGGTTCGCGTGGTCGCCGACAACCCGGAAGTGATCCGCCCGATCGAAGTGACCAAACTGGACAACGTGCTGCGTCCGTATCCCTCCGTCGCGGCAGCAATGGCCGCGGGCACCGGACCGCTGTGACGACTCCAGGCCTGTTCGCCGAGGGCGGCGAAGTCGGCCGGGATCTGGCGCGGGTGGACTGGGCCGCTACTCCGCTGGGCGACCCGCAGGGGTGGGCGCAGAGCCTGCAGACCGCGGTCAGCATCCTGCTGTCCTCGCGGTTCTCGATGTGGATGGCCTGGGGTCCGGAGCTGACCTTCTTCTGCAACGAGAGCTACCGCCGGGACACGTTGGCGCGCAAGTACCCCTGGGCGCTCGGCCGTCCGGCGCGGGAAGTGTGGGCGGAGATCTGGGACGACATCTATCCCCGCATCGAGCACGTCATATCCAGCGGCGACGCGACGTGGGATGCCGCCCTGTTGCTGTTCCTCGAGCGCTCGGGCTACCCGGAGGAGTCGTACCACACGTTCTCCTACAGTCCACTGCGCGACGACACGGGCACCGTGGTGGGCATGCTGTGCGTGGTCAGCGAGGACACCGTGCAGGTCATCGGCGAACGGCGGATGGCCACGCTTCGCGACCTGGGTTCCGATCCGAGTGTCGTGCGCACCGAGACGGAGATCTTGGCGTTCGCCGACCGGCAGTTGGGCCAGAATCTGCGGGACCTGCCGTTCACGTTGACGTACCTCTTCGACATCGACGGGACAGCGCATCTGGCCGGGATGAGCGGGATGGGAGTCGACCATCCCGCGGCGCCCGCCACCGTCGCACCGGACGGGGGCTGGTGGCCGGTCACGCCGACAGCGGCCGGGGAGACGGTCGTCGTCGATCTCGTGGGCTTCCCGCCCATGCCGACGGGGGACTGGAAAGACCCGCCCGTCCAGGCGATGGTCACGCCATTGCTGCAGCAGGGCGGTGGTGCGCCGGTGGGATTTCTGGTGGCGGGTCTGAATCGTTACCGACCGCTCGACGAGGGCTACCGCGGCTTCGTCACGCTGGTCGCCGGCCACCTCGCCGCCGGTGTGAGCCTGGCGCGCAGTTACCGCGCACAGCAGCGCCGGGCCGAGGAACTCGCCGAGCTCGACCGGGCGAAGACCACGTTCTTCTCCAACATCAGCCATGAATTCCGCACGCCGCTGACCCTGATCCTCGACCCCGTGGCCGAACTGCGCCGCCGCGAGGACGTCGACGCTGCCACGCGCGAGGAGCTGGACGTTGTGTGGCGCAACGGGTTACGGCTGACCAAGCTGGTGAACACGCTGCTCGACTTCTCGCGCATCGAAGCCGGCCGCACTCAGGCCACCTACGTGCCCGTCGACATCGGCGCCACGACCGCCGAATTGGCGAGTGTGTTCCGCTCCGCCGTCGAGCGAGCCGGCCTGTTCTACGCCGTGGACTGCGCGACACTCGACGAACCGGTCTATGTCGACACGGACATGTGGGAGAAGGTCGTCTTCAACCTGCTGTCCAATGCCTTGAAATTCACCTTCCAGGGCACCATCTCGGTAACCGTGGGCCGGGACGGCGATCGAGCGTTGATCACCGTGTCCGACACCGGGATCGGAGTTCCGGCCGACGAGATCCCGCGCCTCTTCGAGCGCTTCCACCGCATCGAGAACGTCGCCGCTCGCTCGCACGAGGGCAGCGGTATCGGGCTCGCCCTGGTCAAGGAACTCGTCGAATTGCACGGCGGCACCATCGACGTGGACAGTACGCACGGGGCGGGCACCACCTTCCGTATCCGGCTGCCCTTCGGCACGGATCATCTGCCCGCCGAGGCGATCGCCGCGGCGTCGGTCCGGCCTCTCGGCGCCTCGGCGAGCGAATACGTCGAGGAGGCCCTGCGCTGGCAAGGTGGTATCGAGGCCGAGAGTGGTTCCGGCGCGCCGGCTTCCGCGGCGGGATCGGTGCCTGCGGCGCCATCCGGCGGCCCGGTTCGGGTGCTGGTCGCCGATGACAACGCCGACATGCGGGACTACCTGACCAGGCTGCTGCGATCCGATGGGTACGAGGTCGACGCCGTCAGCGACGGTCTGCGCGCCCTGGAATCGGTGCGCGCCGACCCGCCGGACATGGTGATCAGCGACGTGATGATGCCGGGGCTCGACGGGCTTGCGCTGGTCTCTGCGTTACGCGCCGACCGGCGTACCGCCGCGGTGCCGGTGCTGCTCTTGTCCGCCCGCGCGGGGCAGGAGGCGTCGATCAGCGGTCTGCAGGCCGGCGCGGACGACTACATGGTCAAACCCTTCGCCGCGGCCGAACTGTTGGCCCGGGTACGCACCAACGTCGAACTCGCGCGCCTGCGCGACCATCACGCGCGCTGGCGCACCGCGCTGGTCGATTCGCTGCAGGAGGCGTTCTTCGTCTGCGACGAGGACGGCTCGGTCATCGAGATCAACGGCGCCTTCACCGACATCCTCGGATTCGACGCGTCCGGATTACCCTACGCACCGGTCTATCCCTGGTGGCCCCCGGCCGACACCGACGCCGACGCCCATCGCGAGGTCGCCGAAGCCTTCGGCAATCTGATGGACCAACCGCACGGCACCATCAACCAGGTGCCGGTCACCCACCGCGACGGGCACCGCCTCTGGGTGACTGCGACGTTCACTCACGCCGAGGACCCGGACACCGGCCGCAAGGTGGTCGTCGGCACCATGCGTGACGTCACCGCCGAGCACTACCTGGTGCAGCGGGAGTCCGCCCTCGCATCGCTCAGTGATGCTCTGGCGCAGGCAGATACGCTCGACGACGCGGTACGGGCCGCCGCCGAACAGCTGCGGGCCGTCTGGCACGCGCGACGGGTGATCGCCGCCACGCTGCCGGCCGATGACGCCGAATTCCACGCGGACGCACCGCATGTCGTGTGTGCCGGCGACAGCGTGGCGGTCTGGGATGGGCTGTCGGGGCAAATCAGACAGGCGATCACGGCCCTACGCGATGACGACCTGCTCGATCCCTCGTCGTCGGAACCGGGGTCGGCCGGGGTGGCGCTGCAACACCCCCGCGGCGTCCTGGTGATCTACATCGAGCTGTTCGAGCAGCGCCGGTTCACCGCCGAGGACCACACGCTGCTCACGGTGCTCGCCGGCCGGCTCGGTCAGGGTCTGCAGCGGGTGCACCAGATCGACCAGCAGCGCGAGACCGCGCTGGCGCTGCAGCACGCGATCCTCGGACCTGCGCTGTCGACGGGGTTCGCCGTGCGCTATCAGCCCGCCACGCGACCGCTGCAGGTCGGCGGGGACTGGTACGACGTCGTCGATCTCGACGACGGCAGGATCGGATTGATCGTCGGGGACTGTGTCGGACACGGTCTGGCCGCCGCGACGGTGATGGGCCAGCTGCGCAGTGCGTGCCGGGCATTGCTCCTCGAGCATCCCAGCCCGGCGGCCACCCTGTCGGCGCTCGACCGTTTCGCCGCCCGTCTGCCGGGAGCGCGCTGCACCACCGCATTCTGCGCGGTGCTCACCCCCGAGACCGGCGAGCTGACCTACTCCTGCGCCGGACATCCGCCGCCCATACTCGTGCGGGCCGACCAGTCGACGGAGCTCGTCGACGGTGCTCGCTCGACACCGTTAGGCGTCAAGTACTCGTCATCGCGACCCGAGGCGGTGGTCACGATGGCGCCGCGCGCCACGTTGCTGCTCTACACCGACGGTCTGGTCGAGCGGCGCCGTGAATCCATCGACGACGGCATCGCCCGGGCGACCGGCGTCGTGGGCGCCCACCGCGGCACCGCGCTGAACGAACTCGCCGACGTGATCATGACCGGGCTCGCGCCCGACGGTGGATACGACGACGATGTGGCGCTCCTGCTCTACCGGCAGCCCGCGCCGCTGGAACTCGACATCACCGCAGATGTCGGGGAATTGGCGCCCAGCCGCGCGGCTCTGCGCACATGGCTGGGAAACGCCGGCGTCGGTAAGGAGCAGACGCTCGACGTGCTGATCGCGGTCGGGGAGGCGCTGGCGAACGCGATCGAGCACGGCCACCGAGACGACCCGGGCGGATTGGTCAGCCTGCAGGCGAGCGCGTTCGCCGATCACCTCCGCGTCACCGTCCGCGACACCGGGCGATGGAAACCGCCGGCCGCAACACCGGCCGTCGACCGGGGACGCGGCCTCGGGCTGATGCAGGCTCTGATGCAGGATGTCTCCATCGAACCCCTGACGACCGGCACCACCGTGCACATGCAGATGAGGATCGGATGATGGCGACTCCGCTGGAGCTGCGCACCGACCGCCGCGACGACGGCACGACCGTGGTGACCGCGGCCGGGGAACTCGACCTGAGCAACGTGGCCGAGTTCTCCAAGGCCCTCGGGGCCGCGGTGAGCACCGGCACCGACGCCACCACAGCCGCCACCCCGACGGTGCGCGTCGACCTGACCCGGATCGAATACCTCGACAGCGGCGCCATAAGCGTCCTGTTCGAGCACGCAGAGGCCATCGACGTGCTCGTCAACCCGATCCTGATGTCGGTGCTGACCGTCAGCGGCCTGGACAAGGTGACCTCGGTGGCGGCGCCGCCTCAGTGACCCGGGCGCCGCGGCGGGTCAGTCGTCTGCGTGTCTGCGGGCGCGGGCCCGTCGCTTCCCCTCGTGCATCGCTGCCACGCGCGCGACCGGGATCGTCCTGCCGTGGGCGATCACCTCGTCGGGCAGCCGCTGCGGCGCCGGCATCGCCTCCGCCCACGGATCCCGTCCCCCCAGGTGCGTCAGCGCTGTGGTGATCGTGAAATCCGCCGGGCGCACGCTGTCCAGGTCCGACCACGCGACCGGAAACGACACCGGAGTCCCGGGCCGCAACCGGGGACTGTAGGCAGCGGCCACGGTCGCCCCGCCGGAACGGGTGGCATCGACGAACACTTTGCCGCCGCGATCGGACACGATGAACGCCGTGGTCGCGATCGCTGGGTCGAGTGCCTCGGCCCGCGCTGCGAGCGCGCGCGTCGCCGCGGCCACATCCTCACCGGGCGTCGCCAGTCCGCTCACGTCGACCGGGACGAAGATGTGCACACCCCGGGAACCGCTGGTCTTCACCGCACCCACCAAGCCGACATTTTCCAGCGCCCGGCGGACCAGGTCGGCCACCGCGACGACCGCGGCGAAGTCCGCGCCGTCCGGCGGGTCCAGATCGAGAATCAGGTGGGTCGGCCGGTGGACGTCGTCGGCCAGGCCCAGGGCCGGGTGGTATTCGACGGCACGCTGATTGGCCAGCCACATCAACGTGCGGCGGTCGTTGCACAGCGCGTAGCGGACGTCGCGGTGCGAGGCCTCCGCCCACAGCTGCACCGTGGGAATCCACTCCGGGGTGTACGCGGGCAGGTTCTTCTGCATGAACGGGGCGCGACCGCGCAGCGCGCGCAGCACGGTCAGCGGACGATCGGCCAACACGGGGAGTAACCGGTCGGCGACGGCGTCGAGATAATCGACGAGGTCGCGTTTGGTCGCCCCGGCGTCCTCGGCGAGAGGCTGGTCGAGGTTGGTGAGATCCACCCCGTGACGCTGTTGCCCGGGCACGCGTCCCAGCCTACGGACGCAACGGTGACGTTTGCGGACGTTTGCGGGTGCTTGGCCGACGGCATGGCGGCGAACCGGTAACGTCTGCCCGGATCGACAGCGAAAGATTTGATGAGCCAGTTGTATGGTGCTTCGACGCGCCGGATGAAGCGCGAGCGGTTCCGCGACGTGGATCTGCGATGGGCCTGGAAATAGGGCGAGGTCAGGCTTGATGGGGACGAGGCACGATGGCGAGTGAGCACAGGGGAGTGGCGCGGGTCATCCGTGCGCTCGCGGTGCCCATCCTGCTGGGCTGGATCCTGCTCACCGTCGCCACCAACGTGCTGCTCCCGTCGCTCGAAGAGGTCGGCGCCGATCGCACCGTGGGCCTGGCCGCCAAGGACGGCCCCGCATACATCTCGATGAAGCAGATCGGGGCGAACTTCCAGGAGTTCGACTCCGACAGCACCGCGATGATCGTGCTCGAAGGCGACCACCCCCTCGGGGATGAGGCGCACCGCTACTACGACTCGCTGGTCGACAAGCTGGAGGCCGACACCGCGCACGTTCAGCACGTCGCCGACTTCTGGGGTGACCCGCTGACCGCCGCGGGTGCGCAGAGCGCGGACGGCAAAGCCGCCTACGTGCAGCTCAATCTGCACGGCAACCAGGGTGAGCCACTGGCCAACCAGTCCGTCGAAGCGGTGCGCGAGATCATCGACTCCACGCCCCCGCCGCCGGGCATGACCACCTTTCTGACCGGCCCCGCGCCGCTGATCGCCGATCAGGCACACGCCGGCGACAGGAGCATCTTCCGGGTCACGCTGATCACGATCGGCGTCATCGCGATCATGCTGCTGCTCGTCTACCGGTCCGTCGTCACGATGTTGCTGATCCTGTTCATGGTGTTCATCGAGCTCGGGGCAGCCCGCGGCATCGTCGCGTTCCTGGCGATCAACGACATCATCGGCCTGTCCACGTTCGCGGTGAACCTCCTGGTGCTGATGGTCATCGCGGCGGGGACGGACTACGCGATCTTCGCGATCGGCCGCTATCAGGAGGCGCTCGGTGCCGGCCAGGACCGGGTGACGGCGTTCTACACGATGTTCAACGGCACCGCCCACGTCATCCTCGGCTCAGGGTTGACGATCGCCGGCGCCATGTCGTGCCTGAGCTTCACCCGGCTGCCGTACTTCAATTCCCTCGGGGTGCCGTGCGCGGTCGGCACCCTGGTGGCGGTTCTCGCGGCGATGACGCTCGGGCCCGCCGTGGTGGTGATCGCCGGTCGCTTCGGCGCGTTCACCCCCAAACGCGCGATCAGTTCCCGGGGCTGGCGGCGCATCGGGGCGATGGTCGTGCGCTGGCCGGGACCGGTGCTGGGGGCGACGCTGGCGCTCGCGCTCGTCGGACTGGTCACGCTGCCCGGGTACAAGACCAACTACGACGCCCGCAACTATCTCCCCGCGGACATCCCGGCGAACATCGGCTACGCCGCGGCCGACCGGCACTTCGGCACGGCGCGGATGAACCCCGAGTTGCTGATGGTGCAAAGCGATCACGACCTCCGCAACCCGGCGGACTTCCTCGTCATCGACAAGATCGCGAAGGCCCTGTTCCGTGTGCCGGGAGTCGCCCGCGTGCAGACGATCACCCGACCCGACGGCAAGCCGATCAAGCACAGCACGATCCCGTTCCAGATGAGCGTGCAGGGCACGCTCTCGCAGCTGAACCAGAAATATCAGCAGGACCGGCAGGCCGACATGCTCACCCAGGCCGACGAGATGCAGAAGACCATCGACACGATGGAGAAGATGTACAGCATCACCCAGCAGATGCGCGACACCACGCATCAGATGGTGATCAAGACGAAGGACACTGCCGTCGACGTCGCGACCCTGCGCGACAACATCGCCACCTTCGACGACTTCATCCGTCCGCTGCGCAGCTACTTCTACTGGGAACCGCACTGCTACAACATCCCGGTGTGCTGGGCCATCCGCTCGGTGTTCGACACCCTCGACGGCATCAACACGATGAGTGACGACATCGCGGACATCGTCCCCGATCTCGAGCGCCTCGACACGCTCATGCCGCAACTCGTCGAGTTGCTGCCGAGCCAGATCGAGACCATGCGGTCGATGAAAACGATGATGCTGACGATGTACCAGTCGCAAAAGGGCATGCAGGACCAGATGGCGGCGCAGCAGGACAATGCGTCGGCGATGGGTGACGCGTTCGACGACTCCCGTAACGACGATTCGTTCTACCTACCCCCGGAAGTGTTCGCCAACAAGGACTTCCAGCGCGGCATCGAGCAGTTCATCTCTCCCGACGGCAAGTCGGTGCGCTTCATCATCAGCCACGAGGGCGACCCGGCGACCGTCGAGGGCCTCGAGAAGGTGGACCCGATCAAGACGGCGGCCAAGGAGGCGATCAAGGGCACTCCGCTGGAGGGGTCCAAGGTCTTCCTCGCCGGGACCGCGGCCACCTACAAGGACATGCGGGACGGCTCGCACTACGACCTGCTGATCGCCGGAATCGCGGCTGTCACATTGATTTTCGTCATCATGCTGATCATCACGCGCGCCGCGATCGCGGCGGCGGTGATCGTCGGCACCGTGCTGCTGTCCCTCGGCGCGTCATTCGGTCTGTCGATCCTGCTGTGGCAACACCTGATCGGCCTCGAGCTGCACTGGATGGTGTTGCCGATGTCGGTGATCCTGCTGCTGGCGGTCGGCTCGGACTACAACCTGCTGCTCGTGTCTCGATTCAAAGAGGAGAAGTACGGCGGCCTGAAGACCGGCATCATCCGGTCGATGGCCGGCACCGGCTCGGTGGTCACATCCGCGGGCCTCGTGTTCGCGTTCACGATGGCCTCGTTCGCGTTCAGTGACCTGGCGGTGATGGCGCAGGTCGGAACGACGATCGCGCTCGGCCTGCTGTTCGACACGCTGATCGTGCGGTCGTTCATGACGCCGGCGATGGCCACGATGCTGGGCCGCTGGTTCTGGTGGCCGCAGCATGTGCCCAGTCCGGCGTCGCAACGCCGCCTGGCAGCCCTCAGGAAGTAGCGGCGAGGTCGCCGATCGGCGTCGAGTCGAGGTGGGCCAACAGGTCGGCGGCGTCCTCGAACACGGCGGACGCCCCCGCCTGCGACAATTCGCCCCGTGACACGCCACCGGTCAAAACGCCGATGGACGTCAGGTCGACCCGGCGGGCCGCCTCGCAGTCCCAGACCGCATCACCGACGAACACCGCCTGCGAGGCGGTGACTCCGGCCCGGTCCAGCGCGACCTCGACGATGTCGGGCTGCGGTTTGGCCGTGTCGACATCTTCCGACGAGGTCACCTCGGACACCACGTCGTCGCAGTCGAGAACCTCCCGCAGCGTACGTAGTTCGTCGTCGGGTGCCGAGGTCGCCAGCACGACCTGCAGGCCGAGGTCGGCGACGCGGCGCAATAGATCGCGTGCCCCGGGCAGGGGAGTGAGCAGGTGTGTGCTCTCGCGGTAGAACTCGCTGTGCCGATTCTTCAGCTGGTCGAGCTGACCCTGGCCGGTCTCCTCTCCGGCCAGGGTCTTCACCAGCGTCGTGCCGTCCATGCCGATACACCGGTGGATGCGCCAGGCCTCGACCTCCACCTTTTCGGCGTCGAACGCGCGCATCCAGGCGTAGATGTGCAGGTAGTTCGAGTCCACCAGGGTGCCGTCGACGTCGAACAGGACAGCGGGCTGAGCCATTGGTCAGTCGGCTCAGGGGACCGAGATGCAGCCGACGCCGGGCACGCAACCGCCGCCACCACCGGGGCCGCCGCTGCCGGTGGGTCCGCCCGGAATCGAGCCGCCACCGCCGCCGGGGCCGCCGCTGCCGGTGGGTCCGCCGGGAATGGAGCCGCCGCCCCCGTTGGCGTCGCCGCCGCCGGTCGGGCCGCCCGGAATCGCGCCCCCGCCACCATCGGCGCCGCCACCGCCGGTGGCGCCACCGGGTGCGGGGCTCGTGCTCATCGACGGCGAGGTGCTGGCCGGTACCGATGTGCTGGTGGTGCTGCTGGTCTCGCTGGTCGACGACGTGCTGCTCGAGTCGCCGCCGTCACCGCCGCCGCAGCCGACGGCGAACACGAGCAGCGTCGCGCCGCCGAACACGGCCAGTCGAGTCCTCGCATGGGAAATCATGGGCCACCAATCTGTCGCAGGGTGCCCCGCAGATACCCGAGCCTTCCCGTCTCGAAACTCCGTCGAGCTAGGGGCCGTCGGTGTCGGACGGCGTGCGGGTCGCGCGCGTGTGGCGGGCCGCATGGCGTGGTGCGGCATCGTCGCGGCCCTGTCCCGCCCTGCTTTCTGACGGGTCGTCCTCTGACGAGCTGTCACGCGCGTCGTCGTCCGCCGCAGCGTCCGCGTCGCGGTGTTCCGTCCGTCCGGCCGGAGGCGTCAGCGCAGGGGCGTCCCCGCCATCGGCGGGCACGTCGGGCGCCGAGGCCGCCACGTCGAGTGCCAGGGGCGGATCGGCCGGCGCGGCGGCGTGCGATGGAGGGGCGGCGATCATGTCGCCGATGTCGCGAAGGGAACCGATGAGATAGTCGACCGGGCCCGAGATGTCCTCGCTCACAGGGGCTTCCACGACGGAACCGAGCAGGCCGAAGTACTCGTCGGGCTGACCGTCCACGTGACCGTTGAGCAGTCCGTCCACGGTGCGGGCGGGGAGGTTGACCAGCCCGTCGGCGACTCGGACGGGATCGAGGTCGGTCACGGCGTCGGCGACCTCGGCCGCGCCGGCTCCGCCCGCCAGCACGCCGCTGGCTGCAGGAAGCGTCAGCCGGACCAGCAGGCTGTTGGCGGTCCGGACCGGCTCCCCGCTGGCGACGACGCGACCGAGGCTCGCGACCGGTTGGCTCGCCGCGGCGCCGACGGCGTGCGCGAACGCCTTCGGGTCGAGCTCGGCGGCGGACCGCAGAATGTCGGTCACGGCGCGGTGCTGGTTGTCGGCGATCGCCCGGACGACAGGCAGCGGGTCCTCGAGGTACTCATCGACGAGACGCCGCCCGTTGGTCAGCGACCGGGACAGCACCTCGGGGTAGTACTGCAGCGGACTGTGCGTCTCCTCCTGGACGACTGCCGAATTCTCTGTTTGCACCTGATGTTTCGGAGCCGACGGGGGTGCGACGACGACGATGCCGACGCCGATGGCGGCAACCCCCGCCGTCACCCACGGGCGGACGATCTTCGGCATGCGGCCCCCCTTGTATCGGTGACCCCGTAGCACTGCCCCCCGCGATCTTGCGCAAAGTAACACGCTCTGCCGACAACCAGCGAGCACTTATTCGCCGGTTCGGCGCGGTGCTGGGAGGTTCCTGAAAGCCCGCTGCGGGTAATCTTCCCGCCATGACCGCACACGCGATCAGGGGTGCCGAGTGAGCGGGGGATTGTTCGCCCTCCTCGACGACGTCGCTGCACTGGCCCGGCTGGCAGCCGCGTCGGTCGACGATGTGGGCGCCGCCGCCGGACGGGCGACCGCCAAAGCTGCCGGGGTCGTCATCGACGACACCGCGGTGACCCCGCAGTACGTGCACGGTGTCACCGCCGAGCGCGAACTGCCGATCATCAAACGCATCGCCATCGGCTCGCTGCGCAACAAGATCGTGTTTATCCTGCCGGCGGCGCTGCTGCTCAGTCAGTTCGCGCCGTGGCTGCTCACCCCGATCCTCATGCTGGGCGCGACCTACCTGTGTTACGAGGGCGCCGAGAAGGTCTTCGGCAAGCTCCTCGGCCACGGCGCCCACCACGAGACCGCCGCGGCGCAGGGCCCTGACGCCGAGAAGCAGATGGTGACCGGCGCGATCCGCACCGACTTCATCCTCTCCGCCGAGATCATGGTGATCGCGCTGAACGAGGTTGCCGCCGAGTCGTTCTGGCCGCGCCTGCTGATCCTTCTCGTCGTCGCGGTGGTGATCACCGCCGCGGTCTATGGCGTGGTCGCGGGCATCGTCAAGATGGACGACGTCGGGCTCAACTTCACGCAGCGATCGAGTGGTTTCGTCCAGCGCATCGGGCGCGGGCTCGTCGCCGGTATGCCGAAACTGCTCAGTTTCCTGTCCGTCGTCGGAACGGCGGCGATGCTGTGGGTCGGCGGGCACATCCTGCTCGTCGGCACCGACACCCTCGGGTGGCACGGCCCCTACTCCCTGGTGCACCACGCCGAGGAGTACGTCCACCACGTCGGCGGTGTCGGCGCCGTGCTCGGCTGGCTGGTCAACACCGCTGCCTCGGCGGTGATCGGCCTCGTCGTCGGTTCGCTGGTCGTCGGGATCGTCTCGATCCTGCCGTTCGGCAAGAAGAAGAAATCCCACGCCTGATCGCCGCGGTCAATCCTCGCTGCTGTCCCGGTCGGCGAGGAAGGCCAACAGCTCCGGATCGGAACTCGTGAAGCGGGCGGCCTCCTCCCCGCCGTCGCAGCGCAGCAGCGCCACGGTCACGCTGCCCGCGGAACGAGAGAGCACCGCCCAGACGGCGCCGGAGTCGACCCAGCGCTGGAGTTCGGCGACACGGTCCATCTCCCCAGCCTGCCACCTCCTAAGCTCGCCGGTGTGCAGGTGAGTTCGGCCGTCGCGGTCGCGGCGACATTCGTCTGGCTCGGCATGGTGCTGGCGATCTCCTTCCTCGAGGCCCCGCTGAAGTTCCGGGCACCGGGGGTCACGCTGCCCATCGGTCTCGGCATCGGGCGCTTGGTCTTTCGGGCGCTCAACGCATGTGAGGTGGTCCTCGCAGTCGCCGTGATCGCGGGTGGGCTGGCCGCGCGGGCGAGCGGCGGCGCGTTGAGCGCCGCGGTCACCGCCGTCGTCGTGCTCGCCGTGCAGGTGCTGGCCGTACGCCCGGCGCTGACCCGCCGCTCCGATCGTGTGCTGGCCGGTGAGCAGGGGCCGCGGTCGCGGGCGCATCTCGCCTACGTCGGATTGGAAGCGATCAAGGTCGTCGCCCTCGTGACCGGCGGGGTGCTGTTGCTGGCCGGCTGATCAGTCGAGGGTCAGCGTTCCGCGCCGACGACCGTCGTGCACCGCGACCAACGCCGCCACCGGTTCGCAGGTGACCACGCCGTGCTCTGCGGTCAGCTCGTCGACGACGGCGTAGTCCGCGCCCACCGCCGCGTCGGTAGTGACCAGAGTGGTCGTCACCGGCACGTGACGCCCGAGCTGCAGGAGACGATCGCCGTGCGGACGCTGGTCGCCGCGGAACCCCCACAGCCCGCGCACCGTGGTGGCGCCGCCGGCGTATTCGCTCGCACGCAGGCGCGCCATGAGGTCACGGTGCACGGGGCGGCCCCCGTGACGGGTGTCCTCGTTCGTGTGCACGGTCAGTTTGTGCACGCTCCAGTGGCTGGGCGGCTCGGCGACGGTACGGCCGTCGACCTTGCAGACCACGACGGGGGCGATGCTGATCAGTGCGGTGTCCAGCAGGGTCGTGAGCTCGTCGAGCGCGGCCACCGCCTGCGCGCGGGGGCCGACGCCCGTGACGAGCACGGGTACGGCAGTGTTGTGGCTGAAGAAGCGTGCGCGGCGGCGTTGCCCGGCCACGGTGCCGTCGACGCCGAGAAACACGTCGGCGGTCACGAAGTCGCGCCTGCGCAGGACCTCACACACCGTCGCGAATCCCGGTGCACCGTCGATCGACTGCTTTCGCCCCAGCAGCAATGACAGCCGCACCGGCCCGTCGCCGGTCGGTGCGTCGGGTGCCAGCCACGATCGTTCGAGCGTGATAAGTCCGCGCTCGGTCGACTCGACCACCGCGTCCGCGAGCACCCGGATTCGGTCGGGGCGGTCGGCGGCCGTAACGGTGACCGGCGGGTCCTCCGACAGCGTCAGCGAGCGGTCGGTACGCAGCACGTGCGTGGTGCCGAACCCGGCGATGCCGCGCAAGCAGATGCTCGCGACCACCTGTTCCCGGGCGCAGAGCTCGAGCAGCGTGTCGGCCAGGAAACGGCCACTGCTACGTTGCCGCTCGGCGAAATATGCCGTGAGGGTGAGTATTTCGGTCACAGTGCAGCTCCCAGGCGCTGACCGAGCCAGGCGGCGAGCAGGCCGCAGGCCACGCTGACCCCGATGTTGGCCAGCGCCGACACCAGCTGGCGCTCCTCGGCGAGCCGCTGTGTTTCCAGCATCCAGGTGGAGAACGTCGTGTACGAGCCGACGAAAGCCGTGCCGGCCAGCAGCGCCAGGTGTGGCCGCAGGGCCAACCCGGCGAGCGCGCCGAGCAGGAAGGCGCCGCTGATGTTGACCACGAGCGTGCCGAACGGGAGCGGCCGCCCGATGCGGCGCGAGACGGCCTTGTCGACCGTGAGGCGGGCGACCGCGCCCAGACCGCCGAGCAGCACGACGCCGAACCACACCAGCGCCGTCATCGCCGGGTCCGAACCCGGCGCACCAGCGCCGTCGCCAGATACACCGCCGCCAGGCCCGCGGCCACGCTGGCCACGGTGTAAGAGATGGCCAAACCGTAGTGGCCGTGCTCGAGCATCTTGATGGTCTCCACCTGCATCGTGGAGAAGGTCGTCAGCCCACCGCACACGCCGGTGCCCAGGAACGGCCGGCGGTAGCTCGAGACGGGCAGACGTTCCAGCAGGCGGGTGACGAACAGCCCGAGCAGGAAGGCGCCGACGATGTTGACCGTGAAGGTGGGCCACGGCCAGCGCGCCGGGTCGCCGGCCGCGAGTTCCTCCAGGCCCGCGCGGGCCAGTGTGCCGACAGCGCCGCCGGCGAACACCGCGGCCAACTCGCGCCGGTCTGAGGGCATGGCGCACAGTATGCAGTCCCCGGTGTTGCAGGGCCGTGTGGCGTAGCAGAATCGACACCATGGCTGCGAACCCACGTGCCGGCCAGCCGGCGCAACCCGAGGACCTCATCGACATCGCTGCGGTGGTGACGGCCTACTACTCCGTCGTGCCCGATCCCGATGACGTCGACCAGCAGGTTGCCTTCGGCACGTCGGGACACCGCGGTTCGAGCCTGGACGCGGCCTTCAACGAGGCGCACATCCTCGCGACCACGCAGGCGATCGTCGAGTACCGCGCCGCGCAGGGCACCACCGGTCCGCTGTTCATCGGCCGCGACACCCATGCGCTGTCCGAGCCGGCCTGGGTGTCGGCGCTGGAAGTGTTGGCCGCCAATGACGTTGTCGCCATGATCGATTCGGCCGATCGATACACCCCGACGCCTGCGGTGAGCCACGCGATCCTGTCCTACAACCGCGGCCGCGACACGGCGCTGGCCGACGGCATCGTCGTGACGCCGTCGCACAACCCGCCACGCGACGGCGGGTTCAAGTACAACCCGCCCAACGGCGGGCCGGCCGACACCGACGCGACCAAGGTGATCGCCGCGCGCGCGAACGAGCTGCTGCGCGACGGGTTGAAGGGTGTCAAGCGCGTGCCGCTGGCGCGGGCGCTGACCACAGCGCAGCGCCACGACTACCTCGAGGCGTATGTCGCCGACCTGCCCAACGTGGTCGACCTGCACGTCATCTCCGCCGAGGGCATCCGCATCGGAGCCGACCCGCTGGGCGGCGCCAGTGTGGACTACTGGGGCGCCATCGCCGAGCGGCACAACCTGGCGCTCACCGTGGTGAACCCACTCGTCGACGCGACATGGCGATTCATGACGCTCGACACCGACGGCAAGATCCGGATGGATTGCAGTTCGCCCAATGCCATGGCGTCACTGATTGCCAACCGCGAGTCGTATCAGATCGCGACCGGCAACGACGCCGACTCCGATCGGCACGGCATCGTCACGCCGGACGGTGGCCTGCTCAATCCGAATCACTACCTCGCGGTGGCGATCGACTACCTGTTCACGCATCGGTCGGAATGGGCAGGCGGCACTGCGGTCGGGAAGACCGCGGTGAGCTCGTCGATCATCGACCGCGTGGTGGCGGGGCTGGGTAGGGAACTCGTCGAGGTGCCGGTGGGCTTCAAGTGGTTCGTCGACGGGCTCGTCGGCGGGACGATCGGTTTCGGCGGCGAGGAGAGCGCCGGCGCGTCGTTCCTGCGCCGGGACGGGTCGGTGTGGACCACCGACAAGGACGGCATCATCCTGGCGCTGCTGGCGTCCGAGATCCTCGCGGTGACAGGGTCGACGCCGTCGCAGCGATACGCGGAGCTCGCCGAGAAGTACGGTGCGCCAACGTATGCGCGCATCGATGCCCCGGCCAACCGGGAGCAGAAGGCGCGGTTGGGCAAGCTCTCGCCCGAGCAGGTGACCGCCACCGAGTTGGCGGGTGAGCCGATCACCGCGAAGCTCACCAGTGCGCCCGGCAACGGGGCGCCGCTCGGCGGCCTGAAGGTGACGACCGAGAATGCGTGGTTCGCGGCGCGGCCGTCCGGCACCGAGGACGTGTACAAGATCTACGCTGAATCCTTCCGTGGCCCAGACCATCTCGCCGAAGTACAGCAGGCGGCGAAAGAAGTGGTGTCGGCGGTCATTTCGTGAGTTCTGTCGCCGACGGCGACTGTCGGGACGCGACCAAGGCGCGGTTGCCGCGCGAGGTCTGGGTACTCGTCGCCGCCAACGTCGTGGTGGCGCTGGGCTACGGCGTGGTCGCACCGGTGCTGCCGCAGTACGCCCGGCACTTCGGGGTGAGCATCAGCGCCGCCACATTCGTGATCACGGCGTTCGCAGTGATGCGACTCGTGGGCGCGCCGCCGGCCGGAATGCTGGTGCAGCGGCTGGGGGAGCGGCGCGTCTACATCAGCGGGCTGCTGATCGTCGCCGTGTCCACGGCAGCCTGCGCGTTCGCCGAAAACTATTGGCAGCTCTTGATCTTCCGTGCTCTCGGCGGCGTCGGATCGGCGATGTTCACGGTGTCGTCGCTGGGGTTGCTGATTCGCATCTCGCCCCCGGACGCGCGCGGCCGCGTCGCCGGGTTGTTCTCGTCGGGCTTCATGGTCGGCTCGGTGGGCGGTCCGATCCTGGGCAGTCTGACCGCGGGACTGGGGTTGTCGGCGCCGTTCCTGATCTACGGGGCGGCGCTGCTGGTGGCGGCGACGGTGGTGTTCGTCAGCCTGCGCAACTCCACGGTGATCGCCCGATCCGATGGCGATGTCGACGAGCCCGTGCCGTTCCGGACGGTGTTCCGGCACCGGGCGTACCGGGCGGCGCTGCTGTCGAACTTCGCGACGGGCTGGGCGTCGTTCGGGCTGCGGATCGCGCTGGTCCCGCTGTTCGTCGTGGAGGTGCTGGGTCGCGGACCGGGCGCGGCCGGGGTGGCGCTGACGGCGTTCGCGGTCGGCAACATCTCGGTGGTCATCCCGAGCGGGTATCTGTCGGACCGGCTCGGCCGGCGAAAGCTGTTGATCTTCGGGCTGAGCCTGGCGGCGGTGTCGACGGCGTTGGTGGGGTTCACGACGTCGCTGCCGGTGTTCCTCGCGGCGGCCTACGTGGCGGGTGCGGCTACCGGGGTGTTCGTCTCACCGCAGCAGGCCGCGGTCGCCGACGTGGTCGGGAGTAAGTCGCGGGGTGGGACGGCGGTCGCGACGTTCCAGATGATGGCCGACTTCGGATCGATCGGCGGGTCGCTGCTGGTCGGGCTGATCGCGCAGTACACGTCGTACGGGCTGGCGTTCCTGGTCAGTGGGGTGATCCTGGGCGTGGCCTGCATCGGCTGGGTGTTCGCGCCGGAAACTCGGCCGCGGGCGACGCGGGAACGGACCGAGGTGCGGCCACTGGGCCCGGAAGCCGGCGGGGAATGCCCGTGACCTGCGATTTTGAACGGCCCGTAATGGTGGTGTAGCTTCGATGAGCACGACGGGGCTATGGCGCAGTTGGTAGCGCACCACACTGGCAGTGTGGGGGTCAGGGGTTCGAATCCCCTTAGCTCCACCATGACAGGCTTACTCGAAACCTCGACCGGGAAAAGATCGGACAAGGTGAGCGGGTCTGCCGAGGTAGATGAGACGGCCTCCGCTTGGCGGAGGTCTTCTTGCTTTTGGCCATGAACCACGTGGCGTTCGCGATACGTCGCGGCAGCCTCACTGATCTCTGCGAAGAGTGGCGTTTTTCGATCGCCTACGACCTCCTGATCGTCGACGTAGAAGCACTCATAGAACGTTTGGTTGAGATGTCGTCTAACGTTGTCCGCGACACTGCGGTATAGATTGAATGGGTCTTCGACAAGATGCAGCGCGTCCCGGAGTACTGACGCGCCGATGTCAAGCTGCTCGCTGGTATTCGTCAAGCCGGCCTGAGCCCGTTCACGGTCCTTCTGCAGTTCGCGCAGCTTGGCGCGAATTTTTGCCTGTGGAAGTGCGGCGTCGGCGGCGAGATCGATGAGCCTTGACTCGCGATCGTCCAGCTCTTTTAAGCGTCGAGTCATCGCCGCGTGGAGTTCGCGTGCGCTGGCCTGGTCGTCAGCAAGAGCTTCTTCCAATCGTTCGCGCACTTCGTGCTGGAAGTCGTCGCTAAGTTGCAGAGTGCGGTAGTGCCGAACGACAGCTTCTTCGACCAGTTCCGCCCGCAAATGCGGAAGATCGCAATTTCCCTCCTGGCGTTCGCGGCATAGGAAATAGGCGTAGCGCTTCTTGTTTTTACCCCTCGCCTCGGTGTAGATGAGGCGCGCGGTGCGGCCGCGCTCGAAGCACCTCTGACACAACAAGCTTCCTTTGAGGTAATGGGTCAGGATGCGATCACGCTGACCCCGGTCGCTTCGCAAGTTCAGGACATCCTGGACGCGATCGAAGACATCGTGGCTCACTATCGCTTCGTGACGGCCGGGGTAGATGCTTCCTTTGTAGACTACGAAGCCCGCGTAATAGGGGTCTCGCAATATCCGATGCAGAGTGCTATCCGAGATCGGACGGATCTGCGGCCATCGTGGTGTGGGCCTTGATGTAAGCCCTGTGTCAGCCATCGTCGCAGTTAACCGCTCGATGGAGTACTCGCCGGTGGCGTACAACTCAAACGCCTTCGACACAAGGGGGGCGCGCTCCGGGTCGAGGTTAATGGTGTTCACCATCCTGCCCTCCACCTGAATACGCGTGTTGAGGTAGCCGACGCGAGCGGGCCCAAGCGTTCCTCCATTGACCGCTTTGTGCTGCATCTTGATTCGAATATCTTCACCCGACAGTTTGTTCTGGACGTCGTTGAAGATGTCGGTGACGGCTTCCATCATGTCGGCATAGACGCCGTCGCCGAAGTCCTCCCGAGCGGAGACGAGCTTGACATTGAGTTTGTCGAGAAGGCGTTTCGTAATGGCGGCGTCGATGTAGTTGCGGAATGCTCGTGAGCGCGCGTAGACGATTACGTAACGTACCTCGGGATTTTCGCGTAGATACGTCAGCATGTCTTGGAAAGCCTGACGCTTCTCAATGGTAGATGCCGAAACGCCCGGCTCGACGAATTCGCGAACCACCTCGGCAGTGAGGTTGGTCGCCTTACGGGTGGCAACGTCACGTTGTGTGGCAATGGAATTGCCATCTGGGTCGATGTCGACTGCCGTGTCCATCTGCTTCTTACTGGAGACCCGGAGGTAAAGAACGGCTTTAGTGGCGTCCTCGTATGACTTCAACGCAGTCATTTTCAGCTCTCCTTAGATGTTGGTCTAGACGGCGGCCTTTCCGGCGGTAGTTTGGTCCGGTTGCCAGCTAGTCGCGAGGCGGCTGATGAGGTGCGAGCGTGACTGTCGGCAAGGCTGTAGACGTACTGCGTTCGGTGAATGTAGTGCTGGATATCGGTGACGGCGGCGTCAGACAAATCCCCGTACTTCGCGCGCAGATAGGTGCTCAGCGAAGGTAGCTCGTCGGCGGACAGCCAGCCAACGGCAGTAAAGAGATCAACAGTGTTGATGTCGAGCACGCCCGCAATTGCCACCAGGCTCTCCATCCGCGGCTTGGCGATCATGCCCTGCTCGATGCGCCAGACCGTCCCCGGATCGACGTTAGCCTGGCGGGCCACTTCGTTTACGCTTAGGTTTATCTCACGCCGCTTTTTGGCGAGCAGATTAATGAGTTTACGGTTTGTTCTGGTGTCATAAGAATTGCGCCCCTTTGTACCGTCAATTGTACAACGGGATATTGAACGGAATCAATAACTATTTGCAATTCTAGAATAGAAAAACCACGCAATTCAGCGTCGCTTATCGCAAGAGTGAAATAGCTGGCATTTCGCTGGTCGCTGCCGATGCTGCTACGAGGCGTCGGTGCGAAACAACCAGACTCCGCCAGTGGGGTCTCGGACCGCGGCGACCTCGCCGGAGAGCTCAAGGTCGCGGGCCAGCGCCGCGTAATCGATGCGGGTGTAAGCCTGCAAATATTCCGGCAGCTTGGCCAGTTCCTGTTCGTAGCCGAGGTCGTCGGCCATGTGTTCGACGTAGTCCTGCACGGAGTCGAAGTGGCCGAGGTAGGCCTCGGAGAAGCTGTCGGTATCGAGACTCGCCTCTTCGCCGTCGAACACGTCGACCCATGCCGCATAGGCGTACCCGTGTTCGGCGATGTTTCGCGCGATGCGGGAGACCCGCTCGATGGAGTCATGTTCGTGGACCTTCCAGCTGCCGAATTGCTCGAAGTCGTGGATGGCCCACTCCTCGGCCCCAGGATCGCGGGAGCGGGCCAGCATGGCGTCGATGTCGGCGTGGATAACCTCGGGATCGCGGGCAGCGTCGAGCCAGGTGCCATGCAGGACACCGTTGTTGTAGTCGGCCAGGCTCGCCACGTAGATGGCCGGTGACGGGTTCGGCTCCGCCTCCGCGCTGTGCTCGGTGTCTTCCTGCGGTTGGTGTTGATTCGATTCACGTTGTCGTTCATTCATTCTCACCTCCTTTCTGAGTGTGATGGGGTAGTTGGTGTAGGGCCGGACGGGAAGCAGTGAGCTGGTGTGCTCTGTCTGCTTCCCGCCGGCCGGTGGGTGCGCCGTTATGGGCGCCGCTGTCCTACGGGGCACGCATCATGTGCCCGATGCGGTGTCGCCTCCCTTCGGGGTCCGGCGTGGCCGGTTGCCGCTGGACTGCTCGCCGCCGTCGGTGAACAGTGTGGCGATGGCCTGTTGGCGGGCCGCGGCTTCGCGCTCGATTTCGGCGCGGGCCTCAGCTGCCTTGCTGACCAATTCCGGATCGTCCTTGGCGCGAGCGATGCGCTGGGCAATCGCGATCTGGATTTCATCGGTGATGGTGCCGTCACGCAGTTGAGCGATGAAGCTCAGCTGTGCGTGGACATCCGGTTTGAGTTTGATGCCAAGGGTTTTGACGCCTCTGCTCAACTCGTCGGGTGTGGACATTGCGACCTCCTCGGTGCGCTGCGGCCGGTAAGCGCGGGATGCGCTTGCGTGGACGGCCGCATGACACCGACGAGGCAGCCGCCGTCTCATGCGGCTGCGCTTTCGGATGATGCTCTCGGCGGGGCTGAACGGGATTGGTGGGTTCGTTGTTGAGCGGCAGCTGCGAAGTCCGGGTTGAGCTCGATGCCGAGCCAGTCTCGGCCGAGCGCCTCGGCGGCCACGGCGGTGGTGCCGCTGCCCATGAACGGGTCGAGCACCACACCGGGCTCACTGCCCGTCGTGCATAAACATGACGGTTCCAACGCGGATCTGGCGGCCACGCGGCCGAGTCCGCGGATGACGCGGCGTTTCCATGGCAGGCGGCAACGCGTGCAGCGGGCTTCGGGACAGCCGGCGGTGACCATGCGTTCGGCCAGCCGTACGGGATAGATGGCGTGATGGGCGCTGCGGTAGCCGCCGGTACCGATGGTCCAGACGTCACCGGGGTTCTTGCCCAACGGATGGCCCACGATGCCGTTCGCCTTGAGCGCGGCGAGGCCGGTGGCGGTGTCGGTGTTGGGGCCGCGCCACGTTTCGTGTCGCTGCGATCGGCGCGGGCCTGTGCTCGCCGGAATCTTGGGGGTGGCGTGCGGAACGCGGACGGCGTCGAGGTCGAGGAAGTACCGGGACTGCCGTGCCAGGACGTAGATGATCTCGTAGGTGGTGTTGAGACGGTCGAGGACGCTGGTGGGCATTGGATTCGGCTTGGCCCAGACGATCTTGTTGCGGATGATCCAGCCGTCCTGTTGCAGTCGCAGTGCCAACCGCTCGGGTGCCATCAGCAGGCTCTTGCGTGCAGCGCCCTCGCGGGGGTGGGTGGCGTAGCTGTCGCCGACGTTGAGCCAGAAGGTGCCGGTGGGGACGAGGACGCGGGCGATCTGTTCGCTGATCCTCGCCAGTTCGTCCACCCACTCATCGACGTGAGCTTCGAGGCCGAGCTGGCCGTGGGCGTCGTAGTCGCGCAGCCGGAAGTACGGCGGACTGGTGATCACGCAGTCGACGGAGCGGTCCGGCAACGCCGTCAGCTTCTCAAGCGCGTCGCCGACGATGATCCGATTGCGCGGCAGCGTGGTTAGGACGTTCATCGCTGGCCTCCCCGCGCGACCACGGGCAGCAACTGCTCGGGGGTGACGATACGGAACAGTGCGCTCGGCAACCGGGGGTCCGCGTTGACGGCGTCTTCGAGTGCCTGACGGCGACTGATGGCCTTCGCCGGATCGGCATGGCTCATCGACCAGATGACGACCGGAAACGATCCGTGACGGTCCTGCTCGATGCTGGTCTGGCGGTAGGCCTCGTATTCGTGGCACTTCCGCAGAAGCGTCGGAATGTGTTCGGTGCCGAGGTCGACTTCTATGAACCAGGCGCGCACCAGACCGTCGTCGCCGCGGGTGGCGGTTTCGGCGAACAGGTCGGGCTTGAGGGTGCGGCGAGCGGAGCCTAGGCCGGTGAAGCTGCGCCAGGTGGATGGTTCGACGGCACTGTCGATGAGGTCGAGCGAGCTGTCGCGATGGGCGGTGATGAGCGCGACGTGGTGGTCGGCGACGGCGAGTCGGTGGTTGAGGAAGCGCGCCGACGGGTCGTAGCGCAGCCTTGCACCGCGGCGGACCGGTCGTTCCAGCACCCGGTCACCGGCGACGCCGACGTGATAGATCAGCCCCTGCGAGCCGGCACGGACGCCGCCGATGCGGCGGCCGAGGGTGTCGAGGACGCGCAGGGCGCGCAGCCGAGACAGGACGCGCCGGGTGATGCGGCTCCGAGCGTCGGGGGCGACGCTGTCGAAGTGCAGGGCTTCGATCTGGTGGACGGTCAGGAATTGATGGTCGTCGACGGAGCGCAGGATGGCGCGATCACGATCGGACAGACGACTGTTGATGACGTCGATGGCGGATGCGGGGATGCGTTGGTCTGGAGGACGATTGGCGGGTGCTGTGGTGCCCTGTGGGGCACCACTATTCCCTGACGGTATCGGCGGGGATTGGTCGTTCACCGGCGGCGACGGTGGTTGTGGATTCGACGCGGCCGGACCACCGATCGGATCACCCTCTTCTGCCGGGTTCGGCTGTTGCGGCTCATCATTCATGACTGCCTCCTTCGCCGAGGTGCGCCGATGTCGTCGAGATTGTCGTCACCGGAGGCGCCCTCGATGAGTGCGGTGAAGCCGGCTTCGATGGTGGCGATGGGTTGGCCATAGCGCTCACGACTCAGGCGACGGATGGCCGCCGGGTCGCTCGACGTGCCGGGTGCGGGCTTGGTGACCCCGGAGGCCCAGGGCTGTACGGCGTTGTCGCGGACCAGGCTGGCGTAGACGTGGTGCGCCGGGAGTTTGGTGAAGTCTTCGATCGACAGCACGGATTGGCCGGCTGTCATCTCCTTGGCGTCCCCGGCCTGCAGCTGGAAGCAGACTCGCGAGCGGGCGTTGTTCCGGAAGGCGTCGAGCATCGACGCTGGCAACTGCTTTTCGTATTGGTGCGCTAGGTGAAAGCCAGCGCCGAGACTGCGGGCGGTCGCCAGCGCGTCGCCCAGATCGGTGGGCAGGCGCAAGTAGTCCTGGACTTCGTCGATGTAGACCATGACCGGGTCGCGGCTCTTCTCGGGCGTCCCGGCGCGTTCGCGGATCGCCTGCCAGAGTTCGGCCACGACCAGGGCGCCGAGCAGCTGCGCGTTCTCCGGCCCGATGACACCCTTTTGCAGCGGCACCAGCAGCACCTTCTTGTCGCGCAGGACTTGGCGGACGTTGAATCTCGGCTGTTGCTGCGCCAGGACATCACGCAGCGGTTTGCTCAGAAGCGGGCGCAGCTTATTACTAAGCGGCGCAATTGTCGTCGCGGTGGCCTCGGGGGAGAGGCTGTCGAACCACTGCCAAAACGGTCCGGCGGCGAAGGGATCGGATTGCATGACGCCGCGGGTCAGGCGGCGCCGAAAGCCAGGATTGGTCAGCAGCAGTGGTAGCTGCACCAGCGAGGCATCGTCTCGTCGGGCCAGCAGGTCGAGGCAATTGCGGAGAATGTCGGCACTGCGTGGCCCGAGGCTGTCGCCCCAGATGGCTTTGAAGGTGCCAAACAGGCTGTCGGCGACGACTTCTGACGAGCGGCCGTGACGGTGGGCGGCGTCGAGCGGGTTAATACCGATCGGCGTTTCGTCGAACGGATCGAGCACCACGATGTCGTCCCGGCGCTTGTCGGGGATGCGGGCGAGGAGATCGGCAATGAGGTCCTTGGGTTCGATGACGACCACCGGTCGGTCGGCCTCGAGGTCCTGCAGGATGAGGTTGAGCAGCAGTGTCGACTTACCTACCCCGTTGGGGCCGATGACCCAGGTGTGCCGCAGCGCGTCAGTGGCGTCGTAGCCGATGGTGCCGCCCGCACCCGGGGCCGACGCCTCGGCGACGACGCGACTGCCCAACTGGAGCGCGGCGGTCGGGGGGACGGGGCGCGGATGCAGCGGCGGCTGTCCCGGGAAGTGCTCGTCCGTGTCGGCGATCGGCCAGCCGGAGAGTCGGGCGATTTCCGTGACGGTGAGGCGCTGCGCGGGGGTGAACACCGACCACGACGCCCGCGGCGTGTTCATCCGGTCGGGCTTCTCGTTCTTAAGCGTGATGCGCACATCCGGCGATTCAGCGGTGCCGATGGCGGAGGCGAGGCTAAGCAGCAGGCTGCGGCGGCGCTCGACAGTTGCGGCCTGGACGCCGAGTCGGACGGCCGCCGTGAAGGCGTGCTGGCCGAGCTTGTATGCCAGCGCCTGACGAGCACCGGGGCGCGTGTCCGGCCGCGTCCCGTACAGCAACTTCGACGCGACGAGCTGACGATCCGATTTCAACTCGTGTGGTGGTGATTTGGGGTGATGGCGTGGGCCGAGCACGATCTGGATCGTGAGACGCTCGCCTTTGTTGGCCGCGGTCAGGGCGTGCAGGATGGAACGCTGTGATGCCACGGCGTCAGCGGGCTCGAGCTGGCGATTGGTGGTGCTCAGATGGACGCGACGGGCGGTGACGACGTGGTCGCGGTCGGTGCTCGGGAAGCTGGTGACGATGGCGCCATCAACCAGCTGCTCGACAGCACGGCGGACGGCCGCATGGTGCCGGAGCTGGCAGCCGAGAAGGTACTCCACGCCGCGGTCGTCAGCGCGCGCCTCCAAGATGAGCTGCGGGGCGTGGGCCCGGGCGGCGAAATACCGCAGCAGGCTTCGTGCCGTGGCTTCGCTGAGCGGCTGCGGCCAAAACAGCTGCAGCCACACCAGCGATCCCGCTGACAGCGGGGCGTCACGGGCGTCAGTCATTGGCGAGCTCCGATGATCTCGGCGCAGAGGTGGAATCGCCGGACGCTGGTCTGCTGCCATCGGGATGCTGCACCGCCTCGCGGGCTTCAGCTGCCGCTTCCGCGTCGCGCAGAGCCATGGCGATGACTGCCCGGCTCAGCTTGCGTAGATCCGGCGGATCGCGGCGGACGCTGCGCACAGCGACGATTCGCTCGGATTTTGGTGTGCCGCGGGAGCCGCGACGGTGATTAGGTCTTCCTGTTTTAGACATAGGTATCCTCCCATCGGAATTAGTGCTAATGAGTTGCGGCGCAATTGCATTCGTGCAATGCCGTGGCCGCATTGTCTATTGAATTGATTCAATAATCAAGAGGCATTGCAAGCTGCGAAATGAGTTTGACTATCTGTCAATAGAGGTGAGAAGCATCAAAATCACCAGCGATTTCGCCATGTATTAATTACAACGACCACGCCAACAAGCAACCCAATGAGTGCCAGGCCGCCGACGATGACGATGAGCGTTGGCAGGATCGATTCGATCAAGCTGACGGCGCAGTACAACGCGATAGCACCAAACAGAATGCCGAAGCACCAGCCGATAAGGCGGTCCATCCAGCTCCCTGGACTGTCGCTCATGGCGCATCGGATCTTCGCAGCTCGACGAGCACGACCCCGTCCGATTGCGGCGTCATCGGTGATCACCCGAGACCAGCACCGCCTCCTGCCGGATGTGTTCCTGAGCAATCGCGAAGGCTGTCTCGATGCGGCGTACCGACGTGTTGGCACGCCGCTCAATCCGGGCGAGCTCGGCCTGCGGCATCGCGCGATGCAGTTGCCGCCGATCCCGCGCCGCCAACGCTGCATCGATGCTCAGCATCAGGACGGTGTAGACCGCCAACAGAATTGCTAGCCAGAGCAACCGGGTGAACAAGCACGCGACGAGATCGACACTCATGAGGGCCACCGACATATCCAGTCCACGATTGTCCGCGACACGATGGCGGACAGCTCCGAGGCGTGGGCACAGCTGGCCGGCGCCGTATTAACGTGGCGATTCGCGTTGGCAATCACCGCTTCGGTGAAAGACATACTCTGCGAGAGCACATCGTTGAGTACGGCATCGGCCGCGGCGCGGTCGTCGCTCGTGGGAGCTGGCGGGCACCAAGAGGACGGGACGTCCAGAACTGTGTAGTCGGTACTAGTCATCGCGGGTCCTCGTCAACGTCCGAATCCGGCGACCTCGTTGCCGACGTAGTTCGCAAACTGATCAACGATGTAATTGAGGCGGTTAACGACAACCGGATCGCCGTCAGCCTGAAAGGTCGCCTCGCGACTCAGCATCGCTACAGCCTGGAGGCCGATACCGGCGACCATGCCAGCTGCCTGTACACGGGTGGCGGTAACGAGGCCGTGGGTCACCTCGCGATTCTGCAGTCGCGCCAGGGTCTTGCCTTCGGTACGGCTGAAGCCCTCGGGCACTTGCTCTGAGAGCTGTTGTTGGGAACGAACCATCGGAAGAGACATTTGGACGGCCTTTCTGGTCATAATCTGGTCATAGGCTCGGGAAGAATTCCCTCGTCACAAGCCTGCCGCTCTGCACGTCCGACTTTCTGGTCGCATCTTGGTGAGATTCCGGGCAAAATCTGGTTATGCCGGGCCAGAGTTCACGTGACAACCTCGTCGCAGAGCTCAAGATCGTTCGCAAGTCAGGACTGCATCGACTGGCAGAGCGGATGCCGGAGCTGCCAGAGCTCACCCGGCTAGCGAAGGAAACGATGGGTGCCGGCACCGCCGACGATGTCGAACGAATGCTGCGCCACGTCTTTCGGTCCTATGCCGAGGGCGCCCAAGGCACAGCCGTGGGCATCCTTCTCGGACTCGAACTGGGGCGGCGAGGCGCCAACCCTTCGGTGTTGAGGGATGCGGCGGCGAAGCGACTCGGGTACTACTCCGTAGAGACATTCCGAAAGAAGCCGGAGGACAACGCGATTGGCTACTTCGCCGACATCTTGCAGCGGTATGCGAGCGATACCGGGCGGTTGGAGGTGACCAACCCCAACAAGGTAGATCACATCATGGAACTCATTTCGCAGCTCACGGTTGCCGAGTACAACGAGCTCATGCGGCGTGTACGGCATTGGTTCTCGACACTCGTTCTCTAGCGTATCCGTAAAGGCCTTGGAAACCCCCTTACTGATTCGCGGCGCCCGGCTCGTCGAGCCTTCGTACGGGTGAAGTGGCATGGGCATCGGACAGCCGACTAGGAAGTCTGCGACTAACGTGGTCTGAGCTATCGAACGCCGCTATGTTGTGGCAACTTGAGGGGGAATGGATGCCGTTTCGATTGACGCATTCCACCGCTGATCCCGTAAGGCTGATCGTAATAGGTCTTGGGCATCAGAGCGTGGACGACCACCTGCCGGCTATAACGGAAAGCGACGCCGTGGAGCTTGCTGGCGTTGCAGACATTGATGCAGAGCGTGCTCAGCAGATCGGTGACCATTACCGGGTGCCTTACGACAGCACGACGGAGGGCTTGCTCGGCAAAATTGCGACCCCGGACGCCGCGCTTATCGCGGTGCCTCACACTGGGTACCTACCCATAATCGAGCAACTTGCGCGTCGGGGCGTTCACATCATCAAGGAGAAGCCCTTTGCTGTCTCCATGGCCGACGCCAAAGATCTGATACGAGTTGTAAAGCAGCATGATGTCACACTGCAAGTGACCCTTCAACGACGCTTTAACCCCATCTACCGGAGTTTCGAACAGCTCACACGGCGGATCGGCAAGTTGTACTCGATCGAGGGGCGCTACACAATGAACGTCGCACGCCTAGACGAAGGATGGAGAGCTAGCCGGCTCTTTGCAGGCGGCGGAGCGCTGATCGATCTCGGATATCACTATATCGACCTAATCGTTTGGTATTTCGGGCTGCCTGATGAGGTGAGCTGCAAGACTTCTACCGGGAATCGACTTGATCAAAAATATGACGTTGAAGACACGGCACTTCTCACTTTCGCCTACAACCAGCATCAGGGCGAAGCTGGGATTGTTCTTGGATCGCTAATAGTTTCGCGGGTTTATCCGGCCAAAGACGAGCTCATGGTTGCGTATGGCTCTCGAGGAAGTGTTCTCGTTCGACGAGGCGAAGTAACACGCTACGACACAAACGGCACTTCTATTGAGTGCCTCACGCGAACCGGAAGTTGGCCCTCCGCACTTGTAGACCAAATTGAAGAGTTTGCCGGACACATTCGGAGCCGGGAACATTCTGGCGAAATCGAACGCCGGTACCTTGAACAGATAGCACTGGTCGCGGCTGCATACGAATCTGCTCGATCCGGCCAACCACAGAACCCACACGAGTACCTTCAGCACTTAGAGGAGGACGCATGACCGAGGCAGTAAAGCTCGCAATTCACGGCGGCGAGCCACACCTAGCCGATCCCTCACAAGCCAAATTTGTGTGGCCGCGTGTCGATGATCGAATGCGGAGAGTCGTCCTGAAGCAGCTCGACGACACTTTGTCGATCTACGATAACACTGGAATATTCGGCGAATTCGAGCGCGATTTTTCTCACGCGATTGGCCGCCAGTTCGCTCTCCTGTTCAACTCGGGAACATCCGCTATCAGTGCAATGTACGAAGCGATTGCCCCCACCGCGCCGCCGGAGGTGCTTTGCCCGGTTTACACTTTTCACGCGACTGTGAGCCCTTTGATGTACATCGGCGGCGCGCCAATTTTCTGCGACTCTGACAGTGAAGGCAACGTCGCCTTGGAAGAGATCCAGCGGAGGCGGACTAGTCAATCTGTAGCGGTGATGGTTACTCACATGTGGGGCAATCCAGTTAGAGATATCGAGGCGATCGCGCGGTATTGCCGCGATGAGAATCTTTACCTTCTTGAAGATTGCTCCCATGCCCATGGCGCGCAAATGAACGGTCGCCCGGTAGGAAGCTTCGGCGACATGGCTGCATGGAGCCTCCAGGGGCAGAAAACTGTAACGGGGGGTGAGGGTGGCATAATGGTCACTGACAACGCCGACTTGTATTATCGAAGCCTACTTCAGGGCCACTATAATAAGCGGCCAAAAGTGGAAATACCTGAGGGAAACCGGCTCCGCGAGTATGCGCTTACAGGTATGGGCATGAAATTGAGAGCTCATCCCCTGGCAATTGCAATCGCTGCCGATCAATTCAAGCAACTGTCCCATTTCATAGAGACCCGACAGCGCCATGCGGAGATAATCCACGACACACTCGCTGATTTTCGATTCCTTCGGACACCTGACCCTAACGACGGCCTCGTAAGATCTTGGTACGCATTCACGGTCCTGTACGACGAAAAGTTGACGCCAGGCGTGACGCGCGAACGATTTGTTGAAGCACTCCACGCCGAAGGACTTAACGAGGTTGACATACCTGGATCGACCGGACTCATTAATTCTGTCCCGTTATTCTCCAAGCCAAATGAAATACTAAGGCGTCTTTATTCTACCGAAGCGTCGGATCAACAGGATTTTCCTAAAGCCCATCGCTTTTACACGCGCCTTATGAAGCTACCTGTGTGGACATTTCCCGAGGAAGAAGGGACAGTTCGCAGGTACTGTGAAGGTATAGCCAAGGTAGCTGAGTACGTTGAGAAGCATAGGAATCTTTAAAGGGAAGGAGTCATCTTGGCTTCCTATTTTGATCTGCGATGTGTTACAATTATTGGTAACTCTGAACTAATTACAGCCGGAAGGAGGGTCCAGGATGTCGTCACCGGCTTCCAGTGAAATCGAATTGGAGCTTACATATTTGGCGGGAGAGCTGCCGGATCTTGGTGGCCTTAGTGGCACTCCGATGGAGGATGTCTACTTTCCTGATGACCCCAGTGTGCATCCCCGCCTTCGCCTGCGCCGTAAGGGCGACAATTACGAGCTCACAAAGAAGATCCCGGTAGACAGCTCAGATGCTTCGCGGCATGCGGAAATGACAATTTCTCTGAGCGAGATCGAATATGTGTCTCTAACTATTGGCCACGCGCGGAAGGTTACTAAAACCCGGTATGTAGTTCCGCTTGGAGGGCGAGCCGCAGAAGTTGACGTCTTCGAGGGTGCGCTCGCGGGACTGGTGCTGATTGATTTCGAGTTCGAATCCGAAGCCGAAATGCGAAACTTTGCGCCCCCACCGGAATGCCTGGCGGAAGTCACGCAGGAGGATTTTATCGCTGGGGGTCTTCTTGCAGGCAAAGCATATAGCGACATTGCGGATGAACTCGCTCGGTTCAAATATATCCGTGTCGGTGAGCAATAATGCTTACCGACCGTGATCGCCGATTGGTCGCTTATGCGTCTGACATGATTCGTAAGTACTTCATCGAGGACGAGCACCACGTTGCATGCGCCCTCCGTTGTGGAGGTAAGAAATATCCTGCGCTGCATCTGGATTCCAGCGGCATTGATGTTTGCGCTGAACCGATTGCGTTGAGCAACGCGCTGATGGCCGGTGAGTCGGATTTCGATACGATCGTGGCTGTCCGCTGGGACGGCAATCCAGGCTCCCCACCAGAAGTGATTGCCCCCTGTGGTGATTGCCGTCAGCTCTTGATCGAATACTGTCCTGAAGTGCGGGTAATTCTTGACGACGGCCAAGGAGAACACATAACGGTTTCGGCCTCGGATCTGGTTCCCTACCCCTACCTCAAAAAGACATCGCGGCTGGCGCGGGGAAAGTTTCGGCCCTGAATTGCCAGCGTAAAGGACACGCGATATCAACAGCCGAGTTGCAGGGTGAGTCTTAGTTCGGTGCATGGACGGGTGACTTAATGGGCTTCCTGGCCGTATGTGGGCCCGACGGATCGGGCAAATCGACACTAGTGACGGAACTCGCGGCCGAATTAGGGATAGACTCACTCCCCGAAAGGCCTATGGAACTAAGTGCATTTAGTGACTGGATTGCGAATCCAACTCGCTCGCGATTGGTCAGAGCGCAGCGTGCTTTTATGAAACACGCGCTTGATCGTCAAGCCTCCGCCGCCCTCACCGGTGGTGTGGTGGAACGGTTGATTTGGGACAATCTTAGCGTGTTCCTGCGTGGCCGTTTGGAATTAGGCGACTTGCTTGAGGATGACTACAACGACTTAGTCGCTGAGTTCTCGCCATTAGCGGCCGCCGCTCCAAGGCCGGCTGCGATCATCTATCTCGACTCTCGACTGGACGTACTTATAACATCAATGGCGGCCCGCGGTCGAGTGGACGACGAGGCTATGGATAGAAGATCAGCAACGTGCTTCCACGCGTTGTACGCAGACTGGATCTCCACCGTCGATTACTGCGATGTCTTAAGGATCGAAGCGTTGTCGTGTGACGCGCGCTCGCTTGCCAGTAAAGTGTCCAATCAGCTGCGGGCTCTAGACATCCCAACTGCGTGAATTCTAGGAGATCCCGCCCTTAGGTGTGAGGATCGCTGCGGGTCAATTTGTTGCATGTTTAGATTTCGTGACTGATTCTCATTCTCAGAACCCCGAGAACCGCGGTGTGCGGACGAGATAAGCCACGCTAATTGTACATACGGATACTTATAAGTATCATTCTGCACTATGGTGGTAGCCAACTGCATTCTTCTTCGGGGCGAGTGAAATGTCGGTCTCAATCAGAGCGATGGCGGAAGATGACATTATCGGTGTCGTTCGTGCTTGCAATGACTGGCAAGAATTGGCGCAGTATGGTGCCCCCTATTGGCGTCCGCGAAGTTCTGCCCAGCTTCGGCGCAAGATTGCAGCCACGTCTGGGCCGCAGCTGGCAGCTGAATACAGCTTCGTTCTCGCGGAGGCCGATGGACGTCTCGTTGGCGAGTGCTCGCTGCATACCATCGACTGGCGCAGTGGTTTCGGGCAAGTCGGTGTGTGTATCTGGAGTCCGGCCGATCGTCGCAGTGGATATGGTCGTGCGGCCGTGCAACACGCAGTTAATTGGGGTTTCAGATATCTGGGCCTTGCTCGGTTAGAAGCTTGGATCGTGGATGGCAACGAACCGTCGCTTGAACTATTCAAGAGCTTCGGATTTATTTATGAGGCGACATTGCAGAGTCGTTACCTGCATGACGGTGTGCGAAAAGCGATGCACGTGCTGGCCCTGTCACCGTCGGCATAGGAACGCTGCGTTCCAGCATTTAGATATAGGCGCTGAGCTGGTGTTTTGCTACAATAACGGTAAGCAATGCCACGCAAACTACGATCATCAAGTTCATCTCGGCTCCGCAAAACCAAAGCGGCGCTGCTCGCCGTGTCACTCAGCCTCTCCGGCATCCTGCTCATCATGACAAATGGCTGGATGTCTGCACTCAATCTTGGCGACTTTGGTTGGCTGCATGCCCTGCCGCTCGGCGAACTCGGCGGAACTCTCTTCGGCGCAGGGTTTCTCGGCACGCTGTTCGAGTACAGCTTCCGTAAGGATCAGGAAGAGGCAACTGTCGAGCAGTTCCGGGAGATCATAAGAGAGCAGGCGCCGGCCATGCGTGATGCCGTCATCGAGGGCTTCGCCATCCACCCTCAGGATCTCAGGCGTGTGGCCAATCCAGAACTCCTCGACGACATCGCGTCAAATGTGATGAGCTTGCGCCTTGGTGACGAACAGTTCGCCCGGGAGATTTACCGCGACATTCGTGATCAAGCAATTCATGCCGCGGAGCGTTGGTACGACGTGGAGGTGCGGATTCGACTGTCGGACCGGACACAGGGGAGTGCGGCGAGCGCTCCACTCTTCGACGTTGTCGTCGAATGGGAGTACACGACAGTGCCATCTGGTCCGGTGCGGCGCTTCGCATGCGTCTCGGATCGGGACGAGTACAACGACTTGCGACAGGACGTGCCGGCCACTTCGACCTGGATGATGGTTCCGCGGCCGGGTATGGATGCGAGCAGCCGCGACTTTTACGAGCTTCTCGAACTGACCGTGGACGGCGAACCGCAGGTAATCCGACGAACGGCGCGCAAAACGGGTCAGACGTACACCGTGAACCTTGGAGACAAAGCGATGGCGGGGACACCTGTCCGCATCCGACAAATGTTCCGCACTGTGACACCGACCTGGGGCCACCGATTGTTCTTCGAACTGCCGCAGCCGGGGCGCAACATCTCACTCACCCTGGACTACACCGCAACCGATATCGCCCACATGCGGGTCAGTGACACTGTCGGAGCTTTAGTGCCGCCACAGGTGACTCAGCTGCCGAATACGGTTCCCGGACGGGCTATTTCAGTCGAAGCTCCTGGATGGCTGCTGTCGAAGGCCGGATTCGCCTTCACATGGACCCTGAATACAGAACTGCCCCGCGACGACGCTCGCGAGGCAGCCTGATCATATAGTGCGATTCCTCTGCCTATTCGCCGCCACTCATGTCCGTCCCTTCCGTCCCGTCCGGCCAAGACCTGGAACGCTACTTATAAGTCTGTAGACCGTCAAGTAGCGGACCGGAATCGTCATGTGGCGTTATGGAAGGCCAGCTACAGAAGACCGTTGGGCGCAATCTGCGCCGTTACCGGCTCGAACGTGGCTACAGCCAGGAGGCATTCGCCGACTACATGGGTGTGCATCGGACTTATATGGGTGCCGTCGAGCGCGGTGAGCGCAACCTGACACTGAAAACTCTGGAGCGAATTGCCGATTTCCTTGAGGTCGATCCGCGGGCGCTACTCGAAGAGTGACGGGTCACGGAAGGCCGGCAAACGTAGCGGAGTAGCGCGAGTTGGCCCAGGGTCGAACGGCCATCGTCATTAACCAAAAGGCGACGGTTGCTTGAAATAGTAAGCATTGTTGGGCAATGCCAAATTCGGCACTTCCGATATCTTTTCCGCTTTCTACCGGCGAGCAGCCGATTACAGGCTTACCGTATATGCCTCGGGGCTATGTGCAGCTTCGGTCGGGGTTCGGAGAGGGGGCCGTCGTGAGGCTGAGTAAGCACCTTCTGGCCATGACCGCTACCGTCGCGGCCCTCGCGCTAAGTTCGGTGAATTCGGCACCTGCTGTGGCTCAACCACCGCGGTGTACCGGCGCGAGCCCGTCGCCTCCCGGTGCTGTCGACCTGGGCGAAATATCCCCTAGCGGTCAGGTCGCTCTCGGCGGCGACGCGTTCGCGGGAAACGGCATGGGCGTTGGAGATTGGAGCCCGTCGATTGCCCTGCACATCCGGCCCGGCACGCTCAACGACATCATCCAGTCCGACCGCACGTTTGGCAGAGGTGGCACCCTCTACGCCGACACTTGGCATCCCGACGGTGGTAGTCAATTGCCGGCCGGCACCATCCAGGTCAACGGCATCGACTATGCGTTAATCACAAGGACCAAGCCCCGCCTTCAACCCGTCGATTCGCGGCTAGTGCGAATCAACCCCGACGGGGCGTGCTGGCCGACCGTCGACGGGTCCTTGAGGGACGCCGGCTGGCAGGACGGCAACCAAACACAGATCAGCGGCTACCAGGCGCCCGACGGTTGGGTGTACATCGTCGCCGACGGGTTCGCCCGCGATCACACCGTGCGGCTCTACCGGTGCCCGGCGGCGACCTTCACCGACCGGAACACGTGGCACGCCTGGGGAATGGTTGACGGCGGTCCAGTGTGGGGTTGGGATGCGGCCCCAACACCGTTGAGCAGCGACCTCTTCGGCGAGCTGAGCCTGCGCCAGATCGAAGACAAGGTTGTGTTGTCCGGATTCAACCAGAGCACTGGCAATGTCGAAGCCCGGGTGGCGAACGACGTGACCCAAGTGCTGGCGCCGGACACACCAGTCACGATCATTGCGAGCCAGCAGACACTTCCGTTTAACTACGGCGGCTACATCGTTCCCGGCTCCACCTTAGATCAGGCGCTAATTTTAGTGAGCCAGTGGGACACTCACACGAATAACCCGTACAACGTGCATGAGTTCGTTGCGAACCTAAACCGCTGATGATGTCGGCCCGCTACATCCTGCGCTCCGCGCGGGGCAGTCGGCCTTCGTGAGTTCTGAAATAGGTTTCGTCGGCGTTCGGCTTAAGTCGGACGCGCGGTCCAGTTTCCTGGCGTGTCCGTGGCGAATCCTCTGTCTGACTAGAACCAACAGGTGGGTAATCGGCGTCACTGGGGTCTTGATGCGTAATAGGCAAAGTCGTTGACTAGAAGCATATTGTTAGCCCAGCGCCATTTTGCCTCAGTGTACTTTCAAGTTCAACATTTTGCGATTAGTCGCTTGCTGAGGTTGCAATCCGCGCGTTTCATCAGACGGTGCTTACCTATCCATCAAGCCCGACCATACCGTACGGCAGGGGATCTAATTGCGCTGTATTCCCACGTTTCTCTCTATCGAGTCATTCCCTGAGCCAACATCCGTGAACGGAGTCGGCAAGTCCCTGTTACTGAGTTTACCTGATCTGTACCCGTGCATCGCAGGGCGAGTCGAGGGCACGGCAATTATTGGGAGGCCGCATTTGAACCATCCTGCGTTTGTTTTCGCCCCTCAGCATGAGTACAGGCCAAGTGGACGACCAAACGGGCTTCCTGAGGAACTTTACTAGTAGGGGCCGCCGCGGCGATCGGGCGAATCCGTCTCCATTTGCGCGTTCGTCCACTACGTTGAACGTTCAGGTGCTTGGTCAGGCATCGGGAGGGGACTATGGGACTGCCACAACCCGCACGCGGTACGTCCATCGACACCGGGGTGATTTGGGGGACCGGCGCACGCTCGCTCGTGAGCGAACCTGCCACGATAGGCCTCCACAGCGAGGGTTATTTCGAGCTGACACCAGGCCCGCAGGGCCCGGTCTATTCCCGCACCCCGGCTGGCTACGGCTTCTCGATAATCGCCAAAGTTAAAGAGGGTCGCGAAGAAGCTTTTCGCGCTCGTTGGAAACGGACGGAGGAAGCGATCGCGGACGGCCCCGATATACTCGTGCCCCTAGGGCTGCACTACTTGCGGTGGGTGCTATTCGACGTCGGCTCGGGCTTGCACTTTCAGTACCAGGGCACTTTCGACAAGGACATCGACACTGAGGGCGCCGTACAACTACTCAGCCAAACCAACATTCCCACCGCGTTCACCGACCTTGAGGGTTTCCCGCAGCGCTGGAGAAGGCAACCGAAAGCATTCGTCAAGTTCGTGCACGAACACCAATGCCCGAGCTTTCTCGAATGCGTTGAATATCCCAACGTCACGGCCGACGAGATCAAACAGGCGCTGCGGCTCAAAGCGGCGTTCTCTGACATGCTCGACCAGGTGCAACCAACAACCAAAACCACGTCGCCCGGCAGAACGACGGGCGCCGGCGAATCAGCATCTATAAGACGTTAGCTACCCGTGGGAGGCCTAGCAGGCCCCGCTGAGATCTACAGACGCTTCTCCACCATCACCGAGGTCCGAAACGTCGGGTGCGCCCAGTTACGGGATGGAAGAATACGACGGTTCCGAAGGCGGCACGAAACCCGACTCCGGGCGTCAGGAACGCAGCCGGTGAGCACCACGAGAGAGCAGTACGACGGGGCGTCGCGCTTCCGGTGATGGTCTGAAATGCCATACCGATGTAGCAGCATCGCAAATTCTTGAGTGGCAAGTTATTGCACGATCACGGCTGGGACGATTGTGTAGATGCTGCAGATCGCGGAGTGCCCTATTTGGCGCCTGGCTCCGGCAAATTGGTCGCGTCGTCGCCCTTCTTGTCGTCTTGCTTCGAAGCTCCGGGCGACCACGTATCAATTCCCGCTAGCGGGCGTTGGAGTAGCAGTAGGACTGCTGGGGAAATCGCCGTCAGTGCGAGCACAAAGATGACGCCGATCAACTCATAGCCCTTCATCTGATTCTTCGCGACGAGATCAAACCCCCTGGCAGTGAACATGAAAGATACGAATACGCCGACAACTAGTATCGCCACGGCAGGCCAGATGAGCCGTCCCCAGGTCTTGGTCTGCGCCTTTATCTCGTCGGCCGTCGCGGCGGCTGCCGACAAGAACTGAGCGTGCTTGGTCGGCACTGCCAGCTTTACATTCAAAACTTCGCCCAACAATTTTTGTTTCTCACTCGAGATGTGGTCCTCGGTCATTTCGTTCACAAGAACCATCTCGGGCGCGAGCGTTAACAGCTCTCTCTGGACAAGCGTTTGTAGGTAACTTTTGGCCAAACCGGCTTTGTCTCGGGGATCAACCGCATTCAGCAATAACTCGACAAATTCCCGACTGTCTGTGACGGGTTTAAAACCCGAGGCCGGGCTGGGCGTAGGAGCACTATTATTTTGCACCGGCTGCGACGCGGGCGCAGCCGGAGCGAAGACCGACCCGATTTTTTCGAATTCCGTTCCCGGATCAATGATGAAGCTCTTGTTGAACTCCTGACTGTCTACGGCCGCCAGAAGTTTCGTCGACTTCGGGACCTTGGACGACCCGTCGTCGGCGCCGCCCGTCAACCATTGGTGTCCGTCCTCGTCGGACAGTCCCTTGAGCAATAGAAGTCGCGGCCCCTCGTCACGCAAGCGATAAACATCCTGGATCTCCCATCCGTCTTCTAGCCAGCGTCGAATTGCATCAGTCTCGTTGGCAGGCACCAGAATGGCAGCAGTAATCACTGTGTCCTCCTCCACCGTCTAACTGAACGTTAACACTTTGAACGCTCTGTGACAGCTGCATCTCGATCGTTTGTAGCCGCGATCGTCCTTAGGAGATCCGTCGTCCACATGCGTGTCGCGACAGTCGACAATTGGATTGCGGGTGAGAGGGAATTTCAAGGCACTTTTTAGTGCTAAAACAAAAAGGCGCGACCCTATGGTAAAAGGAGTATCGGATTACTTTCTGTAGTGCGCAGAAGGCGAGGGGACCTCCGCAGTGATGCAGCCGCACAACAGCTAGTGTTAAACATCGAGCGGAAATGAATACTATTCCAGCGATGACAATCAGCTTCACCGATGAGTTTCTCGGCAAGTTTCAATCAGGCACGGACCGCGCCCACGATGGGATGACAGTCTTGGTTAGCAGTCTCAATGAAGAGACGCAAGAAGCCATCCAGATTGCCCTAGAGCGGCGTCGAAAAACGTTCGTAGCCACCGAGATTGACGGTCAGCCTCTGTTGCTGGGGAGTAAGGACTTCCTCAACGAGACGTATCGTGCCTGCACGGACCTTGGGGAATTCCGCGCCGGCGACTTGGCGATGCGCCTCAGTATCACACCGCAAAATGCGAATAATCGGCTCAATCGACTCATCGCAGCGGGCGCCGTCCAACGTGTCCGTGCTACCGGACTCGATCGTGGCGGCAAAGAGTTTGCCTACCGCACGGGTCATCTCACACCTGCATAGAGGGCGGCAGGAACTATGAGCTTGGCTGCGTGCAGAGTGGTGATGCTGCCGGAGTTTGATTGAAAGTTCGCGTACCCGTCGGCTCCGGGGGCATGTGTTCCAAGCGGCGATCACGACCGTCAATGCCAACCCGTGGGTCACGATCACCTGGTACACAGCGGAGCTCGCGGTGATGGATTTTATCGCTGAATAGACCGCGCCGCGAAATCGCCCTTCGTCTTAGCGCCCGGTACGCCCTTATCGTTATTGGGCCGGTCACCACCGCCCCAAGCGGGGGTTTACCGCTCCGACATCGGCCCTCAAGCCCTATCACGTTCACTTGCTCTAGAACGTGGGCCCATCCGGGTCAACAGCATCAGACCCGGATTCACCAACACCGAGATGTGGAGTTTCCTGTCCCCCGCAGAGCGGGAGAATATCCGGAACCAGGTTCGCGAAAATTATCCCGCACGACGCCTCGAAGCCATCGACGACATCGGCAACGCAGCCTTGTTCTTGATGACCAATCCCTATGTGACAAGAAGCATCCTCAACGTCACCGGGGGTGAGGAACTCGTGGACTGGGCCTTCTAACAAGTGGCCGCACCGGGCAGTGGCACTTCACTGCCTGGAGGCCTAAGCCACCCACGTCTTCGGAACTGGGGCGCAGCAGTAATCGCGACGTTACAGCCCAAGCTCAGGACCTCACTAGTCTCGGTCTCCGATGCCGAGGTGGCCGCCGCCACCAGCATGGCCATTGGCAAGACGCCGATCCCACAGTTGGGGGCCGATCGTGGGGCCCGACGGCCTCACGCCAGCGCAGGTCGCCAGTGCGAACGAGGCCCGGCTCGAGCAAGCGGCGCGGCTCATTTTGGCCGGCGCAAGTGGAGCGACGCGGCCGTTGAGGCTGGGTGGACCACAGGGCCGAAGTCTGAAGGCGGCGTCTTCGCGACAGCATTCATTTCACTCCTGCCCGGCGAGGCGACGGGACCGCTCGGCCCTGCGTAGGGCGCCCGTCGCGTTGAGTCGGAACTGAATCATCTGAGGGCTAACTCCGAAGCGGAGCGCAGCCTCTGTTTTCGACCATCGTCCACGGGCGACAGCCAATGCAGCCTGTTCGGTCACGAGCAGGTTGCCAGCCAGCCAGCTTGCTTCATCTTCGATGTCCTGATTCCAGTCGCGGCAGCCGCGATTGTCCAGGGCCGGAGTGGGTGGGTGCCCGAGCAGTCCATGGGCGAGCTCGTGGGTGATGTTGCTGTTCTGTCGACCGCCAGTGTGCGCGTCGTTGTGTACGATAGTGCGCTTTAGTCCAGCGAAAACGGTCACAGCAGAGAATAATTCGGCTCCCTGGGTCAGGAGGTGGCCTACTGCCGGATGGGTTGTGGCGAATTCGCTCAGATCCCATATGGGGATGAGCAGATGCTCTGCGAGCGCACGTGGGTCCAGCGCGTCATACGCTCCGAGGCCCAGCTCGCTTCGCACCTCCGTGGCGACGGCTTTTGCCTCGGCTTTAAATCCGCGTCGATACGGCATGTGTCCTCACTCTGATTTACGGAGCCGCTCATAGGTTGCCTTAATGAGTTCATCGAGCGCAGTTGCGGCTTCCGGAGTTAGGTTCCGATCACTTCTCAGGTAGGTAGTGATTTGGGCGAGAGGCTCGGGCCTGTCGATGCGGTCTTCGCTACGGACAAAGTCGTCTGCCCGGAGGCCGGACCAGGCGGCGAGCGCTGCGAGTCCATCGACGTCGGGTCGACGACCTTGCGCCATCCGGGTGAGTGTCGAGGCGCTGACGCCTGACTCGGAAGCGACTTGTTTCCAGTTCAACCTCTTGGAGACACGCGCGCCGTCCAGTGCTTGGTAGAACGCGGCGGCATCGAACCAGCCGCTCTTACTAGTCATCAGACCTCCCAAATCTGCCGATTGCTATTTCGCAATTGAACTGCTAATCTGCAATACGAAGGTAGCAATCAAACATCGATGTCGCAACGGGAAGGTGGTGCCGACATGTCTGAAAGCAAGGACTCCGGCCATGGCCACGCCAAGGACTACACAATCGTCGTCAACGGTGAGGGGCACGTTGTTGGGAACGCGATTGTGACCTACGAACAAGTCGTGTCCATCGGGTTCCCCACACCGCCTTCGCCCGAAACGAAGTTCACGGTGACCTTCCGCAAGGCGCATGAACCCAAGGAGGGCAGTCTCATCGCTGGGATGTCGGTAGAGGTTAAGGTCAACGGGACGATTTTCAATGTCAAGGCAACTGGTAAGTCGTAGTCCCGATCTCCTGCGTTTGCAGGAGGAGGGGTATCCGATATCGTTTCGGGCGGGCAACCTGGTGCTGGAGGTTCCATACGTCAACGCTCTGCGGACCGTCGTGAGGGGGCTTCTTGTCTCGTCGGTCACTGTGGCTGGTGATCGCACCGCAATGCCGGACACACACGTCGTCAGCTTCGTTGGTGCACTGCCCGAAGATGTACCGTGCGATGCCACCGGGTCCGAGCTGGAGTTTCTCATCAACCAGCGGGGGCCATTGGTATTGGGCGACGAGATGGTGGCCAGCTGCACGTTTTCGCACAAGCCTGCGTCCGGCTATCCGGATTACTACGAGAAGATGACAACGTATGCCGAGATGCTGCTCGGCTACGTCCACGCCATCGACCCAGCCGCGAAGTTGCGGACCTATCCGCCAGTGGAGGCCGACGAGACGGAATCCGTGTTTCGATATTTCGACTCCGCCACTAGCAGGGCGCGGATTGGTGCCGTAGCTGAAAAGCTTCGCGGCCTTAAGATCGCTATTGTTGGACTGGGGGGCTCCGGCTCGTACGTCCTTGACGCAGTTGCGAAGACGCCAGTCACGGAGGTGCATCTGTTCGACGGAGATGTCCTACTCACCCACAACGCTTTTCGAGCACCAGGAGCGGCATCGTTCGAGGAATTGGTTGGGCAGCCGATGAAAGTCGAGCACTACCAACGCAAATACGATGCCATGCATCGCCACGTCATCGCCCATCCCGTCGATGTGACTGTGGACAATGTGGGAGAACTCGAAAGATTCGACTTCGTGTTCCTCACGATGGATACCGGCCCTGACAAGCAACTCGTCATCGAGAAACTACAGTCGTTCGGCGTGCCGATGGTAGACACCGGCATGGGCGTATATCAGCAAGGCGATGCCCTCGGCGGCATAGTTCGAACCACCGCAAGCCACGATCGTCTTCAGCAGCCGCGATGGATCAATGACAACCTGTCGTTCACTGACGAAGGCGACGACGAGTACGACCAGAACATCCAGATCGCCGAACTCAATATGCTAAATGCGGCGCTTGCCGTGATCGTGTGGAAAAAGTACTTCGGTTTCTACCTAGACTTCGAACACGAAGCATCAAGCAACTACACGATCGATGGGAACCATCTGCTCAACGACGGTGTCTTCGATGAGGACTAATGAACTAGACCCAGTGTTCGTCGAATTCATCCCGCGCCAGATCGACGAAGGCAAGCTCTACATCTCGATGGAGTACGCCACCACTGTCCACCTCTGTGCCAGCGGGTGCGGACAAAAAGTGGTCCTGCCCCTCAGCCCGGCCGAGTGGCAGCTCCATTTCGATGGCGAGGCGGTAACTCTCAGCCCGTCCGTTGGAAATTGGGAGTATCCATGCCAGTCTCATTATTGGATCCGCAAGAACCGCGTGCAGTGGGCCAAAGCGTGGACCAAATCTCAAATCGAGGCGGGCAAGCACCGCGACCAGCGAGACCTCGACACATACTTCACCGATCGGGCGACATCCGAACCTACTTCTCCCGTCAGAAAATCTCCCTGGCGCCGGCTATGGGACTGGCTGAGCGCGCGACGTCAATAGCGGTCAATGTTCTATCGGCCCGCTGTTCAAGGCTTTCTCTCGTTTGGCGAATCGATTTGAGCCGGTCCCGGATGAGCCACCGGGCGGATAGCGCTACTCCCGTGCATACGCTTTAGGCTGTGTCGCCGACGGTTACGGATTCTGCGAAGTCTTTTTGGTGGAGCTGTTGGCGCACCTGCAGCCGACCTACTGCCTAAAAGTTTCGCGTAACTGGCTGCGAGACTAGCTATAAGCAACCCGGGCTAGTTGCGGCAGGGTCGCGAATCGTTGGCTCCCCTGGTGGGTGCGCGGGCCGTACCGCTAGTTGCAGTACGACTGCGGCACCCGCACGAGCGTGCAGTCCTCTTTACGCGGGTGCTCCCGAAGGTGATTCCTCTTTGAGATCGAGATTTCGTTGTCAGAGCAGGGCGCCGGGCGACGGGCCCGCCGATCACGGCAGGCAGGAGAACCGCGGATGCGGCTTGCTCGCGGCGAGTCGCCAGCCATTCGGCGCAGCCAGAACGCGTTGAGCCGAGTGCCGGGCGAACCGAGCTGCCAGGTTTCTAGCTGCACTCGTAGGTGACTCCTCAGGCACCCGCGCGTCCTGAAAAGGTCACAAGAGCATATCGATGGAATTGAGGGGATTACAGATATAGCGGCATATATACACCTGGGATAAGATTTTTGCCTCGGTAACTCTCATTCCGAAGGGGGCGATATGAACAGCCCAATCTGCCCAGACTGCTCCGACTCTGTCCGCAACCGCTTAAGTTGTTCAACGTGGAGAGCCTGTGGCGCCTGGCCTGGATTAGGGCGAAATCATGTAAACGCCCTGTGAGTGCTTGCGGGCAATAGAGCGTAGCTCCTCCCACCCACATGTCGATGGGCACGCAAGGAGAAAGGCGGCGATCACCGCTGAGCTTCGACGATCCATGCCGTCAATGAACCCGATCACTCACGCCGCCAGGCTTTTCCTCCACCTTGGAGATTTGCGCGTGGTGCGTTGCCTTGGGAGTCGATAGGCTGCAGGCACCGCCACAATAGCCTCGTTCGCGCCCTGGCCCCGACCTGTCGTTGCGCACCATTCCCCGAAGGTGGAATGCGCCAGTAAACACATTCAGACGCACCGAAGCGATTGTGGCCCCGTCGATAGCGAGATTCGTACAACTACCGAAGGGTTTGAAATGTATGACGAAGAGGCTGAACATGCTAGCCGCTGGGGCCACGAACTAGATATCGAAATTGCGGGGCTCAAAAAGGAAAGGGTAGATCTACGCCGACGTGTCGAAGCGCATAACGCTGAAGCTCGACGTTTCGTGTCAGAAAGAGACCTGATCGACAGGAGCAACTCAGGTGAAGTCGCGTCGTATAAAGCGAAAGCAGGGGAACTGAGACGCCGATCAGCCGATTTAAAAGCCGAAGCGGCAGATTTCGATAGACGAGTCGACGAGTACAATATTCGAGCCGATGCTCATACGCAGCTCGAATGCAGAGTAAAAGAGCGGCAAGCAACGTCAAGCCAAATTTCAGATGACAACCACAATGGCGGGTTTGCGAGGTCAGAGCACGGCTGGATTGAAGAACACCCCGTAACATTTTCTCTTGGGTGGGGAACAAAGAACGGCGAAACACTCATTGCGGACGGGCATCTGAGCTGGGAGGAGTTTCGCCGAAGTTCCAACCATGATCACTACGGGAAGGGTGAGGGTCCCAATAACAACGGGACACTTCGATTTGCCTTTGGGCCATGTAGCTGCACGGTTTCAGCCGAAACACCTGCCGCCGCCGCGATTTTGCCGAACGTGGTCCGCGCATAACCTTCGCTGGAGAACAGCTCGGCTGCTGCCGCTATCACCCGCGCGCGGGTCTCAATCGCCTGTTGTTCTCGCAGCGCCGAGCGATAGACCCGGGTGGTGATGGCACTTTTTGGCTGCCGTGCCATAGTAATGAATACTACCAGGTCACAATAGAGGTGGCGGGCCGGATACGGGGGGCGATGTCATCAATTTCTCTGCCAGCATTCCTCAGCACGGACACATCTCACCGCTACGACCATGGCCCGGAGAATTCGCCAACCGCGGCGACGACGTGCGCTTCATCACCGGCGCACACTACGTCGAGTATAGGCGCGTCCGACAGTTTGTCGGCCAGACCGCTGAAGTCTGCGACGCGAATGCTTCGGTTTCGTTGACTTGAAGAGACTCTCGTACCGCATCGGCGACGCCACCGTCGATGTTCTCTACACTGATCCGCGATAGTTCGCGATGCATCGGCGATCTGGTCGGTCCTCGCCATAAAGGTCAGCGACTCGTGGGCGATGCCCATATGCCCGTGGGTCAGTTCATGTTCCAGGGTTCGCCGTAGGTGGTGACGCGGTCATCTTGAGCTTCGCCATTTATTCGGAGGACCTCGGGGCGATGGGTAGCCGCAGAAGGCGCTGGACTTAATCGAGGGCGTTTGGCTATCGCTGCTGCCTGGATCGAGATATTTGAATTCGAAAATTTGACGATACCGCGTTTCAGTAGCACGCAATTTATTCGTTTTCGGCCTTCGGGCGGCCGCCTGTGGGATTACAGTGGCCCTCTCGGGGCCATAAGTGGCTTCGTTGCGGGGGGAGCCGTGATGTGGATTCCGTGCGGTCGGTATATCGCGTCGGTGACACTATTGGTCGTCGGAGCTGCTTGTGCGCCAACTGCCGCGGCGCAACCAGCGCCAAACTGCCCTACTTATCCGGTTACGGGCTTCTGCGCGCCGGGTGACTACCAACCTCAGGTGATGGGGGTGGTTCCCTCGCCGGATGAGCAGGACTATGGAGTGTCACCAGTCGTCGGAGCCGGGCCGTCCAGTATCTACGGAGCAAGGACTGCTGCCCAGCTTCCGACATTTCCGGACGCAATCCAGCTGAACGGTCAGACCGCCCTGAATTGGGCAACGAAGGCAATGCGTGTAAATCCAGCAACGCGCACTACTTTCTTCGTCCTAAATAAGATTGCAAACTGCACTGGGAATCAGGGGCTCTGGGCAGCTCGCGCTTATGTGGCGTACGACCTCTCATGGGGCGGTGGTGCCGCAGTTGTTTCTGACAACGCTATGCAGCGTGCCGGTGAGCTTCTCAAGCAGTGCGTGGGTCTCGGGGAAGTAAGCGGCGGTGGACCGGGTGGAGGCCTCACGCCCTGCTTCAACAGATACGACTACGCAGTGCAGTATCCCGAGGGGCCGGACACCTACACAGTCTTCACCTTCGGCATCCCCAGCAATGTGTGCGCGATGATTCAGCAGCGACAGATGGGGGTCGGATAGTGCCGATAAATGAAATACGCGAGGTGATTTCCTGACCGTTCGCTGACGCCTGCTCGTGGCGATGAGCTTAAGTTGAACGCCGTTGTGACGGCGGCGCGGAATCAGAGCGAGGAGAATTCCGGTGCATACGCGTGTAGAAGTGCGGTCAATGACTACGGACGCGCTCGCCTCCTTCCGTGAGGCAATAAAAGCCTCGATGGAGATCAGTGATGATCGCGGGTTCTCGGCATGGGCGGGCATCCACGGGCTTCCCGTGCCGACTTCGTGCAAGCACTGGGACCCGTTGTTCCTGCCATGGCACCGCGCTTACCTGTACCTGTTCGAAAAGTCGTTGCAGGACAGGGTGGCTGGTGTCACGTTGCCATGGTGGGACTGGACAAGTCTCGAGTCTCGGGCTCAAGGCATTCCCGCCAGCGACACCGACAGAAGCAACACGAATCCGTTGCGCCGTGGACGAGTTGTCATTGATCGAGCCGATATCGCGAAGTTGCGCACGACTCCAGGTTTGTTGTCGGCTGGTTCCAACCCGACCACCGTGCGAGATCCGGACGTGCCTGCGAACCTGCCAAGAGACGCCACGATCGCGTCGATACTCAACGCTCCCACTTTTTCGGACTTCTCCAGTCGAATGGAGAACGTGCACGGCGACGTACACGGGTGGGTGGGTGGCTCTATGTCGCAGGTACCGATTGCCGCGTTCGATCCAATCTTTTGGGCCCACCACGCGATGATCGACCGGCTTTGGTACGTCTGGCAGTTGCGGCATCCAAATGCGGGGCCGCCGGCAGCAATGTTGAACCGCGCGCTGGACCCATTCCCTCTCAACGTTGCTCAAGTCCTCGACATCCGACAGATGGGTTACGACTACGCAATTGCTGCTGTTAGATAGAGAAAGGAGGCCGATGTGCCTACGCCATCAGCGATGAAGACAGGCCGTCGCAAGGGGATTCTTGTGGCGGAGATGCCCTTCAACGACCCTAGGTTCACCCGCGCGGACCTTATCTTCTCGGGTGTCGACCACTCCGGCAGCAGCTACGAGGTACTCGTTTTCCTTAACAATCGCTCTGCTACGGACAAGACGGAACACGATGTCAAACGCGGCTATGGCGGGCGGTTCGTAATTTTCGGACATGGTGGTTGCTACGGCGATCTCGGTCACTGCGAGATTCCGCAAAGCCGCGCGGTAGACGATCTTCGCCCGCCCCACCCGCTCACGCCGGCCACCACGATAGTCACCATCACCGACGCCCTGCAGTATCTCCTGATGAACAGCGAAAGTGGGCTTGAGACAGTCACACTCATCCCTGTCGAGATCACTCCCCGCCGCAAGGATCGGGCAATTTCCCCGACTGTTTTCCGCTTCGACGATGTCACATTGCGTACATACCTCGTTGGAACAGACCTCGACCTATCGATGGACGCTGACCACCTGCTCGCGCTCAGGCCAGTTGCGAAGCCGTAGGAGTCTTCATGGACAGAAATTCGGAGGTCATCGAGCATTGCGCGAGTACTGCACCGCGGGGGTGGCAGCCGTACTTTCCACCAAGGGTTGGAGTCCTGAACAAGCTATGGGCGACGAAGGCTGCCGATAATGGTTGAGGCAACAAAGTATTTCGATGACGACATCGTCGATGTTCGCCTCGACAGCGGCCAAATAGCACAGTTCTACTGGGGTGACGAATGCACGCGCCTGCCCGCCGAGGACGTCGGCGGGAAGATGAGGGTTCGGGCGCAGCGGGCGGGCGGCGGGCCTAGCGTTGAGGGCTTCGTACGTGCGGGCACTGCACTGCGCGAGGCTGGGCTTCTTCGGCTGGCCATGGTGGACGTCCAGCAGGGGGACGGACTGATCCTGCAGACGCCGGACAACAAGGTCGTCTTCATCGATGGCGGCGACAATAAGCTTTTCGCTCGATTTGCGGCTGGTGCGTTCCCCGGCACCAGCGATGACCATCCGCTGATCGTGGACGCGATAGTGATCACCCATGGCGATGCCGATCATTTCCAGGGACTCAGTGAACTACGCAGGTCGGAAGCCTTGGACGGCGTGAAAGCGCATAAGCGCGTTTTCGTAGCGCCTAAACGCGTTTATCACAACGGATTGGTGAAGCGCCCTTCTAACGATCCTGCGACAGGGAGAGCACGTCCTGATACGGCCATGTTCGGCGCGACGGTCGACCACTTGGGGCGGTTGTACGCAGTCGAACTGGTCGACGACATCGACGACGTCCCCGAAGCCCAACGCAATGAGCAGTTCAACGAATGGGCGCAAACCCTCCAAGCGTGGAACACGAGAACTGAGGCAGCCACGGGCGAGTCGATCGTCAGACGCCGGATAGATCTCGGCAGCACAGCGGCATTTGACTTTCTCAATGACGGTGTTGACGATGAAAGTCGGCGTGTCACCGTCGAGTTACTCGGTCCGATCACCGAACGAGTCGGTGGTCACACCGGACTGAGGCTGTTGCGGAGCCCTCCCGATGACGCCAACTTGATGGTCGGAGACATTGCAAAACCCGACAAGGGTTCCTACTCGGCATCGCACACCATCAACGGTCACTCCATCAACTTCCGACTGCGATTCGGCAACGTTAACTTCATGTTGACGGGGGATATGAATCAGCAGTCGATGCACAGGCTGCGGGAGGCCAACCCGGACAGCAAACTTCGCTCGGAGATCTTGAAATGTCCGCACCACGGATCGGCTGATTTCGATATGGGTTTCTTGCGAGATGTCGGCCCAGTGGTGTCGATAATCTCATCCGGAGACGAAAGCGTCCGCAAGGAGTACATCCACCCTCGAGCCACATTGATGGCCGCGCTCGGGCGGGCTTCGCGCCAAACGCCGGCGGTGATTTTCTGCACCGAGCTGGCTGCCTTCTTCGCTTACCGTGGGCCGTCGCGTCTTGAGAAGGATGACACGAGATACGAGGGGTTCGAACGGCTGAACTTCGGCATCATCCATATTCGCACTGACGGTGAGCGTGTGTTGGCCTACACCCATAGCGGTAAGCAAGGCTTGAACGAGGCGTACAGGTTTACGGTCTCACCGACCGGTGAGGCATCATTCGCGTCGAAGGTCACGAAGCGCAGCGCTCCCGCGCGTTAGGACGACGATGGCACCCACCGGATGGTCGCAGAGATGCGTACGCGCACTTGGTGATTGGGCGAGCAGGCCGCTTAAGGTAGACATGAATCGCCATTAAAGACAATGACGGGGGAGAAAGTCATGGCAGATGACGAGCAAGTGATCGGAGTCGCCTTATCAGGTGGCGGACATCGCGCGTCCTTATTTGGGCTGGGTGCCCTGTTGTATCTGATCGATGCGGGAAAGGGTCCGCGGCTGGGTTCGGTGGCGTCCGTATCGGGAGGTTCCATTACGAACGCTTTCATTGGTGGTGCTATCGACCTGAAGCACGCGACGCCGTCGGAAATGCGGCGGCATGCCGGTGTCCTCGCCTCACAGATTGTTCACCGCGGTACGTTGTGGGCGTCGTTGATTACCTATGCGTATCTATCCTTTATTGCGTTGCTGGTGATAGTCGCAATCTTCGTCAGCCGTGCCAATACCCCCAGCTGGGCAATTGCGCTGGTCTGGGTGGCTGCTACCGGCTTGGTTGGCTGGCTGGCGCAGCGTCGAAGTGCCGTTGTGGCTATGGCATTCGACAAGACCGTCTTCCATGGCGCCAGATTGGCAGATATGCACCGCGCTGTTTCTCATGTGCTGTGTGCGACCGATTTGCAGACCGGCCAGCATGTGTACTTCTCGAGTGAGTTTGTCTACGCGTGGCGCACTGGATGGGGAACTCCGGGTGATTTGCGAGCGTCCCGCGCGGCTCAAGCCTCGGCGGCATTGCCGGGGGCATTCAGCGTGGTGCCAATACGGTTGTCGCGTTTCGGTCTTCCTGAAGATCGGATAGTCGCAGAACGGAATCCGCCAAAGCAGTTCAAACTCCTCGATGGTGGCGTCTACGACAACATGGCATCGGAGTGGTTGCTACACATGGGGGAGCCACTCACCGATGGGTCTCCACCAGGCTCGCTGAGGCCTGTGACCGAGGCGATTGTCGTGAATGCATCTGCCGGCGATGACGTCACCAACCGGCCGTGGGTGACGGTGCCTTTGGTTGGCGAGTTGGCAAGCCTGCTCGCGGTAAAGGATGTCATGTATCGCCAAACCACTGCGGTACGACGTCGGTTGCTGAATATTCGATATCAGATTGCGCAGGATCGGCAGCGGATTCAGCCGGGTGCCCGCTCGTTGGAGCAAGCACTGCCGGGTGCAACGGTGCAGATTAACCGGAGCCCCTTCAACCTCCCTGATCGCTTCGCCGGGGGACGGTTTGGAGGTGACGGTTTCGCTGAACGTGCGGCTGCAGTGATCGCCGCTTTGGGGGAAGCAAACCGCGATTACTGGTTAGCCGAAGCGGACGCCAACCGACGAGTCAAGACGACGCTATCGCGGATCGATAGCCCGCGAGCACAATCATTGATTCGACATGGCTATACACTGACAATGGCGAATTGCCATGTCCTCCTTGGCTATCCGCTACTCAACGTTCCAGCAGTCGAAGACATTGCCCCGCTTGTGTCGAAACAAAAGAGCGATAACGATTCATTGCAGACAACACTCAACCGTGATGCGTCTTTTCCGAATTAGGCAGCACGGCCGGAGCTATCATTAGGGAGAACGAGGACTGGGCGGGAACCCATATGCGCTTAAGAACATTCTTTGCGGATGCTGGTGACTGCATGCTGCTTAGCGCAGCAGGAGGTGGCCACATTCTGATCGACGGAGGCCCGTCTGGTCCTCGCTTCGAGGAGCGTGTCGTCCCGGTTCTAGAGCAAGTGCGCGAAGATGGCGGCAAGCTTGACTTAGTGATCATTACCCACATTGATGACGACCATATAGATGGAATTCTGCATCTATTAAAGCAGCAGAAGCGTGGAAAACCAGTGCCGCAGATAGTGAATGTGTGGCACAACTCGTGGCCTGCTCCGGCCAGTCCGTCGCGCCCCTTCGGAGTCGGTGCGCAGGTCAGGCCCTCGAGGTTCGCAAACCTCCGAGGAAGCATTCAGTCGATAGCCGAAGGCCTACGCTATAGTGTGAAACAGGCCCGGGAAGTATCTGAGCACATTTCGAAAGTCGGCCAGTTTCCAATCAACCAAAACGCAGGCTTCAACACGTATCCGAAGATTTTTGGAGTGAGAGCGGTGCGGCTGACATCACCACCGCATACACTCCGCATCGGCTCCAGGTTTGAAGCGACAGTTCTTTGGCCTGACGCTGCCGCTATCGAAAAACTGAAGACCCTATTCGATAGAAACGACCCGGCACTACGGCGCCTCCAAAAACCAAAGCCACGGCTTCGGTCGGCGGCTGCGCAACGATCCGACCTGCGAACAGATCAGGATATTCTTCACGGCATCGGCGATAGAAATAAGGTCACTATCGCGAATCAAGCGTCCATCGTTGTATGGGCTGAGGAGCAACAGAACACTGGCGGCTGTCGCTCCTGTTTGCTCACGGGTGATGCGGCAGCTCAGGACATCCTCAAGGGGGCTGCAGCTGCTGGGAAACTGATAGATGGAAAACTATATTGTGACGTTCTTAAGCTCCAACACCATGGGGCGTCAGCTAACTTCACTAGTGATTTCGCTGAATCGGTGGTCGCCGAGCACTACGTCATCTCGGCTAATGGGCGAGACAGTAATCCGGAAGTTGTTGTGATTAGAGATCTTATCGACAAACGTGCTGCACTTGCGCCGGAACGCACCTTTACATTGTGGTTCACCTGTGAACCGGCCCGAGCGCCGAAAGTCAGCCGCGAGGCAATGAGTGTCGCACTCGATGCAGCGATTGGTGCGGTGCGTTCAGTCAATTCCGTGAAACCGGGGACCGCAACCGTCAGAGTGCTGAAAGGTTGCCGCGATTACTTCGACATCTGCCTCTGCGAAGTTCCTGGTGGCGACGGGTGCACTTGCGTACCGCCTGGCGACGCAACGTATACGCCCGATCAGCTCGGCTGAAAGCACTCAGAGCTTGCGGAGGCCGTGCCAGGCGAAAGACGGATGAGCCGCCGTGGACCACTTGAGCGTTGAGGCGCGCCAGCTGCCGCACGCGCGTCATACCGCAGCCACAGCGCACGATACGTAGCCGCGACAGTCGAACTGACGGGTCTAAACAAGTTGTGTCAGGTGTAACTTCCCCAATGATCGGGATGTCTTTCGCGGCACAGTGCGAATTGGGGTGAAGACAGCTGTTGGAGTGTGTGCAACCAATTTGTCTGCCACGCAGAGTGGGCCCCGGTGGGTAACGCTTCCTGGAACCTCAATCTTTGAGGGCCGAATGTCGGCTAACGGGCAACGGTCACGGCTCAATATAATTCATAATGTTATTCCTAACTTAGAATGATCGCGCTAGCTCTCGTTTTATTAATCGTCGGCGAAACAGTATTAGCATTCAATCACGCCAAAGCTCGGCCCTGCCCAAATATGCCGTTGCGGTTTTGCGTTTTGGGACCGTAGCAATCATCGCCGGCTCCCTGTGGGCGATCGAATCGGACTAGGTAGCGGCGCATGTACCTCCGGAAATGCGGTAGGGCCCAGGGTGGCAGGCGCAATCGATATTTTGCTAGTGATTGTCGCTGATTTGCTCATGATCGTGCCACCGAGAACATGAGATCCGCAACAGGTCGCGCAGCATCAACCTGCATCTTTGGTTGCGATCGGCCCATCAACTAGCCAGGGGCCTTTCCTTTGGTGGTCGGGTTTGGTAGTAAGCGCGTTTTGTTAGTAGAGTAATTCCGTTCGCGGAGCTCGGGGGCCACCAAGAAGGAATGTGAAGATATGGCCGAGGTAGTTGTACGAAAGCTCGTTGATGATATTGACGGCACTGACATCGCCGATGGCGCTGGGGAGCGCGTCGAGTTCTCCTTCCGTGGTGTGGCCTATCAGATTGATCTGACCGCTTCTAATGCGACGAAGTTCGAGAAGGCGCTCAAGCCGTACATCGATGCTGCGGCCAAGGTGCGTGGAGGTGGACGCAGCCGCCAAGCCAAGGCCAGCGCAAATGCGAAGTCTGCGCCAGCAAGACTTTCGGCGATCCGAGAGTGGGCTCGGAAGAACGGGCACGAGGTCGCTGACCGCGGGCGAATCAAGGCGGAGATTGTGGAAGCTTTCGAGGCAGCGCACTAAACAGCCAGCGGCCGCGCCCCTTCCGATAGTGGTTGGCTCAAAATTTCTCCTTTTTATTGATCAAGCCTGACCAGTGAGACGAACCGGCGAAATCCATAGACGAGGGGCCGCCGCAGCAGGATTCTGCGCGTGTCTACGCTGCAGAGGCTGCTCGTCTAAAGCCTGGTAGGCACATGCGTAACTGCCACATCAGTTTTATCGTTCCCGCGTAGGGAATGATGGAGGCAGCGCCCCCGTTAAGGACTTGATGCTGCTAAGGACTGAAATCATGTGTTCCTGTAACTGGCGGGTTTGCGAGGTCGAACCCCAGCGATCATTGCAGCGAGCTGCAGAGGCACGATCGATTGGCTGGAAGGGGACTCTGTAGAGCGCAAAACGATTCGACATAAGGCTTCTGTAGTCGGCCAAGAGGATTGGTAGCGATTAGACGGCAGCATCTTTAAACGGCGCTGGGTTTCTATGCAAGGTTTTAAATGCGGAAGCAGGGGTAGTGGTTGCCTCCTCAAACGCCTTTGCGGAAGATGGCAGCGCCCGGTGCGCGCCGGTTACCTGCAGGGGATAGGAGGATATAGAGCATTCTGCGAGGGGGTGCCGTTCGTCTTACGCCGGTTTCGCCGCACACAGCCGAATGAACACTGTCAAACGACTTCACCCTGTTGCGCCTCGCAGGCGGCTACCCGAAATCGTCTGCTGGGTCGACGGCTAACCACGGCAGCCATCTCTCGAACATATTGCGGCGTTCCGGGTTCACTGGTTAACAACACTTACTATCCGTTGCCCCATAGTGCGCTTGTTGATGAACCGAATCGAACAGCGTCCGTTTTGATGCTTGCATGAGCCTGACCGGAGCGGCCGGTGTGAACACTCCACGACAACGAATCCTGCGAGGCGAAACGGTCAGTAGCTGAGGCGCCCAACGAGCGAATTCCATCGACGCCCGGAACTATCCCGGACCCCGCTGCAACAGCATGCACGCGGGAGTCAATCACCCATTCGATCCTGGTTATAGCTCGCATTATGTGCGAATTTCGTGCCAGACTGAGCGCTACGCGGACGATCATGAATCCGAGTGGCGTGGTCGCGACGCCGGCTCGAGATCGATGCACTAAACGCCTGTTTCGCAGGCAAGCTAGGTGCATCTCTCTCGAACCCCATCGGACGCGCCGGGCAGTGTGATGGAGGGGCACATGCGGGATCACTCGTACGATGTCGGCCCGACCGGACTCGCAGGGGCTGACAAATTAGTTACATGGCGCCTAGCGCCGGGTCATCCGGCTTCGGTCGGCATTCGGACTACTCGTCGAGCCGGGCGCGCATCGCCACGGCGCAGGTGGGACTGACTCCCGAGATCTTTAATTCGGGGCGAAGCATGCGACCAACGACCGCGTCGCGACCCGTATCGCTGACGCTCATCGAAACAAACCGTTTGTACGGCGAGGCTCTCGCGGCTCAGCTGCGTATGTGCGACTGGGCGGGTGACGTCCGCATTGTCGACTCGGCGGTGAGCGCGGTTCGGCGAATTCGTTCCCTTCATTCTAATCTTGTGCTCGTCAGCATGACCGGGCAATCGTCTCGCGACGCGTTGATTACGCTGAGGGAACTGGCTCCCGAATCCACGGTGGTGGCCGTTGGAGTCGGTGATTCTGACGACGATGTTGTTCACTGCGCCGAACTCGGTGTCGCGGGTCTACTGCCGAGTGACGCCACCTTGAGGGATCTCGAGGCTCTGGTTCTTAGCATCGGCCGTGGCGAGTCCTCGTGCTCGCCGCGGGTCACGGCGGCATTGCTTCGCCAGGTCGCCACCGCCGCCAGGGAGCGTCGCGACACATCACCACCGTTCCTAGAGCGGCTCAGTCCTCGCGAACACGAGGTGCTTCACCTCATTGAGCAGGGTCGGACGAATAAGGAAATCGGGCGCATGCTGGGCATCGAAGTTCGCACGGTCAAGAATCATGTGCACAACTTGCTCCAGAAGCTGGAAGTGACCCGTCGCGGCGAGGCGGCGGCCAGACTGCGGGCCGCGTCGAACCGGGTTCCGTCGAGCGTCCAGGAGTACTAGTACTTCTCAGCGGGTGGTCCTGGTACCTCCGCTCCGTGTGGACATAGACGTACTGGTACCGCGTTAGATCCAAGATAAGCCATTGGATCCTGTCGATCGATCGGCGTCTACGCCTAACGTTCTGCGGCACAGGATCATTGCTCGGGAGGGAGCGTGAACGTGTGTCCAACATACGAATCCTTCTCGCGGGAACGTCGCTGGAGGTCCAGGACGTGTTGGCAACCGCCGTTATCAGACACAGAGATCTCGTCCTCACACCCGGGGCCCGAGATGAAGTCGAAACGCTCTTGAGCGCCGAGTATGCCGACGTCGTCGTGATCGAATGGCGGGGCGACGACCGAGCACCGGCCGTCGCCGAACGACTCCTCGACGAATACCCCGGCATCGGCATTGTTGCCATTGACCTCAAGAATGACCGAGCGTTGATGCACGATCGGGTGCCGCGAACCACTGTCATCGGGCCGGTCACTGCGGACTCGGTCGTTGCGGCGATTCGTCGGGCCGCAATCAGTTGCGAATCGCTGAGCCCTTCGACCCAGAGCGAGTCCACCCGACCGCCTCATGCCGGCGGCGTGTCATGACCGATACAGATACCTACTACCCGCGGTTGCGGGAGGCGCTCGACGACCAATTCCTCGGGCTGACTGACGCTCAACTTGACGACGCATTCGCGGACGCCTTTGGCGAGGGCGTTTCTCCAGCGGAGTATGAAGAGTTTTTTGGTGCCATCGGGAAGGCCCTCAAGAAGGCCGCGCCCACGATCGCCGCGGTCGGAAAGGGCGCCCTCGGTGGCGCGGCGGCCGGCAGCGCCGCCGGACCCTTTGGTGCACTCGGCGGGGCACTGCTGGGCGGCGTGGGGTCGGCGCTGTCGAGGCAGCGTTCCGGACAGGGCAAGGGACTGGGCCGGGGGTTGACCAGCGTGGTGAACACTGCCGGAACGTTGGCGGGTCAACCGATCCCGCAGGTTGGCGCATCCGCTTCCGGTGCACTGTCCGGCGGGAGCGGTACGGCCACCTCCGCTTTGCGGATGGTGTTGAGCCGTCCCGAGACTGGCCGCGCCCTGAGGTCTCTCTTCTCCGGCACAAACGCCGCGATACCGGTGGGCGGCGCTGGGGGGCCGGCTATACCGGCGGGCGCGTTCGCGGGACTCCTGGGAGCGCTGGCGGGTGAGGCCGAGGCGGAGGCCTTCGAAGGAGCAAGCGAGGATGCGGCAACCGTGCCCGGCTACCTCGTCGACGCTAACGGGCAGCTGGTGGTCGACCCCGCTGACCCGGATCTGCGGTCGGCGCGGGTGCTTCAACTGCTGGCGAGCATCCCGCCCGAGGGCGATGCCGCCCAGTTCACCGGAATGGATGAGTCAGAGGGTGACGACGACATCGACGACGAATACACAGATGACTTCGTAGACGTGCTCGATCTCGATGTCGATCAGATCGGCCTCGACGAGTTTTGGGCGAGTCCCGAGTCCTACCGACTCTAGGGAAACTACCGTGACTGACAATCCCGCAGCCGAAATACTCCAGCAGCATCTGAGTGGTGTAGACGTTTCCGATCAGCTGGCCGGCTTATTGGCCAATGATCCGCAACTATCTCCGGTTGCGCAGTTGCTGGCGAATCGCGACCAGAACACCCAAGCGGAGACGGCAGGCGAGAATGCAATCGACGCGAGCGTTCAGGCGCAAGCCGACCTACAGGAGCTCGATGCGCAATTGCAGCGTCAGGCCGGCGACATAGAACTACTCGTACGCGAGCAGGAGGCGCTACACCAGTCGGTGCGCTACACGGCGAACGAAGTCGAGCGCCTCCATGCTTTGCTGGATCCGGTCGCAGCCGCCCTGGGAGCATGCCCGACGTGTCTGGGTGAGGACGCGGACTGTCCGCTGTGCCGGGGGCAAGGCGTGCCCGGATCGCTTCCGCCCGACCCGGAGTGCTTTCGGGCAATCGTGTGGCCCGCGGTGCGGGCTCACGCCTACCAGCGTTCGCGGACGGTCCGCGGACGACCCGACACACGGGATAGGAGCGTTCAATGACAGCCTCACTAGACGAGTTCGATGCCATCATCGACGACGTCGATTTTGAAGAGAACGAGGAGGCCTATCGCAGGCCCGTCAGAACGCCGTCACGGCGAGGTAGTTTCCAGTCCAGATCGTCCGGCTCGGCTAGTCAAGGCCAGGTGCAGGCCACCGCCCGCAGCCTGGATGCGAAGATCGAAACGCTATCGACTGCGGTTCGGACTCTCGAGACGAGGGTCAACGGTATCGCCGCGACGCAGTCCAAATCCGGAGTTCTGCTACGCCGAGAATCCACAGAACGCCGCAAGGCACTCGAAGGCGTGCGCGCCGATTTGCAGCAGACGAAAATGCTCTCGGCACTCTTACCAATGCTGACGACCGAAACTGTCGATGTGGTGCTGACCCCGTCCGGAAGCGGATTTTTAGCCGGACCGGGAGCGGCGGGCGCGACCGTGGGAACCACGACACGAAAATTCCTCGTACAGCCTGACAATCAGCTCGCTACGTTGCTGCCACTGTTCCTGCTGATGCAGCCACCGGCGGGCACCGACGGAGCGAAGTCAGGCTTCGACCCCATGATGCTCATGCTATTCGTCGCCCTCAAGAAGTGACGGGGGTGCGCGATGACGACATTCGCTTTCGCTGGAGCAACGGCAGCAGCAGCGACGGGCAATCTCATTGTTCCCGACGTCCGCGGCGAGGAGCGCGCCGACGCGGAGACAAAAATTCGGCAGGCCGGTTTCCAGCCTTACGCCAACATCGTCGAGAGCAAGATCCCCGGAGATCCCAACGACGGCAAGGTCTACCTTCAAGACCCGTCGCCGCCAGCTGTGCGGCCCGAGGGGTCGATTGTCACCCTGCACGTCGTTGAGTTGGCTGCTCCGGCGGTTGATTTGAACGCGCGCCTTAATGCGCTCGAGGCGGCGGTCAAGTTGATCGAGACCGAAGACAACGCGAAGGACCGCTTCGACAAGCTCGCTACGGCTATAGCAAAGGCCGAGAGCGACGCTGACGCAAAAAAGCGTTACGACGAGATCATCGACCGGCTAAACGAGCTGGAAAAGGGACAGTCGGGCGGTTCGTCCAGAGCCGGGCGGTCGTCCAGCACTACCTGACGGCCAGGGCGCACTGAACTGACGCTAGGCGATCGGGGGAGTTGACTGTGGATCCCGCGCTGCAGGATCTCATCCGTCCTGGGGCCGGGCCGCCTGACGAGCAACTAGCCGTCATCCTGCGCCTCCGAGACGCCACGAGTCTGCCAGCGGGGGTGCGGGTGGTCGCCCGGTTCGGCGACATCGTTACGGCGCGCGTATCGCGATCGTCGATCCGACGCGTTTGGGCAGACGACCGAACCGCAAGTTTGAAGGCGTCGCGCACTTACGGCGTCCCCCTCGAACCAATTTCGGATACAGGCGCCGCCAGCACCGCGCCGCAGCGTCCTAACGTCGTCGCCACCGGTCGCGGCGCCGTGATCGGGATGGTTGACTGGGGATGGGACATCGCCCATCCGGACCTCCGTCGTCCGGACGGAACGACCCGCTTGCTAAGCATTTGGGATCAGCGCAGCCATCGCAACGGCAGCGCTGTCGCACCCTACGGCTACGGTCGGGTTATCACCGCGGCCGAGATCAACTCGGCACTTGGCGAAGCCGATCCGTACGCATCGCTGGGCTACGACCCGGCGGACTTCGACAGCGGCTCCGGCGCACACGGCACCCACACGGCGAGCATCGCGGCGGCCATCGCCCGCGACGCCGAATTCGTATTCGTCAACCCGGGACGTCAACGTGCTCGCGATCAGATGCCTCTGGGCGACTCCTGCGAGTTGCTCGAGGCGCTGGATTTCATCGATCGCGTCGCCGGTTCTCGGTCCTGTGTCATCAACATGAGCCTCGGCCGCCATGCAGGCGAGCACACCGGCCGCACTTGCGTCGAGATGGCAATGGACCAGTTCCTGAGTCGTCGACGCGGCCGAGCGATCGTGCAGTCAGCTGGAAATTACTTCGAGCGCCGCACGCACACGTCGTGGCAGTTGGCACCTGGCGAGGTCCACGTTCTTGAGGTGGCGGCCGACCCGGGCGACCCGACGCGCAATGAGATCGACATCTGGTACCCGGGTCGCGACAGGATTACCGTCGAGGTGTCTTCCAGTGACGGCAGATGGACATCTAGGTCACTACCAGGTTCGTCAATGACGTTAACCGCTGGAACCACCGTTCTCGCAAGGGTTTACCACCGGCTACACGATCCGAACAACGGCGATAATCAGTGCACTGTCTTTCTTGAGCCCTCACCGGAGACGGCAAACTGGCAGATCCGCCTATTCGGCGATCGAATCGACGACGGCCGGGTTCACGCATGGATCGAACGCGACAGCAGCTGCACGAACTGCCAGGCGAGGTTCCCCACCCCCGGCGCCGACCCGAAGACCACCATTGGCAGCATCGCCAACGGATACCTGCCGATCGTCGTCGGCGCTTACGACCCGCACGACCCTTCCAGAGGGCTCGGTCGATTTTCCAGCTCTGGACCAACGCGTGACGGCCGCCAGAAGCCAGATCTGCTTGCTCCTGGCGTGATGATCGATGGAGCATTGTCGCGGGGCGCAGCACGCGGACGGCTGCACACTCGAATGTCGGGGACCAGCATGGCCGCCCCCGCCGTGGCCGGCACGGTGGCATTGATGTTTCAAGCGGCTGGGGGACCGTTGACCGTTGAGGAAACTCGGCGCGCCCTCCTCTCTTCCTGCCAGCCGGCCGAAACCGGGCTGGATTCACAGCGAACCGGATACGGCTACCTCGACATCGCTGCGTCAGTGGCGGCGGTGACGCCGACGCCTAATGGCGCCACCAGAGTCGGCGGAAATGGAAGCGAGGCAACGAATATGCACATCGGTGACGAGGCATCCCTACCCCGGGACGGCGATCCCGACGGCTTCGAGGGTGAGCGGATTGTAGGCCCCTTGCGCTGCCCGATGTTCGCCGGTGATCCGGAACTGCGCGACGTTCGCGAGGGCCGATTGCGGCTGGCGGCAGCCGGGACGTCGGCTCATCCGGCGCCCGTGCGATCCACCGGTTCTGCGGTCCGAAAAATTCAGCTCGCACTTATCGCAAGCGGTAATTCTCTGGCGGCGGGAGCCGACGGAGTATTCGGCCCGGAGACTGGTCGGGCGGTGACCGCATTTAAGTTGGCGCGTGGAATCTCGCCCGCTGACCCCGTCGTCGGTCCGCAGACGATCATCGCTCTCGATAGCGCATGTGCCGGCGCCGCGCCGCCCGAGCCGCAGCCCTCGCCCTGCCGGTTCGCTGTGGCCTCCTCCGGCCGGGTATGCGCGGACCCGCATCCGGCGCCCGCGCCCCCCGTGCCGATACCGGTTCCTCCGCCACCCAAACCGGATGAGCACCGCGCAGACGTGCGGGTGGCGATCGTCGGAGGCGGGTTTGCCGGACTCATGGCCGCCTGGAGCATGCACGGCGGCGGGCCGTCGGTCACGGTATTCGAGGGACGCGACAGAATCGGCGGTCGCGTGCGCTCCGACACCGCCTTTATCCCCGGCAAGGTCGTCGAGGCTGGCGCCGAGTTAATCGGTGACAACCATCCGACGTGGATCATGCTGGCGCGAACCTTTGGCCTGGACTTGAAACCGCTGACGACCGATGAGGACTTTGCTCGGCGGCATCTCAAAACCCGGGTGTGTTTCGGCGGTCGCGAACTCAGCACAGCCGAGAAGAAGCGCATAGAGGACGTGTTGGACAAGCGGATACTGCCGGCGATTGGCGTAGAGGCGAAGCGGATCCAACCCCTGGCGCCGTGGGACTCCAAAGATGCGTCATTGTTCGACAACATGTCAGTCGAGCAGGCCTTCGACCGCAAAGTGCTGTTCGGGCCGTGGGACACCCTGCCACCCGACGTGGCTATGGCACGGCGCTACCTGGAGTTCACCATCGAGAATGACAACTGTGCACCTGTATCACGGCACAGCTATCTGGCGCTGCTGGCCGCGGTCAGCGCCGGACGCATGGGTGCCGACATGCTTGGGTATTGGAAGCACACTGAAACGCGGCGGTGTTCGGGCGGCAACGAACAGTTGGCGACCCACCTGAGCAAACCGCTGCACGATGTCCGCCTCAGCACTCCCGTCGAGGCGGTACACGTCGCACCTTCGTCTGTTCGGGTGACGTTCAGACGCAACGACGGGACGCGGGACGACGAGTCCTTCGATTACGTAATTTTGGCCGGACCACCAACCACCTGGCCGCACATTCACTCGAACCCTGCCTTTGACGCATCGAAATACACCGTTGCGCAGGGACCCGCCGTGAAACACCTCAGTCGATTCAAGGAGAGATTCTGGGAGAAGCAGGCTTTCGCGCCAGTGGTCAAGTCCGATCGGATCGGCAGTGTATGGGAGGGCACCGATAACCAGGATCTCCCTGGCGGTTTCGCCCTGAGCGTGTACTCGGGATCGAAATACGTGCTCGACGCGAGTACCTATGCCAAGCGCCTCGAAGACCTTTACCCCGGTTACCTATCCAACCGCCTCGACAGTCGACTCGTCGACTGGCCGAAGGAGCCATACATTTTGACCGGATACGCGGTTCCTGCCCCCTCGCAGGTGACCTCGGCGGTCAGGAACCTTAACGGCGTGTTTCAGAATCGGTTGCTCTTCGCCGGCGAACACACGTCACCGGGATTCTTCGGATACATGGAGGGTGCGCTGCAATCAGGGTTGTTCGCGGCCTATAGAATCGCGGTCGCGACCCGTGGCGTGAGGCGGCCGGTACGGTCAGCGCGCCCAGGCGGCCCAACGGCCCCGTCCGTCCCCACGCTGCAGCCCGCCGATGCGGCGGAAACGTTCGACCGCGTCGCGGCGGGCACCGTAAACGCTGTCGACAGACGATTCGAGACAGTGGCGGCACCCGGATCGGCGGTGAGTCGTCCTCTGCGCGCGGGCGATCTGGTGATCAGCCGTGGCCGGGGTAGCCCGTATGTGCGAGTCGATATCGTGACCGATCCGCGGGTTCGCAGCCGCGGTGAGATAGCGTTCCGCCAGCCGCTGGGTGCCACGCTCCCCGGCGCCTACGCGACCGTGGCGGCCGCTGCGAACCCGTACGGTCGACGGTCGGCGGTGCAAGTCCGCACGCCAGCCGGGCTGGTGCCAGAGCACATCTTGGTGCTGCGACCGTTGTTTGGCGAATCCGAGCCCGGCGGCACCACCGTCACAACCGGCCCATGCCCCGATGTCCCCGTCCCGCCCACTCAACGCCCGAGGTCGCTCAAACAACCGGTAGTCCACTCGGCGGTGCGCGATGTCCAGCGACGGCTCAACGCTTTTCACAAGTACCGGATTGACCACGGGCAAGTGGGGTTAGCCGCTGCACCGCTCGAGGCCGATTGCATCTTTGGTCCCAAAACACGTGCCGCGGTCGTGGCGTTCCAGACGCTAGTGTTTCCCGGGCGAACTGATCACCACACCGGGATCGTGGGGGAGAAGACGTGGGCACAACTTGACACGATCACGATTGGCGGCGACGGCGCCGCTTGCGTTGAAGTGACCCGGTGCGGGTTCTCCGGCCCCCACGGACTTCTCTCTTGGGACGAAATTATCGGCCTCGATGTCGCGCTCGTCACCCTTGAGGTCGCGGTCAAGGGACTCCCACCGGCCGCTATGCCGTCAACGGTTACTGCCGTCCTCACCGCATATCCGCCCAATGGCGAGGTCGTCGTGGGACCGCCCCCCGGCATGTCGGTCGTCCTGACCCAGTACGCGAACGACCCTGCGGATCTACACCGGGTGCTCTACCGGGCCGACAAGTTGAGCACGGAGTTCCGGACAATTCTCGGGCCCAACGCCATAGGACTGGCGACCGTCGCTCGCGTCGGCGGGACAAGCGACGTGCTGATGCGAGGCGCCCTCGCGACAGCGAACCGCGGCGCCGGACGCCAACCATCGGTGCCCGGCGCCCACACATCCGACGAGACCGCTCAAATCCCTGATGCAATTGGACTATTCAGATCCGGCGGTGTGCAGGTGCTCGACCTGGGTATCGCGCCCTTGCCGCACTGGCGCGTTCCTGTGACGGTTCGGCGCCAGGCACGGAGCGCGGCGCGCATCTTTTATTACTCCGGCCACGGCCTGAAGAACGGGCAACTTGGCATCGACACCCAGCCACAGCCGTGCCCGCACCACGGCCCCATGGCCGACTGGTTAGGCGCCGCCGATCTCGTTCCCACCTGGACGCCGGGTGAGGGGCCAGAAGTTCTGATCCTGGCCGGATGCTCTGTCCTGGCCTTCGAGGTGGGCGGAGGCGGCGCGCGGAGCACCGGAACGGGTCTGGGATGGGCCCAGCTGCTCAAAGTTAACGGTGGTTCGTTGACCACCCTGCTCGGTTACCGTCTAAAGGCCCCCTGCGACCACTCAAGTGACCACGCGCTCGGCGATACCATCGCGATTGAGATGGCGAGGCGAATCGCGGCCGGGTCGAGCGATATTGTCCGCGACTGGTTGACCGTCAACGGCGAACACAACGTCACCAACGCCTCGGCTTTCGACGCGCGCGGATTCTGGTGGGTGGAGAACAAGCTCTTCGGCCGATACGAGATCCGCGGCCCCGAAAAGGTAGTCCTGACGGGAAAACCCGCCGGTGACACTGACACGGACGCCGAACCCCGCGACTGCCGCTGCCATCGTGTGTCGACTGAGAACTGGTGCGACGGCGAGGAGCCGATCGGCCACCAGCACGATGAGCCGACCCGGCCCGGCGCCATAAGCTCCACCCCCTATGCCGATCCCATCGAAGCGGTGCACGCAGACGCCGAATTCGACGCGAAGGCCGCCTTGATGCGCAGTGGCGGATTCGACCCCGGGTCAGCGCTCGGACCGGTCGAGACTGCGGGTTCCGGCGAATACCGGCGCTACGAGCGGGCATTGTTGACCGCACATCCGAGCACCGGCATACACGAAGTACACGGGCTAATAATGCAGCGATATCAGCGGCTGGGCGGCCCATCGGGGTACCTGGGCTACCCGGTGACCGACGAAACCATCAGTGGTGCTGGACGTTTCAATCGATTCCAGTTCCAGGGGTCCGCTATCACCTGGCATCCGGTATTTGGTGTGCACGAGGTCCATGGACGGATCGGCGACGTGTACTGGGCGGCCGGCGGCCCGACCGGGAGTTGGGGATACCCAGTCACCGACGAGTACCCCGACGGCCCGATGGGGAGGAGTTCGGATTTCGAAGGAGGCACCCTGGCATGGACTCCTGCCGCGGACGTCCTTGAGGTCCTCGCCGTAGTACGAGGGGGCGTCGTCCCCGCCGCGGGGGACTGGCCCGGCGTTCCACTAGCGGCCCGCATGCGGTACGTCGTCCAACAGCTCGTCGTCCGCTACGATCTGCCGGTCAATGGCGCGGCCGGCATCGTCGGCAATCTCGTCGCTGAATCCGGGGTAATCCCGTCGAGGATCGAGGGTAGCTCCGATATCGCACCGATGCGTGCACGAAACTTCTCCGGTGTAATCACGGATTTCACGCTCGAGCAGATCATGCTGCGACCGCATCCATCGGGTCCACAGCTGCCGGGAGTAGGTCTGGCACAGTGGACATCGGAGAGGCGGCGATCCGGCATGTTCACTCACGTATACAACGGCCAGTCTTACGGCGCCGAGACGCTTCGAAGTATGGACTCTCAGATCGACTATCTGATGACCGAACTTGCAGCGAACTACCGCGGGGTCCACCGCACCGTGACGAACACCGGTAGTTCTGTCGAGGCGGCAAGCGACGACGTCGTATACAACTTCGAAGTGCCGCAATCGGTACTCCTCAACCCCACTCACAAGCGACCCCGAAACGACCCGTCCGTGCAACGGGTGTTCGGCGAGCGCCGCCGATACTCGCGTGAGGCTCTACGCGCATACGCCCCCCCAACACCCTCCGAAGCAGTGGACGACCAAGCCACGGACTGCGCCGACACGCTCGACGACTTCGACGAAGCTGCCGGCACCCCGGTAGACACTGCAGCCGCCGTGGTTGAGTTCGACCCGGCTGAGCGCGCTGTTGTCGTCCTGCCACTGCTGCCCCCAGCGAAGGCTGCCGCAGCAACGGCCTGGAACGCTCGGATGCACCCGGCGTCGTCTGGTGTCACGCTTGACGAGATTGCCTCCGCGCTCGCAAATTACGTCGACCTCGCCGCCGTGCGCGCCGCAATTGCCGGCTCCCGTGCTCGAACGAGCCAACCCGGCGACACCCCGCTGCTCGCCGAACCCAGTGACGTGCTCGCGCAGTGCATTCATCAGTTCCAGCGCAAGTGCTACATCGAGTCTGTGCAACACGATGGGATGGCCGGCGAATCCACGTTAGACAGTTTGGGCATGATCGCGCGCAGCGGCAACGGGTTGCGCGGCGCCCGGCGGCAGCATGCTGGAGCGCGTAAGCGCCTCGACGAACGCAGTACACGGGTACAGGCGGCGACCGCGGGCGAATTCTCGGCGAGCAATTGGTTCGACCGAATGGCCGACCCCTCTGTCTTCGGCCTGACAACCAAATTCGGCAGCGGATTGCACGTGGTGCTCATCCGGAAACTGCGCCTCGCCGAACGGTTTCTACTTTCTCAACCGGCGTTCAGGGGTATGACGCCCGCTCGTCTGGGTACCGCTCTCGGGCTTACTGAGCGTCATGGCGGCGCCCGCCCCACCGACGCCGCCACCACCAGCCTGCATTCGCTCGGGATCGCAATCGACATCTCGTATACCGCGAACCCATGGGTACGGCGTGACTCCAGCTGGCATGCACTACAGCGAGCGGCTGCGCTGATTGGCGGTACAACGCTGCCGCACCGGACCGTAGGCGAATACCTTTCGGCACTTGGCACCGATACGACTCTTACCACGGGAGCGATATGGGACGTGCTTCACCGGCGTAACGCTAAACTGATCGCGTATCTCGGGTTGGACGACACCGCCCTGCGGTCTCGGCTCGTCGACCGGCCAGTTGGCGACACTGCGTCCGTTCTGCGCGCGGGGGAGACCGTTGACGATGCGCTGCGCCGGTGGTGCAGCGACATCGACCGCGACAGACGCGCGCTATCAACAGGCGATTTCATCGGACACACGGCGCCCACCAAAGGGTTCCTCTCCCACCCACGGAATCTCGTCGTCGCACTACGCGACCACGGATGTCTGGCGTGGGGGGCGGTCGACTTCGGCCCGGCGTTCCAGGGCAGCGGCGACATCATGCATTTCGATGCCCGTGGTGATGGCGTCGGGCGCATACTCGCCGAGAGAACCAAAGCCTGGGTGCCCGCCGTCCGCGCCGAATGCCATGCGGCCGAACGTCCGACGGCAGCGGTCCAGGCCCAGTCCCTCATCGATCCGGCCACACGAAAAGGTCACGATGCTAACGCGACGGTGGAAACTGCACACGATGCGCCGACGGGGCAGTCAGTGCAGATCAGGGGGAGGAACGACGACCCCTTCACTGACCTAGCCATGGTCGGCGATTTCCCCGGTGATGACATACCCACGGCCTCCCTCCAGAACCCGCGTCTCGTCGGCGACGACGTGCTGACGGCTGTGGCGGATGGGCGCCTGCGGCTGGCCGCACCCGGCACTGCACCGCATCCGGCACCCGTCGTCAGTACGGGTGACGCAATACGAAAAGTGCAGCAGGCGCTTGTTGACCTGTGCTACCCACTTCCGATCCGCGGAGTGGACGGCAAGTTCGGTGATGAGACCGGCCGCGCGGTGAGCCGGTTTAAACGCGAACATAGGATCAACCCCACCGATCCGGTAATTGGCCGAGAGACCATTCTTAACATCGACCGTGAACTCAGCCATCCGCCCACGTCGTGTCCCCCCGAGAAGCCCGCGAACCAAGTTTTCGCAACATGTACGAGCGATGACGAAGCCCTCAGCGGGCTTCCGGACCGGAAACCTGCTGACCCGTCCCTCCGAAAACGGCCCGTTCGCGCGCCCATCGACTGGTTTCCGCCTAGCCGACGGCCCACCGCCGGTAACGAAGTGGTCGCCTATATCAACGGTCGATGCGCGTTCAAAGACATAGCGGAGGCGATGAAAACCGCGTTTGCGCCGACGCATCGCATCTACATCGCTGGATGGTCCACAGACAAGGGCGTCGAGCTCGAAGCCGGCGCCGGCGGGACCCTAGAGGACTTCATCAAGAACACCCGCGCACAGGTTAGGGCCCTCTTCTACGACGGGCGGATCGCAATTTCACCTCTCATCGGCATCAAGACCGACGCGGACAATACCTGGATTGCAGAGGCCATGAACCGCCTTCCCAACGGCGGCGCGGTTATCGACGGCAGACTACCGCCGCTCGGCATTCACCACCAGAAAATTGTTGTCGTGCAAGGCCAGTTCGGCGTCGTTGCGTTCATAGGCGGCATGGATTTGCACCCGTCGCGGATAAAGGTCGAGCCCGCCAACGGTCTGCCGTACCACGACGTCCATCTGCGGCTCACCGGACCGGCGGCGATCCAGGTTCGCCAGGTATTCGAAGACCGCTGGCTCGATCACCCCGACACCCTGCGCATAGATGAGAAGCTCACCGGCAAGTCCATGTTGACCAGGGACAGCCGTCGTCTGGACGCTTTTCCAACCCCGCCGACGTTGGAACGAACGGGTTTGCCGTCGATGACGGTGAGGTCGAATTCGAAGAACATTCAACCCGACGCACTGGTTGCGATCGGGCGGACGTTCGCGAGCGGCAAAGCCGGGGCATCTTACGGCTTTGCTCCGAAGGGCGACTACAGCGCGTGGGAGTTGATCGAATACGGGATACGGCAGGCAACCCGCTGGATATATGTCGAAGATCAGTATCTGGTCAGCAGAATGGCGCGGAAAGTCCTTCTCGACAAGCTGCAGGAACCGACGTTCGACTACCTCCTTATGGTGATGAACGGTTCTGGAGCCGCCGCAGCGGATTTCAAGTTCCTTGTTACTCAACGGAACGAATTTCGACGGGATCTCTTGCGAATCGATCCGCAGAAGAAGCGATGGGGCATGTTCGTCCTAAAGGACTCTGGTGACGCGGAGCGTCAGAAGTGGTGCGGCTCCTACCTTCACAGCAAGACGTGGATATTTGACGACGGCTACGCGGTCGTCGGTTCGGCGAACTGCGATAACCGCGGTTACACGCTGGACACCGAATGCGTTGCGGGGTTCGCCGATCCGGATTCCCGGCGTGGCCTCGTCGGACGTGGCTACCCGGCCGATCTCAGGACACGTCTGTGGCACAAGCATCTCGGACTGCCCCACGCCGAAGTCCGCGACTTCGAAACGGGGCTCCGGTTCTGGCAGCGGCCTCCATCGAGTGCGATGATCTCGGACGCCAGCGCTTTCGAGACCGATTACAACCTGAGTCCGCCGTCGGATTTTCCGTCGGCTGTCGATGCGGCCAACGTAGAGATGGTTTGGACCCAGGTCATAGACCCGGACTCCAGGTAACTCCATGGCATGGGGGGTGGGGAGAGCGCCGGCACCGCAGATAGATTCGACTGAGGCGCCGTTCGTCAGGGCTCGAGTAGTATGCCCAGGTCTCCACCAACCGTGGCGCTCCGGCGGGTGGAACCCTCCCTCGATCCGGCGATCACGTTGTTCTGTTCCCCGTCCGCGGATACCACCAAAGCCGCTTGCGGATGTCCGCCGTTCAGCTGGTGGTCACAACACCAGCGTCCTCGGCCACCGAAGCTAGGAAGAGGCAGTAGGTGCGCTTTGAGATCCGGTGGGCGGGAGATCGGGCGCTTCGAGTGCTCGCATCTTGCGCCACAAGCCAATGACTAACTGTGTTACCGCGCACGTCAAGGCGATCATAAGCAGCCACACACCCATGAAGATCGCGCGGACCGGATCGTAGACATTACCGAAGTCGTCGGTGAGCGCGTGCCATAAGACTGACCAAGCAGGTGGCAAAAGCGCTGCAACAGTAACGATTAAGGCTACTAACAGGGGTACCGCACGCGAACAAAGCGCGCTACGGACCGTCCGGATCTGGGGCTCGCGATCCGCCCGTTTCCTGGGCTTCGCAATGTGGGTCGCTTCAGTCATTTCTGTGTACCACGCAGAGAACACCAAGCCAATGGTTGCCAAAATCAAGCCAGCGGCTGTAAGGAGGTCGGCCGATACAGTCATTTGAGGATTGTGAAGGTGAGCGCTTCATATGTGGAAGGCGCTATTGTATATTCGCCGGCGCTGCCAGGCGCCTTCGTATCCGCGGAAGGCTGCCGTCATGTCGCGCGACTGCGTCGTTTAGAGCGTCTATCACGTTCTCTGAGTCACACACCATTGTCCATTCGCTGTCGTCACCTTCACGATCAGCAAGTTTTAAGGCCGCGAGCATACTATTTCTCACTGCCTCTCTCAGCTCATATTGGAATTTGGCTCGCACGGCCCTCAAGAGACCACGACTTTCGGTCGCAGTGGTTTGGAACAGTGCGCTGATCTGGCCCTCCGATGGTAAGCGACCCCCAAAGGCATGCTTGATCATCAGGTTCAAGCGGTACACCTTGATATCCTGCCCACGACTATAAACGTGTTGCCCGAGAATCATCCGGATGTATTCTTCCTCTGCAGCCGCAACGAATTGATTGAGGCGAGCGTCAACGTCCTTGAGCTCGCAGGCAAAAGCGTCGGCCAGCTGCGCGCGTTCCGCTTTTAAATATTCAGCCACTTTTCACGCCGTTCTGTCGAAGTGTCGCTGCAAGGGTAGCGTCTTTTCCGGAGGAAGAACCATTGATTGGCGTCGCTTTGTGAATGAGATGTATACGATGCCTGAGGTGAGTTATAGTCGCGCGTCTCGGGATACAGCCAGGGGAGTCGCGGCACACGTTAGGAGGTGGCTGCGGCTTTCGCGGATCAACATAATCGACGTACGTAATCTCCTTGATGCTGGTGCGGTCACAAGGCAGAGCTGCCGGAGCGGCGCTCAAGCTGGACAATGAATTCGGCATGGAGTTATCCACTGGTTTATCCGGTGCACGCACTACGGTGCCGATCAGCGCAGTTCTTGCGGAAATGAGCTAGTGCCGCAATAAGAAGTGAACCGAAATCACATGTAGATGGTGAAGACGTTGCTCTAGGACTTCACTGCGATTCAGTGTTTTTCACCTGGTGTGGATACAGGAAGGGTTTTATGCGCTGACGATACTCGTCCGACGCTGCCTCGAAGTCGTCCTCGCATAATTGTCGGAATGCGCGCGCACAACTTGAGTGAGGAAAATGCGATGAACAAAGTAGGTCTAGATCAGCGTGCGCGGTCTCGTCTCCGCGAAGAAGAGCTTTAACAGCCAGCCAGACCGCAAAAAGCGTTCGGGCACGCTCCCGCAGCAGGTCATCGCGAGTGGCCAGCCCGAGGATTGCTATTGTTGCGCGAGCCCGATCGTCGTTAGATCTGTCGAGTTGGCCACACACTGGAAAGATCCCCCACCACCGGATCGCCGTCTCGGGGTCTGGATCTTCGGGATCGGCGGGATTAAGGAGGTAGGCCTGTTCTTGTCGGAGATCCGCGTTTGTAAAAGCTGATAGCATTCGTGGTGCGGCGGTGGGGAAGTAGTTCGCCTTGAAGGTGCTATTGCAGCGCTTGCATGACGCCAAGTAATTCTCAGGTTCATATGCAAGCAAGTAGTATCCAATCGGGCTAGACCCGCCAACATCGCGAATGCTGTCGTCGTTCGCCCACTCTTCGACTCTCTTCTTCGGGCGGAAATGTTCGACGTCCCATTCGATGGCACCTGATCCCAGCACCCGTTCGCAGTATCCGCACTTTTTCTGTTGCAGCTCTACGAACACTGGCTTGACTCTCGACCAGATATTGCCTGACTCGAGATGGCAGGCTGCATCCTTATTCTTCTGGGTGCGCTCTGCGGCGAGTTGAATCCACGACTTATTCGAGGGGTCAAATTCGAGGAGGGTTTCTTTAGTGACCCGCGGGATTCTGATCACTCAAGGTATTCTTCCGTGGGCAGCCCGCGAGCGAGTGCATCGATGTACTTCCGTCGCGCCGTCTCGTCGCCATCGACGGCGCGGCGCGCAAGATCCTCGAGCGCTGGCATCGCATCTGGAGCTCGTGTTGATGGCAGATCAAAATAGGAGCTCAGCAGCAATTGCTCGGCGCTCAAGCCGTGGACACGCGCGTCTAATCTGCGCAGCACTGAGCTACTGCTTTCATTCGACTCATCGGCCAAAATTATGTTTTGGGATTCGAGGGTTCCTGCGACGATCGGGCTGTGGGTTGTGAAGATGAATTGGATCTTCGGGAAGAGGTCACTCACCGTCGGTACGACGTCGCGTTGCCAGGCGGGATGCAGCAGCAGATCGATCTCGTCCACCATGACGATGCCACCGACTTCTTCGAACGCATAGGAAGGCGCTGCCGCGTCCAGGTGAAAAAGTAGATCCCCGAGCCATCCCACGTAGGACTGCAATCCGTCCGACAGGGCGCCGAAGGGCACCTCAATCCCGTTGCGGCGGAATACAGGTTGTTCGCCCTCAAAGCGATTGGTGAACTCCACGTTTTTTGGAAGCAGCCGTCGCAAGACGTCTCGGACCTCGCTTTGTCGTCGCTTCAAAGCGCTTGGGAGCCACGCCCCAAAAGGCACCAACGCCACGGTCTCATCGAAAAGGCTTGAAACACGCTGGTAGCGGCGACCGCTGCGGCCAACTTCTAGCGACGGTTCAGCGCGTGCTACATCAGCGACTCGTCTACTTACGCCGTAGCCAAGTGCGAAGAAGAACGGGGACGATTCGTCAAAAACGCCCCCCCACGTTTTGCCGCCAGGTCTCCATTTGATCTGCTCAACGGTACCTCTTCTCTTCAAGGTTAATTCCGCAAGAAGCTGACGGCCTTCTCTGTGAGAGCTGAACGCGAACGAAGCTGTTATCCGCGCCTCTACTTGCCCTTCGCGTACCAGACGGTAGGGCCGAAACCCGGTGGCCGACCCTTCCAGGATCGGCCCGAGAGCAGCCATAGCGGTCGCACGTAGGACGCTGGATTTCCCGGACCCGTTGTTGCCAAGCAGGAGGTTCACGTTCTTGTGCTTCGCCGTTCCGGCTTCATATGGATAGCGCAGCGCGATCGTTGCATCGGTAAAGCATCGAAAGTTTTGAAGTGATATCTCGGTAAGATAGAAGTACGGTCCTGTTAACTCTGCAGCTGGCAGGCGCAGAGCAAATCCGGGTAGTGCGAGCTTTTCCAAGATCACGCCTGTGGTGTCCTCTGGTCCAGCGATATCCTCGAGCCGCCTACGCTCCAAAGCCCGGGCCCTCCTACGGTCTCGAATTGCGCTTAGCTGCTGCACAGCGAGCGATAGAATTACTCCAGAAATGGCTCCAAGAAAAGTCGGCAGTGCGGCAGACACCACCTCTGGCCAGTTCACCGGGGTGAGCCCGATGTTGACTGGCGCGTCACGGTGCTGACTCGTTCGGGTCGTTCTGATGGCCGCGGAACCGTTAAGATCATCGTTCGAGTCTAGAACCGGGGTTCTCGCGCGAGAAGGGATGGAGCCGGCTGGGGCGGCGTCACCGCACTAGCTGCCGTCTGCGTGTTAAGCCTCGTGTGGATAGCGACCGCTGCGTCAATTGCAGTGTGAGCGTTTGATCGACTTGGATTCAGACGGGAATGAGCAACGGACAGTGCGCAATTGGTAAAGGCATGCTGAGACCAGCGCCCGCAGCAGGCTGGAAGCGACAACTAACAGCACAGACCGTGCGATATTTCCGAGTTTCTGATGCGCCTCGCGCCGACGCGACGAGATCGGGACTTTGGACGGGATGGCGTCTGACGCGGAGGGGCAGCGCAGCCAGCCTGCCCAATGGCTGGCGTCATGTAATGGGTTGCACTCCTCGCGGTCCGAAGAATAGCTTCGAATTTATGCCGGACAAATATGGCTATGATCTGATCGAAGAATTGCCCGCTGATGGAGCCCGCGAGAAAGAAGTGTTCGCTCGCTTCGGTCTCGCCGCTTACAAGGCGCAAGTATTCGACCATGCCTTGGTTAATCTCATCGCTGTCGCATCCAGAGTCCGTGTGGTAATGACGGCGGACGACGTGGACCGACAATTTGATGCTCTATTCCGGAAGACCTCGGGTGCGCTAGTTGCCGACATCCGAGAAGCGGCCTATCTGGGAGAGGACGATTTGGCGCTCTGTCGCGAGGCGGTCCGCGAGCGCAATCGACTAGTTCACCGGTTCTTTCGTGACCATGCTGAGAACTTTATGACGAGTGAGGGACAGCAGCTGATGATCGACGACGTCGCGTCCGTGGTGGAACTGATCGAACGCGCTGACGGTGCGTGTTACCGCGTCATGATGAGGATCGGCGAGCGATACGGGATGACCGAAACCGCTGTAGACCGGGCGTACCAACAACTGCTTCGGGCGGCGCGCGGCGAAAGCGATGCACCCTCGACGAACTGACACCAGCATTACGAGACTTCTCGCCGCTAGCGGCGGACTTCGTCTCGGCACTCGCCTCCGAGCGTCGTCGTCAAACCGATACCCAGGGCTGTTCAGGCCGCCAGATAGCGTTTGAGCTGCACATACGCTTCACGCGAGATCGCGCAAGTTGTCTGTAACTGTGGGCAGATTGTGGGCACGAGTCCGTGTCGCCGCCCGTACTGTGTCGGTGGTCCGTGCTGGACTTATTACGGACCGACTGCGGATGGCGCGGCGGCCGTAACAGTGAGGAAGGGCGACCCGATGGCGGGAGCCAGCAATGCGTTCGTGATCTACAAGGCGTCGAACGGGCAGTACTACTACGTCCTCAAGGGCGGCAACGGAGAGATCCTGATGACGAGCGAGACGTTCATCAGGAAGCAGTCCGCCCATGACGGGATCGCCGCCGTCAAGCGGGTCGCACCGAACGCCACCGTCGTCGACATGGCGAGCTGATTGAGGCGAAACAAGTGGGTGGATTCGAGGCGATGGGGGTGACGCCGAACGATGCGGGCAACCGCGAGAAGGTCCAAGAGGTGCGCGGGAGCGGCAGCTAGTCGATCGAGCGGCGGTGCACCACCCCTCACGGGCAGCCGTCACCGTGGTCCTGAGGCGGGCATGTCTCCGGTTACAGCCGCGATGCACTCGCCAAGGACGCCACCGACACTGTTGGGGTAGTCATCGTCGACAATGTCCCACGCTGCGAACACTCGATCGTGCCTACCGGAACGCGTGTCCTCGTCGGTTCGCCTGTAGACGCGTCCGATCCGGTATCCGTCCGCATCGACGAACGTCACCAGGAGTAATGACCGGCTCCGGACGCCCTCCTGGGTTTTGGTCAGGCGCGTTCGAGAGAAGTACAGCCTGAGTCGCTCCCGCGGCCGAAGGACCTTCGGCGGCCAGTTCTCGAGCTTGAACCGTGTGTCCCTCAGCTCCTGAGTCGAGATGAACAGATCCTGGCCCCACTGAGCCGACTCTAGCTTCCCGTCGCGGAAGATCGTCAGCAAGGGAGGGAACCACGCCACCTCGTAGATGTCGTCTGTCCCACCGTTCTCTATGCTGGCGTCACAATCCCCAGATGCGCCGTACGAGTTGACGGACGTGTCGATGCGGTGAGCCCGGCGGGCCGCGCGGTCCGCCGCGGGCGCGGGCGCGGG
>JAEXZY010000136.1 GCA_023404955.1 Actinomycetes bacterium
CGGCCCCCACAACGCCGCGACGGCCTGCTCGGCTCCGGGGCGTTCGGACGCGATGCGGTCGAGCAGCGCCGCGGCGCTGCCGCCGATGTCGATCAGCTGGGCCCGGCGGCCGTCCGGCGTGGTGAGCGTGCGCAGCGCGGGGGCGCTGACCGACGGCTCGGCGGACGCCCGTTGGGGCGCAGCGGCCAGGGCCGGCGGGCCGGGGGCCGTGGGGTAGGCACCGCCGATCACCAGGACGGCGCAGAGAGCTTCAGCGCTCAGCAGAGCCGCGAGCCGACGTCGGGAGCGGGCCCGATCAGTAACGGCGGACGTTGTAGATCGGCGCATTGTCCACCGGAGCGACTCGCACCGGCGTGCCGTAGGTGGACGCATGCACCATCATGCCGTCACCGATGTAGATGCCGACGTGAGAGGCATCGGAGTAGTAGGTGACGAGATCACCGGGCTGCATCTGGTCGCGTGACACCGGCTGGCCGCCCGCTGCGAGTGCCTGGCTGGAGTGCGGCAGCGAGATGCCGGCCTGCTGGAAGGACCACATCACCAGACCGGAGCAGTCGAAGGCGCCCGGTCCGGCCGCGCCCCACGAGTAGGGCGATCCGATGCGGCTGAGCGCAGCCTGGATCACCGTGGTCGCGACGGGAGATCCGGGCGGGGCGATATCGCCGGGCGGGATCGCTCCTGGCAACGGCGGTGCAGGCGGCGCGGCGAGCACGGCCGGGTCCTGACCGGGGGCCGGCGGGGCAGGTGCTGCCGGGGCGGGCGGAACCGGCGGGGCGGGTGGCATCGCGGCCAACGCCTCTCGCTGAGGCGGTGTCAGCGCGTCGAACTGCGACTTGACGACGGCGATCTGGACCTGCAGCTGGCTCTGCTTCGACTGCAGGTCCGCACGCACCGCGGCGGCCTGCTCGGCGGCGGTCTTGGCATCGGCGGCCGACGCCGCGGAGGCCAGCTCGGCGGCCTCGGCCTGCTTACCCACCTCGAGGTACCGCGACATCTGCGCCGACATCTCGTGGGCCATCACGCGCTGGATCGACAGCTGGTCGATCAGACCCTGCGGCGACGACGCCGTCAGCATGGCCTGGAAACCAGACGGCCGCCCTCCCATGTACTGGGCGGCGGCCAGGTCGTTGACCTTCTTCTGGAAGTCTGCGAGTTGCGCCTTGGCGGAGTCCACCGCCGCAACATCGTTGGCGTGCTTGATGTCTGCGGCCTGCTGGATCTCCAGCTTCTTGGTCAGGTCGAGCTGCGCGGAGTGCATGGCCTCCGTCGTCTGCTCGGCCTGGCGCGACAACTCGTTGAGTTTGGTCAGCGCATCGCTGGCCGGGTCGGCATAACCGGTCCCTGCGGCGAGGGCACCGACGACGGCCACCGAGGCCAGTGCACTGATCGTGGGTCGCCAGAAACGGCTGATGCTCCGGTGCGCGCGGTCGAGCGTCAAGGTTTATGCGTCCTTCAACTGCCGTAACGAGCCGTCTCGAGCTCTCTTAGGTCTCAGATAGGTTACGAAACGGCATCGGCCTTGTCCAACAGGAGACGCAAATTTAACAGTTGCTCCTGAGAAGGATGTGACGGCGGTGACGCCGAGTCCCGTCAGGCAACGCCCGGCGTCCCGTGCCGATGCAGGGGAACGAGCTTCAACCGCGGCGCCAGGCCCACGTCGGCCAGTACTTCGAGTGCGCGCTGCTCGTCCACCAGCAAAGTTTCGGGAATTCCGAGCAACACGCTGACGACGCAGTCCTGACAGCCCGGTCCGCGCACCGCACAGTCGTCGCAATCGATGGTCAGCGTCTCGGATTCGGCGCCGCAATCGCCACCGTCCCAGCCCTGTCGTCGCTGGTCGGGCGCCCCGTCGTACCCCGAGTCGTGTGCCATGCCCTGTCCTCTCGTCGCAGTCGAGGGCACGGTATCGACAGCGACCGACAAGTACGGGTGGGCGAGTCTGCGTGGCTGCCGAGGACTTGTCGGCCGGTCGTCCTACGGTCAGCGCATGGGTCAGCTGAGCTTCGCCGATGTCGATCCGGCGGCCGACCTGACGCTGCGCGAGACCACCTTCGTCGTCGTCGACCTGGAGACCACCGGGGGGCGGGCCAGCGGCGAGCGGCACGATCAGATCACCGAGATCGGTGCGGTCAAGGTGCGCGGCGGCGAGATCCTGGGCGAGTTCGCCACCCTGGTCGACCCGGGTCGGGCGATCCCGCCGCAGATCGTCGCGCTGACCGGCATCACGACCGCCATGGTCTACGACGCACCGCGCATCGACGCGGTGCTGCCGGCCTTCCTGGAGTTCGCCCGCGGCGCGGTGCTGGTCGCCCACAACGCCGGCTTCGACGTGGGGTTCCTGCGCGCCGCCGCCGAACGCAATCACATCACCTGGCCCAAACCACCGGTGCTGTGCACGGTGCGGCTGGCGCGCCGGGTGCTGACCCGCGATGAGGCGCCCAGCGTGCGTCTCTCGGCGCTCGCGCAGCTGTTCGGCGCGGCCACCACACCGAACCACCGGGCGCTCGCCGATGCCCGCGCCACCGTCGACGTCCTGCACGGCCTCATCGAGCGGGTGGGCAATCAGGGCGTGCAGACCTACACCGAACTGCGGTCCTACCTGCCCGATGTGTCCCCGGCGCAACGCCGCAACCGGCACCTGGCCACGGCGGTGCCGCACGCGCCCGGGGTGTACCTGTTCCGCGGACCGTCGCAGGAGGTGCTCTACGTGGGCACCGCCAAGGATCTGCGGCGCCGGGTCAACCAGTACTTCAACGGGGCGGACCCCCGCACCCGGATGAAGGAGATGGCGTCGCTCGCCACCCGCGTCGACCATGTCGAATGCGCCCACGAGCTGGAAGCCGGCGTGCGGGAGCTGCGTCTGCTGGCCGCTCACGCACCCCCGTACAACCGTCGCTCCAAGTTTCCGCACAAGTGGTGGTGGGTGACCTTGACCGACGAGGCGTTCCCCCGCTTCTCCGCAGTCCGCAGCCCGCGCACCGAGCGCGCCATCGGACCGTTCCGCGCCCGCGCCGACGCCCTCGACGCCGGTGCGCTGATCGCCCGGTTCACCGGCGTCCGGACCTGCACCAAGCGGCTCTCCCGCAGCGCCGTGCACGGCCCCGCATGCCCCGACGTCGAGGTCTCCCCCTGCCCCGCCGCGCGCGAGGCGACCACCGGGGACTACGCCGCGGCCATCGCCGCCGCCCACGCGTTGATCGACGGGGACAGTGGGCAGGCGCTGAGCGCGATGCTGGCCCACATCGACGATCTGGCGCAGCGACACCGCTACGAGACGGCGGCCCGGATGCGTGACCGCGCCTCTGCGGTCATCGACGTGCTGTGGCGCGGCCAGCGGCTGCGCGCCCTGTCGGTGATCGGAGAGCTGATCGCGGCACGCCCCGACGGGGAACGGGGCTGGCACCTGGCCGTGATCCGGCACGGTCAGCTCGCCGCAGCAGGCGTGGCACCGCGCGGGGTGCCCCCGATGCCGGTCGTCGACGCGCTGTGCGCGGCCGCGCAGACGGTGCTGCCCAGCACGGCACCGCACGGCGGCGCGCTGGTCGAGGAGATCGGGCTCATCGCGCGTTGGCTGGCCCATCCTGGCGTGCGGATCGTGCGCACCAGCTCCGAATCCGATGCGGGCTATTGCTCACCGATCGGCGCAGCGGGTCGCTGGGCGGGGTGGGCGGCGTCGGCCCGCTCGGCCCGGATCGCAGCAGAACAGCTCGACGAGCAGCTGGCCGCTTCAGAGCTCCTGGGTGAACCGGGCCCAACGCGCGAGCAGCTGTTCGGCCGCCCCGGAGTCGATCGCCTCCTTGGCCCGCGCGAGCCCGGACTCCCACGCGGGAACCCACTTGGCGTCGCTGGATAGGCCCGCATGAGAGACCAGCGCGCCGGCGGCGTTGAGCAGAACGGCATCCCGCACCGGCCCGGTCGCGCCGCCCAGCACAGCGCGTGCCGATGCGGCGTTGCTCTCGGCGTCGCCGCCGACGAGCTCGGAGATGTGCGCCCGCGCGAAGCCGAACGCGGCGGGGTCGAACCGCAGCCGGTCCACGGTGCCCGCCTGCACCCGCCAGATCGTGCTCGTCGTGGTGGTGGTCAGTTCGTCGAGCCCGTCGTCACCGTGCACCACCAGCACGCTGGACCCGCGGGTGGCGAAGACCTCGGCCATCACCTCGGCCAGCTCGCCCCACGCGCAGCCGATCAATCCGGCACGCGGTCCGGCCGGGTTCGTCAACGGCCCGAGGAGGTTGAACACCGTCGGGACCCCGATCTCGCGGCGCGCCACCCCGGCGTGCCGATACGACGGGTGGAACTGCGGGGCGAAGGCGAACCCGATGCCGACCTCGGCGACGCAGCGCGCAACGGCCTCGGGCCCCAGATCGATGCGCACCCCGAGCGCCTCGAGCGTGTCCGCGCCACCGGACAGCGACGTCGCCGCCCGGTTGCCGTGCTTGACCACCTTCACGCCCGCGGCGGCCACCACGATCGACGCCATCGTCGACAGGTTCACCGTGTTCGCGCCGTCCCCACCGGTGCCCACCACGTCGACGGTGTCGGTGCCGATCGTCTCCGTCGGGACGCGGTGGGCGTGCTTGAGCATGATGTCGGCGAGCTCGCCGACTTCGGCCGACGTGGGCCGCTTCATCTTCATCGACACGCCGAAGCCGGCGATCTGTGCCGGCGTGGCGGCGCCGGTCATGATCTCGTCCATCGCCCACGCCGCCTGGCCCGGCAGAAGCGACTGATTGGTGGTCAGGCGACCGAGGACCACCGACCACGTCGGAGGGGCCACAGACGGGTCATGCGCAGCGGAAGCAGGAGTCACGACGCGATTATGACGAATTGCTCGACCCGGGTGGAGTTAGACAACTACAAAGCGTCATACTTGCACCTGTGACGAGCGCTGTAGGGACTTCTGGAACCGCCATCACGTCGCGAGTGCATTCGCTGAACCGTCCGAACATGGTCAGTGTCGGCACGATCGTGTGGCTTTCCAGTGAGTTGATGTTCTTTGCTGGCCTGTTCGCGATGTACTTCACGGCCCGCGCCCAGGCGGGCGGCGACTGGCCCCCGCACCCGACCGAGCTGAACCTCGCGCTCGCCGTGCCGGTCACGCTGGTGCTGATCGCCTCGTCGTTCACCTGCCAGATGGGGGTGTTCGCGGCTGAGCGCGGCGACGTGTTCGGCCTGCGTCGCTGGTATCTGCTGACCTTCGCGATGGGCGCCTTCTTCGTCGCCGGCCAGGGTTACGAGTACTACCACCTGGTGCACGAGGGCACGACGATCCCCGGCAGCGCCTACGGCACCGTCTTCTACCTGGCCACCGGCTTCCACGGCCTGCACGTCATCGGCGGTCTCGTGGCGTTCGTCCTGCTGCTGCTCCGCACCCGGATGAGCAAGTTCACCCCGGCGCAGGCCACCGCCGCGATCGTGGTCTCGTACTACTGGCACTTCGTCGACATCGTCTGGATCGCCCTGTTCGCCGTCATCTACTTCGTGCGATGACGACTGCGATGCCGACCCCTGACAGCCCGCAGATGAGAAGGGTTTCGATGACAAGCAAGTCGCGACGCCGGTTCCGCCGGCGCCTCTCGGCAGCACTGTTGCTGCTGATCGGACTGGCAGTGGCCGGTGGCCTGGCGGCCACCTTCACGCCCACGCCGCAGGTCGCAGTCGCCGACGAGTCGGCCTCGGCGATGTTGCGCACCGGCCAGCAGCTCTACGAGACGTCGTGTGTGTCCTGCCACGGCGCGAACCTGCAGGGCGTGGCTGACCGCGGCCCGAGCCTGATCGGCGTGGGCGAGGCTGCGGTGTACTTCCAGGTGTCGACGGGCCGCATGCCCGCGATGCGCGGCGAGGCTCAGGCGCAGCGCAAAGACCCGGCGTTCGACGAAGCCCAGGTGGACGCACTCGGCGCCTACATCCAGGCCAACGGCGGCGGCCCCGTCGTCCCGCGCGATGAGAACGGCGCGATCGCCTCGCAGTCCCTGATCGGCAACGACGTCGCCCGCGGCGGCGACCTGTTCCGGCTGAACTGCGCCTCCTGCCACAACTTCACCGGCAAGGGCGGCGCCCTGTCGTCGGGCAAGTACGCGCCCGATCTCGGTGAGGCCGCACAGGTGCCCGCGCAGGTCTACACCGCGATGCTGACGGGCCCGCAGAACATGCCGAAATTCTCCGACCGGCAGCTGTCCCCTGACGAGAAGCGCGACATCGTCGCCTACGTCAAGGAAGCGGCCGAGACGCCGACTCCCGGCGGTCTCGGACTGGGCGGCTTCGGCCCGACCTCCGAGGGGATGGTCGCGTGGATCGTCGGCATGGTGGCCATCATCGCGGCCGCCCTCTGGATCGGAGCACGAGCATGAGTGAAGCCACTGGAACGGGAACGGGGACGGACAAAGGCACCGACTCCCCGGGCCAGACCGGGGAAGCCGGTCAGCCGACCGACGCCCAGCTCGCCGAGATGTCTCAGGAGGAGCTGCTCGCTCTCGGCGGCAAGCTCGACGGCGTCGAGATCGTCTACAAGGAGCCGCGCTGGCCCGTCCCGGGCACCAAGGCGGAGAAGCGCGCCGAGCGCACCGTCGCGTATTGGCTTCTGCTGGCGGGCGTTTCGGGTCTGGCGCTGCTGCTGATCTTCTTGTTCTGGCCGTGGGAGTACAAGCCGTTCGGCTCGGAGGGTGAGTGGCTGTACGCGCTGGCGACACCGCTGTACGGCCTCACGTTCGGCCTGTCGGTGCTCTCCATCGGCGTCGGTGCGGTGCTGTTCCAGAAGAAGTTCATCCCCGAGGAGATCTCGATCCAGGAGCGTCACGACGGCGCCTCCCCAGAGCTGCACCGCAGGACCGTCGCAGCCAACCTCGGTGACGCTCTCGAAGGTTCGACCCTCAAGCGGCGCAAGCTGATCGGCCTCTCGCTGGGCATTGGCTTCGGCGCGTTCGGACTCGGTACGGCGATCGCGTTCATCGGTGGTCTGATCAAGAATCCGTGGAAGCCCGTCGTGCCGACGGCCGAGGGTATGAAGGCCGTTCTGTGGACGTCAGGATGGACGCCGCGTTTCACGGGCGAGACGATCTACCTGGCGCGTGCGACCGGTCGACCCGGCGAGTCTCCGTTCGTCAAGATGCGCCCCGAGGACATCGATGCCGGCGGTATGGAGACCGTGTTCCCGTGGCGCGAGTCCGATGGCGACGGCACGACCGTCGAATCCGAGCACCATCTGCACGAGATCACGATGGGTGTGCGTAACCCGGTCATGCTCATCCGCATCCGGCCCGGCGACATGACGCGCGTGGTGAAGCGTCAGGGCCAGGAGAGCTTCAACTTCGGCGAGCTGTTCGCCTACACCAAGGTGTGCTCGCACCTGGGGTGCCCGGCCTCGCTCTACGAGCAGCAGACCTACCGGATCCTGTGCCCGTGCCACCAGTCGCAGTTCGACGCGCTGCACTTCGCACGACCCATCTTCGGACCGGCAGCCCGCGCGTTGGCGCAGCTCCCGATCACCATCGATCAAGAGGGCTACCTTGTAGCCAACGGTGATTTCATCGAACCCGTCGGACCGGCATTCTGGGAGCGCAAGTCATGAGCCCACGACCGAACATGGCCGAGATCGCTGCCAAGCAGGGTGAAGCGATCGATTCGCGATACCACCCCTCGGCGGCGGTGCGCCGCCAGCTGAACAAGGTGTTCCCGACCCACTGGTCCTTCCTGCTCGGTGAGATCGCGATGTACAGCTTCATCGTGCTGCTCCTCACCGGGGTGTGGTTGACGCTGTTCTTCGATCCGTCGATGCAAGAAGTCACCTACAACGGCGTGTACCAGCCGCTGCGTGGTGTCGGGATGTCGCGGGCATACGAGACCGCGCTCGACATCAGCTTCGAGATCCGCGGCGGACTGTTCGTCCGGCAGGTGCACCACTGGGCGGCGCTGCTGTTCGCGGCGTCGATCATGGTCCACCTGGCCCGCATCTTCTTCACCGGCGCGTTCCGCCGCCCCCGCGAGGCCAACTGGGTGATCGGCTCTCTGCTGCTCATCCTCGCGATGTTCGAAGGCTTCTTCGGCTACTCGCTGCCCGACGACCTGCTCTCCGGCACCGGCCTGCGCGCCGCGTTCTCCGGCATCACCATCGGCATCCCGGTCATCGGCACCTGGATGCACTGGCTGATCTTCGGCGGCGACTTCCCGGGCGACATCATCATCCCGCGCCTCTACATCGCGCACGTGCTGCTGTTCCCCGGCATCATCCTGGCGCTGATCGCGGCGCACGTGGCGCTGGTCTGGTACCAGAAGCACACCCAGTTCCCGGGGCCGGGCCGCACCGAGAACAACGTGGTCGGCGCGCGCATCGTGCCGGTGTTCGCCGCGGACCAGGGCGCGTTCTTCGCCTTCACCCTCGGCATCGTCGGCATCATGGGCGGCGTCCTGCAGATCAACCCGATCTGGAATCTCGGCCCGTACAACCCGTCCCAGGTCTCGGCCGGTTCGCAGCCCGACTTCTACATGATGTGGACCGACGGCATGGCGCGTCTGATGCCGCCGTGGGAGATCTATCTGGGCCGCTACACGATCCCGGCGGTCTTCTGGGTCGCGCTCATCATGGGCCTGGTGTTCACGGTGCTGATCGCCTACCCGTGGATCGAGAAACGCCTGACCGGCGACGACGCCCCGCACAACCTGTTGCAGCGTCCGCGCGACGTGCCGGTCCGCACCGCGATCGGCGCGATGGCCATCGGGTTCTACGTGGTGCTGACGCTGTCGTGCGTCAACGACATCATCGCGTTGAAATTCGACATCTCGCTGAACGCGACCACCTGGATGGGCCGTATCGGTCTGCTGGTGGTGCCGCCGCTGGCCTACTTCATCGCCTACCGGTTCTGCATCGGTTTGCAGCGCAGCGATCGGGCGGTGCTCGAGCACGGCATCGAGACCGGCGTGATCAAGCGTCTGCCGCACGGTGAGTACATCGAGGTGCACCAGCCGCTGGGCCCGGTCGACGATCACGGCCACCCGCTGCCGCTGGAGTACCAGGGCGCGCCCGTGCCCAAGAAGATGAACCGCCTCGGTTCGGCGGGCAAGCCCGGCACCGGCAGCTTCCTGCGCGCCGATCCGGTGGAGGAGTCCGACGAGCACTTCCGGATCGAGCACGCCGAGGAGCACAAGCAGCTCCAGGTGTTGCAGAAGGTCCAGGAGCAGTCGCGCAACGGTCACTCCGACCACTGACCCACCACACGAGCGAGGCCCCGAGTCGACATCGACTCGGGGCCTCGCCCGTTTCCCGGGAATGCGCAGCGCCCGCGCGCGGCCGGTCTCAGCGCCTGCGCGCCGCTGGTCTCAGCGCCTGCGCGCCGCCTCGATGGCCTCGAACTTCGCGAGGTTGTGGCGGGCGTCGGCCAGTGCGTCGTGCGCGTCGGGCGGGACCGGCGGCAGGTCGGGACGGCCGTTGACCTCCCAGTGCTGACGCAGTTCGTTGGTGTAGCGCGGCAGCGTGGTGGGCAGGTCGATCATCGACCCCCACAGCTGGCACAGCGCGACGTGGTCGTACGCGCCGACCCAGGCCCACAGCTCGGGCTGCACGGTCGGGCGGGGGATCAGGAAGCGGTACAGGTCCTCGCGGATCTGCGCGCGGGTGCGCCAGCGCGGCGAGCCACGATCCGGCAACTGCGGCAGCACGTACTTGCGGACCCACGGGCCCGCCTTGGCGGCGTCGAATTCGGTGGAGACCGCGTAGTACTCGCGACCGTCCTCGCAGACGACGCCGATCGACACCAGGTCGATGACCACGCCGTCCTCGATGAACTCGCAATCGTAGAAATATCTCAGCGAGATCGACCTCTCCCCGGTGTTCGGCTGCCGTGGCGGCGGACGCCGCGTCCCCACCCTAAGCGGGGACCGGACACAAGGCCCCCCGGGGTGCCGAGGTCGCCACCCGGGTGCGGGCGCACCATCCCTACCTCGTGGTTTCCGGGTGACCACCCGGTCCGTATTCTGAAGTCGTGAACTGGACCGTCGACGTACCCATCGACCGCTTGCCGCAACTGCCGCCGCTGCCGCCCGAGCTGCGCAAACGGCTGGACAGCGCGTTGGCCAAGCCCGCCCTGCAACAGCCGTCCTGGGATCCCGAGCAGGCCGCGAGCATGCGCGCGGTCCTGGAGAGCGTGCCGCCGATCTGCGTGCCCGCCGAGGTCGAGGAACTGCGCGCTCGGTTGGCCGAGGTCGCCAGGGGCGAGGCGTTCCTCATGCAGGGCGGTGACTGCGCCGAGACCTTCGCCGACAACACCGAATCGCACATTCGCGGCAACATCCGCACGCTGTTGCAGATGGCCGTGGTGCTCACCTACGGCGCGAGCCTGCCGGTGGTGAAGGTGGCCCGGATCGCGGGCCAGTACGCCAAGCCGCGCTCCTCCGACGTCGACTCGCTGGGGCTGAAGTCCTACCGCGGCGACATGGTCAACTCGCTGGTCGCCGACGCGGCGCTGCGCGAACACGATCCGTCCCGGCTGGTGCGCGCCTACGCCAACGCCAGCGCGGCGATGAACCTGGTGCGCGCGCTGACCGGTGCGGGCATGGCCGACCTGCACAAGGTGCACGATTGGAACCGCGATTTCGTGGCCCAGTCGCCCGCGGGCGCCCGCTACGAGGCGCTGGCCGAGGAGATCGACCGCGGTCTGCGGTTCATGACGGCTTGTCGCGTCAACGATCCCAGCTTGCAGGCCGCGCGCATCTACGCCAGTCACGAGGCCCTGGTCCTGGACTACGAGCGGGCGATGCTGCGCCTGGGCGAGAACCCGACCACCGGCGAACCGGCGCTCTACGACCTGTCCGCGCACTTCCTGTGGATCGGCGAGCGCACCCGGCAACTCGACGGCGCGCACATCGCGCTGGCCGAACTGCTGGCCAACCCGATCGGGCTCAAGATCGGCCCGACCACCACGCCCGACCAGGCCGTCGAATACGTCGAACGCCTCGACCCGAACAACGAGCCGGGCAGGCTGACGATCGTCTCCCGGATGGGCAACAGCAAGATCCGCGAGGTGCTGCCGCCCATCGTGGAGAAGGTGCAGGCCACCGGCCACCAGGTCATCTGGCAGTGCGACCCGATGCACGGCAACACCCACGAGGCGTCCACCGGATACAAGACCCGCCACTTCGACCGGATCGTCGACGAGGTGCAGGGCTTCTTCGAGGTGCACCACGCGCTGGGCACCCACCCCGGCGGTCTGCACATCGAGTTGACCGGCGAGAACGTCACCGAATGCCTGGGCGGCGCGCAGGACATCTCCGATCTGGATCTCAACAGCCGCTACGAGACGGCCTGCGATCCGCGCCTGAACACCCAGCAGTCGCTGGAACTGGCGTTCCTGGTCGCGGAGATGCTGCGCTGAGACCCGACACGACCGCGGCGGCCGGGTAGACCGCCGCGGTCGCCGTCGTCAGGGCAGGGCGGTCAGGTTGATCGTCGTGCCGGGCTGGACCTTGGTGCCCGCGCCCGGGTTCTGACCGATCACCACCGAACTCTCCGAGGGCGTCAACTGCTGCACCTGCGCGGACAATCCCAGCGCGGACAGCTTCGCGCGCGCGTCGCCGACGCTCTGGCCGACCAGGAACGGCAGCTTCACCGCGTTCGACACCAGCAGCGTGACGCCGTCGCCCGCGCTGAGGGTGGTCCCGGCCGCCGGATCGGTGCCGATCACCTGGTCGGCGTCGATCTGCTTGTCGTATTCGGTGCGTGTCTCACGGACCTCGATGCCCGCCTTGGTCAGCGCGGCCATCGCCTCCTCGGTGGTCTTGCCGCGCACGTCGGGCACCTTCACCGGTTGCGCGCCGTTGCTGCGGTACACCTTCACCTGCGCGCCCATCGGCAGGACGGTGCCCGCGGCCGGATCAACCTTGGCCAGACTGCCCTTCGGTGACTGGCTACCGATCTCGCCCGCGTCCACCGGGAGCAGGCCCGCGTCCTTGATCAACTGGTTGACCTTCGCCAGTTGATCGCCCGCGCGGACGTCCGGCACCCGCGGTTTGCCGCTGGAGATCAGCACCGCCACCGTGGAACCGCCGGTCACCTTCGCACCGGCCGACGGGTCGCTGCCGACCACCCCGCCGACCGGAATCGTGTCCGATGCCCGCTGGCGCAGTTCGGTCTCGAAACCGGCCTCGGCCAGTTTCGCGGTGGCCTGCTCGCTGGTCAGACCCGCGATCGGCGGCACCGTCTCGTAGCGGCCGAAGCCGAGCCACCATCCGCCGACGCCGACGACCAGCGTCAGCACCGCGACGATCGCCACCCACACCAGGGAGGTGCGTCGGGAACGGTTCGGGTCGGGGCCGAAATCCTGGTACGGGGCGTGTCGGTGCCCGACCTGCGCGTTGTGGTCGGGGACCGGCGCGTATTCCTCGCGGGGACGTTGCGTGGTCACCATCCGCGTGTGCTGCGGTTGCTGCGAGGGCGGCGGGAAAGGGGCGTGGGCCTGCGCGCGATCGGCGGCCACCGACTGGAAACCGGCGCTGAGATGTTCGGCCGACTCCTTCGGGGCGGGCACCCGGTAGGGCGGCAACCGCAGCGCCGCCGCGATCGAGCGCAATTCGGCGGCCATCTCGGTCGCGTCCGCGAAACGCCGCGCCGGATCACGGTTCGTCGCCCGCGCCACCAGCGCGTCGAACTCCGCGGGCACGCCGCTGATCGACGCGCTGGGGCTCGGCACGTCCTTCTCGACCCGCTGATAGGCGATCGACAGCGAATTGTCGCCCGTGAACGGCGCCCGCCCGGTCAGCAACTCGTAGATCAGCACGCCGAAGGAGTAGACGTCGCTGCGCGAATCCGCCGTACCCGCCGTCACCTGTTCCGGCGACAGGTACGCCGCCGTGCCCAGGATAACGCTGGCCGAGGTGGTGTTGGCCGCCGCCACCGCGCGCACCAACCCGAAGTCGGCGATCTTCACCTCGCCCGCGTCGGAGATCAGCACGTTCTCCGGTTTGATGTCGCGATGCACCAGACCCGCCGCGTGGGCGACGCCGATCGCCGCCAACAACGGTTCGGCGACCGCGCGCACCGCGTGCGGCGGCATCGGGCCGCGCTCGCGCAGCAGTTCGCGCAACGTGCCGCCCTCGACCAACTCCATGATCAGGAACGGGTATTCACCGTCGACGCCTTGGTCGTACACCGCGACCAGCGACGGATGCTTGAGTTTCGCGACCGCGCGCGCCTCGAACTCGAACCGTGAGAGGAACTGCGGGTCCGAGGCGAATTTCGGGTCCATCACCTTGATCGCGACCGGACGATCCAACCGGGTGTCGACGCCGCGGAACACCATCGACATCCCGCCGCGCGCGATCGGCGCGTCGATCCGGTAGCGCCCTTCCAGCATCTGGCCGATCAAGTGATGTCCTCCGGCTATCACAAAACTCTCACCCCTCGCCGACAGCGACAAGCGAACAGCCGCGGGTTGCGGCCACCACGATCGTAGCCGTGCCGCCCCCGCCCACCGGGTCTGCCGCACCCTGTCGCCCGCACCGTCTACCGTTGTGCCGGTGAGCGCCATTCCCTACGCCGCGGACGTCCTCCCGGAAACCGTCACCCTGCTGCCGCTGCCCGACGTCGCCGACCGCCTCGGCCTCGTCGTCACCCGCGTGCACCAACTGCTGCGCGACCACCACCTGCTCGCCGTGCGCCGCGACGGAGTGATCGGAGTGCCCGCCGACTTCTTCGACGACACCGGCGCGGTCGTCAAGTCCCTGCCCGGCCTGATCACCGTCATGAAGGACGGCAAGTACACCGACGAGGAAATCCTGCGCTGGATGTACACCGACGACGACACCCTCCCCGGCAAACCCGTCGACGCCCTACACGGCCCCCTGGCCCGCGAGGTCGTCCGAAGGGCCGCCGCCGAACCCTTCTGACCGCACTGGAGCGCCGCGGCAACCGAGCCCCCGGCTGCCGCTTCCTCCACGGGCAAACCCACAAGCCACATCACCACCTGACGTCCCCACAGGGCGACGGCCACCCGAACGTAACCACCCGGTACACCCCCCAAGCAACATCACCGCCCCACGTCCCCCGCTCGGGTGCGAGTCTTACGAGCGCCGTTCGCGGCCGTGGCGGGGGGC
>JAEXZY010000162.1 GCA_023404955.1 Actinomycetes bacterium
ACCGCGACGCCGCCGACCTACTCGCCCGACGCGACACCCTGACCGCCACCCAACACGCCCAGTTCAACCCCCGCCTCCACACCCAGCACCACACCCGCGACCAGACCCGCGACAACAGCCTCGACCTCTAGCATTTCCTTTTGTTACCTACCAATGCCGCACGCGCCATCGGTAGGGACGTACTTTCCATTGGCATGGAAATGTCGCCCCGCTGCACTAGAGTGAGGTTATGGCGCTGAATACGCAGTCCTTCGCTCGGTTCATCAGGGATGCCCGATCCGGTTTGACGCAAGACCAGGTCCATGAGCGAGGTGGGCCATATCGTCAGATGCAGAGCCGTATCGAGGGGGGCGATCCCGTCGAGCTGGAGGACAACGTCCTGGCGTCCTACGACAGGGCCTACCGGTGGCCCCGCGACTACGCCGCCGCGGTCGCCACGGTCGGCATGTTCTCCGAGGGCCTCGAGCCGCTGGCCCAGAATCTGATCGACGGAGAACTTCACCCTACGGACGCCGGGGCGACCGGTCGATCCGCACCTGCCCTCTTGTCCGCGCTACGCGATCCGAATCGCACCAGCGGCCCGCCGGCTCTCGGGTTCGACCCCACCACGGGCCGAGCCGTCTACTACGGCTGCGGAATGTTGACCAACGTTCCCTTTCACGACCTGCGCGGTGTCATGGACAGCCGCAGGGGGGCAACGCTTCTCGACACTCGACTGCTCAACCGGCAGCTCGCCCGCTCGATCGTGTACGACACTGACGGGAGCCCCCGCCAAGTCCCCTTGTACCGCGTGGGGTCTGACGAAGATGTCCTCGACGAGTTTGCCGGCTACCTGACCAGGATTGCCCTGGACCCCCTCAAGGACATCACTACCTTGAAGGTGGCCCGCATATTCGCCCGGGCGCTCCTGGAGGCCTCCACGACCGCCGTCGACACCACCGTTGAAAGTGCAGCGTTCACGTTCCTGGCGATCGCCGCATTCTCCGGTGACACGCTCACCACCGTCAATCGCGTCCTGGAATGGGGCGGCCATCCCGGCCCCGAGACACACGCTGCCGCCTTCCGCGACTTCTGGTCCGAGTTCCGCTCGCGCCACCACGCCGGGGCCAAGCTGGCGCTGCCCTCCTTTGCGGCGCTGCGTCTGCTCGACGGATTCTCTCGCGCGCAAGAGTCGGGCAAGATCATCGACATTGGTTCTGCGCCAGTCGAAGACGAACACAACAGGCTTGGTCGCAACGTCCTACCGGAAGTCAAGCGCCCCGAAGTGCTACTAGCCGAGACCACCGACACCGACACCGTCATTTTCTACAACGGCGACGTCGCACCTGAAACACCGATTGCGTTCAATGTCACGGCCCCCGGCTTGGCGCTGGCGTTCTACCAGGTGACCCGGCCACCAGGTTTACTCGGCTTGTCTCATTCCCACCTCACGTACCGTTCCATCGGTATCGCCTCCGACACAGACGATCTCAGCGTGATCGCGCATCACCGCGCCGATCATGTCGACACGTTGACCAACCAGGCCGGCCGGTTCGCCGTGTTCTGCGACTCCGGGCGCGCCAGTGTCGTGTGGCTCCCCCCGGCATGACAGACCACCACCAGCGTCGCCGGACCTACGGCGCGAGTTCGGCCTCCAGGTGCTTCACCACGATGGGCAGTGCCGGTTCCTCCAGACCGGCGTCCGTCAGCCGGTAGCGGTTGGGCTCGGCCCGGACACCGCCGCGGGTCGTACCGTTGGGCCGACGGTTTTCCTCGTCCCGGATGACTTCCACGAGGCCGAATGACTCCAGTTCGCGGCTCGTGTCCAGCGTGCGCTTGCGCAGGTCGTACACGGTGAGCCTGGCTCGCGTGGAGGCCCGCACCCCCTCGACCGCGGCGTTCGCGTTGTCCGGAAGGGCTTGGGTCGTCAGGTCGCGCAGCATCAGCCAGGCCGCGATCTCGCGGTTGGTGAGGGTGTGAATCCACCCGTTGACGAAGAACGCGGCAGGGATCGAGAGGGTTGGCGCGGTCGCGGCCGGCGCCTTGTAGGGGGCCGGGTCCACGCCGTGGCCGCCGACCTCGTTGCGCAGGTGCACCTGGTTGAACCGGGGCACGCCCCTGCCGCCGGCCGGCAGGGCGATCATCTTCAAGTCGTCGCCCGCCAAACGCTTGAGGGCCTCCCGAATCTGGCGTTGACGGTTGGACTTCACGCCGCCTCCCCACCTCGCTGCGGACCCGCCCTCGTACTTGGCCGGGATCGCGATCAGGTGCAGCAGGCCGGGGGGTGCATCGTCGGTGTCGACGGGGATCTTGAGCAGACCTTCACGCCCTAGCGCAGCCCTGCGGTGGGTCTGGGCCAGAAAGATCAGCGTCAGCGCGCAGCGCAGTGCGATCCCGCGAGGCAGGGCGGTGAGCACGGCCAGCGGCGGCACGCGGACGAGGTCGGACTTGCGGTTGTCGGTGATCTCGCCGGCGTCGGCGAGCTCCTTGTCCGTGGCCGGCGGCACACGGGCGACGAAGTTGCGGCGCAGGCGGATGTCCGCGCCCGCCGTGCCACCAGCTTTCAGCCACGCGGACAGGTTCTCGCGGACAGCTTCCTCGGTCGGCTTGTGGGTGTCGACGCGTAGATGCAGCAGTCCGTCTAGACGCTCGCGCACCGGATCTCGGGGTGGTGGGCCCTCCTCGACGTGCGACATGAGGTGCTTCCTTCAACGAATCTGGGCGCTTTGAAAAAAACGTTTTGATGTACCCAAGACTTTAACTCTGAGTCTCTTACCTGTTCACCGTGAAATGGGTGTCCTAGAACTTTGTTGACGATGGGCACATCAAAGCGCCAACTCGACGACCCCGATCGTACTCGCCGGCCGCGTCCCGATCCAGTTACATGGGCTCATCGGCAGCGGGGCGTCAGCCCGGCGCCGACGGCACTCTCCCGGTGCGCCACCAGCAGTGGACATGAGCTCGGCACTGCTGGTGTCGAGGGAGGAGGTGATGGCAGATGGTTCGCGAACGAGACTCCGGTCAGGAACGGCCGGTGTGGCCCATCGTGACGGCGATGGCCGCCGTCGTCCACGCGGCGGTGGAGCTCTGGAAGCTCTATCGCCCGTGAGTGCCGCCGTGGGTGATCGCAGGTAGCTGACTGCGGTCACCCACGGCAACGGCTGAATCCGGGCGTTGCGACGATCAGCAGGCTCCTGCCAACCACGTCCACGCCAGGTCGCGGCCGCCGCGACGTCACAGGTCGAGGCTGTTGTCGCGGGTCTGGTCGCGGGTGTGGTGCTGGGTGTGGAGGCGGGGGTTGAACTGGGCGTGTTGGGTGGCGGTCAGGGTGTCGCGTCGGGCGAGTAGGTCGGCGGCGTCGCGGT
>JAEXZY010000021.1 GCA_023404955.1 Actinomycetes bacterium
CCGGCTGCGTGGGCTCGCAGTTGTTTAAAAGACACCGCCCCGGCCCCGCAGCCACGCCGCGCCGGCACGCCATCACCGCGGCGACCCGCCCGGCCACCACCGCGACCAGGACGCCGGCCCAGCCCGCCTGCGCGAACGCCAGGGTCTGGATCAGCACCGTCGTCGCGACGGCGGCCACCCCGAACGGGCCCGCTGTGCCCTCCCGCATCACGGCCAGCGCGCGCTCCGGCGGGCCGTAACAGCCGAGGGCGTCGGTGGTGTCTGCGAGGCCGTCGATGTGCAGGCCGCGGGTCGCCAGCAGCAGCAGCGCCACCGCCAGCGCACCGGCCAGCGCAGCGCCCGCGCCGAACGCCCAGAACCCCGCGGCCAGCACCGCTGCGGCCACCCCGCCCATGACCGCCCCGACGACCGGCAGTGCGGTGATCACGCCGCGGCCCACCGGGGCGGTGCGAGTCGCCGGCACCGGCAGAACCGTCGCGAACGCGAAAGCGCCTGCCAGTGAACGGATCACGGTCAGCCCTCGGAGATCCCGGCCTCTTCGAACGTCGCCATCGACGCGAGCGTGGCGACCGCGGCCCGCAGCACCGGCAGCGCGACCAGGGCGCCTGAACCCTCGCCGAGGCGCATCCGCAGATCGAGGATCGGTGTCAGCCCCAGTTCGGTGAGCGCCAGCCCGTGCGCCGGCTCGGTGGAGCGGTGCCCGGCCTGCCACCACAGCCGCGCGCCGGGCGCCAACCGTTCGGCGGCCAGCGCCGCCGCGGTCACGACAACCCCGTCGAGCAGTACCGGGGTGCGTCGCAGCGCGGCCTGCGCGCAGAACCCCGTCATCGCGGCGAGGTCGGCGCCACCGCAGATGCGAAGCAGCGCAATCGGATCCGCCGACAGGCGCTTGGTGCGATAGAGAGCGTCTCGGATCGCGGCGGTCTTGCGCTTCCAGCCCTCGTCGTCGACCCCGGTGCCGCGACCCACCACCGCGACCGGTTCGGCCCCGGTCAGGGCGGCCACCAGCGTGGTGGCCGGGGTGGTGTTGCCGATGCCCATGTCACCCGCGATCAGCAGATCCGCACCGGCGTCGACCTCCTCGTCGGCGATCCGCCGGCCCGCCTCGATGGCCGCGACCACCTCGTCGGGGCTCAGCGCGTCCTCGACGGTGATGTTGCCGCTCGAGCGGCGCACCTTGTGCGCTCCGACGTCGGGCGACAGCGGCTCCTCGGTGTCGACCGCGATGTCGACGACGCGCACTCCCGCGTCGGCGAGGGACGCGAGCACGTTCACCGCGGCGCCACCGGCGGCGAAGTTGGCCATCATCGCCGCGGTCACCTCCGCGGGATAGGCCGACACTCCCGCCGCGGTGACGCCGTGGTCGCCGGCGAACACCACCACCCGGGCGCGCTCGAATTGCCGTGGCGGGCACGCGTTCTGGCACGACGCCACCCACACCGAGAGGTCCTCGAGGCGGCCGAGCGCTCCGGCCGGTTTGGTCAGCTGTGCCTGCCGGGCCCGCGCGGCGGCGGCGGCGACGGCATCGGGCGGGGCGATCTCAGGGAAGTAGGACACCGACGGCGTCAGTCGATGGTGGCGCCGCGCTCGACCTGCGGGCGAGGCGCACGCATCCGGCGCAGCTGCGACGCACGGCTGGCGGCGTAGAAACCGAGCTTCCACCCGGATTCGGTGTTGCCGGGGAACTTCTGGTCGACCTTCCGGTTCGCCCGGCGACCGAGGAAGAAGCCGTCGACGACCATGATCAGCACCAGCACCAGCATCGCCGGGGAGATCAGCTGCTGCACCTGGACCGAGGGCACCGCCAACATCACCAGGATCAGGCCCAGCGCCGACGGCATGAACAATCCGAGTACGTTGCGCCGGGAATCGACCAGATCGCGCACGTACCGGCGCACCGGACCCTTGTCCCGGGGGAGCAGATAGGCGTCGTCTCCGGCCATCATCTTCTCGCGGCGCTCCGACATCGTGGCGCGGCGCTCGAGCTTCTCGGCCTTGCGCTCCTCGCGGGAGAGCTTCGGCCCGCGCAGTTCCTTGCGGCGGCGCCGGGCCTCGGCGGTGGTCATCGGCGCCGGCGCGACCGGTCCGCGGCGGCGGCTCGCCTCGCTGCGCTTCGGGGTGGGCCTGCCCTTGGGTGCCGTTGTCACGCGCCCGCTGGCAGCGGTCTCGTGGATCGGCTCGTCAGGGGAGGTCGAACCCGGCCGATCGTCCCCGGCGTCGTCGTTCTTACGGCCCAGCAGCTTCACATGTGCCAGGTTACTTCCCGCCTGTGGCAACGACGCAGCCCGCCGTGCGGCACCTGCGAGTGCGGCTTAATCTGCCGGAATGCCCCGGACCGTTGTGATCGCGCCGGACTCCTTCGGCGACAGCCTCACCGCCGTCGCGGCGGCCCGCTGTATCGCGACCGGGTGGGGCAGCGCACGGCCGCAGGACCAGCTGATCCTGGCGCCGCAGTCCGACGGCGGCCCCGGCTTCGTCGACGTCCTGGCCGGCCGGCTGGGCGAGCGGCGCACCGAGCGGGTCAGCGGACCACTGACCGTCGACGTCGACGCCGAGTGGGTGTTGGACCCGGGCCCTCCGGCGACCGCGTACATCGAATGCGCCCAGGCGTGCGGCCTGGCCCTGTTGGGCGGTGCACCCACGGTGCACACGGCCGTCGACGCGCACACCCGCGGGGTCGGGACCCTGATCAACGCGGCTCTGGCTGCCGGCGCCCGCCGGATCGTCGTCGGACTCGGCGGCAGCGGCAGCACCGACGGCGGCCGCGGCATGGTCGAGGCACTCGGAGGGCTTGCTGCTGCCCGTGACCTGCTGGCGAACGTCGACCTGATCGCCGCGAGTGACGTCGAACACCCGCTGCTCGGCCCGCGTGGCGCGGCGGCAGTGTTCGGGCCGCAGAAGGGCGCCGATCCCGCCACCGTCGAAGCCCTGGAGGAGCGACTGACGGCCTGGGCCCGGCAGCTGGACGACACAGCGGGCCGACCGATCCGCGACGAGCCGGGAGCCGGGGCGGCCGGCGGGCTGGGTGCGGCGCTGCTCGCGCTGGGGGCGCGCCGCGAATCCGGGGCGGCGATCATCGCCGAGCACACCGGTCTAGACACCGACCTGGACGCTGCCGACCTGGTCATCACCGGTGAGGGCCGCTTCGACGATCAGTCGCTGCACGGCAAGGTGGTCAGCGCGCTGGCCGCCGGCGCGGGCCGGCGCGGCGTGCCGGTGCTGGTCATGGCCGGTCAGGTCACCCTGTCAGAGCAGGAGCGCAGCGCCGCGGGCATCGTGGCGGCCCACTCGATCACCGAGCACGCCGGCTCGGTGCGCCGCGCCATCGACGAAGCAGCCGAGCAGCTCACCAGCCTGGCCGCCGCCGTGGCAGCGGCATGGACATGGGTGCAGAGTTAGGGGGAATAGGGTCGGACCGCGGGAATACCGTCCGAACGAGGTACCGTTGAAGACGTGGGGTCACGGCGTTGTTGGCCTCACCCACGAACATCCACACAGGAGTATTCATGACTGTTCAGGACGAGTCGGCAGTGCAGGCAGGACAGGCCACCGACACCCAACACGGCGTGATCCTGACGGAGGCCGCGGCGACCAAGGCCAAAGCGCTGCTCGATCAGGAGGGCCGGGATGACCTGGCGCTGCGCATCGCGGTCCAGCCCGGCGGCTGCGCAGGCCTGCGCTACAACCTGTTCTTCGACGACCGCACCCTCGACGGCGACCTGACCGTCGAGTTCGGTGGGGTCAACCTGACGGTGGACCGGATGAGCGCCCCCTACGTGCAGGGCGCCTCGATCGACTTCGTCGACACCATCGAGAAGCAGGGGTTCACCATCGACAACCCCAACGCCACCGGCTCGTGCGCCTGCGGCGACTCCTTCAACTGAGCTAGTACTGACCTGCCGTACGCGGCAGGTAGGAGCACACCAGCACGTCGTTGTCGACCGAGACCAGCTGAGCGATCGCCTGCTCGTCGGCATCGGCGGGCTGGCTGCGTGACGACCGGCTCTGCGGGCTCACCTTCATCGTAAACAACACCTGAGCCTGCGTCGGCGACGACAGCACCATCTTGTCGATCGATGTCACCTGCGCGCTGCTGTATTGCTTGCGGAACGCATCGCTGGACAGGCTGGCCAGCGCCAGATCCGACCGCCGCTCCTTCACCGCGTCGAACAACCCGCAGAGGCTGTGCCGCGCCACGGATTCGGCGTCGCCGTTGGACAGTGCGTCGAGATAGTTCTGGATGGCGCCGCGCGCCGTCGCCTCGGTCAGCGCACCGCCAGGTGAATCATCGTTGTTGTTCCGCGTGAGCGCCACGGCAGTCACCACGCCGGCCACCGCGAGCACCGCGATGACAGCCACCACGATCGCAACCCAGCGTCGCCGGCGCGGCGGGTAGGGAACAGGCGGCGGCAGTGCACCGGGATAGGCGGCGGTGAACCCGGAATCGGGGTAGGGCTGCTGCCCGTAACCCCCGGGATAGTCCTGCGGTCCTGCTGGTCCAGCTCCGTAGTGGGGCGGGTAAGGACCAGTCATACATGAACTCCCGGGCAGGTCGGTGGATTGCGTTTGTGGATCGAGTTCCCTCTACAGTGGCCCGTACGGGCACTCATAGGCAGGTTAGCGCACGTGCGCAGGCTGCTCCGGCTGGCAAAGAGTCCGCCGATGGGACCCAGCTAGGGTGTCTGACGACTTCACGAAGGGTGTGACTGCGTGACCATTGCCGTGACCGGATCGATCGCCACAGATCATCTGATGCGCTTTCCCGGCCGTTTCTCCGAGCAGTTGCTGGCCGATCACCTGCAGAAGGTGTCGCTGAGCTTCCTCGTCGACGATCTGGTGATGCACCGTGGTGGCGTCGCCGGCAACATGGCCTACGCGATGGGCGTGCTGGGCGGCCGGCCGACGCTGATCGGCGCCGTCGGCGCCGACTTCGACGACTACCGCCAGTGGCTGACCGAGGCCGGCGTCAACTGCGACGCGGTGCTGGTGTCGGACTCCGCCTACACCGCACGGTTCGTCTGCACCACCGACGAGGACATGGCGCAGATCGCGTCGTTCTATCCCGGCGCGATGTCGGAGTCCCGTAACATCAAGCTCGCCGACGTCGTAACCCGCACCGGCACACCGGATCTGGTGATCATCGGGGCCAACGATCCCGAGGCGATGTTCCTCTACACCGAAGAGTGCCGGTCCCTGGGGCTGGCGTTCGCGGCCGACCCCAGCCAGCAGCTGGCCCGCCTGTCCGGCGACGAGATCCGGCGGCTGATCGACGGCGCGACCTACCTGTTCACCAACGACTACGAATGGGACCTGCTGCTGCAGAAGTCCGGGTGGTCGGAGGCCGAGGTGATGCAGCAGATTCAGCTGCGGGTCACCACGCTGGGCGAGAAGGGTGTCGACCTGGTCGGGCGCGACGGAACGTTCGTCCACGTCGACGTGGTGCCGGAGCGGCGCCGCGAGGATCCGACCGGCATCGGTGACGCGTTCCGTGCGGGCTTCCTCACCGGTCGCGACGCCGGGTTGTCGCTGGAGCGGGCCGCCCAGCTGGCCTCGCTGGTCGCGACGCTGGTACTCGAGGCGCCCGGCCCGCAGGAGTGGACCTGGGATCGTGACGACGCGATCGCGCGGCTGACCGATGCGTACGGCGACGAGGCCGGCCGCGAGATCGCCCAGGCGCTCTAGCTAGAGCTGCACCGGATAGGTCGGCTCGCTGATCGCCGGCGTCACGCTGCCCTCGATGAAGATCGCGTGCCACAGCAGGAAGATCAGCACCGTCCACAGCCGGCGGCTGTGATCGGCTCCGCCCGTGCGGTGTTCGTCGAGCATCGCGCGGACGGCCGGGAGGTCGATCAGCTCGCCTGCGCCTGACGCCGCGATCGTCTCGTACGCCCAGTCCAGCAGCTCGCCCGCCCGCAACCAGTGCCGGATGGGCACCGGGAAGCCCAACTTCGGCCGGTGCAGCACATGCGCGGGAATGATCGGCTCCAAGGCCTTACGCAGCGCGTACTTCGTCGTCGACCGGGTGATCTTCTCCTCGTACGGCAACCGGGAGGCGACCGCGAACACCTCCGGGTCCAGGAACGGCACCCGCAGCTCCAGTGAGTTCGCCATCGTCATTTTGTCGGCCTTGACCAGGATGTCGCCGCGCAGCCAAGTGAACAGATCGATGTGCTGCATGCGCGCCACCGGGTCCCACCCGGCCGACTGCGCGTACACCGCAGCGGTGACGTCGGTGTGGGTCCACTCCGGGCGGAACCGCGTCAGCACCGCGCGCAACTGGGCGTCGGAGAAGCTGCGCGCGTTGCCGTAGTACCGCTCCTCGAGCGTCAGCGAGCCGCGGTGCAGCAGGCTCTTGCCCCGCATGCCCTCGGGCAGCGGGCCGGCCATCCGGCCGACCGACTTGCGCACGCCGCGCGGCAGATAGTCGAACGGCTTCAGCGACAACGGCTCCCGGTAGATCGTGTAGCCGCCGAACAACTCGTCGGCCCCCTCACCCGAGAGCACCACCTTCACGTGCTTGCGGGCCTCACGGGCGATGAAGAACAGCGGCACCAGCGCCGGATCGGCCACCGGCTCGTCGAGGTACCAGACGATCTCGGGCAGCGCCTCGACGAACTCGGCCTGACTGACCACCTTGGTGACGTGCCGTGCGCCGATCGCCTCGGCCGAGGCGACCGCGACGTCGACCTCGGAGAACCCGGCCCGCTCGAAGCCGGTCGTGAACGTGATCAGCCGCGGGTTGTGCCGCATCGCCAGCGCCGCGATCGCCGTGGAATCGATGCCGCCCGACAGGAACGACCCGACGGTGACGTCGGCGCGCATGTGCTTGGCCACCGAATCCTCGAGCACCGCGGTGATCTCGTCGTAGCGCGACTGCTCGCGCCCCGCCACGAACGGCACGGCGGCGAACCGCGGGGTGAAATAGCGCGTCACCTCCGGTGTGCCGCCGGGCCTCACCCGCGCATAGCTGCCCGATTCCAGCCGGCGGATGCCGTGCTGCAGCGTCTCGGGCTCCGGGACGTACTGCAGCACGGTGTAGTGCTGCACGGCACGCTCGTCGATGCTCAGATCGAGGCCCAGTTGCTCGGCGATGTCCAGCAGGCACTTCTTCTCGCTGCCGACGGCGGTGCCGCCGGGCCCGGTGGCCAGATACAGCGGCTTGATGCCGAACGGGTCCCGGGCGCAGAACAGCTCCTCGGTGACGGTGTCCCAGAGCGCGAACGCGAACATGCCGCGCAACCGGGTGAGCGCCTCTGCGCCCCAGTGGTGATAGGCGGCGACGATCGCCTCGCCGTCGCCGTCGGTGTGGAAGACGGCTCCGTGTTCGGCGCGCAGGGCCTCTCTGAGCTCGAGGTAGTTGTAGATCTCACCGTTGAACACCAGCGCGTAGCGCTGCGGCGCCTCGGCCGGGCCCCACCGCAACGGCTGGTGGCTGTGGGCGATGTCGATGATCGAGAGGCGGTTGAAACCCAGCACCACGCTGTCGTCGTTCCAGGTTCCGGGCTCGTCGGGGCCCCGGTGCCGCATCAGGTGGCTGGCGCCGGAAACGGCATCGACGAGGCTGGGGGAGACCTCATGGGCAGGATCGGTCACCAACGCCAGCAGTCCGCACACGGCGTCAGTATGTCTGATCTCCGGGCCGGGAAATGACATTGGCCCGGTCGCATGGATGCGCCGAGGACGGGTGGTCTACGCTGCGTAGTATTCAATGCAGCCGTCTGACCGTCCGGCGGTCGATCGACTTGGTAGGAGGCGCCAACGTGCCCGCTCGCGGCCTGAAGTTGGTGGCATTGTCCCTGCTCCTGGGGGGGACGACGGTCCTGCTCAGCGGATGCAGCTGGTCCGATGCTCTCGCCCTGGGATGGCCCAAGGGCATCACCCCGGAAGCTCACCTGAACCGCGAACTGTGGATCGGTTCCATGATCGCCGCGCTGGTCGTCGGCGCGATCGTCTACGTGATGCTGTTCTGGACCGTGGTGTTCCACCGCAAGAAGAAGGGCGAGCAGGAACTGCCCCGCCAGTTCGGCTACAACATGCCGCTCGAGCTGGCCCTGACGGTCACCCCGTTCCTCATCATCTCGGTGCTCTTCTACTTCACCGTCGTCGTGCAGGAACGCATGCTGCACAAGGACCCCAACCCCGAGGTCGTCGTCGACGTCACCGCGTTCCAGTGGAACTGGAAGTTCGGCTACCAGAAGATCGACTTCGGTGACGGAACGTTCACCTACGACGGCGTCGACAACGCCCGCAAAGAGGCGATGACCTCCAAGCCGGAGGGCACCTACGAGAACGGCGAGGAGCGCGTCGGCGCGATCCGCGGCCTGAACCCCGAGGACCGCACCTACCTGAACTTCGACAAGGTCGAGACGCTGGGCTCGTCGGAAGAGATCCCCGTGTTGGTGGTCCCCGCCGGCAAGCGCATCGAGTTCCAGATCGCCTCGGCCGACGTGATCCACGGCTTCTGGGTGCCGGAGTTCCTGTTCAAGCGCGACGTGCTGCCCGACCCCAAGGCGAACAACTCCGACAACATCTTCCAGGTCAGCGAGATCAACCAGACCGGTGCGTTCGTGGGCCGCTGCACCGAGATGTGCGGCACCTATCACTCGATGATGAACTTCGAGCTGCGCGTCGTGGAGCCCAACGACTTCAAGGCGTACATGGATCAGCGCATCGCCGGCAAGACCAATGCCGAGGCGCTGCAGGCGATCAACCAGTCGCCGGTCGCGACCACGACCAAGCCGTTCGACACGCGCCGCGGTGAGCAGGCGCCCCAGGCGAGCAGGTAGGACAGCAGATGCACATCGAAGCCCGGTTGTTCGAGTTCCTCACGGCGTTCTTCGCGCTGGCCACGGTGGTGTACGCGGTGCTCACCGCGCTGTTCGCCACCGGCGGGGTGGAGTGGGCAGGTACGACGGCGCTCGCGCTGACCACCGGCCTGACGCTGATCACCGGTACGTTCTTCCGCTTCGTCGCCCGCCGGCTGGACACCCGCCCGGAGGACTACGAGGACGCCGAGATCGCCGACGGCGCCGGTGAACTGGGCTTCTACAGCCCACACAGCTGGTGGCCCGTCATGATCGCGCTGTCCGCGTCCGTCACCGCGGTCGGCATGGCCCTGTGGCTGCCGTGGCTCATCGTCGCGGGCGTCTGCTTCGTCCTGACCACGGTGTCCGGACTGGTCTTCGAGTACCACACCGGACCCGAGAAGCACTAGTCGCCGACGGTCGTCGGTGCCGCGGCCGGGCAAGGTCACAATCCGGCATGAGTTGGCCCGCGACGGTCTTCCTGCGGCTGTTCGCGGCGTCCCGGTTGGGTAGTGTTGCCGCGTCACCGCGAGCCGCCATCGGCGGTGATCGGAGAAGCTGGCTGATAAGGAATGGCGCACATGAGCGGGCCTAGAGGCGACGAGCCGGGTGACCGGTCGTCAGCCGACGAACCGACACAGGACGTCTCGGGTCTCACCCCGGACAGTGACGCCGGTGCGCCCGGTACCGGTCCGACCGACCACTACTCGCGCGCCTACTCCGCGCCGGAGTCCGAGCAGTTCGTCAGCCCCCCGTACGTGCCCGCCGAACAGTCGCTTTACGACTACGACAGCTACGACTCGGCAGCCGAGGCCGGGGAGACCCCCGATCCGCCGCGGTGGCCCTGGGTGGTCGGCGTTGTCGCGATCATCGCCGCCATCGCGCTGGTGGTGTCGGTGTCGGTGCTGGTGACCCGCACGGACACGGACAACCTCGCGACGCCGGAGACCACCACCAGCGCCCCGCCGCCGGTCCAGGACGAGATCACCACCACGACGCCGCCACCTCCGCCGCCTCCGCCACCGACCACCGAGGAACCGCCGCCACCGCCGCCGGAGACCGTGACGGTGACCGAGCCACCGCCGGAGCCGGCTCCGACCGAGGCGCCCCCACCGCCGCCACCGCCGACCACGACGGAGGCGCCGCCCCCACCGCCCACCACCACGCGGGCAGGCCCACGCCAGGTCACGTACTCCGTGACCGGCACGAAGGCGCCCGGCGACATCATCACGGTGACCTACACCGACGCTTCAGGCCGCAGCCGCACCCAGCGCAATGTCTACATCCCGTGGTCGCTGACCGTCACCCCGATCTCGCAGTCCGAGGTGGGCTCGGTGCAGGCTTCCAGCCTGTTCCTGGTCAGCCGGCTGAACTGCTCGATCACCACCAGTGACGGCACGGTGTTGTCCTCGAACACCAACAACACCGCCCAGACAAACTGCTAGCCGGCATGACGACTTACACGCCCGACCGGACGGATCGCATCCTGCTCGGCGGCTGCGCGGCCGCCTGGCTCGCCGCACTGGGAGCGGGTGTCGCCGCGACGGTGGCGCTCGTCGACCTCGGTAGCGGCCACACCGCGTCCACAGGGGACTCCGGCACACCCTGGTTCCTCTACGTCGTCATCGGGGTGTCGGCGGCGGTGATCCTCGCCGCGGTACCGCTGCTGCTGCGAGCCCGCCGCGACGCGCGCCGACATGCCGAGCCCCAGGAGCCGACACCTCGTCCGACGGCCGCGGCCGCCGGGCAGGGGAGCGGGGCGCCGCGGGTCACCGAGGCGCCGACGGAGAAGATCCGCGCTGTCACCCCGGCCCCTGCCCCCGCGTCGCCGGCTGCATTGTCGGCTGGGTCGCCCCTCGTCGAACAGCTCACCCTGCGCTGCGCGGCGTCCATCGGCTGCGCGATGGGCGTTGCCTACGCGCTGATCGGCACCGCGACCTACCTGATGGCCGTCGACAACGATGTCGCCTCCTGGGTCTTCTACGGCGCCGCCGGCGTCGTCACCGCCGCCGTGGTCGGCCTGCCGGTGTACTTCCTGCGCGAGCTACGCACCCACGCCGCTGCCTGACAGCAGTTCCGTCCCGAGCGCACAGAAAACAACCGCCCCGGCCGGAGCCGGGGCGGTTGTCTGTTCGTTCTCAGGCGGTCAGTGGTGACCGTTGTCGGATGACCCGTTGGCGTGACCGTTCGACGATCCGTGACCGTTCGAGCCGTGGCCGTTCGATCCGTTGTGACCGACGCGTTCCCGCAGCGCGGTGAGCGCCCGGTGTTCGGCCGCGTGGGCCGCTTCGGTGATCGCCTCGTGCTCGGACACGGGGTCCGCGCTGAGGAAGCTGCCCGTGCCGGGAGCGCCGGCCGAACCCAGCTTGTTCATGCGCTTGGGCAGAGCCGCGCCCTGGTATTCGAGCGGGATCGCGTGGCCGTGCTCGTCGACCGGACCCAGCGGCTGGTGCAGCTCGATGTAGGCACCGTGCGGCAGCCGCTTGATGATGCCCGTCTCGATACCGTGCTCGAGCACCTCGCGGTCGCTGCGCTGCAGCGCCACCGCCCAGCGGTAGGCGATGTAGTACACGATCGCCGGCAACACCACCATGCCGATGCGACCGATCCACGTCGTCGCGTTCAGCGAGATGTGGAACTTCAGCGCGATGATGTCGTTCATGCAGGCGAAGGTCAGCACGATGTACAGCGAGATCGCCGCCGCCCCGATCGCGGTACGCGTCGGTGCGTCACGCGGACGCTGCAGCAGGTTGTGGTGCGCGTCGTCACCGGAGAACTTCTTCTCCAGGAACGGATAGGCGATCAGCAGCATGAACACCAGGCCCATGCCGAGGGCCACCCACACGCCCTGCGGGATGGTGTGGCCGAACGGGTAGAACTCCCACGCCGGCCACAACCGGATCAGGCCGTCGGTCCACATCATGTAGAAGTCGGGCTGGCTACCCGCCGAGACCTGCGACGGTTTGTACGGCCCCAGCACCCAGATCGGGTTGATCTGCAGCAGACCGCCCATCAGGCCGAGGATGCCGACGGTGACGGCGAAGAACGCGCCCGACTTCACCGCGAACACCGGCATGACGCGCACGCCGACGACGTTGGTCTCGGTGCGCCCGGGGCCGGGGAACTGGGTGTGCTTCTGGAACCACACCAATGCCAGGTGCACGCCGATCAGAGCCAGGATGATCCCGGGGATCAGCAGGATGTGCAGCGCGTACAGGCGCGGGATGAGGATCTCGCCGGGGAAATCGCCGCCGAACAGTGCCCAGTGCATCCAAGTGCCGACGACGGGGATGCCCATCGTGATGCCCGACAGCGCGGCGCGGATGCCGGTGCCCGAGAGCAGGTCGTCGGGCAGCGAGTAGCCGGCGAAGCCCTCGATGCAGGCGAGCATCGACAGGATGGTGCCGAAGACCCAGTTGATCTCGCGCGGCTTGCGGAACGCGCCGGTGAAGAACACGCGGGCCATGTGCACGAACACGGCGACGATGAAGACCAGCGCGGCCCAGTGGTGGATCTGCCGGATGAGCAGGCCGCCACGGATGTCGAACGAGATGTTGAGCGTCGAGCGGTACGCGTCGGACATCGTCACGCCCTGGAGGGGCACGTACGAGCCGTCGTAGACGACCTGGCTGGCGCTCGGGACGAACCAGAACGTCAGGAACGCGCCGGTCAGCAGGCAGACGATCATCGAGTACATGGCGATCTCGCCGAGCATGAACGACCAGTGGTCGGGGAAGACCTTCTTGGCCAGGAAGGACACACCCTTGGCGGCGCCGACGCGGTCGTCGACCCAGCCGGCGATGCCGCCGAGCGGCTTGGCGGCCGACGCCTCGGCGTCGGCCTGCCGGTCGCCGGAACGCAGCGCGTCGGCGGGACGGGACTCGTTGATGGTGCTCATCGTGCACGCTCCCAGAAGCTCGGTCCCACGGGCTCGAGGAAGCCCTGGGGTGCGACGAGGTAGCCGGCGTCGTCGACGGTGATCTTCAGCTGCGGCAGCGGCCGCTTGGCCGGGCCGAAGATGACGGCGCAGTCCTCGGTGAGGTCGAAGGTCGACTGGTGGCACGGGCAGAGCAGGTGGTGCGTCTGCTGCTCGTAGAGGCCGACCGCGCAGCCCACGTGGGTGCAGATCTTGGAGTAGGCGACGGTTCCGTCGACGCCCCAGTCCTTGGCCTTCTGCACCTTGATCAGCTCAGGCTCGAGACGGATCAGGATGACCGCTGCCTTGGCCTTGGCCTCGAGGACGTGCTTGCCCTCGTCGATGTACTTCTGAAGGGTCTCCGGCATGACGTGGAAGACCGAGCCGAGGGTGACCTCGTCGAGGCGGATCGGCGTCATCTCCGGGTCGCGCATGAGGCGGATCGGCTTGCCGCCGTTCTCCTTCGGGTCCCAGATCGTGTGCTTGAGCTCGTCGATGGTCACCGGCCCGAGCGAGCCCGCGACCTGCAGGCCGAGCGGGAGGGCGAAGAGACCGAGCGCGCCACCGAGCGTGTACTTCAGGACGGGGCGACGGTTCATCTGCGTCGACTCGACGCCGGCGGCCACGACCTGGACGGCCTTGGCGCGCTCCTGCGGCGTCGAGGCCTGGGGGTGGCGCTCCTCGATGATCTCCTCGTCGGACATGAGCGTCTTGGCCCAGTGGACCGCCCCGATGCCGATGAGGAAGATCGAGAACCCGAGCGAGAGGCCGAGGACGACGTTCTGCGTCTTCGCCTTGCCGATGCCCGGGAAGAAGAACGTGGCCTCGTCGGGGATGGCGAAGTAGCTGACGAGGAAGACGAGCGTGGCCAGCATCGACAGGCCGAACAGCGTCGCCACCTGGCGCTCGGCGCGCTTGGCGGCGGCCGGGTCGTCGTCGGCGGCGCGGTGGACGTGGGCCGGCAGCCCCGGGTTCTCGAAGAGGTCCGCTGCGGCGTCGGCGTGGCGCTCGACGGCGCCCGACTCGGAACCGTGGGCGAGCGCGGTGCCCGCTCCGGAGTCCGTCGTCTCGTTGTCGTTCATCGGGTGGTGGTCCTGTCGTCGTGCGTGATCTGGACGATGCAGTGGGTGCTCATGCGGCCTTCTTGCCGAGCCAGACGGCGCAGGCGATGAGGATGCCGAGGCCGAAGACCCACGCGAAGAGGCCCTCGGAGACCGGGCCCAGGTTGCCGAGCGTCAGGCCGCCGACGTTGGTCTCGTTCTCCTGCGCCTTGAGGTAGGAGATGACCTTCTGCTTGGCCTCGGGCGTCAGGTTGGTGTCGTTGAAGACGGGCATCGACTGCGGGCCGGTGAGCATGGCCTCGTAGATGTGCGTCGGGGTGGTCTCCTGCAGCGACGGCGCGTACTTGCCGCGGGTCAGCGCGCCACCGGCGCCGGCGAAGTTGTGGCACATGGCGCAGTTGACGCGGAAGATCTCGCCGCCCTCGGCGATGGCCTTGTTGTTCTCGGGCGAGCCGGGCTCGATGACGGTCGTGTACTTCGAGTCCGGGATGGCCGGGCCCGGGCCGAGCGACTGGACGTACGCGGCGAGGGCGCTGATCTGCTCCGGCGAGAACTTCACCTTGTTGACCGGGGCCTGGACGTTCGGGCCGGCGAGCGGCATGCGGCCGGTGCCGACCTGGAAGTCGACGGAGGCCGCGCCGACGCCGACGAGCGAGGGGCCCGACTTCGTGCCCTGGGCGTTGAGGCCGTGGCAGGTGGCGCAGTTGGCGAGGAAGAGGTCCTTGCCCTCGGCGACGGTGTCGGCGGTGACGGACGCGGCCGCGTTGGCGTCCTTGGGTGCGAGGAAGGAGTAGGCGCCCCCGGTCACGAGCAGGCCGAGCAGCAGCAGCACCGCGATCGCGGCGGGGTGTCGGCGTCGGGCGGCCAAGGCTTTCACTGTGTCTTCCTGTCGTCCAAGGGGGTCACGGTCGGAGTGGTGCGAAGGGGCATGCGCCGGGAGGGCTTCCGAGGCGGCGTGGTCAGCGCAGGATGTAGATCGTGGCGAAGAGCGCGATCCACACGACGTCGACGAAGTGCCAGTAGTAGGAGGTGACGACGGCGCCGGTGGCGTTGGCGTGGGTGTAGCGACGCGTCGTGAAGGTGCGGGCGATGATGAGCAGGAACGCGATGAGGCCGCCGGTCACGTGCAGACCGTGGAAGCCGGTCGCCATGTAGAAGACGGAGCCGTAGGCGTCGGAGCTGAGCGTGACGCCCTCGCTGACGAGCTCGGCGTACTCCATGACCTGGCCGGCGATGAAGAACGCGCCGAAGAGGTAGGTCAGGACGTACCACTCGCGCATGCCCCAGTTCTTGATGTCGACGAGGCGGCCGGTGCGGGCCTTGTGGCCACGCTCGGCCTTCCAGACGCCGAGCTGGCACCACACCGAGGAGATGACGAGCACGAGGCAGTTGACGCTCGCGAACGGCAGGTTGAGCTTCTCGGTCTGCTGCGCCCAGAGGTCGCCTCGGACGGAGCGGAGCTGGAAGTACACCGCGAACAGACCCGCGAAGAACATGAGCTCGCTGGAGAGCCAGACCATGGTGCCGACGGCAACCATGTTCGGGCGGGTCGCCGGGCCGTGAGCGGCCGGGTTCGCTACTGCGCTGGAAGGAACTGCTGATGCTGTCGCCACGTTGGACATTATTCCCACATTCCTGTCGGGGGTGGCGAGCGACCCCCCCGATTGCGGCCGCGCTGTCGAGGATTCGTGACCATTCCGACACGTCGTCGAGGAGGAGGGCGCGATACGTCCGGTTCGCCGGCCGGACGACGGCCCGACGGGCGGCACCGAACGGCGTCCCGGCCGGCGGGAGGCTCCTGCGGGCGCGCGTGTGCGGGCCGGTAGCATCTGCCGCATGACCGCCTCGAACGACACCGCAGCCCAGGGCACCTCCACCGACGTCGTGACGTCGACGGGTGGCGCGCCCCGGGTGGCGCGCGTCAGCGTCCTGCTCTACAGCGACGACTTCACGACGCGCGACGCCGTGCGGGTCGCCGTCGGCCGCCGTCCGGCCAAGGACGTCGAGGTGGTCCGCTGGCACGAGTGCGCGACGGCCGACGCGGTCATCAGCTCGGTCGAGAGCGAGCGCTTCGACATCCTCATCCTCGACGGCGAGGCCGCCAAGGTCGGCGGCCTGGGCCTGGCCCGTCAGCTGAAGAACGAGATCTACGAGTGCCCGCCGATCATCGTGCTCACCGGCCGCCCGCAGGACAGCTGGCTGGCTGCGTGGTCGCAGGCCGACCTCGCGGTGCCGTACCCGCTCGACCCGATCGCGCTGACGGCCGCCGTGACGACCCTCGCGCGCGCGGGCGCCACCAGCGCCTGAGCGCATGGCCTCGGACGCGACGACGACGAGCTGGCCCTCGGTCTACGCCGACCTCATCGCGGGGCGTGACCTCGACCGCGGCACGGCCGCATGGGCCATGGACCAGATCATGGCCGGTGAGGCCACCCCCGCCCAGGTGGCCGGCTTCCTCATGGGCCTGCGCGCCAAGGGCGAGAGCATCGAGGAGATGCAGGGCCTGGCCGAGCAGATGCTCGCCCACGCCCGCCGCATCGAGGTGCCCGGCCCGACCGTCGACATCGTCGGCACCGGCGGCGACCGAGCCCACACCGTCAACATCTCGACGATGTCGGCGATCGTCGTCGCGGCCTCCGGGGTGCGCCTCGTCAAGCACGGCAACCGCGCCGCGTCATCGTCGTCCGGCTCGGCCGACGTCCTCGAGGCGCTCGGCATCGACCTGTCGCTCCCGCCCGAGCGCGTCGTCGAGGTGGCCCACGAGGCCGGCATCACCTTCTGCTTCGCGCAGACCTTCCACCCTGGCTTCCGGCACACGGCCGTCCCGCGCCGCGACCTCGGCATCGGCACGGCCTTCAACTTCCTCGGCCCGCTGACCAACCCGGCGCAGCCGACCTACGCCGCCGTGGGGTGCGCGGACGCGCGCATGGCCCCGCTGCTGGCCGGCGTGTTCGCCGGCCGGGGCAAGGACGCCGCCGTGTTCCGGGGCGACGACGGCCTCGACGAGGTCACCGTGTCGACGACGACCACGGTGTGGTGGGTCCGCGACGGCGAGGTCGGCGACCGCGTCGTCGACCCGACGCGTCTGGGCCTGTCGCTGCACCCGATCGAGGCACTGCGCGGCGGCGACGCCGAGCACAACGCGGGCGTCGTCCGCGAGGTCTTCTCGGGTGCCACCGGTGCGGTCCGTGACGCCGTCCTGCTCAACGCCGGCATCGCGCTGGCCCTGACCCGGCCCGACTCGGGCGCGCGTCAGGAGGACTTCGACGCCGACCTGCGGGCGGCGATGGACGTCGCGGCAACAGCGATCGACGACGGCTCGGCGACTCGCGTCGTCGAGCGCTGGGTCGCGGCCACCCGGGGCTGACCGGCGGCACGCCAGCGGTCAGGCGGTCAGCGGCGTCGCGTCAGTCGCCCTCGAGGCCCAGGCTGAACGCGGCCTCGAGGTCGTGGGCCGAGTAGGTGCGGAAGGCGATGTGCGTCGACGTGCCGACGACGCCCTCGACCTTGTTGAGGCGGTCGGCGATGACGTCGGCGAACTCCTCGTGGGCCCGCACCCGCACCATCGCGATGAGGTCGGCGTCGCCCGTGACCGAGTAGACCTCGGAGACGGCGGGGATGTTCGCGATCGCCTCGGCGACCTCGGGGATCCGGTCGACCTCGCAGTTGATCATGACGATGGCGGTGATCACGGGAGACACCCTAGCCGCCGTCAGCCGGCGCGGCGCAGGCCGTGGCGGCGGTGCCCCGACGCGGCAGGCGCCGGGACGTCGTGGTCGAAGCCGACGGCGTCACGGGCGGACGCGACGGCCGGCTCGAGCTCGAGCCGCAC
>JAEXZY010000039.1 GCA_023404955.1 Actinomycetes bacterium
CGCTCGATGTGCGCCCTCAACACCGCGACCTCGCGTGGGTGCGGATACGGCGCTCGCGGCTCATCGAGGCTGTCGTCGCCATCGTCCCAGATGACCATCAGCCCCAGGTCGTGCACGGGCGCGAACACCGCACTGCGGGTACCGAGTACGACGTCGGCCGCGCCTCGACGCACCGCCAACCATCGCCGATACCTGGCGGTCGGGCCGGGTCCTGCGGCGAGCGTGACGCACCGGTCGTCGAGCAGCGGCTCACATGCTGCCGACAATCTGTCGAGATCACGTTGATCGGGTACTACGACGACCACGCCGCGCCCCGCCGCGGCGACGTGCGCCGCGAGTTCGGCGAGTCGTGCCGGCCAGTCCTCCCCCGGCGTCGCCTGCCACAACGCCCGCGGAGCACCTTCGGCGAGCGAGTCGAGGAACGAGCCGGCGTTGAGATACGCACGCCACCCGTCACGTTCGGGAACGACGACGTCCGACGTCGGCGCAGGCGTCTCCTCCTTTTCGGTGCGCGCGTGTCGTGGCGGCACCGCGAGTCGGATCACGTCGGACATCGTGCCCGCGTAGCGCTCGGCCACCGCACGACAGACGAGCATCATCTCGGGCGAGAGCACCGGCTCGGGCGAGACGATCCGTTCGAGCCACCCCAGCTTGCCGGGATGCTCGGATTCCTCGACGCGGTCGAGAAGAAAGCCGTCGACGAGTCGGCCAGAGAACCGAACCCGCACGCGGACTCCCGGGACGGCATCGGAATCTTGCTCGGCGTCGATCAGATAATCGAAAGGCCGGTCGAGATGGGCCAGCCCGAGCATGGGCAGGACCTTCGCGACCGGCTTCGACGCTGCACGTTCTTTCTGCAGAACTGCGGCTTATGTCTTAGAGACCCGCTGCCGAGCGCAGCTTGTCGGCCCGGTCGGTGTTCTCCCAGGGCAGGTCCAGATCGGTGCGCCCGAAGTGGCCGTAGGCCGCGGTCGGGCCGTAGATGGGACGCAGGAGGTCGAGATCGCGGATGATCGCGAGCGGGCGCAGATCGAACGTCTCGGAGATCGCCTTGCGGATGACCTCGGGATCGGTTTTCTCGGTGCCGAAGGTCTCGACGAAGAGTCCGACGGGAGCTGCCTTGCCGATGGCGTAGGCGACCTGCACCTCGATGCGGCTGGCAAGACCGGCAGCGACAGCGTTCTTGGCGACCCACCGCATCGCGTACGCCGCGCTGCGGTCGACCTTCGACGGATCCTTACCCGAGAAGGCACCGCCGCCGTGGCGAGCCATGCCGCCGTAGGTGTCGACGATGATCTTGCGTCCGGTCAGGCCTGCGTCGCCCATCGGACCGCCGAGTACGAACTTGCCCGTGGGGTTGACCAACAGTCGGTAGCCCTCGGTGGTGAAGCCGGGCAGATCCAGCTCGGCGAGGACCGGATCGATCACCTGCGACTTGATGTCAGGGGTGAGCATCTTCTCGAGGTCGATGTCGGCTGCGTGCTGGGTCGAGACGACGACCGTGTCGAGTCGGACCGGCTTGTCGCCGTCGTATTCGATGGTGACCTGGGTCTTTCCGTCGGGGCGCAAGTACGGCAGCGTGCCGTTCTTACGAACCTCGGTCAGCCGACGTGACAACCGATGAGCGAGCGCGATCGGAACCGGCATCAGCTCGGGGGTCTCGTTGGTGGCGTACCCGAACATGAGTCCCTGGTCGCCCGCGCCCTGCGCGTCGATCTCGTCCTCGGAGATGCCGCTGCGGCTCTCGTGCGAGTTGAAGACACCACCCGCGATATCGGGTGACTGCGCACCGATCGCCACGTTCACACCGCACGACGCACCGTCGAAGCCTTTGGTCGACGAGTCGTAGCCGATCTCGAGAATCTTGCTGCGGACGATGCCGGGGATGTCGACGTAGGCGGTCGTCGTGACTTCTCCGGCCACATGTACCTGCCCGGTGGTGACGAGGGTCTCGACGGCAACGCGCGCCTTCGGGTCGTCGGCGAGGATGGCGTCGAGGACCGAATCGCTGATCGCGTCGCAGATCTTGTCCGGATGGCCCTCCGTGACCGACTCACTGGTGAACAGGCGTGACGCAGAGCTGGTCATCTGATCCTCTCAAACTCGTGTCCCCCAGTGGGAGCACACGGCAAACTCGAATGGTCGCCGTTGGTGGTCTCGTGGATTACAAACCTACACACTCGCCCCGACATTCGATTGACGAGGTGGAGGGCGAACCTAATCAGGCAGCAAAGCGCGAACTTCGTCTAGTATTCGGCTCGCCATGAGTGTTTTCGAACCGTAGGGAAGCGACGTCTCGTTGCCGTTCGCCGCGAGCAACCAGCCCGTATTGTCCTCGGTGCCGAACGCCTTGCCGTCGCCGACCGCGTTCACGACGAGCAGGTCGCAGCCCTTCCGACGCAGCTTCGCGCGGCCGTGGTCGAGCACACCACCCTGGTCGTCGCCCGTCTCCGCGGCGAAGCCGACGATCACCACCTCGGACGGGATGGCACCGGACTCCCTGGACTGCACGAGTCCACGCAGGATGTCCGGATTGGTCGTCAGCTCGATGGGTGCGGGGCCATCGTCGTTCTTCTTGATCTTGGTGTCGTTGACGGTGACCGGGCGGAAGTCGGCGACAGCAGCGGCCATGATCACCACGTCGGCGTCTGCGGCACGCTTGGTCATCTCGTCGGCGAGTTGGCGCGCGTCCTCGATATGGACGACCTCGACGCCTGCCGGCTCGCCTGCCTCATTGGTCGAACCCGCGACGACGGTGACGTGAGCGCCACGCTGTGCCGCGGCGCGTGCAAGTGCGAAGCCCTGTTTCCCGGAACTGCGGTTGCCCAAGTAGCGCACGGGGTCGAGCGGCTCACGGGTGCCTCCCGCGCTGATCACGATGCGCGCACCCGCGAGGTCGTAGGGCAGCGCGTCGGAGCGGTCGAGCAGCAACTCGCCGAGCAGTGCGATCTCCTGCGGCTCGGGGAGGCGCCCAGCGCCGGTATCGCGACCGGTCAGCCGACCGGACGCCGGCGTCACGACAGTGGCGCCGCGCTCACGCAACGTGGCGACGTTGGCCTGCGTTGCGGGGTGCTCCCACATCTCCGTGTGCATGGCGGGGACGAACATCACCGGACAGATGACCGTCAGTAGCGACGCGGTGAGGAGGTCGTCGGCCCGTCCCATCGCGGCACGGGCCATCAGGTCTGCTGTGGCCGGTGCGACGATCACCAGGTCGGCAGCCTGACCCAATCGCACGTGCGGCACTTCGTCGACGTGGTCGAAGACCTCGGTCGAGACGGGATGACCCGACAGCGCTTCCAGGGTTGCCTTGCCGACGAACTCGAGAGCTGCACGGGTCGGGATGACCCGCACCTCGTGTCCGGCCTCGGTGAAGTGTCGGATGACCGAGCACACCTTGTATGCGGCGATCCCGCCGCCGACACCGACCAGAATGCGCCGCTTGGCGTCCGGAGTGGACATCTCCTGTGAGTGCTACTCGCCCTCGGTGTGCTGCAGCAGATCCGAGTGGATCTCGCGCATGGCGATCGACAGTGGCTTCTCCTGCATACCCGGCTCGACCAGCGGACCGACGTACTCGAGGATGCCGTCGCCGAGCTGGTTGTAGTAATCGTTGATCTGACGTGCGCGCTTGGCTGCGTAGATCACCAGGGCGTACTTCGACGACGCGCGGTCGAGCAGATCGTCGATCGGAGGGTTGGTGATACCGAGTGGGGTGTCGTACGACGGTGCGTCGACGATCTCGGGGGTGTCGAAATTGGTCTGCGTGCTCACGCGAACTCCTGCTTTGTATTGTCGGATCCAACCAGCAAGGATACCAACTGGCGGGCGGCTGAGTCGACTTCGTTGTTTACCACCACGTGGTCGAACTCGCCCTGCGCGTCCATTTCGGTTCTGGCGGTTTCGAGACGACGCTGCGCCGCCTCGGGTGTTTCGGTGCCGCGACCTGCGAGTCGTTCGACGAGATCGTCCCAACTCGGCGGCGCGAGGAAGACGGTGATGGCCTCGGGAAGTCGGCGTACCGCGTTGCGTGCGCCGGCCAGGTCGACCTCCAACAGTACCGGCTGTCCCTTGGCGAGGGCGTTTTCGACAGGCTTTGCCGGCGTGCCCGATCGCTGGAGTCCGCCGTGGATCTCTGCCCACTCGAGGAACTCGTCGTCGGCGATCATGCGACCGAACTCGGCGTCGGAAACGAAGTAGTAGTCGCGGCCGTCGACCTCGCCGGGGCGCGGCGCGCGCGTCGTGGCGGAGACGCTGAAGAACAGGGTTGGCACGAGCTCGCGGACTCGTCTCACGACGGTCGACTTACCCACGGCCGAGGGGCCGACCAGAATAACCAGTCGGCCCCTCGTGTGTGTGTTCTGCCCGCTCAGGACGGGAACTTCTCGAGCAGCGCCTTGCGCTGACGATCGCCGAGGCCGCGCAGGCGGCGCGTCGGGGCGATCTCGAGTTCGGTCATGATTTCCTGCGCCTTGACCTTGCCAACCTTCGGCAACGCCTCGAGCAGAGCCGAGACCTTCATCTTGCCGAGGATCTCATCGGTCTCGGCATCCTTGAGCACCTGCGAGAGATCGGTGCCACCGCGCTTGAGACGCTCTTTGAGCTCGGCGCGTACTCGGCGAGCGGCAGCTGCCTTCTCCAACGCAGCGGCGCGCTGCTCGTCTGTCAACTGGGGAAGCGCCACGGGTTCCTCCGTCTTTCGTTCTCGAACTGACTACACCGGCGCCCGGGGCAGGCTCCGGTGGCGTGTGGCCGCGTGTCTCGACGTGTACTCGCCCGATCAGGGGCGCCATCACGTCGAATGACTGCAGCGAAAGCGACCGTACCCATCTGAACAGGCATTTGCGAGAGGCACCCCCGCGTTTTCGGTCGGCCTCGGTGATGTAGAGGGTTGGGAAACTCCCTGCTCACCGACGACCCGGCAGAGCCTACGCGTCCGCTGTGACAGATCGCGAATCCGAACAAAACAGCTGGTCAAAGGCTCAGCTGCGCGACACGTGTGTTCCGGACGCCTCGACCTCGTCGATGCTCGTCGAATTCCGCCTGGTACTGCTGTGACAGCAGTTGCGACCGACAAACTCCACGAATTGATGCACTGTTTGAGCGTGTCGCGCGCCCGCGTCCTCGACGCTCCCCTGTGCTGACGCCCACATCCACCGATCGGGGGATGCGCTGATCATCCTGCTGATCAGCCCGTCGGCGGAGGTTGCGAAGGGCTTCTGAGCGGCAAAGTCATTGGTGTCAGAAACAGCGACCACGCCCCCCAAGGACGCGGCCCCGTCGCAAGGAGAAACACCATGAACGCCAACAACACCACCCCCGAGGCCAACACCGCCGCCGCAAGCACCGGGCAGACCAAGCCGCGTCACCGGAAGACCTTCGCGATCCGCACCGCAGCCGTTGTCGCAGGACTCGGCATTGCCGGCACACTGGCCGCCGCCGGAGTCGGCGCGGCACACGCGGGCACCTTGCCGGTGAACCATCCGGGAGAGCCGACCGTCGCCATGACCATCACCAACCGCACCAATCACACCGAGTTCTACGCGGGCGGTACGCCTGGCTCCGGTCAGTGGATCAACGCACCTCAGTTCGTTCTGGCCCCGGGGGCCAGCGAGGTCGTCACCGCGAGCGCACCGAACGCACCGTCGGAGACGGTGTTCGTCAACTACCAGGTCGGCGCCTTCGGCCCGCGTGCGATCTACGAGCTGGAGAACGTCCGCGGCGATGTGAACACCAACATGACCGGCACCACCGGTGGTCACTACTTCGTCAATGCCTCGGTCGCGAGCGGATTCCCCAACGCGAACGCTGTCTACGACCTCTGGTGATAGGAACGAGCAGGCGCCCGCCCGGCACAGACAGTGTGGGGCGGGCATTTCGTCGTCGGATACCTCGTAACTCCGACGATCAGCCCAGAGCGGCCTCTACCTCGTCGCGAGCGAGCGCGAACGCCGTCCGCAGCGCCGCAACATCGGGACCCGCGCGCAGCACCCCGCGGGAACTCGCGGGCAGTACCCAGGCCGGATCGGCGCCGTCGAAAACCTCGGGGAGGTCGGCGGCCGTCGCACCCTGCGCCCCGAGACCGGGAGCCAGGATGGGGCCTTTCAGTGCGCTCAGATCGAGCCCATGCGCACGGGTTGCTCCGACGACAAGCCCGACCGTCGCCGAACCGTCAGCGTTCTGTTCAGCGGCGTCGTCGACGATCGTCTGTCCGACGGCCCGGTCCCCCGTCGCGGCGAGCTGCACGCCCGCCCCCTCGGGGTTGGATGTGCGTGCGAGCACGAAGACTCCGCGCCCGCCGCGCCGCGCGGCGTCGATCGCGGGTGACAGTGAGCCGAATCCCAGATACGGCGAGACGGTGACGGCGTCGGCGCACAGCGGTGACCGTTCGTCGAGCCACGCGTGGGCGTACGCCTGCATCGTCGAGCCGATGTCGCCGCGTTTGGCGTCGGCGAGTACGACGGCACCCGCCGCGCGGCACCCCGCGATGACAGACTCCAACACTGCGAATCCCGTCGCGCCGAACGCCTCGAAGAAGGCCACCTGCGGTTTGATCACGGCTGCAACAGGGCCGAGCGCGTCGACGCAGATGTCGGCGAACTGCCGCAGCCCAGTGGTGTCGACGGGCAACCCCCACTGCTCGAGCAGCTCGACGTGGGGATCGATCCCGGCGCATAGCCTGCCACGTTCGGCAACAGCAGATCGGTAGTGAACCGCGAAACCTGTTGTGTCCGAACGTGTCACATTCATCACCCCTCGTTGATCAGCGTCGCGTGCCGACGCTGCAGCGATTCGACGCCTATCTCTTTTCGCATCGCAGCCTCGATGCCCTGCACCGCAGCGCTGGCTCCCTGCACGGTGGTGATGCACGGAATTCCGGCGGTGACCGCAGCACTGCGGATCTCATAGCCGTCGACGCGCGGCCCCGACTGGCCGTAGGGCGTGTTGATCACCATCGCGACCTCACCGGCGAGAATCGCGTCGACGATCGTGCGCTCCCCCGGCTTGGCCTCGAAGTGCTTGGGCACCGTCGTCGCGACGATTCCGTTGCGTCGCAAAACCTCTGCGGTGCCCTCGGTGGCCAGGATGGTGAACCCGAGGTCGGCGAGGTGTTTGACCGGGAACAGCAGCGCGCGCTTGTCCTTGTTGGCCACCGACACGAAGACGGCGCCCTGCGTGGGCAATGAGCCGTATGCCGCGGTCTGCGACTTGGCAAAGGCTCGACCGAAATCGGCGTCGATTCCCATGACCTCGCCCGTCGACTTCATCTCCGGACTCAGCAGCGCGTCGACGCCCGTGCCGTCGAAGCGGCGGAAGCGGTTGAACGGCAACACTGCTTCCTTGACCGCGATGGGAGCGTCGATCGGCGCGGTGCCGCCGTCGCCGGTGGCGGGCAGCAGTTCCTGCTCGCGTAGTTCGGCGATGGTCTCGCCGAGCATGACGCGCGCGCACGCCTTCGCGAGCGGGACAGACGTCGCCTTCGACACGAACGGCACGGTGCGGCTTGCACGCGGATTCGCTTCCAGGACATACAGGATGTCGTCCTTGAGCGCGTACTGCACGTTCATCAGTCCACGAACGCCGATGCCCTTGGCCAATGCCTCGGTGGAGCGTCGGACCATCTCGAGATCCGATCGGCCCAGCGTGATCGGCGGCAGCGCGCACGCCGAATCACCGGAGTGGATACCGGCCTCTTCGATGTGCTCCATGACGCCACCGATGTACACCTCGGTGCCATCACACAGGGCGTCGACGTCGATCTCGACCGCGTCTTCGAGGAAGCGGTCGACGAGCACCGGGTGGTCGGGCGTCAATTCTGTTGCGCGCGAGATGTAGTCGGCAAGCGATGCCTCGTCGTACACGATCTCCATGCCGCGACCGCCGAGCACGTAGGACGGGCGCACCAGTACCGGGTAGCCGATCCGGGCGGCGGTGTCGCGGGCCTCCTCGAACGAGGTCGCCGTGCCGAACGCGGGCGCGGGCAGTCCGGCTGCGGTGAGTACCTTGCCGAACTCGCCACGGTCCTCGGCGAGATCGATTGCCGCAGGGCTGGTTCCGACGATCGGTACCCCGGCGGCCTCGAGACGGTCGGCGAGTCCGAGCGGTGTCTGCCCGCCGAGCTGCACGATCACTCCCGCGACGGTGCCCGACTGCGACTCCGCGTGGTACACCTCGAGCACATCCTCGAAGGTCAGCGGCTCGAAGTAGAGGCGGTCGGCGGTGTCGTAGTCGGTCGAGACCGTCTCCGGGTTGCAGTTGACCATGACCGTCTCGTAGCCGGCCTCTGACAGGGTCAGCGCCGCGTGCACACACGAGTAGTCGAACTCGATGCCCTGACCGATGCGGTTGGGACCCGAGCCGAGGATCAGCACCTTCGGCCGCTCGGTCTGCGGGGCGATCTCGCTGGTTGCCGCTGGATCGAGCTCGTAGGTCGAGTAGTGGTAGGGCGTCTTCGCCTCGAACTCGGCGGCACAGGTGTCGACGGTCTTGTAGACGGGCCGGACGCCGAGCTCGTGGCGATGGGCGCGAACGGCATTCTCGTCGGCGACATCGTCACGCAGAGCGGCGATCTGACGATCGGAGAAGCCATTCGACTTCGCGTCGCGGAGCAGATCCTCGGTGAGCTCGGCGGCGTCGCGGATCTGCGCGCCGAGCGCGCCGATCCCAGCGATCTCGGCGAGGAACCACGGGTCGATGGCGGTCGCCTCATAGACCTGCTCGATCGTGGCCCCGGCGTCGAACGCGAGCATCACCTTGTAGATGCGACCGTCCTTGGGGGTCGCGATCTCCTCCAGCAGGGCGTCGAGGTCGACGGTCGCCGGATCGGGCCGGTTCGGCTCGGTCCAGAATCCGGCCGCCTTGGTCTCGAGCGAACGCATCACCTTGCCGAATGCCTCGGCGAAGCTGCGGCCGAGACTCATCGCCTCGCCCACCGACTTCATCGTGGTGGTCAGCGTGTCGTCGGCGCCGGGGAACTTCTCGAACGCGAAGCGCGGCGCCTTGACCACGACGTAGTCGAGCGTCGGCTCGAAGCAGGCCGGGGTCTCTTTCGTGATGTCGTTGGTGATCTCGTCGAGGCTGTAGCCGATGGCGAGCTTCGCGGCGATCTTCGCGATCGGAAAACCCGTTGCCTTGGAAGCCAATGCCGACGAGCGGGACACTCGCGGATTCATCTCGATCACGATGAGTCGTCCGTCGCGCGGGTCCTGCGCGAACTGGATGTTGCAGCCGCCGGTGTCGACGCCGACCTCGCGCAGGATCTCGATGCCCAGGGTGCGCATGGTCTGGTACTCGCGGTCGGTCAGCGTCATCGCCGGCGCGACGGTCACCGAGTCGCCGGTGTGCACACCCATCGGATCGAAGTTCTCGATCGAGCACACCACCACGACGTTGTCGTGGCGGTCGCGCATCAGCTCGAGCTCGTATTCCTTCCAGCCGAAGATGGATTCCTCGATCAGCACGTTCGCGCTCGGCGATGCGGCCAGCCCGTCGCCGGCCATCCGCTCCACGTCCTCTGCCGAATAAGCCATGCCCGAGCCCAGGCCGCCCATCGTGAAGCTGGGCCGCACCACGACCGGCAGGCCGAGGTCGGCGACCGTCTCGCGTACCTCGTCCATCGTGAAACAGACGCGGCTACGGGCGGATTCACCGCCCACCTTGCTGACGATGTCCTTGAACTTCTGCCGGTCCTCACCGCGCTGGATGGCGTCGAAGTCGGCGCCGATCATCTCGACGTCGTAGCGCTCGAGGATCCCGTTCTCGTACAGCTTCACAGCGGTGTTGAGCGCGGTCTGCCCACCGAGAGTGGCCAGCAGCGCATCGATCTTGTTGCCGCGCTCGGCCTGCTGGGAGATCACCTTCTCGACGAACTCGGCGGTGATCGGCTCGACGTAGGTGTGGTCGGCGTACTCCGGGTCGGTCATGATCGTGGCCGGATTGGAGTTGATCAGCGTGACCTGCAGCCCCTCGGCGCGCAGCACACGGCACGCCTGGGTCCCGGAGTAGTCGAATTCGGCGGCCTGACCGATCAGGATCGGCCCGGACCCGATGACCAGGATGTGCTTCAAGTCGGTACGGCGCGGCATCTATTTCTCTCCCGCCATCAGGTCGATGAACTGGTCGAACAGGTAGTTGGCATCGCGGGGACCCGCGGCGGCCTCCGGGTGGTACTGCACGGAGAACGCCCGCCCGTTGGCCAGGGCCACGCCTTCGACCACTCCGTCGTTGGCGCAGGTGTGGGTGACCACCGCCGCGCCGAAGGGGGTGTCGAAGTCTTCGCCGGCCTCCCCTTCGAGGGCGAAGCCGTGGTTCTGCGCGGTGATCGACACCCGGCCGGTGGCGTGGTCCATCACCGGAATGTTGATGCCGCGGTGTCCGAACGTCATCTTGTAGGTGCCCCGGCCGAGCGCCCGGCCCAGGATCTGGTTGCCGAAGCAGATGCCGAACAGCGGTGTGCCGGCGTCGATCACCTGCTTGGTGACCTCCACCAGGTGGTCGGCGGTGGCGGGGTCGCCGGGACCGTTGGACAGGAACACCCCGTCCGGATGCAGGTCGGCGATCTCCGCGAAGTCGGCCGACGACGGCAGCACGTGGGTGCGGATGCCGCGTTCGGAGAAGTTGCGCGGGGTGTTGGTCTTGATGCCCAGATCCAGCGCCACCACGGTGAACCGTTGCGCGCCAGACGGTTCCACGACATAGCGGTCGGCGGTGCTCACCTCGCCGGCCAGATCGGCACCGAGCATGGAGGCCTGCCCGCGCACCCGAGCCAGCAGTTCGTCGGTGTCGGCGAGAGCGGCCCCGCTGAAAACACCGGCCTTCATCGAGCCGCGGCTGCGCAGATGACGCACCACTGCGCGGGTGTCGATGCCCGCGATGCCGACCACGCCCTGGCGGCGCAGCTCGTCGTCGAGGGTGCGGGTGGCCCGCCAGTTCGAGGCACGTGGCGAGGGATCGCGCACCGCGTAACCCGCGACCCAGATCTTGTCCCCGCGACTCTCGCTGTCCTCGTCGTTCCAGCCCGTGTTGCCGATCTGCGGGGCCGTCGCGACCACGATCTGACGGTGATAGCTGGGGTCGGTCAGCGTCTCCTGGTATCCGGACATGCCGGTGGAGAACACCGCCTCGCCGAGCGTTTCGCCCTCCGCACCGAATGGTGTGCCGGTGAACACCCGGCCGTCTTCGAGCACGAGCACGGCCACATCCGCCGTCATGCCACCTCCTCGGGAAGCCATTTCGAATAGTCGCGCCGGTTGTCGGCGCGGAAGCCGGTGTCGATCTCCACCCCGGTGGGCAGGCGCCAGCGGATCGCCAGGATGCCGTCGTGCGTCAGCGCTTTCCCGGCGAGGCTCTTCTCGGCGCGGATGCCGGTGATCATCTCGGCGGGAATCCAGATCGGGCCGGCGCCGGTGCGCTGCATCATGATTCCCTCGGGGTACCGGGTCAGCACGGCCTTGGCCCGGAAGCCGAGGTCCGCGGCCGCGACCCGGTCGTTCCAGTTGGGCACCAGCGTGGACCCGACGTAGAGACCCTTGGTCGGTGCGATGATCGCCGAGCCGACGGTGTCGGGGAGCTGCGGCAGCGTGCCGAGCAGCTGCGCCTGGCGTTCGGAGCGGCGGCGCCAGCCGCGCAGCATCGCGCCGATCAGCACCGCGATCAGCAGAGCCAGGATCGCGGCCATGATCAGCGAGGCCACCAGAGTCGCGGTGTTCATGCGCCCGCCTTCCCGTCGCGGGCGGTGACGGTGCCCCGCAGCAGGGTCGCCGTCACGACGGCCGGCAGTTCCATCGCCTCGTACGGGGTGTTGTCGGACCGGCTGGCCAGCGCGGCGCCGGTGACCGTCCACCGCGCGTCCGGGTCGATCACGGTCAGGTTCGCGGGCTCCCCCACCTCCAGCGGGCGGCCCTGGTCCGGCAGGCCGACGATTCGGGCGGGCGCCTCGCTCATCACCCGTGCGACGTCACGCCAGGTCAGGAGGCCGGGCCGCACCATCGTCTCGACGACCACCGACAGCGCGGTCTGCAATCCGAGCATGCCGGGGCGGGCATGGGCGAATTCACACATCTTCTCGTGCTCGGCGTGGGGCGCGTGATCGGTTGCGACACAATCGATCACACCGTCGGCCAGCGCCTGGCGCAGCGCGACCGCGTCGGCGGCTTCCCGTAGCGGCGGGTTGACCCGGTTGCGGCCGTCGTAGTCGGCGAGGCGGCTGTCGTCGAGCAGCAGGTGGTGCGGGGTGACCTCGGCGGTGATCGCGATGCCCTGCTCCTTGGCCCACCGGATGAGCTCCACGGTGCCGGCTGTGGAGGCGTGGCAGATGTGCACGCGGGCGCCGGCGTCGCGGGCCAGGAGCGCGTCGCGGGCCACGATGGATTCCTCGGCGGCGCGCGGCCAGCCGGCCAGGCCGAGCAGCGCGGCGGTGGGGCCTTCGTGCGCGACTGCGCCGACGGTCAACCGGGGCTCCTCGGCGTGCTGGGCGATCAAGACGCCGAGCCCGGAGGCGTACTCGAGCGCCCGGCGCATGACCAGCGGATCGTCGACGCAGATGCCGTCGTCGGAGAACATCCGCACTTTCCCCACCCCGGCGGCCATCAGCCCCATCTCGGTGAGTTGCTTGCCCTTGAGCCCCACGGTGATCGCGCCGACCGGGTACACGTCGACAAGGCCGACCTGCTGGCCGCGGTGCCACACATGGTCGGTCACGACCGGTGAGTCGGCGACCGGATCGGTGTTGGCCATCGCGAACACCGCGGTGTAGCCACCCAATGCCGCTGCGGCCGAACCGGTCTCGATGTCCTCGGCGTATTCGCGGCCGGGTTCGCGCAGATGGGTGTGCAAGTCGACGAAGCCGGGCAGCAGGATCTGACCGGGCGCGTCGATGATGTCGTCAGCGCTCAGGCCGGTACCGATCTCGGCGATCTGGCCGTCCTCGACGAGCACGTCGACAGGGTCACCCTCACCGTAGAGGAGCACTCCTTTCAGAAGGACCCTCATGCGCTGATCGCCTCCACTTCGGTACCGACGAGCAGGTGGAACAGCACCGCCATCCGCACATGCACTCCATTCGACACCTGTTGCAGCACAGCCGATTGGGACGAGTCGGCCACCGAGTGCGCGATCTCCATGCCGCGCAGCATCGGGCCGGGATGCAGCACGACGGCATGCTCGGCCAGTTGCGCCTGCCGTTTCTCGGACAGGCCGTAACGCACGGAGTACTCCCGCGACGACGGGAAGAAGCCGCCGTTCATCCGTTCGGCCTGCACCCGCAGCATCAGCACCGCGTCGGCGAGCGGCAGTTCGGCGTCCAACTCGTGGGACACCGTGACAGGCCAGCCCGCGACACCGACAGGCAGCAACGTCGGCGGCGCGACGAGCACCACCTCGGCACCGAGGGTGTGCAGCAGCGCGACATTGGACCGGGCGACCCGGCTGTGCAGGACGTCGCCGACGATGATCACGCGCTTGCCGTCCACGGAGCCGAGCCGCTGCCTGATGGTCAGCGCGTCGAGCAGCGCCTGGGTGGGGTGCTCGTGGGTGCCGTCGCCGGCGTTGATGACCGATGGTCCGCCGGTCTCGTCGAGGGTCCAGGCGGCGAGCTGCTGCGCGGCACCCGACGCCGGATGGCGCACGATCAGGGCATCGGCCCCGGCGGCGCGCAGGGTCAGCGCGGTGTCGCGCAGCGACTCCCCCTTGGCTACAGACGATCCCGACGCGCTGACGTTGATGACGTCGGCGCTCATCCACTTGCCCGCCACCTCGAACGACACCCGGGTACGGGTGGAATTCTCGTAGAACATCGTGATGATCGTGCGGCCGCGCAGCGTCGGCAGCTTCTTGACCTCACGGCCGAGCAGCGCCTCGCGGAACCGGTCGGCGTCGTCGAGGATCGCGGTCGCGTCGTCACGGCTCAGATCGGCCGCCGTCAGAAGGTGTTTCACCGTTGCGGACCTCCATGCGGTGCGATACGGACGCCGTCGTGGCCGTCGTCTTCGGTGAGTCGTACCTTGACGTTCTCGCTGCGCGACGTCGGCACGTTCTTGCCGACGTAGTCGGCGCGGATCGGCAGTTCGCGGTGACCGCGGTCCACCAGCACCGCGAGTTGCACCGCACGGGGTCGACCCAAGTCGCGCAGCGCGTCGAGGGCCGAGCGCACCGACCGGCCGGTGTAGAGCACGTCGTCGACCAGGATGACCAGCGCGCCGTCGATGCCGCCCTGCGGGATGGATGTGGGGGCCAGCGGCCGGGGTGGCTTCGACATCAGGTCGTCGCGGTAGAGGGTGGTGTCGAGCGCCCCGTGCGCGACGTCGGTGCCGCTGAATTCGGCGATGTTGGCCGCCAAGCGGGTGGCGAGCGTCACGCCGCGAGTGGGGATTCCGAGGAGAATGACCCGCGGCGCGTCGGGCGCGTCCAGTGCGGTCTTCTCGATGATCTGGTGGGCGATGCGGGCGATCGTTCGGCTCACGTCCGCCGCGGACATCAGTTCCCGGTCAGTGGTGGCAGCCACGTGTAACCCGGACCTCCTTCTCCGCCTCACGGGACGGTCGTTAAAGGACGGTCAAATCGCGGCAAGGCTATCACTGTGCGCTGCCGTCGGCACCGCTGACCTACTCTGGCGCGATGAACCTCGACCGCAATCAGACCTCCATCGTCGAGGCGATCGACGCTGGGCTGCTGGCCGGAGCCGTGACGCTCGTGTGGCGGGGTGGCGACGTGCTGCAGGTCAACGAACTGGGCTACCGCGACGTCGACGCCAAGCTGCCGATGCAGCGCGACACCCTCTTCCGCATCGCGTCGATGACGAAGCCGGTGACGGTGGCTGCGGCGATGACGCTGATCGAGGAGGGCGCACTCGCGCTGTCCGATCGGGTGGCCACCTGGTTGCCGGAGCTGGCCGACATGCGCGTGCTCACGGACCCGGCCGGCCCGCTCGACCGGACCGTGCCGGCGCAGCGGCCGATCACGATCGAGGATCTGATGACCCACCGCAGCGGGCTGGCCTACATGTTCTCGATCCGCGGCCCGCTCGCCGACGCATACCGCAAGCTGCCCGTCCGCCAGGATCAGGACCGCTGGCTGACGGAGCTGGCGGCCCTTCCGCTGGTGCATCAGCCCGGCGTGCGTCTGACCTACAGCCACGCCACCGACGTTCTGGGCATCCTGCTGTCCCGCCTCGTGGGCAAGCCGTTGTCCCAGGTTCTCTCCGAGCGCATCCTCGAGCCACTGGGCATGTCGGACACGGGTTTTCACGTCGGGCCGACAGGTCGGCGACGAGCGGCGACCATGTACCAGCTGTCGGCGGACAACACGCTGCACCATGACGTGATGGGGCCCGCGCCCATCGTCGACCCGCCGTTCTGTCAAGGCGGGGCGGGCCTGTGGTCGACGGTCGACGACTACCTGGCGTTCGCCAAAATGCTGCTGGCCGGCGGGACGTCCGATGGGGTGCGGGTGCTGTCCGAGGAGTCGGTCCGGTCGATGCGGACCGATCGACTGACCGATGAGCAGAAACGCTACGACTTCCTCGGGGCACCGTTCTGGATCGGCCGCGGGTTCGGCCTGAACCTGTCGGTGGTGACCGATCCGGCGAAGTCGCGGCAGTTGTTCGGGCCCGGCGGCGTCGGCACGTTCTCGTGGCCGGGTGCATACGGCACGTGGTGGCAGGCTGACCCGTCCGCCGACGCCATCCTGATTTACCTCATCCAGAACATGCCGAGCCTGTCGACGGACGCCGCCGCGGCCGTTGCGGGAAACACTTCGCTGGCCAAGCTGGCGAGCGCGCAACCGAAGTTCGTGCGACGAACGTACGAGGCCCTCGAACTCTAGGGGCCGCTTGTCGGCGAGGCGTTGTATGGTCGAAGCATGTTCGCACAGGTGTTCGATTTTGACGGTTCGGCCTCGGAGGCCGAGCTGCGCGAGGTCGTGACACGCTGCGAACAGCTCAAGGCCACCGCCGCCGCGATGCAGGCCCGCGCCACCGCCCTGTGGGCCGAGAAACGACGCGCGGCCGAGGCCGAGGCGGGGATGCCGGCGCGGAAACGCGGGCGCGGGTTGGCCTCGGAAGTCGCGATGGCCCGGGTGGATTCCCCGGCCCGCGGTAATCAGCACCTCGGCTTCGCCCAGGCCCTGGTGCACGAAATGCCCCACACGCTGGCCGCGCTCGAATCCGGGGTGCTGACCGAATACCGGGCCACGCTGATCGTCAAACAGTCGGCCTGCCTGACCGTCGAGGACCGGCGGACGCTGGATGCCGAACTGTGCGCAGATCAGCAGGGGCTTGTCGGGTTGGGCAATGCGCGCATCGAGGCCGCCGCTGCGGCGATCGCCGCCCGCCTCGATGCCGCCGCGGTCGTGCAACGCAGAGAGCGGGCGGCAGCCTCAGCGCGGGTATCAACGCGACCCGCCCCCAACGGCATGGTCTACCTGACCGCCCTGATGCCCCTGTCGCAGGGCATCGGGGTCTATGCGGCATTGAAGCGTGAGGCCGACATGTGCGGGGACGGGCGCCCGCGCGGGCAGATCATGACCGACACCCTGTATCAGCGGGTGACCGCCCGCCCGGCCGAGACGCCGGTGCCGATCGCGGTCAACCTGGTCATGGCCGACACCACCCTGCTCGGCGACGACGATTCCCCGGGCTGGGTCGACGGCTACGGGCCCGTGCCCGCCGCGGTCCTGCGGAACCTGGTCTCCGACACCGTGGCCGACGAGACCGCGAAAGCCACGTTGCGGCGGCTCTACCGCCACCCCACCAGCGGACAACTGGTCGCGATGGAATCCAAGGCCCGGATCTTCCCGAAAGGGCTGGCCGCGTTCATTGGGCTGCGCGACCAGACCTGCCGCACCCCCTACTGCGACGCCCCCATCCGCCACCACGACCACGCCACCCCCGCCCGCACGGGCGGCAAGACAAGCGCGCTCAACGGGCTCGGCGCGTGCGCAGCCTGCAACTACGCCAAAGAAGCCCCCGGCTGGACCGTCACCACCCACCAGACCAAGGGCCAGCACACCGCCACCTACACCACCCCCACCGGCGCGACCTACCACTCCACCGCACCACCACTACCCGGACCCTCGATACGCCGCCGCTACAGCGTCATCGAAGGACAACTCAGCATCGACATCGTCGAACTCGGTGCCGAACTCAAACGCAGCGCCTGACGGTGACAGGTGCTGCCGCGCAGTACATTACGGAGTATGCAGAGCCCCACCGTAATGATCAACGGTGCCGGTATCGCCGGTCCGTCATTGGCTTTCTGGCTGAACCGCGCGGGCTATCGGGTCATCGTGCTCGAGCTGGCGTCCGGCATCCGGCCCGGTGGACAGACGGTGGATCTGCGCGGCACCGGCCGCGAGGTGGTCGAACGGATGGGCCTGCTCGACCAAATGCGCGAGCGGGCGCTGCGACAGAGTGGCGCGGCGTGGGTGAAGTCCGATGGCAGCCGGCGGGCCGAGATGCCGGTGACCGCGTTCGGCGGCAACGGCCTGGTGTCGTCTCTGGAGATCCTGCGCGGCGATCTCGCGGAAGTGCTCTACGAGGCCACCCGCGATGACGTCGACTACCGGTTCGGCGCGACGATCGCCGGCATCGAGCAGAGCGAGGACGGTGCGGTCGCCACCTTGGCCAACGGCACCCGCCTGCCCGTCGACCTCGTCGTCGGCGCCGACGGGCCGCACTCGGCCGTTCGCCGCATCGCTTTCGGCCCCGAGAAAAGCTACGTCCGTCCCCTCGGCGGTTACCACGCGTGGTTCTCCGCCCCGGACACGGTCGGGCTCGACGGCTGGTTCCTGCTCTACCAGGCGCCCGGAGGCCTGAACGCGTCAATGCGTCCGTCACACGAGCCAGCGATAGCCAAGGCGGGGTTGGCTTTTCAGTCCGAGCCGCTGGACTACGACCGCCACGACATCGACGGGCAACGGCAGATGCTCGTCGAGCGCTTCGCCGGAGCGGGCTGGCACTGCGATTCGCTGCTCGCCGCCGCAGAAGACGCCGACGACTTCTACTTCGACGCATTCGCACAGGTGCACATGCCGGCCTGGTCGTCGGGGCGCGTCACGCTCGTCGGCGACGCCGGCTACTGCGCGTCACCACTGTCGGGGATGGGAACCAGCCTCGCGCTCGTCGGCGCTTACGTGCTGGCCGGTGAACTCGGCCCGGCCGAGCATTTCGACGCCGGTCGCCTCGCCCCGGCGCTGGCACGCTACGACGAGCTGATGCGTCCGTATGTCGACCGGTGCCAGGACCTACCGCGAGGCGTCGAGGGCTACGCGCCGATGCGGGAGTCCGACATCGTGATCACCGCGGCGGTGATGAAGTGGTGCCAGCGCTGGCCGTTCCGATCAATTGCCGAGAAGAAGTGGTTCACCACAGGGGATTCGATGGAGCTGCCGGACTATCGCTGAGCACGCCGAGTTTGGCGGCGAGGTCGAGGGTTGCTTCGGCACGGGCCCGGGTGGGACCGGCGCTGCCGTCGTAGTGGCTGGTCGGAGCGTCCAAGCGCGCGAGCGTTGCACGCGCAGCCGCGATTTCGTCGGGTGACGGGCTCAGCAGCGCGTTGATCGCCCCGGCATGGTCAGCGTCCAGGCAGAGCCGGCCCGTCATGCCCGCCGCCTTGGCCACCTCGGTGTCGCGCGGCAGATCCGCGGCGTTGACGCGCAGCGTCGGACCGTCGATCGGGGCGGGCAGACCCGCGGCCCGGCTGGCGATCACCAGGCGGGCGCGCGGATAGGCCAGCACCGTGGGATCGGCGCTCATGCCGGTATCACGACGGAAATCGCCGATGCCGAACGCGATTCGGGCGCACGAGCGCGCAATCTCCAGTGCGGACTCGATCCCGAGCGCCGACTCGATCAGCGCGACCACCGGCGTCCCGGCCGGCAACCGCTGCGCGGTCGCGACCACATCGTGTGCGGACTCGACCTTGGCGAGCATCACGCCGTTCAGGCCCGGCGCCGCCGCCACGGCATCCAGATCGGCGTGCCAGTCCGGTGTGCCCGCGCTGCTGATCCGCACCCAGGCCGATCCATCGCTGTGCAGCCACTCGCCGACCGCCTGCCTGCCGGCCGGCTTCTCGGCGTCGGGCAGGCCGTCCTCGATGTCGAGCACCACCACGTCGGCATCCGACCGCATCGATCTCCAGAAGCCGGGCCGCCCCGGCTGCAGCAGCCACGTTCGTGCCAAGGACCAGTGCGGCCGGTGGACACGGTGCGCTTCAGGGAAGACCGTCACCTTTGCGATGTTCGCGGACAACTGCAGTCAAGACCAGGTTGCGCACATTTAGTTCATCGCCGGCGGCGAGAGAATTCACCCCGTGGTGCTGTCGGTGCCGTTGCTGACGGACCGCACCGCCGCCGCGGCGGCCCGGATCTGCGGCGTCACGAGCATCACCTGACCGAGCACTCCGTTGACGAATCCGGGCGAGTCGTCCGTCGACAACCGCTTGGCCAGCTCGACCGCCTCATCGACGGCCACCGGCTCGGGCACATCCTCGGCGTGTAGCAACTCCCACACCGCGACCCGCAGGATGGCTCGGTCCACGGCCGGCAGCCGGTCGAGTGTCCACCCCTGCAAGTGTGAGGAGATCAGATCGTCGATGTGCGCCCGGTGTTCGGTGACCCCACGCGCCACGGTCACCGTGTACGGGTTCAGCGGCGCGAGGCCATCATCGTCGGACCAATCATCGGTTTGCTTCTGCGCCAACGTATTTCGCGCGTCCGCAACCTCGGCCGGGGTGATGTCGCGGGCTTCTGCCTCGAACAGCAGATCCACCGCGCGTTTACGGGCCTGATGGCGGCCCCGATCACCTCTACGGTCAGCCATTGACCCTTCCCAGGTAATTGCCGTCGCGCGAATCGACCTTCAACTTGTCGCCGGTGTTGATGAACAGCGGCACCTGGATCTCGGCACCGGTCTCCAGCGTCGCGGGCTTGGTGCCCGCGCTGGACCGGTCACCCTGCAGACCCGGCTCGGTGTGGCTGACCACGAGCTCCACCGTCACCGGCAGCTCCAGGTAGAGCGCCGTGCCGTCATGGAACGCGATCTGCACCGGCATGCCCTCGAGCAGGAACCCCGCCAACCGGCCGACCAGCGCCTCCGGCAGCGGATGCTGCTCGTAGTCCTCGGAGTCCATGAACACGAAGTCCGAGCCGTCGCGGTACAGGTAGGTAGCGTCGCGCCGGTCGACGGTCGCGGTCTCCACTTTCACGCCGGCGTTGTACGTCTTGTCGACGACCTTGCCCGACACCACGTTCTTGAGTTTGGTGCGCACGAAGGCTGGGCCCTTGCCGGGCTTGACGTGCTGGAATTCGACGATCTGCCACAGCTGGCCGTCGATCTGCAGGACGAGCCCATTCTTGAAGTCGGCGGTCGATGCCACGGTGGGGTGTACTCCTAGCGTCTAGAGGATCATCAGGTCCTTGCCGAACCTGGTCAGTAGTTCGGGCCCCTCCGGGGTGACCGCCAGCGTGTCCTCGATGCGGACGCCGCCGCGATCGGGCAGGTAGACACCGGGCTCGACGGTCACTGCGGAGCCAGCAAGCAGTGTACCGGCGGCTGCGGAATTGATTCCCGGCGCTTCGTGGATCTGCAGACCGACGCCGTGCCCGAGACCGTGGCCGAAGTTCTCCGCGTAGCCGGCATCTGCGATGACCTGCCGCGATGCGGCGTCGACATCGCGCAGCACCACCCCGGGCGCCAGCGCCTCCCGGCCGGCCCGTTGCGCGTCGGCGACCAGCCCGTAGATGTCGTGCTGCCACTGCGCGGCAGGCGCGAGCACGAACGTGCGCGTCATGTCCGAGTGGTAGCCGCCGACGAGCGCACCGAAGTCGATTTTGACGAAGTCGCCTGCGGCGAGCACCGCCTCGGTGGGCCGGTGATGCGGAATGGCCGAGTTCGCACCGGCCGCGACGATGGTCTCGAACGACGCACCGTCGGCGCCGTGCTCGAGCATCAACGCCTCCAGCTCGTTGCGCACCTGCTTCTCGGTGCGCCCCGCACGCAGCCCGCCACGCTGCACCAGATCCTCCAGCGCCGCGTCGGCGGCATCGCACGCCCGGCGCAGCAGCGCGAGCTCGGCCTCGTCCTTGACCTCCCGTAGCGCCTCCACGGTGCCGGCAGCCCGGACGAACTCGACCTGCTCCCCCGCCGCATCGGTGAGCCCCGTGAACGCGTCCACGGTCACGACGTGACTCTCGAACCCCAGCCTGCGCACCCCGGCTGCGGCTGCGCGCCCCGCCAGATGCGGTGCGCACGCGCGCTCGATGACGACCTCGGCATCCGGCGCCTGCGCGGCCGCCTGCGTGCGGTAGCGCCCGTCGGTGGCCAGCACCGGCGTGTCGTCGCCGGCAAGCACCAGCAGGGCCGCGTTGGAACCGGTGAATCCGGACAGATAGCGAACGTTGACCAGGTCTGTCACCAGCAGCGCGTCGAGCTCGGCGGCGGCCAGACGCTGGCGCAGTCGGTCGCGGCGGGCAGAAATAGTCACGACCGGTGACGCTACTCGCTAAGGTGAGGCCTCATGAGCAAGTGGCTGCTGCGCGGACTGGTGTTCGCCGCCCTGATGGTGATCGTTCGATTGCTGCAGGGAGCGTTGATCAACACCTGGGAAACCAAGGCCGGATTGATCAGCGTCACGCTGGTCGTGCTGTATGCGGTGGTGGTGTTCATCTGGGGCCACATCGACGGCCGCGCCGACGCGCGGGCCAATCCGGACCCGGACCGTCGTTCGGATCTGGCGATGACGTGGCTGCTGGCCGGCCTGTTCGCCGGCGTGGTCAGCGGCGCGGTCGCCTGGTTCATCGGGCTGTTCTACAAAAACCTCTACGTCGAGGGCCTGATCAACGAGCTGACCACGTTCGCGGCGTTCACCGCTCTGCTGGTGTTCCTGTTCGCGATCCTCGGCGTCGCGCTGGGCCGTTGGCTCGTCGACCGCAAGACGCCGGATACGCCGCGTCGCCGTGAGGGGGACGACGACCGCGCCGACACCGACGTGTTCGCCGCCGTGCGCGACGACAGGGACGACCGGGACGTGCAGGACTACGACCGGCACCATGACGATGCCGAGACCGAGCGGCACACCTCCCCGGTCGCGGTGGCCGAGCACGACGAGACCGAGAAGACGCGCCGCGAGAACTAGCCCACGCTGCGCATGCCGCTCTTCGAGCCGGGCCCAACCGAACGAGCCGCCGCGCAACCGCTGATCGACTGGCTCAACACTGCTCCGCCGGCCGAGGTGGCGGTCGAACTGCTGGCCGCGTTCGCGGCCGCCGGAGACACCTCCCTCACCCGCGACGGGATCCTCGAGTGGCTTTTTCGCGACCATCCGAAGACCTACGGCGGCGCGATGACCGTCAACACCGCAGCGTCCTACCCCGTCGCCCAGCCGGTGCTCGAGGCGCTGCAATTGCTCGAACACTCCGAGCTGGTCATGTACGACAGCTGGTTCGATCAGAACTATCCGCAGCTGGCATGGCGAGCCACCCGGCTGGGCAGAGAAACGCTTCCTCGGGGCAAAACCGCGGTCCGGCAACGCATTGCCGACCGGACCGGTTTCTAGCGCGCCACTTCGGCATAGGCCGCGGCCAGCAGCGACGGGTCTGGCCCTTCGAGGCGACCCGGTTTCGCGAGCCCGTCGAGGACCACGAACCGCAGCACCCCGGCCCGGGTCTTCTTGTCGCCCAGCATCGATTCCATCAGCGCCGGCAGCGCGTCGGCGTCGTAGCTGACCGGTAGTCCCAGCGAGGTGAGGATGGCCCGGTGCCGCTCGGCGGTCGCATCGTCCAATCGTCCTGCGAGCCGGCCCAATTCGGCGGCGAACACCAACCCGACCGACACCGCGGCGCCGTGCCGCCACTGGTAGCGCTCCCGCCGCTCGATCGCGTGCGCCAGGGTGTGGCCGTAGTTGAGGATCTCCCGCAGCGCGGATTCCTTCTCGTCGGCGGCCACCACCTCGGCCTTGACCGCGACCGCACGGCGGATCAGCTCGGGTAGCACGTCCCCGCCCGGTTCCAGGGCACCCTGCGGATCGGCCTCGATCATGTCGAGGATCACCGGATCGGCGATGAAGCCGGCCTTCACGATCTCGGCCATGCCGGCGATGATCTCGTTGCGTGGCAGGCTGTCCAGCGTCGCGAGGTCGATCAGCACCGCGGCCGGCTGGTGGAATGCGCCGACGAGGTTCTTGCCGGCATCGGTGTTGATGCCGGTCTTGCCACCCACTGCGGCATCGACCATGCCGAGCAGGGTGGTGGGCACGTGCACGATGTCGATCCCGCGCAGCCAGGTCGCCGCCGCGAACCCGGCGACGTCGGTGGCGGCACCGCCGCCGAGGCTGACGATCGCGTCCTTGCGGCCGATCCCGATGCGGCCCAGCACTTCCCAGATGAAGCCGACCACCGGCAGCTCCTTGCCGCCTTCGGCGTCCGGGATCTCGATGCGGTGCGCGTCGATTCCCTTGTCGGACAGGTGGGCTCGAATCGCTTCGGCAGTCTGGGTGAGCGTGGGCTGGTGCAGGATCGCGACCTTGTGGCGGCCGTCGAGGATGCGTCCGAGGTCACCGAGAAGCCCGGTGCCGATGATCACGGGATACGGGGGGTCGGTGTGGACCTCGACGGTCACCGGTTCGCTCACGGCACGTCCTTGGGTCGACACGGGGATCCTTTCCTGGCCGCGACGGCGGCGGGACTGGGCGGCGCCTCCGTCGACGGCGCCGCGGTCAACGACAGAGGGGCACGCCGCCACGACGGCCGGCGACGGCGCCGATCGGCTCGCCCGGCAGCTGGGTTCTCCAGCCGCGCGACGATGTGACGCACCACTGCCGCCGGGTTGCGACGGTTGGTGTTCACCCGCATGGTCGACACCTGCCGGTACAGCGGAACACGTTGCGACATCAGTGCTTTGAACTTCTCGGCGCGGTCGGGGCCGGCCAGCAGCGGGCGCACGGTGGAGCCGCCGGTGCGGCGCACGCCCTCGGAAGCGCTGATCTCCAGGTAGACGACGGTCTGTCCGGCCAGTGCGTCACGTACGCCCGGCGTGGTGATCGCGCCGCCGCCGAGGGAGAGCACGCCGTCGTGGTTGGCGAGCGCTTCCCTGACGACGCCTTCTTCGATGCAGCGGAACTCCGCTTCGCCGTCGGTGGCGAAGATGTCAGCGATCGTGCGGCCGGTCTTCTTCTCGATCGCGACGTCCGTATCGAGCATCTCCACCCCGAGCGCTTTGGCCAGCCGTCGGCCGATCGTGGACTTGCCCGAGCCGGGCAGCCCCACGAGCACGGCCTTGGGCGCCATCAGCCCGACGCCCTGACCCCGTCGGTGGCGGGCTCGCGCGCCGCCACGGCACGCAGGTAGGTCTCGATGTTGGCGCGGGTCTCGGTCAGCGAGTCGCCGCCGAACTTCTCCAGGGCCGCGCGGGCCAGCACCAGCGCCACCATCGTCTCGACGACGACGCCCGCGGCGGGCACGGCGCACACGTCGGAGCGCTGGTGGATCGCGACGGCTTCCTGGCCCGTGGCCATGTCGATGGTCGCCAGCGCGCGGGGCACCGTCGATATCGGCTTCATCGCCGCACGCACCCGGACAGGAAGCCCATTGGTCATGCCGCCCTCCAGGCCGCCGGCACGATTCGTCGAGCGCATCACCCCGTCGGGTCCGGGGTACATCTCGTCGTGTGCGACGCTGCCCCGCCGGCGGGCGGTCTCGAACCCGTCGCCGATCTCGACGCCCTTGATGGCCTGGATGCCCATCACCGCGGCGGCGAGCTGGCTGTCGAGCCGGTTGTCGCCGCTGGTGAACGAGCCCAGTCCGACGGGGAGGTTGTGGGCCACCACCTCGACAACGCCGCCGAGGGTGTCGCCGTCCTTCTTGGCGGCTTCGATCTCGGCGATCATCGATGCTTCGGCGGCGGCGTCGTAGGCCCGGACGGGGCTCTCGTCGATCGCGGCGAGGTCAGCCGGCTGCGGAGGAGGCCCGTCGTAGGGCGTGGAGGCGCCGATGGAGATGACGTGCGAGACGACCTCCACGCCGAGCGCCTGCCGCAGGAACGCCCGGGCGACGGTGCCTGCCGCGACGCGCGCCGCGGTCTCACGCGCGCTGGCCCGCTCGAGCACGGGACGGGCGTCGTCGAAGCCGTACTTGAGCATGCCGGCGTAGTCGGCGTGGCCGGGCCGGGGCCGGGTCAGCGGGGCGTTGCGGGCGGCGCTGTCGGCCAGCACGGCCGCATCGACCGGGTCGGCGGCCATCACGGTTTCCCACTTCGGCCATTCGGTGTTGCCGATCTCGACGGCGATCGGGCCGCCCAATGTGACACCGTGCCGCAGGCCGGCCAGGATCGTCACCTGGTCCTGTTCGAACTTCATCCGCGCCCCGCGGCCGTAGCCGAGGCGGCGACGCGCCAGCGCGGCCGCGATGTCGGCAGAGGTCACCTCGACGCCGGCGACCATCCCCTCGACCATCGCCACCAACGCACGACCGTGGGATTCCCCTGCTGTGGTCCATCGCAACACGTGTCCCAGTTTCGCACGACGCGCCCCGAGGCCGGAAAACGGCGATCAGGTCAGGTCTGCCGCAATGTGGCGCGCAACCAGGCGAGCACCGGCGGCGCCACGTGCGCTACTGCGGACTCGGCGATGATCCAGTGCGGGAGCCGGGGATGGATCTGGTGCTGAGCGCCGTATCGTGCTGCGAGTCGTCGGGACATCCAGGGCGCGACGTTGCGGTCTTCGCCGCCACTGACGCACAGGACGGGACACGACACGTCGGCCGCTGCGACCCGCACGGCCGGCGCGCCCTGCATCAACTGCCGGAACACCCGTCCGGAGTCGCGGACCAGCTCAGGGATCAGCCGGTCCTGCTCGGCTGCGGGCAACGTGGCGAGAGGCACGGCGCGCATCACGTCCGGGGACGGAAGGAACGGGCGGCCCGCGGCCACGCTCGGCAGGTACGGCAGGAACTGGGGCAGCGTCCGCAGCTGCGGCCACAGCACACCGGGCGGAACCGAGGCGAGCAGCACCGCTGCCCGCGGCCGGCGGACCGCCGCCAGCTTCTGGGCGAGCAGCCCGCCCATACTGTGGCCGATGACGACCGCGGGCTCGCCGATCGTGTCGTAGACGTCGAGCGCCACGTCGACCATCTCGGCGATGCCCGTGCGGCTGAGCGCGACGTCGTCGGACGGGTCGCGGCCAGGAAGCGCCGGAACGTGACAGGTGAACCCGGCGTCGCCGAGAACTGTCGCCCACGGCTTCATGAGGGAGGGCCGGCTGAACAGACCGTGCAGCAGCAGGATCGGCGGGTGCGTCACGGTCCGAGTATCGCCACCCGGCGGTCCAGAGGCGATTACCCCGCAGGTAAGGCGCCGGCGACCGCCAAGGCGGCCGCGAGGCACATCGACGGACCGTGCGGCACCGCCGACCGGAACCCGGAAGCCACGCGGGCGGCGCCCCACAGACCCGTCATCAGTGACGCGCCAATGGCGCACAGCGCCCAGGCCTGCGTCCCGAACGCCCCGGTCAAGGCGCCCACACCGAGCGCGAGTTTGACGTCGCCGGCGCCCAGCGCGCCGGGTGCGATCAGGTGCACCGCCGCGTAGATCGCGGTCAACGCCAGTGCGCCGGCGAGGGCACCCGACCCGTGCTCGGACAACGCTGCGACCGCCAGGATCACCGCGGCGCCGGGCAGCGTTAGCAGGTTCGGCAGACGGCGATACCGCAGGTCGTAGGCGCTCAATGCGACCAACCAGCCTGCCAGCGCCACTGCCGGAAACAGACCCACCTGTCGAATTTAAGCGCCGGGCAGCACCGCTCTCATCGCTTCTTTCGGGGCAGGCAGGCCGGTGAACAGTTCGACCTGGGTGAACGCCTGGTTGAGCAGCATCTGCAGGCCGCTGACGACATGGCCGCCCCGGGCGGCGACCGCCGCGGCCAGCGCTGTCGGCCAGGGCTCGTAGATGGCGTCCAGCAGCACCGGGGTCACAGCCAGCACCTCGGCGAACGGGGCTGCGGCGTCGGCAGGGATGGTGTTGACCAGCACTTGCGCGGCGGCCGCGACGTCAGCCAGACCGGCGCCCTGCAGTTCGCAGAACTCGGCGTCGACCCCGCTGCGGCGCGCGACCTCGAGCACACCCGCGGCCTTCTCGGCGCTGCGGGCGACCACGGTGATCACGCGTGCGCCGCGGGCGGCCAGGCCGGCCACCGCGGCCGGTGCGGTGCCCCCGGAGCCGATGACGACCGCACGCTCGGCGGGCGGCGCCTCGGCCAGCGCTCCGACCACGCCGTCGACGTCGGTGTTGTCCGCCAGCCACCCGGACGCCGAGCGCACCAGCGTGTTGGCCGACCCCAACAACCGTGCCCGATCCGTCGCCTCATCGGCGAACTCCAGCGCGGCGAACTTGCCGGGCATCGTCACCGACACGCCGACCCACTCCGGCCCGAACCCCGACACCAGCCCGGGCAGCTGGTCACCGGTGCACTCGATGCGGTCGTAGGTCCAGCCGTCGAGGCCCAGCGCCCGGTAGGCCGCCAGGTGCAGCTGCGGGGAGCGTGAATGGGCGATCGGCGAGCCCAGCACGGCCGCCCGGCGAGCGGAGCTCACGTGTCAGCGGGCCGAGTCGAGGACACCGTTGCGGCGGGCCAGCTCGATGTTGGCCAGGTGCTGTTCGTACTCACGCGTGAACAGCGTGGTGCCCTGCATGTCGATCGTGACGAAGTACAGCCAATCCCCCTGCGCCGGTTGTTCGGCCGCGGTCAGCGCGGGGCCGCCGGGCGAGCAGATCGGAGTGGCGGGAAGCCCGGGCCGCACGTAGGTGTTCCACGGCGTGGCCTGCGCGCGGTCCCCGTCGGTCGTGGCGACCTCGATGCGGTCCAGCGCGTAGTTCACCGTGGAGTCGAACTCCAGCGTGCGGTTCTCGGCCAGGCGGTTGTAGATGACGCGTGCGACCTTGGCGAAGTCCTGCGGCTTCGCCTCACGCTGCACGAGCGAGGCCACCGTCAGGATCTGGTACGGCGACATGTTGAGGTTGGCCGCGGTGGTGAGCAGCCCGCTCTGCTCGTACTGCCCGGCGCTGCTCGCGACCAGCGTCGACAGGATCTCCTGGGGAGTGGCCGAGGGGTCGATGTTCCAGGTGCCGGGCGCGATCAGACCTTCGAGGCGCCGATGGTCGGCACCCATCGCGGTCACCGGCTGGACCGCCCACTGCGGCACCCCCAGCGACGCCGGGGCTGCGGTGCCGGCGATGGCCTTCAGATCTGCGGCCGATACGCACCGCTGGTCGTCGTCGAGGTCGACGCAGCTGGCCTTCGAGATCAGCGTGAAGATGCCGTCGGTGACGGCCTTGGTCTTGACGTCGGACACGTCGTCGAGCTGACGACCCTCGGGGATGACCAGTTTGCCCACCCGATTGGCCGGATCGGCCAGACGCGACACCGCGCTCGACGCCGGGATCTCGGTGCGCACCTTGTAGAAGCCCGGCTGGATGGCGGCGATCGCGTCGTTGCCGTCGGCGGCATCGACGAACGCCTTGACCGTGGCGACCACCTTGTTGTCCAGCAATGTCTTGGCGATCGCGGTCGTCGAGTCGCCGTCGTGGATCTGGATCACGACGTCGTTGACGCCGCCGCCGGCGTAGTCGTTGTCGGCGCCGCCGAACAGCGAGTTCCACATCCGCGAGCCGAGGAGCACCGCGACGATCGCGATGACCACGACGACGGACACCGCGATGACCGCAGCCAGCCGCCGCCGGCGACGCAGCCGGTTCTCCCGCGCCCGCTGCCTACGGGTCATCCGCTGTCGCGGTGGCCCCACCGCCAGCGGTTCGGCTCGGTCACCGTGCCAGTCCTCAGCCATCCCTGGCCTCTCCCTGAGGGGACAGCGCCGCCCGCCGCTGGTCCAGCCAGTTCTGCAGAATCCCCACCGCTGCAGCTTGGTCGATCACCGCCCGCTGGCCGCGAGAGCGCACGCCCGCGTCGCGCAGCGCACGTTGCGCGGTCAGTGTGGTGAATCGTTCGTCGACGAAGCGGATCGGCACCGGGGCGATCCGCCCGGACAGCGCGTCGGCGACGTCGACCGCATCGCGCGCCGACGACCCGGCCCGGTCGGCCAGTGTGCGCGGCAGCCCGACCACGACCTCGACGGCCTGGTATTCGTCGACCAGTGTGGCCAGCCGCTTGATGTGCCGGTTGCCTCGCCGGTCGCGGGTCACCGTCTCCACCGGGGTGGCCAGCATCGCATCGGGATCGCTGACCGCCACCCCGATGCGCACGGTGCCGACGTCCACGCCGAGCCGGCGCCCCCGCCCGGGATCGGGCGCCGTGGCCGGATCACCGGGTCGGTCGGGCGAACGATCGGCGTCGTCGGAGTCGTGGGGGGCGTCCTGGCGGGCGTCGGGCACGATGGTCAGCTCCGGCCGATCTCCGCGCGCAGCGCCGCGAGCGCGGCATCGATGCCTGCGGCACCCCGACCGGAGCCCTGCGCCAGATCGGCCTTGCCGCCACCGCGGCCGTTGACCGCGGTACCGAGAACCGAGACCAGATCGTTGGCGCGCAGCCCGAGGTCCTGCGCGGCCGGATTGACCGACACCACGAAGGGCACGGCGTCGTCGTCACCCTCGGCGATCAGCGCGACCACAGCCGGGTCGCTGCCCAGCTTGCCGCGGATGTCACCCACGAGCGAACGCAGGTCGCCCGCCGAAATCCCGCCGGCCATACGCTGCGCCACGAGCCGCACCGCACCGATCTGCTCAGCACCGGCCGCCGCGTTGACAGCGGCGGCGCGCGCGTTGGACAGCCGCATCCGGTCGAGTTCCTTCTCGGCGGCCCGGAGCCGCTCCACCAGCGTCGCGACGCGGCCCGGCACCTCTTCCGAGGGCACCTTCAGCGTCGAGGCCAGCCCTGCCATCAAAGCGCGTTCCTTGGCGAGGTGCCGGAACGAGTCCAGGCCGACGTAGGCCTCGACACGGCGTACGCCGGAACCGACCGATGATTCGCCGAGGATCGTCACCGGACCGATCTGCGCGGAGCGTCCGACATGCGTGCCGCCACAGAGCTCCAGCGAGAACGGCCCGCCGATCTCGACGACCCGGACCTCGTCGGGGTACGACTCGCCGAACATCGCCATGGCGCCCATCGCCTTGGCCTTCTCCAGCTTCTCGTGGAAGGTGTGCACCTCGAAGTCGGCTTGCACCGCCTCGTTCGTGACCTCCTCGACTTGGGCTCGCTGTTCGTCGCTCAACGCTCCCTGGAAATTGAAGTCGAACCTCAGATATCCGGGCCTGTTCAGGGAGCCGGCCTGTACCGCGTTGGGCCCCAACACCTGTCGCAGCGCCGCATGCACCATGTGGGTACCGGAGTGGCCCTGGGTGGCGCCCCGGCGCCACTGCGGGTCGACGGCCGCGATCACGGCGTCGCCCTCGACGAACTCCCCTGATTCGACGTTGACCCGGTGCGCCCACAGCGTTTTGGCGATCTTCTGCACATCGGTGACCGCCGCCTTGGCCGCTTCCGACGAGCCGGTTCCGCTGATGTGGCCCTCGTCGGCGATCTGCCCGCCCGACTCGGCATAGAACGGGCTGCGATCCAGGATCAGCTCCACCCGCTCGTGTACGCCCTCGCGACCGGTGTGCGACACCACCGGCACGCGCTTGCCGTCCACGAAGATACCGAGAATCCGTGCCTCACTGGTCAACTCGTCGAAACCAGTGAACTCGGTCGGCCCGGCGTCGACGAGCTCGCGGTACGCGCTCAGATCGGTATGGGCCTGTTTGCGAGCGGCCGCGTCGGCCTTCGCGCGCTGACGCTGCTCGGCCATCAGGGCGCGGAAGCCCTCTTCGTCGACCCCCAGGTCGGCCTCGGCGGCCATCTCCAGGGTCAGCTCCAGCGGGAAGCCGTAGGTGTCGTGCAGCGTGAACGCATCAGACCCCGAGAGCCGGGAAGAGCCCGACGCCTTGGTCGCGCGCGCGGCGTCCTCGAAGAGCCGCGACCCCGAGGCCAGCGTGCGGTTGAACGCCGCCTCCTCGGCGACCGCGATACGGGAGATGCGGTCGAAGTCGTTCACCAATTCCGGGTAGGACGGCCCGGTGGCGTCGCGGACCGTCGCCATCAGGTCCGCCATGAACACGTCCTCGATACCGAGCAGCTTGGCGGCCCGGACGATGCGACGCAGCAACCGGCGCAGCACGTAGCCGCGCCCCTCGTTGCCGGGGCTAACGCCGTCCCCGATGATGATCGCCGCAGTGCGGCTGTGGTCGGCGATGATGCGGTAGCGGACATCGTCGGCGTGGTTGCCCTGCCCGTAGCCGCGCGGGGCACGGGCGGCCATCAGGTCGATCGCCGGGCGCAGCAGGTCGGTCTCGTAGACGTTGTCCACACCCTGCAGCAGGCACGCCACCCGCTCGATGCCCATGCCGGTGTCGATGTTCTTGCGGGGCAGCGGGCCGAGAATCTCGAAGTTCTCCTTCGATGTGCCTTCGCCGCGCTCGTTCTGCATGAACACGAGATTCCAGATCTCGATGTAGCGGTCCTCGTTGGCCTCGGGTCCGCCCTCGATGCCGTATTCCGGGCCCCGGTCGTAGTAGATCTCCGACGACGGTCCGCACGGCCCGGGGATGCCCATCGACCAGTAATTGTCGGCCATGCCGCGGCGCTGGATGCGGTCGACGGGCAGTCCGGCCACCTCCTGCCAGTAACCGATCGCCTCGTCGTCGTCGAGATAGACGGTGGCCCAGAGCTTTTCCGGATCAAACCCGTACCCGCCCTGCTCGACAGGGTTCGTCAGCAGCGACCAGGCGAACTCGATCGCGCCCTTCTTGAAGTAGTCGCCGAAGCTGAAGTTGCCGGCCATCTGGAAGAAGGTGTTGTGCCGGGTGGTGATGCCGACCTCGTCGATGTCCGGGGTACGGATGCACTTCTGGATGCTGACGGCGCGGTCCCACGGCGGCGTCCTGGCGCCGAGGAAGTAAGGGACGAACTGCACCATGCCGGCGTTGACGAACAGCAGGTTGGGGTCGTCGAGGATCACCGATGCGCTGGGCACCTCGGTGTGTCCGGCGTTCACGAAGTGATCAAGGAAACGCTTCCTGATCTCGTGTGTCTGCACTCCTGCTGCCCTTCGGGTCTGGTCAGCGGGGCCGATCGGCCGCCACCTGCGAATACTCGACCGCACCACAGTACCGGGCTCCCACCGCGGCAGACGTTCACCCCGACACGAAGCTGAGCCGCACGTTGCGGCGGGTGTTGTCCCTGTTCAGATCCACCAGTACGACGCTCTGCCAGGTGCCCAGCAGGGGTTCTCCGCCGCTCACCGGCACCGTCACTGACGGCGCGACGAGGCCGGGCAGCACGTGGTCGGCGCCGTGGCCGGGCGAGCCGTGCGCGTGACGGTAGCGGTCGTCGCGGGGCAGCAGCCGCTCCAGCGTGTCCACCAGGTCATCATCTGAGCCCGCGCCGGTCTCGAGGATCGCCACCCCGGCGGTGGCGTGTGGGACGAAGACGTTGCACAACCCGTCCCCGCGGGAGGCGCAGAAATCGCGGACTTCGTCGGTCAGATCGACGGTCCGCCGGCGGCTGGTGTCGACGTCGAGCACGTGCGTGTCCATTGCCGTAGAGCCTACGGACTCCACACGCGATTGACGCGAGCGTTTATTGCCGACGGGGCTCGGGTATCTCAGCGCTCAGCCGCAATCCTTTGGAGGAACCATGACCGTCACCGGCATCTTCACCGCAATTCTCATCGGCATCGTGGTCGGCGTTCTCGGCCGGCTCGTCCTGCCGGGTAGGCAGCCCATCGGAATGCTGCTCACCATCCTCGTGGGCATCGTGTCCGCATTGGTGGGTACCGCCATTGCACGTGCGGTCGGGATTCCGACCGCCACCAACGGGATCGACTGGATGGAGCTCCTCGTCCAGGTCGTTGTCGCCGCGCTCGGCGTGGCACTGGTGGCATCGCTCATGGGCCGGCGGCGCAGCCGCACCGGCCTGATGGGCGGAGGCCGCCGCCGATCCGGAATCCTGCGCTGACGCGCCCGACTCCGTTCGTGGTGATCCCGGCTGGGCCCCCGACCAGTCGGGATCACCCCCGTTCTCCGGCAGGTAAATACGTGGCCCTGAGTGGGGCCGCTCGGTAACGTGTTCCCGATGAGCATCCGAGTCGAGGAGGTCGTCGGCGTTTTCGCCGACATCAGATGACCGCGCCCCGTCGCCGACCTTCGGGTCGGCGACGCAGTCGTGTCCTCCCTCACCTGTGCGCCGCAGGCGCACCCCTCATCGGATGGTTCCTTTCATGCACGCCTACACCCGTGACCAGATACTGCGCGGCTTCCGCGGCGCGACCCGCGGCGAGATCAAGAAGGTCACGTTCACAACCGATTTCGACACCGTCGAGTTCGACTTCCTCGAGTACTACGGCTGGACCGACCCCAAGATCCCGCGGCGCGCGTACCTCGTCACAGACCGCCCCGACGGGCCTGTCGCGTTGCTCCTCAACCGGGCGGCGAGCAAACCTCGGGGCCGCGCGATGTGCACGTGGTGCAACGACGTCACCCTCACCGACGACGCGGTGCTCTACGCCGTGCGCCGCGCCGGTGCCGCGGGCCGTAGAGGGGACACCGTCGGTGCCATGATCTGCGCGGACTTCGGATGCTCGCGCAACGTGCGACGGCTACCGCCGGCCTTCCACAAGGACACCGACCTGGCCCTGATCCGAGCCCGGCGGGTCGACGAACTGCGCCTCAAGGTGCACGGGTTCGCCGACAAGGTGCTGGCGACCGACGGTTAGTCGCGAGCCAGCAGCTCGTCGAGCTTCTCGTACCCCTCGGTCATGCCACCCTCCATCCCCGAGGACAGCAGCGCATCTCGCGCCTCCGTGGTGGGGCAGATCGACCGTCCGCGCAGCCGGGAGCGGCCGTCACCGAGGTCGTCGAACCACAAGAACTCGAGGTTCACCATGTCGGGTGCGCCGTCGAATTCGAACGTCTGGAGGATGAATTCGTCTGCGCGCACGGTGTGGAAGGTGCCATTGAACGAGAAGGTGCCACGCTCGTTGCGATGGGTGTAGCGGTAGCCGCCGTGATCGCGGAAATCCCATTCGGCGATCTCCATCTCCAGGTCGCGCGGTCCGAGCCACTGCCTGACCAGGTCCGGGTCCGCGTGCGCGGTGAACAGCGCCCCGACCGGGGCGTCGAACTCCCGGGTGAACTCCATGGCGAGGGTGTCCACGGGTGCATTCAGATGGAGTCCGCTCATTGTGGGTGTCCTTTCTCCGTGAGCAGCTGGTCGAGCTGCCGGTAGTTGCGTTCGGCATCGAGCCGGTAGCGGTCGATCCACGCCGTCATCGCTTCCAGCGCGCCGGCGTCGAGGTGCACCGGGCGCCGCTGGGCGTCCCGGGTCCGTGTCACCAACCCGGCCTCCTCCAGCACCCGAACATGTTTGGAGACAGCCTGTTTGGTGATGGCAAACGGTGCCGCCAGCTCGTTGACCGTGGCCGGGCCACGGGACAGCCGCGCCACCAGTGCGCGCCGCACCGGATCGGACAGCGCCAGGAAGGCGCGGTCCAAGCGGTCGTCGTTGTCAGCCAGTGGTCAACCCCTCCGTTGATCAACCAATAGGTTGATTACATGACGATAAGCCGAGCACGTGGCCAGGTCAAGGGGTCTCAGCGTGTCCGGCGGATGATGGCGCGCAGCTTCTCCACCCGGGTCGCAATCTCGCGCTCCGCGCCGTGCGTGGTCGGCCGGTAGTAGTCGACACCGACCACCTCGTCCGGCGGATACTGTTGCGAGGCAACGCCACCCGGCGCGTCATGGGCATACTTGTAGCCGACTGCGTTGCCCAGCTTCTGCGCCCCCGCGTAGTGCCCGTCACGCAGATGCGGCGGCACCAGGCCGGCCTTCCCGGCGCGGATGTCGGCCATCGCCGCGCCGATCGCCGTCGTGACCGCGTTCGACTTCGGCGCGGTCGCCAGGTGCACGGTGGCGTGCGCCAGCGTCAACTGCGCCTCGGGCATGCCGATCAGCGCGACGGTCTGGGCGGCCGCGACCGCCGTCGGCAGGGCCATCGGATCAGCCATGCCGATGTCCTCGCTGGCCAGGATCATCAGCCGGCGGGCGATGAATCGCGGGTCCTCCCCCGCGACCAGCATGCGCGCCAGGTAGTGCAGTGCGGCGTCGACGTCGGACCCGCGCACCGACTTGATGAACGCGCTGACCACGTCGTAGTGCTGGTCGCCGTCACGGTCGTAGCGCACCGCCGCCTTGTCCAGCGACTGCTCGATGACCTCGACGGTGATCTCCCCCGACTCGGCCGCGACCTCGAGCGCGGTCAGCGCCCGCCGGGCGTCCCCGGCCGAGAGCTGCACCAGCAGATCCAGCGCCTCGTCGGTAATCGGCACCTTCCCCGCGAGGCCACGTTCGTCGTCGAGGGCGCGGCGCAGCACTGCTGTGATGTCCTCGGGGGTCAGCGGCTGCAGTTGCAGGATCAGCGAGCGGCTCAGCAGCGGCGCCACGACCGAGAAGGACGGATTCTCGGTGGTTGCCGCGACCAGCAGCACCACCCGGTTCTCGACCGCCGCGAGCAGCGCGTCCTGCTGGGTCTTGGAGAACCGATGCACCTCGTCGATGAACAGCACCGTCTGCTCGCTGCGCCGCAGCAGGGCCACCCGCGCTTCTTCGATGACCGCGCGGACCTCCTTCACCCCGGCCGACAGCGCCGAAAGCGCCTCGAATCTGCGGCCGGTGGCCTGCGAGATCAACGACGCGAGCGTGGTCTTGCCGGTGCCGGGCGGGCCGTAGAGGATCACCGACGCCGCACCGGATCCCTCGACCAGCCGGCGCAACGGGGAGTTGCCGGTGAGCAGATGCTGCTGACCCACGACCTCGTCGACCGACGCGGGCCGCATCCGCACGGCCAGCGGTACCGCCGCCCCGACCAGCTGCGCATCAGAGGGCGCACGCTCACCGGGAACGTCGAACAGGCTGTCGGACACGCTCCCTGCTTACACGGGTGCGGTGACGAAGTCGATCAGCTCCTCGACGCGGCCGATCAGCTCGGGCTCGAGATCCGTCCAGTCCCGCACCCGGCCGCGGATCTTCTGCCACGCCGCCGCGATGTCGGCCTGGTCGCGGTGCCGCCACCCCAGCGCCTCGCACACGCCGTGCTTCCAGTCCTGCCCTTTGGGCACCACCGGCCACTGCGCGACGCCGATCCGCGCGGGTTTGACGGCCTCCCAGATGTCGATGAACGGGTGGCCGACCACCAGAGTGTGCTCACCGCCGGGGCCGCGCCGCACCTGCTCGGCGATGCGCGCCTCCTTCGAACCGGCCACCAGGTGGTCGACCAGCACGCCAAGGCGCCGGCCCGGACCTGGCCGGAACTCGGCGACGATCGCCGCGAGGTCGTCGACGCCGCCCAGGTATTCGACGACGACGCCCTCGAGGCGAAGGTCTTCACCCCACACCTGCTCCACGAGTTCGGCGTCGTGTCGGCCCTCGACGTAGATGCGGCTGGCGAGTGCGACTTTCGCTCGCGCGCCGGCGACGGCGACAGAGCCCGATGCGGTGCGCGTCGGTGCCGCGGGGGCGGCTTTCTTCGGCGCGGTCAGGATCACCGGCTTGCCGTCGATCAGGTACCCGGGTCCGACCGGGAACGGTTTGGTACGGCCGTGCCGGTCCTCCAGGGTCATGCGGCCGTATTCGACCCGCACCACCGCGCCGACGAAGCCGCTGGCCGCGTCCTCGACGACCATCCCGATCTCGATCGGCTGCTCGGTCGAGCGGGGCTTGCGGTGCGGGTTCTGCGCCAGGATGTCGGCGCCGTATCGATCGGCCACCGGGTGATCGTAGGGACCGGTCGGGGCCAGCCGGCCGAGCGTCGAACCGCGTGTTGCCTCAGACCGCTGCGAGATGTTCTCGGAGCCAGTTCTGCGAGTGGTCCAGCCATTGCCGGTAGTGCCCCATGGCGCAGTGGTCGTCGTTGGGGTAGAGCAGCAGCGTGGCCTCAGCGGCAGCGTCGGCGAGGTCGACGGTGTCCTGGGTGCTGAGCAGGGTGTCGTGGGTGCCGTTGATCGCCAGCAGCGGAATCGTGATGTCGGCATAGCGATCCCGAATCGACAGCCGGTGCAACGCGCCGACGAGCGCGACCGGATTGGTCACGCCGAGGGTGCGCGCCAACGCGTGGATGATGACGTCGGGCATGCCGAAGCCGCCGTGGAAGGAGTGATGGGTGGGTGCGCCACAGGCCACAGCGCAGGCAAGCCGTGAATCGGTCGCCGCCATGCGTGCTGCCCAGTAACCGCCGAAACTGACGCCGACGATTGCGACACGGCCGGGGTCCAGCCGGGCATCGGACACCAGACGGTCGATGACGGCGCGGTAGATCGCCTCGGAGTCGACGCTCATCGGCGCGGTGTAGGCGTAGCTGCCGGGCATCTCCATCAAGAACGTCGCCAATCCTGCACTGCGGTACCGCAACAGCGCCACCGCGAGCTCCTGGATCGTGCCTTCCAGACCGTTGGTGGTCAGCACGACAGGGTGCGGACCGGGGGTCGACGGGAGGATCAGCCAGCCGCGCACGGTCTGACCGTCGCTCGCGGTGACGTCGACCTGCTCGACACGGACATCGATCGACGGCGCGAGGACCCGAACCAGAGCGTCGAACAGGTCGCGTGACCTGTGGTAGGCCGCCATCCGGTGCGGGTCGTGGCCGGGGAACGCGCTGACCTGGTAGTAGGTGAGCGCCTTGACCCAGGCGTCGATCGCGGCGAACGCGTTGACGGTACGGGTGTGGTCGGTGTCGCCGTGAGCCGAGACCAGGTCGTCGATCGCCCGCGCGCTCGGTTGCGGCCCGTGGTCGGCGAACAGCACCGCGGCCGGGGCGAGCACGTGCCGCAGCGCGTCGATCTGCCCGTCAGTAATTGCCCTGGCGTTGTCGAGATCGGGTGCGTCGGTCTGACCCAGGTCGCGCAGCAGTGTGGCGCACCGCCGGACATGCTGCGCGGCAATGCGATTCCAGTGGCCGCACCATTGCTCGGGCCGGAACGAGCGCGCCGCACGGATCTGCTCGGCGAACTCGGCCGGGTCGAGTCCGCCCATGTTGGCGTAGCGCAACACGAACAACCTCGGCAAAAATGGTGCCGCCCCGCGCCATCGGGCGACCAGGTTCGTGGTGCGCGTCACCGCGCACGCCGTCACCGCGATCTTGTTCCACACAGTGACGGCGGCCATCAGCTCAGCTGCTGGCTCTGCTCCTCCACCGGCGCCCCCACCTCGGCGAGTTTGGCCGGATTGGAGGTGATTTCGTCGATGACAGTGTGGATGAACCGCATCTTCTCCAACACTGGAGCCGGGAGCACGAACGGATACAGGTCCTCTTTGCCCATCGACCGATTCACCATGTTCAGCGACCACGACAGGGGCAGCCACATCTCGATCATCGTGTCGAAACCGCTGGGGCCCAGCACCCTGCGGTCGAACGTCGCTGCCGCCGGTGCCATTCCGAACGCCGCGGCGGTGTCCAGGGTGTCGCGGATGTGCAGGTAGTGGGCGAAGGTCTCCGCCCAGTCCTCGGCCGGGTGCATGGTCGCATACGACGACACGTAATCGGCCTCCCAGCCGACCGGAGCGCCCTGGCTGTAGTGGCGGTCCAGCGCCTCCTGGTAGTCGGCGTCGGGGTCGCCGAACAATTCGCGATACCGCTGCAGGTAATCCTCCGACGTGCCGATCAGCCGGTACTGGTAGTAGTGACCGATCTCGTGGCGGAAGTGCCCGAGAAGGGTGCGGTACGGCTCGTCCATCGAGATGCGCAACTGCTCGCGGTGCACATCGTCGCCCTCGGCCAGGTCCAAGGTGATGATCCCGTTGTCGTGGCCGGTGAACACCTTCTCGAACTGGCTCGACAACAGGTCGAAGGCCAGCCCGAACTGGGGGTCCAGATCCCGTCCGACGATCGGCAGCTTCAACTCGTGCAGCTCGGCGATCAGTCGGCGCTTGGCCTTCTCCGCCGCGGCGAACGCGGCCAGCGCGATCGTGTCGGCATCGTTGGGCCGGGTCCGGGTCAGCGCGCACGACACGCACAGCTTGGCGATCGGCCCCTTCTCGACGAGCCAGTTGCATTCGGCCAGGTGCATGTTGGCACACAGCTGGAATCGGGTCTCGTCCACCGCGCCGGCATGCTCGCTCTCCGCCGGCGGGGCGATGACCAGCAGCGCCATGTCGTCGAGCGAAAAGCCCAGAGCGCTACCGCAATTAAGGCAGACCGAATTCTCGAATGCCAAGCGCTGGCCACAGTTGGGGCAGGTGAAATCACGCACGGGGCGCTCCTTCTGCATAGGGCGCCACATCCACGGAGACGTCGATGGTGCTGCTTTCGGAATCGGTGTAGATGATGCCGCGCAACGGCGGAACGTCGGCGTAGTCACGGCCGAAACCGACGGTGACGTATCGCTCGTCGACCATCTGGTCATTGGTGGGATCCATGCCCAGCCACACGTTCTGCGGCGTCCACACCGACGCCCACGCGTGTGTCGCGTCTATCCCGACCATGCGTTCCTTCCCGGGCGGCGGATCGGTGGCCAGGTAGCCCGATACATAGCTCGCCGCCAGTCCATTGGCGCGCAGGCAGGCGATCGCCAGCCGTGCGAAGTCCTGACATACCCCTTCCCGCGCGGCCAAAACCTCGCTCACCAGGGTGGAGACGGTGGTCGACCCGGACCGGTAGGTGAAGTCGGAGTAGATGCGCGACGTCAGGTCGCGTAGTACCTCGATCAGCGGCCGGCCGGGGGTGAACGTCGGTGCGGCGTACTCGCGCAACACGTCGGTGATCTCCGGCGGCGTCAGGTCGAGGGTGAATTCGCTGGCGAGCGCCCCCTCGGAGCCAACCGGCCGGGCGATCTCCCACGGGGCACGGGCCGACGGCCCCTGGTAGATCTCCGGCGGTGGCGGTGCCACCTCGACGATCGAGCGGCTGGTCACACTGAGGCGATGATGCGGCCGGGTGACGTGGAAGTAGGAACTCACGTTCCCCCACCCGTCGCGGCTGGTGGAACTGTCGGCCGCCTCCGGATCGAGGACCAGTTCGTGAGACAGACACCGCTGCCGTGCCGAGTCGCGCGGGGTGAGGAAGCCGCGACCATAGGAGCTGGTGACGACGTCGGAGTACGTGTACACGGTGCGGTGGGTGATCGCGTACCGACGGACGCTCGCACGCTCGCTCTGTGCTGTTGATTCGCTCGCACGCTCGCTCATGCCGGCACCACGCGGCGCTCGTGCGGGCCCCACAGCGGCTGCATGTCACCCGGCAGCGCGAGATGCGTGGCGGTGATGACGTCGGAGAGGTCCCGCAGCGCCGTGTGCAGGCCGCTGAGCAACTTCTCGAGCTCCTCGCGAGAACCGTCGGCGGCCACATCGTCGAGGTCGTCGGGCTCGACGCGACGCAATCGCATCGAGATCTCCTCGACCAGCCGTTCCGGGCGCGAGGACCCCGACGACCCGGGCAGCGACTTGAGATGCGTTCGAAGCCGATCCAGTTGGAAGACCAACGATCTCGGGTTCTCGGCATCGAACAACACCAACTCAGCCACCCCGGCGACGCTGATCGTGCCGGGGTTGCGCCGGCGGTAGATCACCAGCGACTCGCACACCGACAGCGTGGATTCGATGACCGTCTGCTCGGCTTCGGGCGGGCGGGCGGTGGTGAGCGTCGCCCGCAGCAGCGCGGTGAGCACCTGCGCCCGCTCGATGCGCTTGCCGATGTCGAGCATCGTCCAGCCCACGTCGTGCACCATGGATTCGGCGATCACCCCCGACAACGCCAGCAGCCCGGCGAGAGCGACGGTGTTGGTCGAGCTCAGGAACGTCTCCCCCTCGCTCTGCGATTCCGGAGGGCTGTCCCCCGCGTGCAGCAGCGTCCGCTCCAATGTGGAGAGCAACATCCACGTGTCGTTGGACATCTGATCGCGCACCGCGCGGGCCGCCGACCCCAGTCGCTCGACCGACTGCGCGAGCGATCCGGGCCGGTGCCGGTCGGCGGTCAACGACCACAGCGTCGTCGGTGCGGTGGCCACCATCTCGTGGTGATCGGCCGCGCCGGTGTCGGTTCCGGTGATGTCACCCAGCGCGGTCAGAAGCACCGGCACGCACTGGCTGCCGTCCATTGCATGGCGACGCCGGAATTCGTGGTACCGCTCGCGGGTCACGGTCAGCAGACGCGCCGTGTGCTCGGCACGTTCGGCGTAACGACCGATCCAGAACAGGTCCGAAAGCACACGCGGCGAGCTGATCTCGTGCGTCGGGCTGGCCGTGATCGGGGCAGGCAGGGCATCCTCGGGTGGCGGCACCACCACGGTCTCGGCAGTGACGCGCGCCGGGGTGCGGACCCAGACATCCTTGGCGGCAACGCTGTTCAGGTCGTAGGCAGCAGATCCGGCTGCCAGCAGGTAGCCGAGGCCACCGATCATCGGCGCGTACCCGCCCCGCTGGGAGACGGTGAACAGCCGCATCCCGACCGGCGACAACGACAATCCGCCGGGCAGGTAGTCGGCTGGGGCCGAGGAGAACTCGGGCAGCTCCTGGCCCACCCATTGCCACGGCGTGGCAGTGATGCGCGCCGCCAGGGCGTCACGGTCCGCCGCCGACAGGTCGGGGCCGACGATCGGTTCGCCGCCGGTGACCGGCCGGATCAGCAGTGAGGACAGATGGGACAGGAGGTGGGAGCGTTCGACGTCGATGCCGCCCCAGTACATGGGCGCGCTCGGCAGCAGCGGCGTCTCGCCGAGCAGCGCCTCGGCCAGCGCGGGCAGGAAGCGCATCACCCCCGGGCTTTCCAGCACCCCGCTGCCAAGGGTGTTGACCACCGTCACCGCGCCGCGGCGCAGCACCTCCACCAGACCCACCACACCCAGCCGCGAATCTGCCCGCAGGTCCAGCGGATCGGCGTACGCCGCATCGACCCGGCGCAGCACCACGTCGACGCGCTTCAGCGTGCCCATCGACCGCATCCACAGCTTGCCGTCCCGCACCACGAGATCCGCACTCTCGACCAGCGGCACGCCGAGCACGCCGGCGAGGTACGCCTGGTCGAACGCCGTCTCGGAGTGGATGCCCGGGCTGAGTACCACGACCGTGGGTTCCCCGGCGGATTCGGGTGCCGCGTCGACCAGCGCGAGCCGCAACGCCTGCGCCCACGGCGAGGCCGGCTGCGGCCCGATCTGCTCGTACAGGTCGGGGATCGCGTGCGCGATGACCCGGCGGTCGGCCAGTGCGTAGCCCGCCCCCGACGGGGCCTGCGTCCAATCGGCGTTGACGACGAACTCGCCGGATCCCGCGCGGCTGATGTCACACCCGTGCAGGAACAGTTGATGCTTGCCCGGGATCTGGATGTTCTGGGCCGCACGGACGTAGCCCTGATGGGCGAACAGCAGTTGTGGCGGCAGGATGCCGCCGGTGATGAGGCGCCGCTGGCCGTACAGGTCGGTCAGGACGGCGTCGAGGAGTCGCGAGCGCTGCACCAGCCCGGCTTCCAACTGGTCCCACTCGGCGGCCGAGACGATCAGTGGCAGCGCATCCAGTTGCCAGGGGCCGGGGACTGCCGACTCGTCCCCGCCGCTGATATAGGTGATGCCGTCGTTGTCGACGAGGTCGCGCACCACCGCGCGCAGTCGGTCCAGCCCGGCCCTGCCGCGCTCGGTGACGCAGTCGGCCAGCTCGTGCCAGTCGGCCCTGATTTGCCCTGCGGCGTCGAACAATTCGTCGTACCCGTCAGCCCGGGTGTCGGTGCCGTTGCGTACGTCGAACAGCGTCTGCTGGGCGCGCATCGCCGCATAGGGCACCAGCGGATCGTCGTGGCTGGGGGAATCCAGTCCGGTCGGTACGGCCATCAAGACAGCACGGTACGCACTCGCCGCATGTCGAGGATCCCCGGCGCGCCCACGTCGGTCGATTGGCGGGCCTGCTTCTCGCGCAGGTCCTGCAGGTCCACCGCCCCGGCGGTGAAGCCGGTGGCCTCGAAGCGGCGTTCCCGCCGGGACTCGGCTTCCACGGCGTTGACCGGCGGGGTGTCGTAGGAGCGACCACCCGGGTGGGACACGTGGTAGGTGCAGCCGCCGCGGGCCACACCGCCGGCGGTGTCGATCAATTCGAAGCGCAGCGGTCCGTCCACGGTGATCGTCGGGTGCAGCGCACTCGGGGGCTGCCAGGCCCGGTAGCGCACGCCGCCGACCTGGATGTCCGGATTGTCGGTGGCCAGCAACGGGATCGGATGACCGTTGACGGTGACCACGAAGCGCTGGCGGTCGGCACCGATGAGCCGGACCTGCAGGCGTTCCACCGAGGAATCGACGTAGCGCGCGGTGCCGCCGGCGGTGGCTTCCTCACCGAGCACGTTCCACGGTTCGATGGCGCCGCGCAGTTCGATCTCCACGCCGCCGAACACGGCGGTGCCGATGCGGGGGAAACGGAACTCGGTGAACGGGTCCAGCCAGCTGGTGTCGAACTCGATACCGTGGTCGCGCAGGTCGGCGGCGACCTCGGCGATGTCACCGATGATGAAGTGCGGCAACAGGTATCGACCATGCAGGTTGGCACCGTGGCGGATCAACGGAGCGCGCAGCGGCTTCTCCCAGAACCGCGCGACCAGGGCCCGCACCAGCAGGGACTGGACCATCGCCATCTGCGGATGTGGCGGCATCTCGAAGCCACGCAACTCCAGCAGGCCGAGCCGGCCGCGCGCACTGTCGGGGCTGTAGAGCTTGTCGATGCAGAACTCGGCGCGGTGGGTGTTGCCGGTGATGTCGGTGAGAAGGTGTCGCAGGGCGCGATCGACGATCCACACTCGAGCTCCGTCACCCTCGCCGTCACCGTCGTCATCGCCCGCCGCCAACCGGGCGATCTCGGCGAACGCGATCTCCAGCTCGTAGAGCGATTCGGGACGGCCCTCGTCCACCCGGGGCGCCTGCGACGTCGTGCCGATGAAGCGCCCGGCGAACAGGTACGACAGCGCGGGGTGGCGCTGCCAGTACGTCAGCAGGGACACCAGCAGGTCGGGCCGGCGCAGCAGCGGCGAGTCGGCGGGGGTGATGCCGCCGAGGGTGATGTGGTTGCCCCCACCCGTGCCGCCGTGAGTGCCGTCGACGTCGAAGGATTCGGTGGACAACCGGGCCAGCCGCGCGTGGGCGTACAGCGTCTCGAGCTGGTCCCGCTGCTCGGCGAAGCCGGCCGTCGGCGCGACGTTGACCTCGATGACACCCGGATCGGGGGTGATCGTCATCGACTGCAGCCGCGGATCGGCAGGCGGACCGTACCCCTCGACCACCAGTGGGCAGCCGAGCGCGGCCGCCGCCGCCTCGATGCGCTCGACCAGATCGACGAAGTGGTCGAGCTCCTCGGTGGGCGGCAGGAACACATGGAGGATGCCGTCGCGGACCTCGGCCACCAGCGCGGTGGTCGGCACCGCGTCGGCGTCGGTGATCTCGGCGGATTCCTGGCGGCCCGCCCGCAGCGGGCCGGTCTCGCGGGTGGGGTCGGCCTCGGGGCGCTGTGGCGGCGGCCGCCAGCTGATGGAGGCCAGCGGTAGCCGCAAGCCGGCCGGAGAATCGCCCTCGGACAACACGATCCGTCCTCGTCGCAACGTCCAATCGGCGCTGGCCCAGCCGGCGTCGTCGTCGCGGCGGTGCAGCGGCAGGACGAACGCGGCGGGTTCGGTGACCGAATCGTCGAGCTTTGTCAGCAGCTGTGCCCGCGCCCATGCACTATCGGCGGCGAGGTCGTCGCCCTCGGCGACCGCCTGTCCGGCAGGGCGGCGCACCGCCGCCGCCAGCCGGCTCAGCGGATCCTCGTAGGCGGGCCGGACCTGACTGCGCGGCAGCCCGAAGTCGTCGGCGATCTCCCCCAGCAGCTGCTGCGGAGCTTTGGGTGCGATCTCTTCCGCGTTGGGCTGTTCACGCCACGGGTCGGCCAGCAGGGCCGGATCACGCCACAGCGGCTCCCCGTCGGTGCGCCAGAGCAGCGCGATCTGCCAGCGGGGCAACGGCTCCCCGGGATACCACTTGCCCTGGCTGCGCTGCACGAGGCCCTGCGGCGCCCACACCTCTTTGAGCCGTGCGGCCAGGTCCGAGGCGCGCACACGCTTGTGGGGTCCGTCGGCGTCGGTGGTCCACTCCGGGTCGGTCTGGTTGTCGATGGACACGAACGTCGGCTCGCCGCCCACGGTGAGCCGCACGTCGCCTGCGCGCAGCCGTTCGTCGACGCGGTGGCCGAGGGCGTTGATCGCCGCCCACGCCGCCTCGGTGTAGGGCAGCGTGACGCGCGGATCCTCGTGCACCCGGGTGACGACGTTGCTGAATTCCAGCGTGGTCTCGCACGGTTCGGTGGCACCGGTGATCGGCGCCGCCGACTCGGGGTGCGGGGTGGCCGACAGCGGGATGTGCCCCTCGCCGGCGAACAGGCCTGAGGTCGGGTCGAGTCCGATCCAGCCGGCGCCGGGGATGTACACCTCGGTCCACGCGTGCAGATCGGTGAAATCCGCCGCCGGACCGGACGGACCGTCGAGGGCCTCGACGTCGGAGGTCAGCTGGACCAGATAGCCCGAGACGAAGCGGGCGGCCAGCCCCATCTGACGAAGGATCGAGACCAGCAACCACGCGGAGTCCCGGCACGATCCGATACCGGTTCGCAGCGTCGTGTCGGGGGTCTGCACACCGGGTTCGAGCCGGACGCTGTAGCCGACGTCGACGTTGACGGCGCGGTTGAGCGCGACCAGGAAGTCGATGGTGCGGGTGTCGCGGGCCACCGAGAAGTTGGCCACCCACGCCTCGACCAGGTCGCCTGGTCCGGAGCCGGACTGTTCCTCGTCGACCGGCCGCAGATAGGGCTTGAGGTCCTCTGCCAGGGCGCGCGGATAGGTGAAGCCGACCGTTTCGGCGTAGTCCTCGATGAAGAAGTCGAAGGGGTTGATCACCTTGAGGTCGGCGATCAGCCCGACGGTGATCGTCAGGCTGCGGGCGCGGGTGGGGAACACGAGGCGGGCGAGGAAGTTGCCGAAGGCATCCTGCTGCCAGTTGACGAAGTGGTCGTCGGGCTCGACGGTCAGCGAGTACGCCTCGATCGGCGTGCGCGAGTGCGGGGCCGGCCGCAGCCGGACCACGTGTGGAAACACCTCCACCAGCCGATCGAACGTGTAGCTGGTGCGGTGTTCGAGGGCCACCTTGATCCCCATAGCGCTAGATCCCACCACACCGCATGCGGCAGCGCAGGGTGCGTCAGGTCTGCGCGCGGCGCGGAATGAGGTTGGTACGCGGGCGAAGCACCAGCACCAACACGCACGCGATCACGATGCCGACGAGGTTGACCGCGAGCTGGGTGGCCGACCGAGCGGCCATCCCCCAGTCCCCCAGCACACCCGCGACCGCGGTGAAGCCGGCCGCGGGCACCGTCGTCACCGAGATGAACACCCCGACCAGCGCCGCCGATTTCGCCGACACCAGCGACAGCATTCCCGCGGCCCCGGCGAGCAGCGCCACCACGAACGAGATCGGCCCGACCTGGAAGATGAAGTCGACGTCCTCGACGGAGCGCACGGAGTCGAGGTCCACCCAGCCCACCGCGTGAGCGGCCATCGTCAATAGCGCGGTGACCCCCATGGCGATCGGGAAGCCCGCGAGCAACGCGATGACGGCCCGTCGCGCCAGATCCGCACGGCGCTGCACGAGCGCCACCGACACCGCCGCCAGCGGCCCGAACTCCGGCCCGAGCACCATCGCGCCGACGACGGTCACCATCGAATCGGTCACCGCGCCCACGGCGGCCAGCAGGCACGCCAGTGTGAGGAACAGTACGAACGTCACCGACAGTGTCGATTCCTCGCGCGTGCGGCCGATGAGTTCGTCCCACACCACCGCGTCGGCCGGATCACCTTCGGCGTCGTCCTCCGCCTCGTGCGCGCGGGTCGACAGCACCGTGTCGAGAACTGTCAGCAGGATCGCGCCTCGATGCTGGGCGTCGAGGTCTTTGAGGGCCTTGATGACGTCGTTGGCGCACTCGCGGGCGATCACCGCGGTGATCTCGTCTCCGTCGGGTGGGTCCACGGCCGCGCCGGGGTGGATCAAGACATGCGCGACGCCGACCTGGCCCCGCAGCACGGCCACGACGTCGTCGCGCATGTCCGCGGGCACGATGACGCGCAACTCCAGCACCGGCGCCAGTAAACAGGTGTCGCGCCGCCGTCGGATCGGGTTGAGAACAATTCGCCGCGAAGTGTGGCGAGTACACAGAACTCTGTTATAGATTCACACTCCATCAGAGCTTCGCCGCAAACCACCAGCCCAACGGGAGTGATTTCTGTGAATTTTGAACAGAAGTTGTCTGGCGTGGCGGGGCCGCCTGGGGTGATCCGGTGGACGTGAAGTCGCGCCGCGATCACATCGAGCAGCGCGTGCGCGCCGCCCGCGAGATCACCTACGCCGAGCTGGCCACCGAGTTCGACGTCTCGGAGATGACGATTCGTCGTGACGTCGAGGCCCTCGAGGCGAGCGGTGTGGTGCGTCGCGTGGTCGGTGGTGCGATCGCGCTGCAGGGCAAGGACACCGAGCCGTCATTTGCCACGCGGATGGCGGATGCCGCCCAGGAGAAAATCCACATCGCCGACGTCGTCGCCGACCTGATTGGGGTGAACGAGACGGTGATCCTCGACTCCGGCAGCACGGCGCTGGCGGTGGCGAACTCGCTGCGCGGGCGCGGGCTCGGCCTGACCGTCGTGACGCCGAGCGTGCTGGCCGCGCTCGCGCTCGTCGACGAACCGGACACCACGGTGGTGCTCACCGGCGGCGAATTGCGTTCCGGTGAGCTGAGTCTGATCGGGGCGGCGGCCGAGGACACGCTGGCCAACTACAACTGCGACACCTATGTGATGGGTGTGGCCGGTATCGACGGCGAACGCGGGATCTCGGATTACCACCCGGCCGAGAGCCGGGTGAAACAGGCGGCCAGCCGGCGCGCCGACCGGGTGATCGTCGCCGCCGACAAGTCGAAACTCGGTCGCGTCACCTTCGTCAGCATCACCGCGCTCGCCAGCGTCGCGACGATCGTCAGCGACGGGGCGCCGGACCACCCCGCCCTGGTCGCCGCCCGCGACGCCGGTGTCGAGGTGATCTGCGTCAGTTCTCAGCACGACGCCACGGTGGCGGGAGCCCGATGACCCGCTACACGGTCGGCATCGACATCGGCACCACCGGCACCAAGACCGTGCTGCTCGACACCGAGAGCGGCATCGTCGCGACCGCGACCCGCGACACCGCCCTGCATTCCCCCGCCCCCGGGTACGCCGAAGCCGATACCGGGCAGTGGCACCGCAATGTCGTCGAATCGATCCGCGAGGTGCTGCAGGCCGCCGACATCCCGCGCCAGCAGGTGGGCGCCCTGGCGACCTCCGGCATGGTGCCCGCCGTCGTCCCCGTCGACGACGCAGGCAACCCGCTGCGCCGGGCGATCCTGCAGAACGACGCCCGCGCGCACCGCGAAGTGACCGACCTCGCCGCCGCGCTCGCCGACACCGACCTGGTGCACCTCACCGGGTCGGCCATGACGCAGCAATCGGTGGCGCCCACGACGGTATGGCTGCGCGAGCACGAACCCGAGGTCTCCGCGCGCACGGCGCACTGGGTCGGCTCCTACGACTGGGTGCTGACGGCGCTGGGCGCGCCCGTGCACGTCGAAGAGAACTGGGCCATCGAGTCCGGCCTGTTCACGCTCACCGGGCAGCTCGCCGAGATGGTGCTGGCCGCAGCAAGACTCGACCCCGCCACGCTGCCGCCGCTGCGGCGTCCCGGTACTCAGGTCGGCGAACTCAGCCGGGCCGCCGCCGAGGCCACCGGACTGAAGGCGGGCACCCCGCTGGTGGTCGGCGGCGCCGACCACGTGCTGTCAGCGTTCGCAGCCGGCGTCAACGGCCCGGGCGACGCACTGGTGAAACTCGGTGGCGCGGGCGACATCCTGGTCGCCAGCCAGACCCCCGTCGTCGACGAGCGCCTCTATCTCGACGCCCACCCGGTCCCCGGGCACTGGCTGCCCAACGGCTGCATGGCCACCAGCGGCAGCCTGATCCGGTGGTTCCAATCGATGGTCGGCGGCACCGCACTGACCGACCTCGACGATGAGGCAGCACACCAGCCGCCCGCCGAAATACTCTGCCTGCCGTACTTTCTCGGCGAAAAAAGCCCGCTGCACGATCCGGACTTGCGCGGGGTCTTCGCGGGTCTGCACCTCGGTCACAGCCGCGCCGACATGTACCGCGCCGTTCTGGAGGCCATCGCCTTCGGATTCCGCCACCACGTCGACGTCTTCGCCGAGATCGGCATACCGCTGCGCCGCGTGATGATCACCAACGGCGGATCGAAATCCACGCTGTGGAAGCAGATTCACGCCGACGTCCTCGGCATGGAGATGAACCCCGTTCGCGGGCACCCCGGCGCGTCCCTGGGTGCCGCAGTTATCGCGGCGATCGGCGTCGGCGCCCTCGAGGACTGGTCCGACGCCGCACGCTTCATCACGCTCGACGATCCCTACGTTCCGGATCCCGCCCGCGCCGAGCGCTACGACACCGCCTACGCAACCTGGCGCGACCTCGGCGACGCTGTGGCCCCGATCTCCCACGCACTGGCACGCACCACCCGATGAAAGGAGCACCACCCATGAGAATCACGCAAACACCCGTCCCCCGGCGGCGGGGCCGGCTCTTTCGCTCCGCCGCCGTAGCACTGCTTGCCGTCCTCGCTCTCGTGCTCTCCGCGTGTGCGGGCAGCGGCGGACCCGAACAGTCGCAGGCCACCGGCACCGGCGAGGTGGCCAAGGACACCTCGGGCACCGTGCGCATCCTGATGGAGAACGTGCCCGACACCGACATCGTGAAATCGATGGTGGCCGACTTCAACAAGAGCTTCCCCGATGTCAAGGTCGACATCGAGTCCCTGACCTATGACCAGATGCGCGACAAGCTGGTGTCCTCGTTCCAGTCGTCGGCACCGAACTACGACCTGATCGTCGTCGACAATCCGTGGATGGTCGACTTCGCCAACGCGAAGTTCCTGCAGCCGCTCGACGCGCGCATCGACAGCACCCCGGACTATGACGCTGGAGACTTCTTCAAGCCGTTGACCGACATCACCACTGTCGACGGGGTGCGATACGGGGTGCCGTTCTACAACTACGCGCTCGGATACCTCTACAACGCCGACGATCTCGCGGCGGCCAACCAGCAGGTGCCCACCAACCTCGATCAGCTGGTGAGTGTCAGCAAGGCGCTCAAGACCCCGGAGCGCGCCGGCATCGCGATGCAGCCGCAGCGCGGGTACAAGATCTTCGAGGAGTGGGGCAACTGGCTCTTCGCCGCGGGCGGTTCCATCTACGGCGCCGACGGCAAGGTCAGCCTCAACACCCCCGAGGCCAAGCGTGCGCTCGAGGCCTACATCGACACCTACAAGACCGCGGCACCGGCCAACAGCCTCAACTGGAGCATGGACGAAGCGCAGCGGTCGGTGTCGGCCAATCAGTCGGCATCGATGATCAACTACAACTGGCAGCTGCCCGCGATCAACGAGCCCGGCTCCGGACCCGCCGCCGGCAAGGTCAAGCTGGCCCCGATCCCTGGCGGCAAGCAGGTGCTGGGTTCGTGGAGCTGGGCGATCCCGGCCAACTCCGCGAGCTCCGATGCGGCGTGGGCGTTCGCCTCGTGGATCACCGCCAAGCCCAACGACGTCACGCGCGTCGAGAAGGGTGGGGCGGCGATCCGCAAGAGCACCCTCGCCGATCCGGCTGTGTTGCAAGGGAAATTCGGCGCCGACTACTACAAGACGGTGGAGCAGCTGCTCGCCAACTCGGCGCCGTTGAGCCAGGGGCCCAGCGGTGAGGAGATGATCCAGGCGGTGGGCACCGAGCTCAACGAGGCCGTGGCAGGCACCAAGAGCGTCGACGACGCGCTGGCCGCCGCGCAGGCCGCAGCCGAGAAGATCCAGGGCTAGCCGGGCCCCGAGAACCGGAAGCCGACCACCCCACGAAAGGAGCGCAGACCTGCCATGTTTTCCTCCCTGAGGTTTGAGCAGGGCATGGTCACCCCCCTCGTCGCCCTTTTCGTCGGGGTGGTCGGTTTCCCCCTCGGATACGCCGCGTATCTGTCGGTCACCGACTACAAGCTCACCGACCGCGGCGCGCCCAGCATCGTCGGCGCCGAGAACTACGCGGCCACCTTCGGCGACGCCGCCTTCTGGCACGCGTTCGGCACGACCGCACTGTTCGTCGCGGTCGCCGTCGGGATGGAGCTGATCCTCGGCCTCGCCATCGCATTGGCGCTGCAGAAGCAGCGCTGGGCGCGGGATCTCACGCGGTCGATGCTGCTGGCACCGATGTTCATCACGCCCATCGCGGTGGGGCTCACTTTCCGCTTCCTGCTCAACGACCAGATCGGTGCGATCCCCGAATTACTTCGGGCACTTGGCATCTCATATGACTTCTTCGGCCCCGGGCGGGCGCTGTTCACGATAGCGTTCATCGACGTCTGGCAGTGGACACCGTTCATGGTGCTGCTGCTGCTCGCCGGGCTGGAATCGATTCCGCGCGAACCGATGGACGCCGCGCGGGTCGACGGTGCCGGCGCGTTCTACGTGCTGCGCCGGGTCACGCTGCCGCTGCTGGCGCCGGTCCTGGTGGTGGCGATCCTGCTGCGCTGCCTGGATGCGATGAAGGTGTTCGAGTACGTGTTCGCCACCACCCGCGGCGGACCGGGCACCGAAACCGAGACGCTGCAGTACTTCATCTACCAGACCGGTATCCAGTTCTTCCGGCTCGGCTCGGCCTCGTCGATGGCGTTCGTGGTGCTGGTGGTGGTGCTCGCGGTCATCGTGGTCGCGTTCCGCCGGCTGGACCGCGCGCGGGAGAGGACGTAGACGCGATGAGCCGCTTCTCACTTCTCGGGGCGCTGCGGGTCGCTTTGTTGTGGGCGGCAGGCATCACGGTCGCGTTCCCCATCCTATGGATCGCGCTGGCCAGTGTGAAAACCCCTGCGCAACTCGATGATCCGTTCCTGGTGAACTTCACCCCCACGCTAGCGAGCTGGCGCAACGTGCTGGCCTCGGACATCCTCGGCGCGGCGGGACGCAGCGCACTGGTCGCACTGGTGACCGTCGGGATCAGTGTCGTCGTCGGCAGCATGGGGGCCTACGCCATCGCCCGGTTCCGCGCGGGCGGCACACTGACCCGGTTCGGGATGCTCGCCGCACAGGTGCTGCCGCCGGCGGTGCTGGTGTTCCCGTTCCTGACGATGGCCTACGCGCTGCGGCTGACCGACACGCTGGTCCCGGTGATCTTCGCGCACCTCAGTTTCGTTCTGCCCGTCGTCACCTGGTTTCTGATCGGATTCTTCGAGGCGGTGCCGCGCTCCCTGGAGGAGCAGGCACAGGTCGACGGCTTCACCCGCTTCGCCGCATTCCGGTTGGTGGTGCTGCCCCAGGTGCTGCCCGGCATCGGCGCCTCGGCGATCTTCGGGTTCACCCTGTCGTGGAACGACCTGTTCTACGGCCTGATACTGGCGCCGGGCAAGGCGGCGATCCTGCCGGTGGCGATCGCCGGATTCAACACGTTCCGCGGAGTTCAGATCGGCTCGATGAGCGCGGCGATCCTGATCGCGGTCATTCCCGTCGTCGTGGCGAGCTTCTTCATCCAGCGCAGGTTGGTGCAGGGCATCAGCGGCGGCGCGGTGAAGTTCTAGGAAGGCATTCATGGCGCACGTCCGCTTCTCCGGCGTCACCAAGGCGTACGGAAACACCTCGGTGGTCAGCGATCTGGACCTCGAGCTACCCGATGGCTCGTTCACCGTGCTGGTCGGCCCGTCCGGCTGCGGCAAGTCCACATCGCTGCGCATGCTGGCCGGACTGGAGACCGTCACGTCGGGCACGATCACGATCGGCGAGCGCGACGTGACCCACCTGCAGCCCCGTGACCGCGACATCGCGATGGTGTTCCAGAACTATGCGCTCTACCCTCACCTAACTGTCGCGGAGAACATCGCGTTCCCGCTGCGCGCCACCCGCACGCCCCGCCGCGAGGCGCTCTCCCGCGCCGGTGAGGTCGGTGAATCGCTGGGCTTGGGAAAGCTGATGTCGCGCAAGCCCAAGGACCTCAGCGGCGGCCAGCAGCAGCGGGTCGCGATCGGCCGGGCCATCATCCGTGAGCCGTCGGTGTTCCTGTTCGACGAGCCGCTGTCCAACCTCGACGCGAAGCTGCGCGTGGAGACACGGACCGAGCTGCTGCAGATTCAGCGACGGCTGGGCATCACCTCGGTGTACGTCACCCACGACCAGGAAGAGGCGATGACACTCTCGGACCGGATGGTGGTGATGCGTGACGGCCACATCGCGCAGCAAGGACCGCCGCAAGATGTCTACGCCCGCCCGGCCGACACCTTCGTCGCCACATTCGTCGGCAGCCCGAAGATGAACCTGCTCGACGGCGCTTTCCGAGGGCGGGAATTCCTGCTGACCAACGGTTTTGCGCTGAACACCGATAGGGAGGGCGCCGCCGCCGGCCCGGTACAGCTCGGGGTGCGGCCCGACGATCTGCAACTCACCCCGACCGACACCGATGATGCGGCCCGGGTCACCCTCATCGAGAACCTCGGCCCCCGTGCCATCGTCACGATCGACGCGCGCGGCACCGAGATCACCGCCGTGGTCGAGGGACCCGCACTGACGGGCATCACCGAGGGCACACCGATCGCACTGGCGGTCCGCCCGGGCGCCACCCACCTCTTCGACGCCGCCACCGGGCAGCGATCCGAGTAGAACACGAGAGGAACACAACACCTGATGAGCAGAACCGTCGTGGTGACCGGCGCCGGCTCCGGCATCGGCCGCGCGATCGCCCGTGAACTCGCCCAACGAGATTGGCGGGTGATCGTCACCGATCTCGACGCCGACGCCGCCGCCGAGGTGGCCGGCGCGCTGCCCCACGCTGAGGCCGGACACGAGTCGGCCACGCTCGACGTCACCGACGCCGCCGCGGCGGCCGCGCTGGCCGCCGACGTCGCTGGGCGCCTCGGCCTGAACGCCTGGGTGAGCAACGCCGGCATCTCGTTCATGCACCGCTTCCTGGACGCACCCGTCGAGCGCTACGAGCAGACGATGGCGGTGAACCTCAAGGGTGTGTTCGTCTGCGGCCAGGCCGCGGCCCGGGAGATGGTGCGAGCCGGTGTGGCAGGCGCGATCGTCAACACCGCATCCATGGCGGGTAAGCAGGGCCGCGTGCCGTTCCTGTCGGACTATGTCGCCTCGAAGTTCGGCGTCGTCGGTCTCACCCAGGCAATGGCGTACGAGCTCGGCGAGCACGGCATCACCGTCAATTGCGTGTGCCCGGGCTACGTCGAAACGCCCATGCAGTCACGCGAATTGGAGTGGGAGGCGCAGCTGCGCGGCACCACACCTGACGGCGTGCGCGACATGATGCTCGCCGACACACCGCTGGGCAGACTCGAGCAACCCGAGGACGTCGCGCGCGCGGTCGCGTTCCTGCTCTCCGAGGACGCCCGGTTCATCACCGGAGAGGCGCTGGCTGTCAACGGCGGCGCCTACATGGACTGAGACCCCTACTCCCTCAGCTGTTCTCCAACAGAAAGGCACTTTTCGTGACCACCACCTGGCTCGACGAGGTTTTCGGCGTCCGCAAGCCCGTCATCGCCATGCTGCACCTGTCCGCACTGCCCGGGGATCCCGGCTACGACTCAGCCGGCGGCATCGCCGCGGTGCTCGAGCGGGCCCGCACCGAACTCGACGCGCTGCAGGGCGGTGGTGTTGACGGGATCATGATCAGCAACGAGTTCAGCCTGCCGTATTTGACCAAGACCGAGCCGATCACCGCGATCACGATGGCACGCATCATCGGGGAACTGCTGCCCGACATCAGCGTGCCCTACGGGGTGAACGTGCTGTGGGACGGTCGCGCGTCGATCGACCTCGCGGTCGCCACCGGGGCGTCGTTCGTGCGGGAGATCTTCACCGGCGTCTACGCCAGCGACTTCGGCCTGTGGGACACCAATGTGGGTGAGGTGGCCCGCCACCGCGCCCGCGTCGGTGGCGCCGGGGTGAAGCTGCTGTTCAACATCGTCCCGGAATCCGCGCAATACCTGGCCGACCGGGATCTGGCCGCGATCACCCGCACCACGGTGTTCGCCACGCTGCCCGACGCGATCTGCGTGTCGGGCGCCACCGCCGGCTCCCCGACCGACACCGAGGCGCTCAAGGTGGTCAAGGACGCCGCCGGCGCCGTGCCGGTGTTCGTCAACACCGGAGTGCGCGCCAACAACGTAGCGAGCCAGCTAGCCGTCGCCGACGGCGCGGTGGTGGGCACCTACTTCAAGAAGGACGGCGTGTTCGAGAACCCGGCCGAGAAGGCGCGGGTGGAGGAACTGATGACGGCGGCCAGGGAGTTCCGGCAGGCCCAGCAGTGACGGCACTCCAACCCAACGGGGCGCTGCGGGCGGCGCACGTGCCGGTCGAGCTCGCCGATGTGCCTGCCGACCAGAGCGTGGCAGGACGGCCGCAGACCGGCAGCGTCGAGCTGGGCACCCTCGGCGAAGTCGAGGTCGGCATCTGGGAGATGACCGAGGGCACGATGACCGATGTCGAGAGCGACGAGATCTTCGTCGTGCTCTCCGGCCGCGCCACGGTCGAATTCGCCGATGGCACACCGCCGTTGACGCTCGTTGCCGGCGACGTGGTGCGGCTGGCCGATGGCGCGGAGACGACCTGGACCGTGAGCGAGCGGCTGCGCAAGATCTACCTCACCTGAGCGCGACGCTCAGCTCCTCGGGGGGCACCACGTGCCCCTTCTCGCAGACGATCTCGACGCCGGCCTGCGCACCGCACCCGAGGTGCCGCAGGCGCAGCGCCGAGTCGCCCAGGTGCTTGCGGCCCCACTCGAACATCGCCCACACCACCGGCATGAACTCCGTCCCGGCCTCGGTGAGCACGTACTCGTCGCGGACCCGCTGACCCGGTTCGCGATACGGCCGTTTCTCCAATAGGCCCGCGTCGACCAGTTCGGAGAGCCGCGCGGAGGTGGCCGCCTTGGTGATGCCGACGCGGCGGGCGAAGTCGTCGAAGCGCGTGGTGCCGTAGAACGCCTCGCGCATGATCAGCATCGCCGACTTGGTGCCGACCAGTCCCATCGTCTTCTCGATCGGGCACTTGCCGATCGCCGACCACGAGTCACGGTCGGCCAACGGCCCTCGCAGCACTGTCATGCAGATCACTCCCCTGCTGGGTTGTTGTCGGTGAACTCAGCTGTTACATCTGAGTATAGAGAGCAGTACTCAGAGTCGAGTCTCAGGAGGACCCATGGCCGAATACTCCGACCGCGACGCCGTCATCGTCGGCGCGGTACGAACCCCCGTCGGCAAGGGTAAGGCCAGCGGCGCGCTGCACGACGTGCTGCCCGCCGACCTACTCGCCCACAGCCTGCGCGAGCTCGTCACCCGCACCGGGATCGACCCGGTCGAGGTCGACGACGTTATCGCCGGTGCGGTCACCCAGGCCGGTGACCAGGCACTGAACATCGCGCGGAACGCGCTGCTGGGTGCCGGATTCCCGGAGTCCGTCCCGGGGACCACGGTCGATCGCCAGTGCGGCAGCAGCCAGCAGGCGATCAGCTTCGCCGCCCAGGGCGTGCTCGCCGGTGCCTACGACATCGTGATCGCCGCGGGCGTCGAATCGATGAGCCGGGTGCCCATGGGCGCGGCCGTCCTGCCGGGCAGCAGCCCCTTCGGCGACGGCGTGGCCGAGCGCTATCCCGACGGTCTGGTGGCCCAGGGCATCAGCGCCGAGTTGATCGCGGCGAAGTGGAACCTGTCGCGCACCGAACTCGACGAGTTCTCCGCCGAGAGCCATCAGAAGGCGGCCCGCGCCGCCAAGGACGGACTGTTCGACGCCGAACTCGCGCCGATCGCGGGGTTGACCCACGACGAGATCATCCGGCCCGACACCACGGTCGAGACGCTGGCCGGATTGCGGCCCGCGTTCTACAACGAGGCGATCGGGGCGCGATTCCCGCAGATCGACTGGCGGATCACCCCCGGCAACAGCTCACCGCTGTCCGACGGCAGCGCCGCGGTGATGGTCACCAGCGGGGCGGCCGCGCGCCGGCTCGGCCTGACACCGCTGGCCCGCATTCACACGACGGTCGCGGTGGGCTCGGACCCGCTGTACATGCTGACCGGCGTGATCCCGGCGACCGAGAAGGTGCTGGCACGCTCGGGCCTCTCGCTCGCCGACATCGACCTGTTCGAGGTCAACGAGGCGTTCGCCCCGGTCGTGCTGGCGTGGGCCCGCGACACCGGCGCCGATCTCGCCCGCACCAACGTCAACGGCGGTGCGATCGCGATCGGGCATCCGCTGGGCGCCAGCGGTGCGCGCATCATGACCACACTCGTCAATGCCCTGCAGCAGCGCGGCGGGCGCTACGCCCTGCAGACCATGTGCGAGGGCGGCGGGATGGCCAACGCCACGATCATCGAGCGGCTCTGACATGCCGACCGAGACCCCCTTCAAGGGAGTCCGGGTGCGGTATGACAGCGCCAAGAGTTACGACGACCTGGTGACCGCGCTGCTCGCCGACATCGGCGAGCAGCCGGTGCCGATCACCGAGATCGGCACCGCCGGCGGGAACTGGCAGGCGTATCGAGACCGCGTCGAACCCTACGTCGGCCCCAGCGGATTCATGCTGTTCGCATTGCTCGATCACGGGGCCTGGATCACCAAGGCCGGCATCGAGCGCAAGGTCCTGCGGGTGATCCTCGGCAATCCGTTGATCGCGATCACGATGCTGCGACACGATCAGACGGCCGGTCTGTTCGTGCCGGTCGAGATGGTGATCCTCGACGAGGACGGCGGCAGCAGCCTCACCTATGTCCGACCGTCGTCGCTGATGCTCGTCGAGTCGAACGCGGAACTGCGTGCCGCCGCCGAGGCACTCGACGACAAGCTGGCGGCGCTGGCCGCCAAGGTCACCTCGTGAGCTCGAACAGCGGGATGACCCGCGTCGTCTTCGCCTGATATTCGCCGAACTGCGGCGCCTTCTCGACGACGCGGGGGTACAGCGCGTCGCGCTCCTCGCGTGGCAGCTCCCTGGCCTGCGCATCGTAGGAGTCCTCGCCGATCTCGACGTGAACGGCGGGGTGGGCCCGCAGATTGTGCACCCACGCGGGGGCTTTCGGTGCGCCGCCCATCGAGCCGGCGATCAGGATCCGGCCGTCGATGTCGAAGTACACCAGCGGGGACAGCCGCGGCTGCCCCGACTTCGCGCCGGTCGTGGTCAGCAGCACGATCGGCGAACCCTCGAACGGTCCGCCCACCTTGCCGCCGTTGGCGCGGAACTCCTCGACGACCTGCCGGTTCATCTCGTTGAGCGCGTCGGCGTCGTTGATCAGTTCTTCTGAGTTGAATTCTTCTGCGTCACTCACACCGGGTCACGACCCGCAGGGCCGGCGATCTATTCCCGCGTCAACTCGAACAGCGGAATCGTCCGTGTCGTGTTCGCCTGGTAGCCGGCGAACACCTCCGAGTACTCGACGACCTTCTGCCACGTCGCGTCTCGTTCGTCACCGCGCAGTTCGCGGGCCACCACGTCGTAGGTGTCGGTGCCGATCTCGATGCGGGCCTGCGGGTTGGCGCGCAGGTTGTGCACCCAGGCCGGATTGTTCGGGGCGCCGGCATACGAGCCGACGATGATCATCTTTCCGTCGATGGTCAGATACGCCAGCGGGGACAACCGCGGCTGACCCGACTTCGCCCCCACTGTGTGCAGCAACAGCAATGTGGCGCCCTCGAAGGGCCCGCCGACCGTGCCGCCGTTGGCGCGGAACTCCTCGACGATCGCACGGTTGAAGTCGTCCAGAGCCGCCGTGTCGGAGTACAGCTTCGTCTTATCGATCTCGCTCATGCGCGCACCTTATCCGGCTGCGCTACAGCGGCTGGGTCAATAACATGAGGCAACCGGTTGCGTAGACAGGAAGACACGGCACTTTGACCGTTCCGTTGCTCGACATCGACGGTCGCGTTGTCGGCAGGCGACGCGAGCTCAGCGAGCTGCGCGCCGCCGTCGAGGGTGCCGAGAGACGCGGCGGGGCGTGCGTGCTGCTGCGGGGAGCGCCCGGTGTCGGCAAGTCGACCGTGCTGCGGGCCTTCGGCGACGAAGTCGCCTCGCGTGACTGCGTATTCGCCTACGGCCGGTGCCGGGAGGGTGCGGCGGCTCCCTACAGCGCACTCGGCGAGGCCCTGAAAGCGCTGGCAGAAAACATGGAGGCGATGCCGGCGGCCGAGCGGGACCGGTGGCGGGACAGCCTCACGCAGGCGTCGGCGTCGTTGCCCGGAGTCCTCGCCGAGCTCGTTCCCGGCCTGACCGCTTCGCTCGGACCGGCAACACCGGTGCCCGACGTCGACGCGGCCGACGCCCGCCATCGCCTGCACCGCGCCGCCATCCAGCTGGTGTCGGTGACGGCGCGATACCGCACCGTGGTGGTGGCTGTCGACGACCTGCAGTGGGCCGATCGAGATTCGCTGCTCTTGCTCACGGAGTTGCTCGCCGTCGCGCCGCGCAACGTGCTCGTCGTCGGCGCCCACCGCACCGCCGAATTCGACGCAGAGGCGGGCTTCGCGTCGGCCGCGATCGTGGACCTGTCGCTGATGAGCGTCGTCGAGACAGAGGAACTGCTGGCCGCCGTGGCCGGCGAGGGTGCAGAACTCGCGGTCGTCGCCGCCGAGTTCCACCATCGAACCGGAGGCAACCCGCTGCAGATTCGCCAGCTCCTGCACCGCGCGCAACACGACGGGGCCCTGATCCCGCTCGAGGACGGTCGAAGGCCGGGGTGGGACCTGCGCGTGCTGGCGTCGATCGAAGTGTCGGCGACAGAAGCCGAATTCTTGGGCAACCATCTGCGGCTGCTCCGTCCGACGGACAGGACCGTTCTCGGCGCCCTGGCGTTCATCGGCGGCGAGTTCGATCTCGCCGATGCGATCGCCGCCGCCGGGCAGCCCGCCGAGGTGGTGACGCGTGCGCTGTGGTCGAGCATGGAACTGCGGATGATCGAGGCGCTCGACGGGCATGGTCGCCGGATCGCCAACGCACTGCGCCGCGATGCCCGGTACCGCTTCTGCCACGATCGGGTGGCGGAAGCCGCCCGCGCCGGAATGTCGGAAGACGACCGGCGTGCGGCGCACCTGCGTCTCGGCCGCCGACTGACCGGTCTCGGCGACGCACGGTTGTTCGAGGCCGCCCGCCATCTCGGCATCGGGGGGCTGAGCCTGCGCGAGAACGACGAGGAGCGCCTGACGTTCGCCGACGTCCTGCACCGCGCCGCGGCGCGAGCCCGCGCCCAGGCTTCGTTCCCCCTTGCGCTCACCTACTGCCGAGCCGGCCTGGAGCTACTCGGCGCCGATTGCTGGGCCGCACACTCGGCCATCACGCGCGAGCTTCACCTCAGTGCCGCCGATGCGGCGCTACTGGTGGGTGACTACGCGGCGCTGCACGCGCTGCTCGACGAGGCCGCCCCGCATCTGCCCGAGGCGGCCGATCAGCTGCGGCTGGCCTATCTGAGGGTCAAGAGCCTCTTCGCGATGGACCGTCCGCAGGAGGCGATGGACGCCGGACTGCACGCGCTGTCCGAATTCGGTGAGCCCATACCCACGGACGCCGGAAAGCCCCGAATGGCCAACGCGGTACTACGTATGCGGTGGGCGATGAGCCGCTGGAGCAACGCGAAGCTGTTGGCCCTGCCCCGGTGTGACGACCCCCTGGTGGTGGAGAAACAGCGCATGGCGGTCACCCTCTGCCACGAGTCCTACAACGTGCGGCCCAACCTCTTCCCGCTGCTGGTCCGAAAGCAGTTGCAGCTCATGCTCACTCATGGTCACACCAGGTCTTCTCCGCGAGTACTGGCCAATTACGCTCTGCTGCTGGTGATCTTGGGCGACACCGTCGGTGCGCAACGATTCGGCGAAGCCGGCATGGCGCTCGCCGAGCGACCGCAGTATCGAGCCGCCGGTCCGGAGACGACCTTCTACTACTACTGCTTCGTTCGGCACTGGCGGCATCCGGTGCGTAGCGGATTGGGGACTTTGCGCGAGGCCGTCGCGGCAGCTCTCGATCAGGGCGACCAGGAAATGGCCGGATACCTCGCCGCAACCCTGCTCTCGCAAGCGTTCTGGGCGGGCACGCCGTTGGCCGACATCGACATGCTGGCCCGTTCGCTGATTCCCGACGTGCGTTCGCTGACGGTGCCCAACAGACTTCTGCAGGCGATGCAGCAGATGGCCCTCAACCTGATGGGCCGCTGCGATGACGTCTTGTTGCTCGCCGGTGAGAGTGGCTACGACGAACGCGAGGTGTTGCCCGCGGCCGAGCGCGAGGGTGAGCAGGTGATCCTCAACAATGCGGCGATCAACCGCCAAGGCCTGCACTTCTGGTCCGGCGACCACGCCGGCGCCGTCGAGGCGACCGAAGAAATCATCGCGCACCCCGAGGGAATGGTCGGCTCGATCATCGCCCCGCTCGTGCACATGATCGGCGCCCTGAGCATGATGGCCGAGAACCCGCGGGGTCGGACCACCGCACACTTCGTGCGCCAGACCCTGGCGATGTACCGCAAGGCGGCCGACGGAGCGCCGGAGAACCACGCTGCGGCACACGCTCTGGTCGAGGGGGCGTGGGCACGCGCACGCGGCAAGTACGAAGCCGCCGAGCGCCATCTGCATCGTGCCATCCAGCTTGCCCAGGACCACAACCTCCCGATGATCAGCGCACGCGCTCATGAGGAAGCGGCCGATGTGTATGCCGAGACGGGCCGTACGACATTCCGGGACCACATGCTGCACTCGGCCTACCAGACGTGGGAAGGCCTCGGGCTCACGGTGCGGACGGATTGGCTCGCTCGAAAGCACCCGTGGCTGTTGGGCCGCGAATTGCTGCAATCGACGACAGCCGGCGTCGACCCGGTTGTCGCACATCAGCTTCTGAGGGCTTTGTCGGGAGCCGGATCCGAGGAAGACGTCGACCGCATCATCGTGCAGTCGGTGGCCGACACGACAGGCGCGGGCACCGTGCTGCTGCTGACCGGTCCGGCAGACGCGCTCGCGGTGCGAGCGTGGTATCGCGACGGCCGCGTCCGGATCGGAGACGGCGCCGAACCCTCCGACGCCGAGCTCGTCGTCCGGGCCGCTCGCAGCAGTGATCCGCAGGCATCTGATGCTTCCGCTCGAGCGCTCGCCGTGCCGATTCGGTTGCACGGCAACCTGGTCGGCGTCATCTACGCCGAGCACGACATGACCAGCGAGCGCTTCACCTCAGGCCAACGTGAGGCGCTCGCCTTCCTGTGCGCTCAAGCCGCCGCACCGCTGTGGAACCTGCAGTTGGAGGCTCAACTTCGCGCGGCCGACGAATACCGGCAGTCGCTGATTGATGCTCAATCCCGGTTCGTTCCCAATGAACTTCTGCGCATCCTCGACATCGACGATCTGCGGCGCGTGCGCGCGGGCCATCGAGTCGAACGGGAGATGACCGTGCTCATCAGCGATATCCGCGGGTACACCACGATGCTCGAGGACATGGACATCAACGAGGCAGGTGATCTGGCGATGGGTTTCCTACGGGCCGTGGAGCTGCCCATCGTCGGCTGTAACGGCCTGATACAAGATGTGCGCGGCGACGAGATCCTGGCCATCTTCGAATCACCAGCCGACGCTATCCGGGCCGGTCTGGCCATGTTGCGCGCATTGCGCGAGCACAACGAGGAACGCGCAACGCGCGGCTCCGAGGCACTCCGGGTCGGAATCGGCATCAACACCGGCATGGTCGGTGTCGGACTGGTCGGCGGGGTGAACCGTATGGTGCTCACAGTGATCGGTGACGCGGTTAATCTCGCCGCGCGTATCGAAAGCCTCAGCAAGCGTTATGGATCCAGTTTGCTGATGTCCGATGCAACCCGGGCACGGCTGTCGGATTCGGACCGTTTCGACATGCGCCGGATGGAGCGTGTGATGGTGGTCAACCGACGTCGCCCGGTGACCATTTTCGAAGTCTACGACGATGATCCGGATCCCCTGAAAGCCGCCAAGCGTGCCGCTCAGGACATTTACGACGAGGCCTTCATCCTGTTCGACGCCGGCGACGTCGAGGCTGCCCGCCGGGCATTCGCCCGGTGTCAGGAGTTGCTGCCCGGCGATCCCGTGGCGCCCCTGCACCTCGCGCACTGCGACGCGATGGTGCGCGGCGAGATGCGTCCGGGCCAAGACGTGATGCTGCAGCAGAAGTGAGCACTATCCATCGGCGATCTCGAGTGTCATGATGATTTGAAAGGGGGGTCGACATGTATCTGACTGCGCAACATGTGGCATTGGCCAATCAAGCGGTCCTCGAGACCTTCGAGAAGTGTTCGGTCGCCTGGCAGTCGATTCCACAATGGAAGACCGGAGATCCGGCGCAGACGCAAGTGCGCAAGGACAACGTGACGCCGCCTGCCGCCATCCTGAACATCGCACCGTTGAAGAGGAACTTCGATGTCACGCTGGCGCTGGCGCTGTCCGCCGATCCCTCGCCGCTGCTCAACGTCGTGAACTACCACACCGTCAAACTCGCAGCAGACTTTGATTCAGCGGTTCTCACGTCCCTCCACACCGACAACGGCAGCAAGCAAACCCTCCCGTTCGGCACCGCGGACGAGATCCTCGCCAGCATGATCACGACACGAGCGTTGTTGGAGAACAACGGATTCCGATCGCCGTTGTGCGTCATCGCGAATACGGCTGCTTTCCAGGAGCTGAACAAGCTGGACAGCGGGGTGTCGAGCCTCGATGCCATCCTCACCGGCGCCGCCGTCAACTCTCTCCACCGGGTCGACAAGATCGAGAGCGAGGCCCCGACGAAGGCACGCGTGCTCCTCGTGGGCCGTCGTCAGCGCATCCCGCACGGCGGCGCTTCGGACGTATCCCCGGGCGAAGAGCCGGTCGATCTGGCGGTCAGCGTTGCGCCGAGCCTCGAGGTGGTCGGCGAGAGCGGGACGAATGGCATCGGACTCGCCGTCCGGCTCGCGTACGCACTTCGAATGAAGGATCCCGGCGGCGTCGCCACCATCACCGCCCAGTGATGCGATGACCTCGATCCTCCCGGACTACCGAATGGGTGACTCGCTCAACCCGCTCGACGACTATCTGACTCTGTGCAAAGAGGCCTGTGATGCCGAGATCGGGCGCCTCTACGGCGATGGCGCAGACACCGGCGGGCTGCGGGATCTGATCCTCGACTATCCCCGTCGCGGAGGCAAGGCGTTGCGACCGGCGCTCAGCATCGCCGTGTGCCTCGGCCTCGGCGGCCATCTCGACGCCATCCTGCCGACCGCGGCGACGCTGGAGCTCTATCACAACGCATTCCTCATCCATGACGACATCGAAGACGAATCGTGGTGGCGGCGTGGAAAACCCACTCTCCACATCGACCACGGCATCCCGGTGGCCGTCAACGTCGGCGATGCCATGCTGTCGCTCTCTCTGCAGCCCCTGCTCGACAATGTCGAACGCATCGGCCTGGGTCCTGCCCTGCGCGTCCTGCGCGCTGTGTCCCACATGACCCGCCGAACGGTCGAAGGCCAAGCCATCGAACTGGACTGGGTGCGATCCAACTCCTGGCACCTGGACGACGCGGATTACCTCACCATGGTCGAACTCAAGACCAGCTGGTACTCCTTCATCACACCTCTGCAGGTGGGTGCCATTGCCGCCGGCGAGAGCGCCGGGCGGCTCGCGCCGCTGGAAGCCCTCGGGCGGCACCTCGGGGCCGCGTTCCAGATCACCGACGACCTGCTCAACCTCCGCGCCGACCCCGACGTCTACGGCAAGGAGATCGGCGGCGACCTCTGGGAGGGCAAGCGCACACTGATGCTTCTCCACATGTTGCGCCGCGCCCATCCGTCCGACCGGGAACGCGCCCTGCACATCCTGGGAAAGCATCGCCCCACCAACGACAGTCAACCCGGCCTGCTCGAGCTCCTGGACAAGCTGGCGCGACGCGGGGATCTATCGGGCAGCGGCCGCGACTCCATACGTACGTATCTCAGCGCACAACATCTCTCGGACCCCAAGACGCTCGACGACATCAAATGGCTCTATCAACTCATGCTCGACGTCGGGTCGCTGGCACACGCCAAGAACGTCGCTGCTCACCACGCACGCGAAGCTGCCGCGATCCTTGCCGATCTCGACTGGCTGCCGCCGAGCCACCACCGCGACGCTCTTGTCGATGTCGTCGACTACGTGCACGGGCGGACCCGGTGAAACCCGAGGAACTGGTCGCCGCGCTCGCCGAGCTGGAAGGCGTCCGCGAATCCATCCTGGATCTGGTCGAGCAGCAGGCCCCAGGACTGCATCCGGAACCGGCTGCGGAGTCCGGCGCCGACCGCACGGCCTACGAACTCCTGCTCGGACTTCGCCGCGCCGTGCTCGGCAGTCCGGGAGCCGCTCGCCACATCCACGACGTCCTCGTCACGCAGGGGCGCCGCTACGCTGAGACACCGGAGGGCGCACAGCTGCGGGATGCCCTGGCGTCGTCCGACGCAGTCGAGAACCTTCGAATGGTCTGGGAAACCGTGAGTCTCAATGTACTCGACGGTCCTGCGCGGCCGGGCTGCCCGCCCGACGCCTGGGCGACCCTGTTCGCCGACACCGTCGTCGCCGGCGGCCTCGACGATGCGATTCTGTCCCGGTTCCGGCCCGAAGGCTTCGCATGACGCTTTCGGATCCCCGCCCGGCACTCGCCGAACACAGCTCACTCATCGGCTACCTGATGGGTGTCGTGGCGGCGGCCAAGGCGGTCGAAGCGCTGGCATCTGACTCCCGCCCCCAATCACTCGGTGCGGCTGACGACTTCGTCCATATGCTCGTCGGGGTCGCGAGCCTGGGTCGGTCGATCGAGAACCTCGCCTGCACGTCCCCTGTCGTCCGCAGGCCCCCGCCGGAAGATTCCACGAGGTGGCTACGGTGACCACCACGCTCTCGCGCAGTGATTTCGTCCGCGCGCCGCTGCTGGCCCGAACGGATCCGAACGATTACAAGGAGTGGCAGCACTTCATCGTCCATGGACCGGACTGCCATGTGCTCATAAACTTCAGTCTCACCGGCGACTTCTCGTCCCGGGTCATCGTCATCGCCCTCGATCGACGATGGGCGGGAGCCGTCGAACGCTTCGACGCGTCGTCGGTGCGGGTATCCCCCGATCTCGGCGAGCTGACGATCGGAACCAACCGTATGCGGGTGACGCCCGACGGCTACCAGGTGTCGATCGACCTTCCCCGCAACAGGATCCACGGTCAGTTGACATTCGTCCCCAAGAGCCGACCGTTCGTGGTCAACAATCAGGCGGTCGGCGAGGGTCGGATGAGTTGGCTGTTCGTGCCGCGCCTTGACGCGACGGGGTGGCTCCACATCGACGGCCGCGACATCGCCTTCGACGATCACCTGGCCTACCACGACCACAATTGGGGGCACTTCCGGTGGGGCGGTGATTTCGGCTGGACCTGGGGCACGATCGTGCCCAGGGAGTGCGACAACCCGTGGTCGATGGTAGTGCTGCAGATGACTGATCGACGGCGTCTGCGGTTCACCTCGCAGGCGGTGTACCTATGGCACTGCGACGAACCCGCGGCGATGCTGCTGCGCTCGGCGGTCACGACCCGTGTCCACGGTGCGTTGTCGCGTCCTCCCGACTGCACGCTACCGGCTCCGATGGGTCTCGTCGTCGACGGTCGGGCGCCCGGCGTGCCCGAACGCCTCGAGATCGCCGCGGAGCGTCTCGGCGACACCGTGCACGCCGACTTCCGCCCCACGTCCTTCGCGCGACTGGCACATCCGTCCGACGTTCGTCTCGACGCATGCACGGTTCTCTGCGAGGCCGGCGGCGATGCCCGGGTGACAGGGAACGTGGGCGGTCGCCCCTTGGATTTCGACGGTGCTGCAGTATTCGAGTTCCTCTATGGCTGAACCTGTTTCGTCCCTTTTGCGCCGGTCGGTCGAGCACCTCGCCGAGGCGGTTCCCGCCAGCTATCGACTCATGGTGGACGCACTCGGCTCGCTCGTGGTCGCACTGGAGGTGGACGGCGAGAGGTTCTCCCTCATCGGCGGCGATCGGCTGACCGTCACCGACGTATCGGTGCCCGCAGACGTCTCCATCGGCACGAGCCGACCTGTCATCGTCGCCGTCCTCGACGCTGAGGTCAGCCTGCAGGATGCCATCGACGTCGGCACGGTGAATGTCAGAGGATCGTTGAATGACGTTGTGCGCACCCACGACACGCTGCGTGCCTACGTCCACGCCGCCGCCCGCGCGCCCGCCCAGGCCGAACTGATCGACGCATTGCGGGCGGCCCCGACATGACAAGGCCGATCACCACACCGGCGTCGCACGATCCGCGGCCGACGGTCGCGGTGCTCGGCGCGGGCATCGCTGGACTGACCGCCGCCCACGAGCTGGCCCTACGCGGCTTCGACGTCACGGTGTACGAGTACCGCGAGGACGAACGCAACGGGCTCGGGACCGCGCCACCGGGCACCCATCCGCCGGTCAAGCTCGGAGGACTCGCCGCATCGCAGTTCTCGACAGCAGGCACCAGCGATGGCAGTCCGGCTGAATTGAGGCCGTTCCCCGGAAGGCAGGGCACCGTGAAACCACCGGGGTGCGCGGTTGCCGGCGAGCACGGCTTCCGTTTCTTCCCGGCGTATTACCTCCACATCTGGGATCTGCTCCAGCGAATCCCCGTCTACGACTGCGTCGACGGGCAAACGCCCCGTTGGCAGTCCACCTCCAGGACCGTGATGGACAACGTCCGCCGGGTGATCACCCAGGGCACAACCGTTCCCGGCCAGCCCTCGCTTGTCTTCCCTCGGGAACGACCGCGCAGCCTGGCCGAGTTCTTCAGTGTCATCGGCCAACTCAGGAAGCTCGGGCTGCCCGCCAGCGACATCGCGTACTTCCAGAGTCGGCTCCTTCGTTTCCTCGTCACCAGCCCGCTGCGGCGGTGCGCGGAACTGGAGAACCAGTCCAGCTACGACTTCTTCGTCGGAAGGGACCGCACCGGGCAGGCGCAGTACACCTACTCCCCTGACTTCGACCGCATGCTCCGCGACATGCCTCGGGTCCTGGTGGCTTTCGACCCGAACTGGGGGGACGCACGCACCAACATCGTGAGCTATCTACAGCTCTTCCTGAACATGGACCGAAACGACAACAAGGCCGACGGGGTGCTCAACGGTCCGACCACCGAGGCGTGGTTCGACCACTGGTACCGCCATCTCCTGTGCCTCGGTGTTCGATTCGTGCACGCCGGCGCCGAGGATCTGGAACCACCCGCGATCGACCGCACCCAACCTGCTCATCTGCGGCCGCGGGTGCGCGTCAGGTTGACCGATGGCACGCGACTGGACCCCGACTACACCGTCGTCGCTGTGGATGCCCCGGCGGCGGAATGGCTCACGTCGTCGTTGCGCGATGCCGGTACCGGCGGAACCGTGGCGGGGCTGGACGGCTTCGCGACCTCGGCTCCCCCACCCGACGCGCCGCTTCAACCCCAGCAGACGCGCCCGCTGCACCGACGGAACCCCTATCTGATCGACGAGGTGGGCCGGGTGCCGTGGGACCGGTTCCAGACGATGACGGGAATCCAGTTCTACTTCGACACCGAGTTCCAGTTGCTGCGCGGCCACATGTACTACGCCGGCTCGGAGTGGGGCCTGTCGTCGATCAACCAACAGGGCCTCTGGGAGAAGCAGCCCCAGCTGTCGCGTGACGGTCACATCTCCGTGATGTCTGTTGATATCGCCGATTTCAACACCCCGTCCACTCATCTCGTCGACGAGCTGGGCCGCGGGAAGACTGCGCGCGACTGCACAGCGGACGAGATCGCCGCCGAAGTCTGGCGGCAGATGATCACCGCCTTGACCAACGACGCCGACAACGGGCCGGAAGCTCTTCTCCCGCAGCCGGTTTGGTACGCGCTGGACCGCGGGTTGCGCACGGCAGGTGGGCCGGGTCAGGGCGCGGGGCGCGTGGTGGGCAACGACACTCCGTATTTGGTACCCATCGTCGGAGATTGGGAGAACCGCCCCGGTGGCGATCCCTGGAATCCGCACGGGACGTCGATCACCTATCCGCTCGCCTACGACGACTGGCGAGCAGACGTGGAGGAACGGCACGTGTGGCAGGCACGTCACAGCGGCTACGACGTCCATCACAACTCGGTGGTGTTCGCGGGCACATGGAACCGCACATTCACGCGATTGACGTCGATGGAAGCGGCGTGCGAGTCAGCCCGCCACGCAGTGAACGCGATCCTGGACCACTATGTGTGGGTCGAATCCGGCGGAGTGGACGAGCGCGAAAACACGACGCTGCCGTGGCGGTTTCCGTATGGCTTCGTCGATCAGGGCTTTTCCAGTCCGGTTCGTATGCCGACCCCGGCCGGCGACTACTGCTACATCTTCGACATCGAGAACCGCGAACCTGCCGATACCCGGCCGTTGCGCATCCTCGACTCGCAATACTTTCAGCAATCGCTGCCACACCCACTGGACACACTGATCGCACCTTTTGGAGGTCAACCATGACTGTGCCGGCCGACTACAACCATCAGCTTCAGGCCCACTTACAGGCCTGGCGCCAAGTGCTCGAAGCGCTGGCAGCGCTGGCAGCCACGGTGCCGAACCTCGGGCCCAATCTTGGGCTCAACCCTGCGCCGAACCCGGCAATGCCGCTCGGATTCCCGCCGGCACCACCGGGAGCGCCCCCCGCCGATCCCACGCATCAGCTGTTCGGCTACATCCAAGCCTGGCGCAACTATTTGGAGCAGTCAGTGGGCACTGTCAGCCGGGAACCGGGGCGGCGCGGGTCCTCGACCACCGAGGACGGCTCTGCCCATGCCGACACTCCGCCGCGACGGGGAGAACCCGAGCCGCCCCCCGATGCCGGCGGGAGCAGGACTTCCAAGTCGTCCGCATCACCATGGCCGCCCGTCCGTCGGGGCTATCCGGCGGATGACGAAACGGGAGGTCAAGTGTACGGACTCGGCCGCCGGGCCATGTCGGACCCACACGCTCCCCGGATCAGAAACGAAGACCAAAGCCTGGAGGTGCCGGCCAGCCGATTCAAGCAGGCCGCTGTCATCGCCCGAGGCGAGAGGGTCGCCAGACCGCCGGCAATGGAAGCCGCGGGACCGACGACCCCGACGCCCAACTTGGGCGCCGTGACTCAGCAGTTCAGGGGACTCGCCGAGCGCGCCGGCCTCGAGTGACCTTTACTTCGACTCCGGTTTGGCGTCGATGCCGGACTCCTTGCGCTGCTGCGCGGTGATCGGCGCCGGCGCATCGGTGAGCGGGTCCACCCCGCCACCCGACTTCGGGAACGCGATGACCTCGCGGATCGAGTCCACGCCGGCGAGCAGCGCGACGATCCGGTCCCAGCCGAACGCGATGCCACCGTGCGGCGGCGCACCAAAAGTGAACGCGTCCAACAGGAATCCGAACTTGTCCTGAGCCTCGTCGTGATCGATGCCCATCATCGCGAACACCCGCTCCTGGATGTCGCGGCGGTGGATACGGATCGACCCGCCGCCGATCTCGTTGCCGTTGCAGACGATGTCGTAGGCATTGGCGAGCGCAGAACCCGGGTCGGTGTCGAACGTCGCCTCGGATTCGGGCTGCGGCGCTGTGAAAGCATGATGCACCGCAGTCCACGCGCCCGACCCGACGGCGACGTCGCCGGAGGCGGTGGCCTCGTCGGCCGGCTCGAACAGCGGCCAGTCCACCACCCAGGTGAACGCCCACGCGGCCGGATCGATCAGGTCGAGACGCTTCGCGATCTCGATGCGCGTCGCCCCTAGCAGCGCACGCGCCGCCTTCGGTGTCCCCGCCGCGAAGAACACGCAGTCACCGGGCTGGGCGCCGACGTGGGCGGCCAGCCCGGCGCGTTCGCCGTCGGACAGGTTCTTGGCCACCGGACCGGCCAGCTCGCCGTCCTCACCGATGAGCACGTAGGCCAGCCCCTTGTGCCCACGCTGCTTCGCGAACTCCTGCCAGCCGTCCAGCGTGCGCCGCGGCTGCGAGGCTCCGCCGGGCATCACCACCGCACCGACGTAGGGCGCCTGGAACACCCGGAACGGGGTGTCGGCGAAGTACTCGGTGCACTCCACCAGTTCCACCCCGAATCGCAGGTCGGGTTTGTCGCTACCGAAGCGACGCATCGCCTCGGCGTAGCTGATGCGCGGAAGCGGAGTCGGTAGGTCGTAGCCGATCAGCGCCCACAACGCGCGCAGCACCTCTTCGGACACCGCCATCACGTCGTCGGCGTCGACGAAGCTCATCTCCATGTCGAGCTGGGTGAACTCGGGTTGGCGGTCGGCGCGAAAATCCTCGTCGCGGTAGCAGCGCGCGATCTGGTAGTACCGCTCCATGCCCGCGACCATCAGCAACTGCTTGAACAGCTGGGGGCTTTGCGGCAGCGCGTAGAAGGAGCCGGGCTGCAGGCGGGCGGGCACCAAGAAATCGCGGGCCCCCTCCGGCGTCGAGCGGGTCAGCGTCGGGGTCTCGATCTCGACGAAGTCGTGATCGCCCAACACCGCGCGCGCGGCCGCGTTCACCTTGGAGCGCAACCGGATTGCATGCCCGGGGCCTTCACGGCGCAAATCCAGATAACGGTACTTGAGGCGCGCTTCCTCGCCGGCGGTCTCGTCGAGCTGGAACGGCAGCGGGGCGCTCTCCCCCAGCACCGTCAGCGACGTCGTGTTGACCTCGACCTCGCCGGTGGCGATCTCGGCGTTGGCGTTGCCCTCGGGACGGATCTCGACGACGCCGGTGACGGCGACGCAGAACTCTGCGCGCAACCGGTGTGCCTGAGCCAGCACGTCACCGTCGCGGAACACCACCTGCGACACCCCGGAGGCGTCACGCAGGTCGATGAAGATGACGCCACCGTGGTCACGGCGGCGCGCCACCCAGCCGGCCAGCGTGACCGTCTGCCCGGCGTCGGCGGCACGCAACGATCCGGCGGTGCGGGTACGCAGCACGAAGTACTCCTTCGAAAACGGTGGTGATCGACGAACCAGTCTAGAGGTGGGGTCCGGCCGCGCCGGACGGTGCGGGTCGTCAGCGGGGTATCGACATGGTGCGCAGCTGCCGTCGCGAGGTGATGTTGAGCTTGGCGAACACCTTGCGCAGATGCCATTCGACGGTGTGGGCGCTGATGAACAGCGCGGCGCCGATCTCGGCGTTGGTCATCCCCTCGGCGACCAGCCCGGCGATCTGGGCTTCCTGCGCGGTCAGCGCGCTTACCGAGCTTCCCGTCTTCGAGGCACGCACCTTCTCGCCGGTGGCGACCAGCTCTCGACGTGCCCGCTCGGCGAAACCCTGTGCACCCATCCCCGTGAACATCTCGTGCGCCGCGGTCAACTCTCGACGCGCGTCGGTCCGGCGGTTGTTCCGGCGCAGCCACTCGCCGAACTGCAGGCGGGTCCGAGCCAGGTGCACCGCGGCTTCACTGCGGCCCAGGCATTCGACGGCCTGACCGAAGAGATTCGCCGCCGCGGCGTCGCCGGCCACCATCGCCTGTGCCGCCGCCACCACGCCGCGGCCCCAATCGGTCGCACCGGCACCGGCCTGCAGTCGTTCCACTGCGTCGCGCGCCGCGTCGCCTGCGCCTGTGCGGGTCGCTGCCTCGATCAGCTCGTACAGGCACACCCCGTGGAATCCCAGGTTCTCGGTCGAGCAGCAGTCCCTGGCGGCCGCCAAAGCCTCCGCGTAACGGCCCTGGCCGTTGTACAGCACGGCGGCGGCGTAGCTCAGCAGGCTCTGCAGCCGGCCCTCCCCGCGCGACACGGCGTCGGCGGTGAGGGCGCCGATCATCTGCTCGGCGTAGGCCGCATCTGCACGCCACGCCGCCAACAGCACCTCGTGGTAGCGCACCGGCGACTGGGCCGCGGTCGCCGACGCAATGGCTGCGGCCTCGTCGAGAAGCTGTGCAGCGGTGTCGAACTCACCGTTCAGCTGGTGTGCGCCGGCGCGGTACGCGAGGGCGCGGGGCAGCCCGGCCAGCGCCCCGCCGCGGCGGGCGAAGCTGACGGCGACGCTCGACAGGTGGACAACCGCGCCCTGGTCCCACAGTTCATGAGCCGCCGATTCCTGCAGGATCGGAAACGCCGGCACCTGCAGCCAACGGCCGACGGCCGACTCGTCGGTATCTGCCTGCTCGCGCATCGCGGCCAGCGCCTCACCCAGCGCGGCGGTGCCGGCGCCTGGTCCGCCGATAATGCGCTCGGCGGTGCCCTGCAGCAAGACGTCGACGGGGCGCAGGGTGTCATCGACGATGCGTAGGGCTGCCAGCGCCGCCTCCGCCGCCTCCGCCAGCCTGCCCGGCGGCGCGGCTCGGCCCGCGTACATCAGCGCCGCGATCGCCTCCACGTAGCTCTCCCGGGATGCGTGATCGTCCAGCCCCTGCAGTGCGTCGGCGGCGGCCAGCAGCGGCGGCGCGGTGTCGGCGACCGACGGCGCCCCGTTGGCACCGGAGCGGCTGCGCACGAACAGCATCTGGGCGCGCA